>CAVSAD010000009.1:0-150491 GCA_963725815.1 uncultured Chloroflexia bacterium
GACGAGCTCCAACGCCAGCGTGAAGCCGAGATTGGGAATAAAGGGGAATGGATGCGCCGGATCGACCGCGAGCGGCGTGAGGACCGGAAAGACGCGCATCGAGGAAATGATCGTCGAGCCACTCGCGCTTCCGGCCTTGCTGAGACGTCCGCCGGGCTCGACGATGACGATGCCGACCTCCTCGACTGGGCGCAATTCCCGCCAACGGCGCAATTGTTCGCTGGTCAGGAGCGTTACGCGTTCGGTGATCTTGGCGAGTTGCTCGGCCGGCGTGAGCCCGTCCTCCGAACGGGCGGTTTACCCGCAGGCGCACCTGACCGCGCAGGCCGGCGACGCGCACCATGAAGAATTCGTCGAGGTTATTGGCGGAAATCGACAGGCAAGTGCAGCTGCTCGAGCAGCGGATGGTTCCGGTCGGAGGCCTCCTCCAACACGCGGCGATTAAATTCGAGCCAGGAGAGCTTCGGGTGACGAAGCGCTGCGCGACGTCCAGCTTGGCCGGATCTTCTTCGTAGATCTTGTCGGCCCGATCCATGACGTCGATATCGGCGCCGGTGCGCTCGGCCGCGAGCTTGTCCTGAATATGAGGTTTCATACCGCTTTTCCGATCGATCGCCCGGCCATCATGGCACAGGCGCGGGCGCGCGGAAACGCTGTCCGCGGTCAACCCTGGGGGAATCTCCTTCCATAACCTGCGCCGCCAGCGTCCGTGTGACAGGCCTGCCCGCGAAAAGGCCTCGCGGGCCAAGCGCGGCGACAAAGGCCCGGGCGGCGTCGAGCGAACGCTCGAGCCGAAGCGCGGCATAGGCCAGCGCCGGGGGTTCGACGAGGAGCTGGCGGTCGCGGAACAGCTTTTCCAGCACGGCGCGCATCAATTTCGTCCGGCGCGCCAATTTCAACGACCGGGGCGCGGCGCAAAATGCGCGCAACAGAAGGTCGGGAAACGCACCTCCCCTGCCCTGGGCGCGCGCGCAGCGCTCAATAGCAGAAAGGCGCCCGTCTCGTTAATGAAGTTCAGCAAATGAAACAGCGCGGTCTCGTCGGCGACGCGGTCGACATTATCGATCTGGACGGCTTGCGGCGCCTGCGCCAGAAGCGCCTCCAACGTGGGCAGCGCCTCGGGCGCCGCAACGAGCGCGCCGGCCCGAGCCGCCCAAATCGCGCAGAGATGGCCTTGCTGGCGCCCGGCGGCCCGATCAGCGACAATACGCGGTCCGGCCAGTCGGGCCAGCGTTCGATCATCTCCAACGCCGCCCGGTTCGATGCGGCGGGCAGAAACTCCTCGCGTCCGAAGCAGGGCTCCGTCGGCAGCTCCAAGGGGAGCTGCCCGCAAGAATTGCGTTCGTCGGGCGCGCCCGCGCTCATCATGCGCGATCGGGCACGGGATGCTGGTAGAGCGCGCTCGCGTGATAGGCCGCGCGAGAAAGCGCATCAGCGCGCCGAGCGCCGCCGCAACCGGCACGGCGACGATAAGGCCGGTAAAACCGAAGAGCGCGCCGAAAGCGAGCAGCGCGAACATGATCCAGACCGGGTGCAGACCGACCGATGCGCCGACAAGACGCGGCGACAGCACATAGCCGTCCATGATGTCGCCCCGTCGTCACGAGCGCGACGGCTTCGATTGGCAGATTGATATGCGGCCATCCTTGGACTATAGCGACGATGATCGAGAGAACGAAAGCCGTGATCGAGCCGACATAGGGAATGAAGCTCAGCACGCCGGCGACGACGCCGATGAGGAAGCCGAAATTCAGCCCGATCGCCGACAGGCCGACCGTGTTCCAGCACGCCAAGAAACAGGCAGACGAGCGACTGCCCGCGCACGAAGCCTGCGAGCGCACGGTCGATGTCGCGGGCGAGCCCTCGCACATCCTCGCGATGGCGCGGCGGGACGAGGTCATCGATGATCGCGACGGTGTGATCCCAGTCGAGCAGCATATAGAACGCCACCACGGGCGTGATGACGATGAGCGAAACGACATTGATCAGCGCATAGCCGCGCCACAGCAGCGATTCGTAGAAAATCGCCGATCAGCGTGGCACCCTGGCTCGTCAGGTCGCTGATGTATTTCTGCGCGTCGAAGGAGGCCGCGGCGCCGCCGAGTTCGTATTCCTTCAGCCAGACATTGAGATGCTCGCTGGTGAAACTCTCGCTCCACTGCGCCATCAGACCGTGGAGCGTCTGCAGATAGCCTGGCAGCGCATCATCACGATCGAGAACGCCGCGGAGCTTCAACTGCGCCAGGATCACGTCGTGACCCTGGAATCGCGGCCATCCAATATCGAAGGACGCGGCGAAATCACCATTCGTGATCTTGTCGTGAACTCCCTTCGTATGCGGCCAGATCGGATCGTGGTTGGTGAGTGCCGTTCGGGAGAAGCGCTCGACATGCTTCAGGCGATGAACACTGGTCACGATGGATCGATGACCACTGCCCACGCGAATACGCCGCGTGATGCCCTGTCTCGTCTTGAGACCATGTGTCTGATGGCCGGCGTGGATCTCCCGGTTCGCGCAATTCGCGAGCAGATCGCGGCGGCTGTGGATCTGATCATTCAGCAGGCGCGCATGAAGGACGGTACCCGACGCGTCATCGCGGTGACCGAAGTTCAGGGCATGGAGGGCGACGTGATCGTCCTTCAGGACGTATTTGTGTTTGAACAGACGGGCATTGAGAACGGCAAGATCGTCGGCCGAATGAAGCCAACCGGAATTCGACCGAAATTCGTGGAGAAGTTCGAAGCGGCGAACATCTTCCTCCCGCCGGCCATCTTCGGAGCTGGATATGATCGGCTGTTCTAACCGGCGCGGTGTCATGCCGCAGCCTCAGCAAATCTGGAGAACGTGATGCTGAGTATGGCGTTGCTCGTGCTTGCCGCGGCAATTGGAGTCACCGGATTCGGGTTCGCGAATTGGCGAGAACGCGCCGCGTCTGCCGAACTCGAGGAGAGACTGCAACAATTCGGCTCGATTGAACAGCTCGCTGCCGATTCGACAACGTCGAGTCGCGCCCCTGGCCCAGTCGCGAAAGCGATGGATCGGGCGGTAGAAGGCAGCACGTTTAGTCAAAATGTGGCCGCGTTGCTGGCTCGAGCCAACTTTCGCATGACCGTTGGCGAGTTCATCGTGCTCCGCGTCGGCGCTGCGTCAGGGTTGGCGTTGATCGGGTTCGTCCTGGGACGGGGCATCACGCAGCCGCTGATGGGGACTCTTGTGGCCATCATCACGGGCGGCATTGGCTGGATGATCCCTCATTGGTACATGTCGCGACGGGCGAAGAAACGCACCACTCAATTCGTCAACCAGCTTGGCGATGCGATCACGCTGATGTCCAACTCCTTGCGGGCCGGATACAGCTTGTTTCAAACAATGGAGCTCGTTTCGCGGGAATCGACTCCACCGATGAACGAGGAATTCTCGCGCGTCGTGCGCGAGGTTGGTTTGGGAATCAGCCCTCAGGCGGCGATGGATCACTTGCTGCGCCGGATATCGAGTGAGGACCTCGACCTGCTCGTCACGGCGATCAATATCCAGCATGAGGTCGGCGGAAACCTCGCGCAGATTATGGACGTCATTGGAGAAACCATCCGCGAGCGTGTCCGGATCAAGGGCGAGATCACGGTTCTCACGGCACAGGGTAGCCTGTCCGGCTACATCATTAGCGCACTGCCGATTGCGCTGGCAGTCTTCATCTTCTTCGCGAATCCATCGTATATCTCATCCCTGTTCACCTTCCCGTGGGTTTGTATGCCGATCGCGGGCGTGGTTCTGATCATTCTCGGGTTCTTTGCGATGCGTAAGATCGTTCAGATTGAAGTCTAGACGGACATCGTTGGTAAGGAACGGATCGTGAGTCTACCCGTCTTGCTATTGGCGATCGTGGTGATTCTTCTTGCGGTCGCAGCGGTGCTCGTCGGAATGAAGCGCCCCGACCAAGCGATCGTGATCGAGGAACGGTTGTCGCAATTCGGCAACCGAACTCCGTCACTCGAAGAGGTCGAACTGCAGCAGCCGTTCCGAGACCGGGTTCTCTTGCCGGCGCTGAAGGGATTATCCAATCGGGTCGGCCGCTTTGCTCCAAGTCAAAATGCGAACCGGCTTCGTCGACAGCTCATGGAAGCCGGTGCACCGAAAGGACTTGGTCCGACCGAGTTCACCGGGCTCCGCTTGCTACTCGGCGGTGGACTCGCGGGACTCATGCTTCTGATGATCCTTGCGTCGTCCTCGTCGTTGATGCTGGTCGTCATGATTCCTGTCGTCATCGGGTTCCTCGGATATCTCATGCCCGGCGTTTGGCTCAGCAGTCGCATCAAGCGGCGCAAGTCGGAGATCACTAGAGGACTCCCTGATGCTATCGATCTCCTCACGATCAGCGTCGAGGCAGGACTCGGCTTCGACCCAGCTCTCGGCCGCGTGGTCGAAAAATGGGACAATGCCTTGACGCGTGAGCTTGGACGAATGCTCTCGGAGATCCGCATGGGATCCTCGCGTCGTGACGCGATGCGTGAGCTGGCCAACCGCGCGAACGTCGAAGACTTGAATACGTTCATATCCGCCGTCATCCAGGCGGATCAGCTCGGCGTCAGTATCAGCCAGGTGCTGCGTATACAGTCAAAGCAGATGCGCCAGAAACGACGGCAGCGTGCAGAGGAAAAGGCCCAGAAAGCGCCTCTGAAGATGCTGTTCCCGATGATCTTCTTGATCTTCCCTTCGATCTACATCGTCATTCTGGGCCCGGCAATTCCGCTCGTTATCAAGGCGTTTCACCACTGAACCAGCCACGATGCGCAAGATGGAACTGCGAGGATGGCCATGATGCACGCGGGCCACAGGCAGACTGGCGCGAGAACGCCAATGAATATTGTTTATAGCCATAACAGATAAGCAGGTGCGAAAATGGCTTCGCGTGAGCTTGACGGCGTGGGTGTCGTCAGCATACGAAATGAGACCAGACAGACTCAACTCGGGCATCGCGTCGATGTCGCCCGATCGTTCTGGCACCGAGGGCGGGGCCTTATGTTTCGCGCCGACCTTCCGAGCGGGTCCGGTCTCGTCATCGATCCGTGTTCCTCCATTCATACGATGTGGATGCGATTTGCCATTGACGTGTTGTATGTGGACGGTCATGGGCAGATTACCAGGGCGGACCGAGAGATGAAGCCATGGAGATTTGGCCCATTGTATGTAAAAGGCAAGTATGTCATCGAGCTACCGCCCGGTACCATCGCGGCCAGTGGCACGGAACGTGGTGATCGCGTCACGTTGACCGCCGTCTAGACGGTGGCCGGTTGGAAGGGGTGCCGCCCATTCAACGCCTTCGCCTCGTCGCTTCTCTGATCGAAGATATCGTATTTCCCCCGATTTGTGCCGGGTGCCGGACGCGAGGCAGTTGGCTGTGCAGTTCTTGCCGAGCGCTGCTCAAGCCGATTCCACGCCCGATTTGCTACCGGTGTGGGCAGCCGACTCCTGAGCCCTGCATGACCTGTATCACCTGTGCTCAATGGCCGAACGGCGTTGGTTCTTTCCGCGCGGCATATGCGTTCGGCGGCGTAATTCGAGAATCCGTCCATCGCTTCAAGTATCAGGGCGAATTTGCGCGTTCACGATACCTCTCGAAGCTCATGTTCGAGTCGATCTTCAGACCCGAATTTGTGGAATCGCCGGTGTGGGATGCAGTCGCCTTCGTGCCGCTTCATCCTCGCCGGAGGCGACAACGCGGCTTTGATCAGTCGGAACACCTGTCGCGACACCTTGCAGAGCAACTGGAACTTCCGAGAACAACCGGGCTTGTACGGCTGTTGGATACGCCGTCGCAGGTGGGGCGCAGCGAGGCTGAACGACAGAGCAACCTCCGCGGCGCCTTCGGTTGGACTGGTGACCTGCCCGCCGGAACGAGGGTGCTGCTGATCGATGACGTGATCACGACTGGCGCCACGATGGTGGCCGCGGCGGAAGCGCTTCTCCATGCGGGCGCGGCGCGTGTGGATGGATTCGCGCTCGCCAGGGAATTGCTCAATTAGCGATCTATTTTTGCCTCAGACAGCCAGTGCGTGAATCACTCGCCACGTCTCTTCTCGCGTCCACTCATCCACAACCGAGATCCGCGTCAGATCCAGCGCGCCAGCATCGGGTTGGTGCCGATTCAAGACCTCCTCGACGACCTGGGCGATTTGTGGAAACCGAAGTGCGCCGTGGAGAAACGCGCCAACCGCGACCTCGTCCGCTCCACTCAGAACCGTCGGATAAGTCCCTCCGGTGACGCCAGCCTGGCGGGCCAGCCTGAGTGCTGGATATCGTTCCAGGTCCGGCGGTCGAAACTCCAGAGTACCAAGCCGTGAAAGATCGAGGGCGTGCTGCGGAGCAGGGATCCGATCCGGATAGGTCAACGCGTGCTGAATCGGCACGCGCATGTCGTGAAGGGCGAGTTGTGCCAGCACAGACCCGTCAACGAAGCTTACCAGCGAATGAACGATGCTTTGCGGATGAATCACGACGTCGATTTGTTCGTAGGGTGCGTCGAACAGCCAGTGGGCTTCGATAACCTCGAGACCTTTGTTCATCATGGTCGCTGAATCGATGGTGATCTTGCTTCCCATGTTCCAGTTGGGGTGGTTGAGCGCCTCGCCCACAGTCACGGTTTCTAGATCTGCCAGCGGCACATCGAGAAAGGGCCCGCCTGAGGCGGTCAACGTCACGCGGGCGACATCGGATGTGACACGAGAACCGTGGAGGCACTGCCAGATGGCGCTGTGCTCGCTATCGACTGGGCGAATTTCGACGTGCCGTCGTCGTGCCTCGGAAATGATGATCTCGCCCGCGCAGACGATGACTTCTTTGTTTGCCAGCGCGATGATCTTGTGTTGCTCAATGGCACGCATCGTCGGGAGAATTGCGGCGTGTCCGGACGTCGCGACCACGACGATATCCACGTCGGGGATAGTGGCAGCGGTGACCAGTCCGTCGACACCGGAGCCGAATTCCACGCCAGGGAATCGATCGCCGTCGATGTCACAATCGGCCGACACGAATTGTGGGTGGAACTCCTCGATTTGTCGCTCGAGCAGATCGCGGTTGGTCCCTGCTGCCAACGCGACGATCTGAAACTCATCGCGAAGGCGCGCGACAACATCGAGCGTTTGACGCCCGATTGATCCAGTGCTGCCGAGGAGCGCGATCTTCCGAATCACATCCAGCCAATCCGCGTGAATACCTGCACCAACATGAACGTCACCGGAAACGTGAACAGCAGCGCGTCTATTCGATCGAGAATGCCCCCGTGGCCGGGTATGAGATCTCCCATATCCTTAACCCCGAGGCTGCGCTTGATAGCCGACTCAGCGAGGTCGCCGATCTGACCGGCGACCGCGAGCACGAATCCAACCATGCAGGCGACCCCGACGTTGATCGACGCGCCGAAAATCCATGCGGCAAGCGCTCCAGTGAGCGTTCCGGCCACGATTCCGCTGACTGCTCCAACCCGCGTCTTACCCGGACTCAAGCGAGGCGCCAGTTTGGTTTTGCCGTACCGGCGACCGACGAGGTAGGCTGCGGTGTCGTTCAGCCACGTCACCGAGAAGACGATGCCGATCCACGCGAGTCCCTGGCCAGGGGACCGCAACCATCCGGCGACTGAGTTCGCCCAGTGCTGCGTCGCATCGCCGCCGGTGTTCCGCAACGCCACCGCGAACAACAGCGGCAACGAGACATAAATGACGGTCGCGAAGGTCAACGCCCAATCGACGAGGACGCCGTCCGGAACGTCGCGCTGGAGCATCGCGGTCAAGGTCGTCAGCAAGAAGAGTCCGATAAGCCAATAGAGAGAGGACCGCGGTGGTTCGAAGGCCGCGACAGCAAGGAAGACGGCTCCGGCAAGCAGGGCAGTCCGCTCGAAGGGCTGGTGTCCAGCATTGACATAGGCGTTCATTGCCTCGCGAATGCCGGCAACCGCGATGATGAGCATCGCGGCGGCAAACACGTATCCACCGGCAAACGCCGGCAGGGCCGCGAAGAGGACGATTCCGATGGCGCTTATTGATCGTTGACGCAGCACCCGCTGGCGATCCCTCTTCAGGTGGAAGGTCGCCCGGGGACCTTCGGCTTGATTCCTCCGAAGCGACGATCGCGATTCCGGTACTCGTCCACTGCTTCTTCGAGGTCATCCGGGCCGAAATCCGGCCAGAGAACCGGTGTGAAATAGTACTCAGCGAATGCCGCCTGCCACAGGAGAAAGTTGCTGGTACGGTACTCGCCGGATGTTCGAATAATGAGATCAGGGTCAGGCATATCACACGTGTAGAGATAGCGTCCGATGAGATCCTCGTTGACCTGATCGGCAGGAATGCCATCAGCAAGGATGCGTCGAACAGCCTGGATTAACTCGGCTCGTCCGCCGTAATTGAACGCCAGCGTCAGCACGATGCGGTCGTTGTTTCGAGTCAGGTGAATCGATTCTTGGATCGCTGCCTGCAGCTCTGGCTCGAGACCTTCGAGGTTCCCGATATGACGCAATTGAGCGCCGCGGCTATTGAGCTCCTCGGTCTCGCTGCTGATCGCTTCAGCCAGAATTCGGAGGATGCCTTCTACCTCATCGCGCGGGCGGCGCCAGTTTTCGGTCGAGAACGCCCAGAGCGTCAGAAAGCGGATTCCGATTTCGCCAGCCTTGGTGGTGATTCGCCGGATGTTCTCGGTGCCGGCCTCGTGACCGGCGATGCGCGGCAGCCCGCGCTTTGTCGCCCAGCGGCCATTCCCGTCCATGATGATGGCAACATGCTGCGGAACTCGACGCGCAGCGGATACGTACCCGTTCTCGGAGGTTTCAGACGGGGGTGGGTCGATCTCAATAGGATCTGTGCCCGGATCCTCAGACTTCGAGGACATCATCCTCTTTTTGCTTTCCTGTCTTATCGGCCTCGCTGATGAACCGGTCGGTCATCTCCTGGATCTGCTGCTCGCCGCGCCGTTCATCGTCCTCGCCAATCTGCTTTTCCTTCATCAGTTCCTTGATGTGGGCGACGGCGTCGCGTCGAATATTGCGTAAGGCAACGCGATCCTCTTCAACCTTACTCCTGACGACTCGCACGAGCGACTTGCGTCGCTCTTCGGTCAGCGCGGGAATCGCGATCCGTATGAGCTGTCCGTCGTTGGTTGGGTTGAGCCCGAGGTCGGAACTGCGAATCGCTTTCTCGATGATGCCGAGTGAACCACGATCCCATGGCTGCACGACGAGGAGCCGCGCTTCAGGAGCACTGATACCAGCCAACTGGTTGAGGGGTGTGGGCGTTCCGTAGTATTCGACAGAGAGGTGTTCAATCAGGGCCGGCGCCGCGCGTCCGGTTCGGATACCGGAGAGTTCTCGTTTCAGCGCATCGATCGTCTTTTCCATACGATCTTCCGCGTCGAGGAGAATGTCTTCAATCATCGGTCAACCCCTCCTCGTTGTTCATCGCGTGCCAGACGCCTCCGCATCTCAAGCATCACGATCGTGGAGACATCTAGGACACGAGCGTTCCAACGTCTTCGCCAAGCGCCGCGCGTTCGATGTTGCCGGGCATCAGCAGGTCGAACACGACGATCGGCAATTTGTTTTCTCGACACAGTGCCAACGCTGACTGGTCCATGACGCGCAGGTTTCGCTCGAGTGCTTCCTGGTGCGACACCGTCTTGTAGAGCGTCGCGTTTGGATTCAGTTTGGGATCGTCGCTGTACACGCCATCCACGTGGTTTTTGCCCATCAGGATCACCTCGGCGCCGATCTCCAGCGCTCGTAGCGCTGCCGCGGTGTCGGTGGTGAAGTATGGATTCCCCGTGCCACCGGCCAGGATCACGACTCGACCCTTTTCCATATGTCGAATCGCCCGTCGTCGAATGTACGGCTCCGCGACCTGGTGCATTTCGACGGCAGTCTGGACGCGGGTCTGCACCCCTTGATGCTCAAGCGCATCTTGCAGGGCCAGGGCGTTGATGACCGTCGCCAGCATTCCCATGTAGTCGGCCGTGGCGCGGTCCATGCCGCGTGAGCTGGCCGCCAGGCCGCGCCAGATATTTCCGCCACCGACGACGATCGCCACCTGAACACCTTCAGCGGTGACGCGGGAAATTTCCTCGGCGAGCGCCGTTACCACCGTCGGGTCTATTCCATACCCCGATTCGCCCATCAGCGCCTCGCCTGAGAGCTTCAGCACCACGCGCGAAAACGGCGAATGGCGATCTGGATTGTGGCTATCATCGCCGGACACGTTTACTGTTCCTATGATCCTTTTGCGGATTCGTCGCTTGCACCCAGTTCGAATCGGACGAACCGCCGAACGACAATATTCTCTCCCAGTTTCCCGATCTGCTCTTTGACCAGGTCCTGAATGGTGCGCTTGGGATCCTTGATGAATGGCTGCGACAGCAAGGCCACCTGTTCGACGAACGTGTCCCGATTGCCGAATTCCTTCTCACCCGCGGCGAGGGTCTCAGCCGGGATCTCGTCTGCCGTCACATACGTTGGGTTTGCCGCGGCAACCTGCATCGCGATATCCCGAACGAGGGCGCGGAAATCGTCCGTGCGTGCGACGAAATCGGTTTCGCAGTTGACTTCGACCAACGTTCCGATGCGGCCGCCGTTCTGCCCAGGCTGGCCGCCGTGAATGTAGGACCACACGAGCCCCTCGGAGGCCTCCCGATCGGACTTCCGTTCCGCTCGTTTCAGCCCCTGCTGCTGCAGGATCTGCGTTGCCTTGGTGAAATCTCCGTCGGCTGCCTCAAGGGCACGTTTGGCATCCATTATTCCGGCGCCTGTCTGCTCACGAAGATCTTTCACCATTTGGGTGGTGATTTGCACAGTTCCTCCTCTGAGTTAGCGTTGAGAGATATGCTGAGGCCGGCGCTAATGCCGGCCCCGAACCTTGCGCGTCATTAGTTAGCGGCGGGGTGCGATGCGAGCAGCCGCGTCCGGGTTCTCTTCTTCCTCTTCTTCGGCTTCGTCAAGGAACTCGTAGGCTGTCCGGTCAGCTTGCTCGTCCATACCCGGTTCTCCGGCCATCGTGCTCTCGACCTCGGTTCGGCCCTCGACGACCGCGTCCGCGAGGCGTGAGGCGATCAACCTGACCGAGCGAATAGCATCGTCGTTCGCCGGAATGACATAATCGACGAGATCAGGGTCACAGTTCGTATCGACCATGGCGATGATCGGTACGCCAAGACGGCGCGCTTCAGCGACCGCGATCGTCTCACGCTTGGGGTCGACGATAAAGATAGCGGATGGGAGCTGCGTCATATCCCTCAGGCCGCCAAGCGATTCCTGAAGCTTCTCCAACTCACGGTGAGTTTTCACCTGCTCCTGCTTCGGAAGGTTCTCGATCTCGCCCGTGTATACGCGACGCTCGAGCTCGCGGAGATATCGGAGCCGGGAGCGAATTGTCACGAAATTGGTCAGCGTGCCGCCGAGCCAGCGACGATCGACGAAGGGCATTCCACAGCGACCGGCCTCAGCTCGAACCGTCTCTTGTGCCTGCTTCTTTGTTCCGACGAAGATGATCTTGCCGCCATTGATGGCAATATCGCGGGAGAAATCTTGTGCCTCGTGCAGGAGACGCGCCGTCTGCTGCAGGTCAATCACGTGGATACCGTGTCGATCTGAGAAGATGTACGGGCGCATCTTCGGATTCCAGCGCTTTGTCTGGTGACCGAAATGCACACCCGCTTCGAGGAGCGCCTTCATCGTGACGCGAGTTGCTTCGGTCTCGGAGACGGTGACCAAAGACGTGTCCTTCCTGGTGTTTAAACAACCGTGCCGTTCACTCCGATCCAGGACCGTGGCACTCACGGCACACCAGGATCAGTCCGGGCACGTGAAAATTTGGCCGCGAATGCAGCCACAAATCAGTATAGCACAGCGCTATTGCCTGCGGCCGTCAGCCGTCACGAGGAAGGTTTGAGATAGTCCGCCACGACATACCCGGTCTTGCCGTCGCTCGTCTTCACCGGCCACCATGTATGCCCATCCGCATCGACGGAGTCACCCGTGATAGTCAGCTTGTCACCGTCGGCCAGCGTCGCGACGACGGTGCCTCCGGTCGTCGGAGCGTCACGCATGTTGGCCCCGCTGCCGCCGGTGTTTGCCACGACGACTGCGACGCCTGAGGCAAGTTTTCCACCGGTTGTGCTGGGGGTGCCCGCGCCGGACGCCGTGGTGGCCGTCGAGATGACCCTCGGCGTACCGGAAATCGACGTCGTAGTCGGGCTTCCCGTGATGATCGCCGGATTACCGGATGTCGCGGTCGTGGTTGGAGTAGTGGCCGCGCCACCTGATCCGCCGATGAGATGACTCAACCAGAACCAGGCGAGGCCCAGGAGAATGATGACACCCAAGACGGGGGCGGCTATCCGAAGGTAGTCGGTCCAATACCGCTCTTCGGGGTAGTAGGTGAACTGGCGATCGTTGCCGCCTGGGCGATTCGGATCGGACGGCGCTGAGGTATTGCGCCCGGCGTCGTCCTCATCGTCAAAATCATCCCTGTCTCTGCGCGGGCCCGACGGTGGATACTGGTTCATTTCACCTCCTCGGTCGTCAGTCGTCCGACTTGCGGTGACCCTGGGACCAGGACTACTACTCGTCGCTGGAAGCGACAGATCGTCGGTTCGAGAAGCTCGGGCGTGTTGTTCTGTTCGCTCGTCAGTGGGCTGGATGGTTCTCGCGGCGGTGTTAACGGAGGGACCCTCGAGCGGCTCCCAGTAATTTCCCATTCCGCGGTCACAGTCAAGATCGTCCTCGCCGACGAGGTGGCTCTGTTGCGGTGAGTAAAGAAGCGGGTTGCGGCACCATCCCTTTCGCCAGATTGGCGCCGGTTCATAGTGCTTGCACGTACTACACTTCCGGACAGTCACGCAGTTCCCTCTCTGCCGCGGTCTGATCATTGGGGGAAATGGCTGAGAACATCAGAGCGCACAGCAGACCCAGGACTCGATGTAGCCCCTCGCCGGAACACGCGACTCAGTTTAGCCCCAGCCGTCGACGCCATTATAGCACGCACTTCGCTGAGGCTCGATACGAGAATGGGGAGTTAATTTGACGTGGCGGTCTATCCGTCCGATTCTTTGCGCGATCTGGTTCCCGACAGCGTGTCATCTTCGTCGGAACCGAACCTGCGCAACACTGCCTGCGCGCTATCCCCTTGCTCGGATGACGACGGCCCCGGCGTCCCCATCATCGACGAGCTTTCCATGCGGAGTTCGCCCTCCAGGATCGCACCTTCGTTGATGACGAGGCTCTCGGTAACGACGGTCGCGAACACTCGGCCGGTCGGCATGAGCTGGAGTTTACCCCGGCAGGTCACCATGCCCCGAAGCTGGCCGGCAACCGCGATGCTCGACGCTTCAACCGTGGCGTCGATGTCGGCGCCCTCAGCGATATACAGGAGCCCCTGACATTTCACATTTCCACGGAGAACGCCTTCAATGCGCAGATCGCGATCGGTCGTGAAGGTGCCCTCCACGTTCGAATGGCGGTCCACCAAACTGTAAGCTTCGGTTGTCTGCGCCGAACTCTCGCCGTAGGTGGCGCTTGGAACCGCCGGTCGATACGACATCTGCGTCCCTCCAGATTGCTGTCAGAACAGCCTACCGCGGGGATCGGCGTACTTTCGGAGTCCCCGCGTCCGTCGAATAGGTGGGTGTTGACGACCCGGACTCCATTTTTAGCTGGCCCGAGAGCTGCGCCCCTTCGTGAACGATCAACCGAGGGGCCTTGACGTCGCCCGAAACGTGGCCCTGAGCCAGAAGTTCGAGCCGTCCACGCGCCTCGACCTTACCACGGACTGTTCCAGCAACGACGACGTTGTCGGCAAAAATGTGCGCATCGACCTCGGCCCCTTCCGCCACGAACACGTCACTGGCGGCGTGGAGCTCTCCTTCGGCACGACCATGCACGCTGATCGATCCCTCGGTCCGCAATACCCCGTTCCAATTTGAGTTGGAGGAGACGACGCTCGTCGCCGCGTCGGCAGTCTGCCACGACTGGCGGAACGATGGCTGTGCCTGTGGGATCGCTTGTGTCTGCGGAAGATCCTCGGCGGTGATCCGACTGGACGCGAATTCTTCGTCTCGACGGGCCGGAACCGCAGTCGAGAACTGCGACGTGTCCTGTGGCTCGTCGTATCGAAATTCATCGGTTCCGAGGTCTTCATCCGATTGTGCTTGCTTGCGCAAGCTCGTCACCTGTCGCTGGAACGAATCGCTCCGGGGGGTGTCCTTGCGGAACATCATGAGCATTCCTCCTGCTCGGGTTTGTTCGATTGACGACGCGCTCGTGCTGTGGCCATTGATGTCGCTTCCGTCGACATGCGTTCGACGGTGGGCCGACACAAACCCATCGCGCCATTCGGCAAGCAATGATGGGCGCCATCTCCACGTGCGCGCGAGCCAGTCCGAGAGACTTCCGGTTCGCCATACACTGCTGCCAAATGAGCTCATCGCTCCCCGCCAGAATGCTGGAATTGGCTTGGCGCTCATCGTGTACTCGCTCCTAGCGATTTTACTATGGACGGTCTAGCGGCGCATCCGAGCCGAGGATCCCCCGTTACGATCGGCCCCGATGGTGTAAGTATAGAGTGTACGTACACAAATGTCTAGCATTCCGGATCATCCCCGCGGAATCGCGACGAGCTCACTGGCGCCCGTCCGGATGTGGGGCGGTCACATGAAACACGGTAGACTTTAGCCATGGAAGAGCGGAATGGACTCAAGGCCTACGTCGGAATCCTCGTGGGGTTCAAAATTTGGACCCTGATTATCATTCTGTGGCTGACATCATCCTGGGACACCATCGTCTTTCTGCTCGCCGGGCATGTGCTGTGGATAGGTGGCGCGGCGTTGATCGTCGCGGGACCGGCCACTTTCTGGGCACGACTTATACGCGTGAGAGCGAAGCGGCGTAAGCTGCAACATGCGGAGTGGCATGTTGATGAGCCATGGGGACCTGTCCACTCGGAAAGTGCCTCAGACGACTAGGACGCTGCCAGCGACCGATGTTTCTCCACGAGTTGAGCGCAATGGTGGGGGTTCTGGGGCGTCGCGCGCGTTGCTCCGCTGCAAACGCGTGAAACGCGTTTGCAGCCGGAGATCTTCAACTGCGTCGCAATCGGGTGATCGGGAGTGGTACGCCCGGCAGGATTCGAACCTGCGGCCTTTTGCTCCGGAGGCAAACGCTCTATCCACTGAGCTACGGGCGCCTACGAGGACACGCATCACTATACCATCCGGCAGAATGAGCACACAATCTGCCTACAGTGTCGGCCCGGCTTAGCTACTCGGCGTTGATCCCGACGCCTTCCGAGCATCCTCTTCGACCAGGCGAGCGACGTCGTCGCCCAAGCGGACGCTGTAATTCGTGCCGCGATCCTCCGGGTATATCTGCGACGTGTTCGCCAGATACAGTCCGGCAAGTGGCGTTCGAAGGCTCGGAATTCGATCGGAGTAATGCAACGTGATGACCGGCTGAGCGGCGCGTTCACGGAACACCCAGTAATTCTCGACCCAATCCCGATCGAATTCCGGGTTGATGCGCTGCAGGTACGGTATGTACTCCTCGAAGAGTTTGTCGTCCGCCATCGTTAGATACGGATGGTCCTGGTCGACATATTTCCCGGCGTAGATAAGATGCCAGCCCTGGTAATGGTCCGGGCTTATCAAGTTGGTATGCTCGATGACGCCAGTAAAGGGGACCGTCGGATCACCGATGTTGAGCCAGTAGATGTTTGACAACGGGCGGCGAGATTGCAGAACCATCGTGATCGCCCCCTGGTAGATCGCGCCCGTGAGCTTTCGCTTGTAGTCCTCGGGCAGATCTGGAACCAGGCGCAATAGAATCGGCGACGGAACGGTCGCTACGATCACATCGCGCTCCACCGTTTCGGCCTCCGTCGTCTTGACGACCCAGCCTTCGCCGTTTTGCGTCAGCGCGTCAGTGCCGACGCCCGCCTTGACCACTCCGCCCTTCTCCACGATGGCTTCGCCAAGGCGGTCGATCAGGACGTTGAAGCTACCAAGAATGTATCCCAGATGCTCCTTCTCGAGCGGTGACCGGCGTGACTGGGTCCGGAGAAAGATCTTGTTCCAGAACCAGACCATGGCGACCTCATCGTAGCGAGCCCCGAATTTGGCGCGCAACTGCGCGCCCCACACGCGGTCGAACGCGCGATCGCCGATCGCTCGCCGGAGCCAGCTGGCCGTCGTGACGCGCTCGAACTTGCGCCATGACTTTGTTTTCTGCAGGTACAGGGTCACGATCCCGATTCGGAGCCGGTCGACCAGCGGGATGAAATCGAGCTTCAGCAGGTCGGTCGCGCTCGACAGCGGGTAGATTTTGCCGTCCTGAAAAAAGCCGACGGTGGACGTCGGCCAGATCAGGTGATCCGAGATGCCGAGTTCGTCGATCAGCTCGGCGATCGAACGGTCGCTGGTGAACAAGTGGTGGTAGAAGTATTCGAGCGCGGTGTCGAGGACCGGAAACGCGGCGGCCTGTCCTCCGAGTCGCTCAGCCTGCTCCCATAGGATGACATCGTGTCCTGCCGCGGCAAAACGATAGGCGGCGGTCAATCCCGCGATGCCGCCACCGATGACTCCGATTCGTAACCGTTCGGGCATCCGCGCTCCCGTCTTCGTACCGCGGCTTACGTTGTCGCCTGACGCTGAAGGCCGCCACGAAGACGCGCAAAGAAGCGGTGTACCTCACGGTTTTCCCAAACGACCAGCACCTGGCTGGCGTTGAAGATTGACGAGTAGGTGCCGCTGATGATACCGATCAGCAGTGCGAAAACGAACCAGTGCGTCGACTCGCCGCCGAAGAGGTACAGCGCCACGAGCGTGAAGATGACCGTCAGCGACGTATTGAGCGAGCGAACAAGCGTCTGAACGACACTGTAGTTGACGACCTCTTCGAAGGTCCGTCCTGCCCGCCGGGCCAGGTTCTCACGAATGCGGTCAAACACGACGATGGTGTCATGGACAGAGAACCCAATGACCGTAAGCAAGGCCGTTACGAAGAGCGAATCGACCTCGACGCCCGAGACCCAGCCAAGGATCGAAAAGATTCCGATCACGACCGCCACATCGTGCAGCATGGCGATGATGGCCGCGATGCCGTACAGGAATGGATTCTGAGTGTTGCGAAACGCATAGGCAATGTACGCCAAGACCCCAATGGACGCGAGAAGCACCGCCACGATAGCGCGGTTACGGATAGCCACCCCAAGAGAAGGCCCAACCGAGTTGAGCTGCAGTTCCTTGAAGCTGCCAAACTGATCCTGGAACGCTTTCGTGATGTTGGCCTTGGTGTCGGATCCTTCCTTCAGCTCCTTCATTCGAATGATGATGCCGTTGTTGGCCGAAGTCTGGACCAGGGCGTCACCGTAGCCGAAACTTGCTGAGAACGGCGGTCACTTCCGCGGGCTGCACCGGTCGACTCATCTGAAGCTCCCAGATGGTCCCTCCGGTGAAGTCGATTCCGAGCTTTAGTCCGTGAGTTGCCAGCGAAAAGACCCCGGGCAGAATGACCAGCAACGACAGCCCAAACCACCAGTACCGCTTTCCGACAATATTGAATTTCACGCGCACTTCCCTTGAATACGAGCGACACACAGGTCAACGCGGCACATTTCGATCTAATCTCCCACCGCGCGACCAGCCGAGCGTACGCGCGTCGATTCGATGCCAAACCACCACTGGTTATGAATCCAGCGCTGTGTCAGCAGCAGTCTCAGGAAGGTTCGCGTCACGACGATGGCGGTGAACATACTGACGGCGACACCAATGAAGAGGGTCAGCGCGAATCCCTGGATGATGCTCGCCCCAGTGTAGCGGCCGAACCAGAACAAGATCAACGACGTGATCATGGTCGAGATGTTTGAGTCACGAATCGACGGCCAGGCATGGTCGAATCCCGCGTCGACCGCACGTGCGACGGGGTGCCCGAGACGCAACTCTTCTTTGAGTCTCGCAAAGATGAGCACGTTCGCGTCCACCGCCATTCCGATGGACAGGATGAACCCGGCGATGCCGGCCAGTGTCAGCGTGACCGGAATGAGCTGGAAGAGCGCAAACACTACCAGCGTGTAGATGACGAGCGCGACGACCGAGAGAAAACCAGGCAGCCGGTAGAACAGGATCATGAATAGCGCCACGATCGCCAGACCAGCGATGCCGGCGATGAGGCTCTTGTGGATCGAATCCTGACCGAGCGTCGGGCCAACCACTTGACTTTGTACGACTTCGAGCGGAACGGCCAGCGCGCCGGACTTCAGCTGCAGTGCCAGATCGCGAACTTGCGACGCCGTCATACCGTTGATGATCCCACTGTTCTGGATTGCGCCGTCGATACGCGGGCTGCTGATGACCTTCTTGTCGATAACGATCGACATCGGCTGGCCGATGTGGGTGCTGGTGTACTGGTAGAACTTCTGGGCGCCGGCGGAATTCAACGTGAACCCGACGACCAGCGATCCAACTTGATCCGTTGTCGGGAACGCATCCTTGAGGTCTTTACCAGTAATGATGGTCTGGTAAACGGGCCCAGTCGGCGTCGCGCTGGCACCGCTGCTGCCCGCGGCTGGAGTCGCGCCGGGCGTGGCTACGGCACCAGCGGACGACGAGGCTTGCGGGGTTCCGCTGGCCCCAGGCGTCCCGTTCGCGCCCGGAGTGCCCGATGTGGCGCCGTTCACCTGCTGTGGACCACCCAAATTGGTGGTCACTTCAGTGCCAGCGGTCAAATACTGCCCCTGCGGGTCGATGATCTCGAGGAGTGCGGTCTGTTGCAGAACACGAACGGCGTTTTCCGGATCGTTCACGCCCGGAAGCTCAATCACGATCTGGTTGCTGCCGCGTGTCTGAATCAAGGGCTCGCTGACGCCTAGCCCGTTGACACGACGCTTGATCGTGTCCATCGTCCCAGTGAGCGTGTCGCTGGTGACCGTCTCTCCGGCCGGCGGATTTGCCTGCAAGACAACCTGAAGACCGCCTTGAAGGTCCAGCCCCTTATGTACGAAGACGTGTTGCTTCCAGTTGAACGGGTCGATGGTGTGCCGCGGAAGATCAACCCACACGGAGCCGAGCGTCAGCAGGACGATGAAGCCAAGGGTGAACCAGGGGGTCCAGCGGATTCTGCGCAATGTGGGAACTCCTCAAGGCTGACTCTCTCCGACTTCGCGGAGTGCCAGCGCCGATCCAAGTCATGGTTTCGCCACGGGCCGACAAACAACAGGGGATTATAGTCGCACGGCTTCGCAGCGTCAAAAGCAGGTCAGCGTCAAGACGGCTGGTTTCATCCGTCTTGATACAGACTGCGTGACACGATATGGTCTTCAACCGGTTTGGGCACGTGGTACGTTATCGGCTCCCCGTTACGAACGCGACGGCGAATCTCGCGAGACGAGATCTGGATCAGCGGTACCGGAACGAGAATGATTCGATCCCTGGCCGCGGGAACTGCCGCAACGATCGACTCCAGATCGACATTCACTCCCGGCCGGAGCGCGACACCAAGTCGTACGTGCCCGACGATGGTATTTGGCTCGTGCCAGGTTGGCAAATCACGCAGTGAATCCTGCCCCATCAGGAAGAGAAGCTCGCTCTCCGCGTGCGCTTCCTTGAGGATGCCGAGGCTGTCCGACGTGTAGGACAGTCCAGGGCGATCCAGATCCACGGTTGAAATGTCGAAATGCGGATTTCCCGACAACGCACGTTCGAGCATCGTCATCCGGTCGGAATTGGAGCTCACCGTCTGTCCGGTCTTGTGCGGAGGTTGATTCGAGGGGAGGAACAGCACACGGTCGAGATCAAGCCGGAATTTGAGTTCCTCGGCAATGAGGAGGTGCCCGAGGTGAATCGGGTCGAATGTACCTCCGAATATTCCCAAACGCGCTGTCCGGCTCAGCTGTGGACCCCTCTCACCATGAACACCCCGCTCCCGCTCCCATTCGAATGGGTGTCGGTATGGTAACACTGGATCAGGGTTTCGTTACGGGATAACGTGGAAATGACGCCCAGTTTCACGCCGGAGTATCATTGCCTCCTCATGAAGTTCATCCCGACACATTCGGTCATCAGTTCCCGCCTGTGGGTCTGGGGGCGCTTTGCTGATCTGACGCGCGGTCGCGTCGACGCCGGACAAGGGGACGTCTAATGGAACGGTGGGAGCCGCCGGTTGGACCCGAGCCGGCAACGACGACCAAGGCTCGCTCCGCGCTGAGCTTCGTGCGCGGGCAGGACGCGGTCCCGGAGACGGTCGAGATCATTCTGCCGCGCCTGGCGATTGCCTTCATGCTCTTGCTCCCGTCCTCAGGCAAGCTACCAGCACTCTGGCTGTCCGCTGCCGGACCGTTGGTGGTTCTTGTGCTCCTTGGGATGGGATCTCTCCAGTCCGCCTGGGGCAGCCCGCTGAGCCGGGCGTCCTGGCTGATGGATGGCCTGGTGCTCGGTATTCTGACACCGATCCTGGTCGTCAATGCCTTTGCCGCGACCGGCAGCGGTTCGTTGCGTCGTGCAGAATCATCGGTCTACCTGCAAACCATCGTTGCCGCCACGATCGTCGTCATATGTCTTATCCTGTATGGGTCACGACTGCGGGGGAAGCAGGCGCTTTCATGGGGCATCCTGTTCCTGCCGGCGCCGCTGACCGCGGTCGCGCTGTTGTCGGCGTATGGGGACTTCAAGACGACCTCGATCGTGCTGGCGCTCTCGATCGCCTGGTTCACGTCGGTCGTCATCACGGTAGTCGCGCAGGTTGTCGCGGGCGGGTTCGCCGTCATCTTTCCGGCGCTCAGCTATGTGGTCTACGTCCTGGCTGCCACATTGATCACGCATTGTGGGCTTGCGTTCGGGGGGCGTCCGGCGCCGATTTCCTTCGTTCACCCAATTCTCATTCTGGTACTCGGAATCTCATTGCTTGCGCCGCTCGTGCCCAGCACCGAGCGCTTTTTTGGAGAGTCGCTTCCACGAAGAAGACCGAGTCGCGGTCGTCCGCGAAATGGACGCCACGCCCAGCGGCATCCGCAGCGACGATCGAGATCGATCGATGACTCGGTCGATCTCGACGACCTCGAAGACTTCAGGAGCTAACGGGTCAGCGGCTGCGAGTTATTCAGCCTCTTCTTTGCCGTTCGGGAGCGGCAACGTGGAATCGATCGTCTCGCCATTCTCGTCGATCTCCGCGATTTCTTGCTCGTCTTCGGCCGCGATCGGCGTGATCGAAGCGACATGATCGCCATCCGCAAGGCGCATCACACTCACCCCCTGGGTGGCGCGCCCAATTTGTGAGATCTGAGATGCCGGAACATGAATCACCATGCCGCGTTCCGTGACCAGCATGACGGTATCGGTCTCGTCGACGACACGGGCGGCGGCGAGCCTGCCGTTGCGCTTGGACAACTTCATCGCTGAGACACCACCGCCGCCTCGTCGCTGTACACGAAATTCGTCCAGTGCTGTCCGTTTGCCGTAGCCGTTTTCTGAAATCACAAGGAGGTCGGTGTCGGGCAGGACGACTTCCGCCGCGATGACCCGTTCACCTTCGCTCATACGGATCCCGATGACTCCGGCAGCGGTACGGCCCATGGGTCGTGCGTCCGTTTCGTGGAAACGAATCGCTCGACCCTCGGTTGAGACGAGGATCAGTTCGTTTTCACCACTCGTCATTCGTACCCACGCCAGAGAGTCACCGTCGTCGAGCCCGATCGCGATGAGCCCGGATGAGCGCACCGACGAGAACTGCTCGAGTGTCGTCCGCTTGATTCGTCCGTTGCATGTGCACATGAACAGGTAGGAGGCAGCGTCGAACGCCTTAACCGGCAACAGGGTGGTGATGGTCTCGTCCGGGTGCAAACCGATGAGGTTGATCACCGGAATGCCCTTACTCGTCCGGCTTGACTCGGGGATGTCGTACACCTTCAGTTGATAGACGCGTCCCTGATCGGTGAAGAAGAGCAGACTGTCGTGCGAATTTGCCGAGACAATGTGCTGCACCCCGTCTTCGTCTCTGAGCGTTACTCCAGTGACGCCTCTACCACCGCGATGCTGCACGCGATACGTTTCGTGCGGCAACCGCTTGATGTACCCGCGATTGGTGATCGTCACCAGGACTTCTTCTTCCGGAATGAGATCTTCGTCGGTGATCTCGCCGGAGATATCCTGGATTTGCGTACGGCGCTGGTCGCCGAAGCGTTCGCGCAGATCGATGAGCTCGTCTCGAATCACGGCCAGAATCTTGGCCGGGTCCGATAGAAGCTCCTCGAGGGCGGCGATGTCCTTCAGCAGATCCCGGTATTCGTCTTCGATGCGTCGCCGCTCGAGAGCCGCCAATCGACGGAGTTGCATTTCGAGGATCGCGTCAGCCTGAGGTTCGGACAACCCGAACCGCGCGATGAGCTGTTGGCGCGCGTGTTCCGACGTTCGCGAGGCACGGATCGTTCGGATCACTTCGTCCAGGTGATCGAGGGCGATCTTGAGGCCCTCCATGAGGTGAGCCCGCCGTCTGGCGCGCGTGAGTTCAAATTCCGTCCGGCGACGCACAACGTCCTGGCGATGATCGAGGTACAGCTGCAGCACGCGCCGGAGTGTCAGCACGCGCGGCTGTGTTCCAGCTTCGACCAGCGCCAGAGTGTTCACGCCGAAAGATTGCTGCAGTGCGGTGTGTTTGTAGAGCGCGTTGAGGACCTTGCCCGGTTGAGCATCCCGTTTCAGCTCGATGACGATCCGCATGCCGGTGCGGTCCGATTCGTCTCTCAGGTCGTGAATCCCATCCAAGCGCCCAAGCTTGACGTAATCAGCGATACGCTCGACGAGAACGGACTTGTTCACCTGGTAGGGAAGCTCGGTGACGATGATGTGGAACCGGTTGCCCCGCGAGCTTTCTTCGATCATCGCCCGCGCCCGAACGACGACGCGCCCCTTACCAGTCGCATACGCGGCGCGGATTCCCTCACGGCCGAGGATGATGCCGCCTGTCGGGAAATCCGGTCCCTGCACGATCTCGACCAGGTCCTCGATCGTGGCTTCGGGATTGTCAATCAGATAGATCAGGCCGTCGCAAACCTCGGTGAGATTGTGAGGGGGGATGTTCGTCGCCATGCCGACGGCGATGCCGGACGCCCCATTGATCAGCAGGTTCGGAAGTTTCGCGGGCAGTACCGACGGCTCGAATGCCTCTCCGTCGTAGTTCGGCCTGAACTCGACCGTCTGTTTGTCAATATCGCGCAGCATCTCTTCGGAGATCGCCGCCAGCTTCGCTTCCGTGTAGCGCATGGCCGCCGGAGCATCGCCGTCGACTGAGCCGTAGTTTCCCTGGCCGTCCACGAGCGGGTAGCGCAGCGAGAATGGCTGGACCATGCGAGCGAGCGCGTCATAGACCGCGGTATCGCTGTGGGGGTGAAACGATTTGAGTACTTCACCGACAATACCGGCACTCTTGCGGTACTTGGTGTTCGGTCGCAGCCCCATTTCGTGCATCGCGTACAGAATGCGTCGTTGAACTGGTTTCAGCCCGTCACGAACATCCGGGAGCGCGCGCTGAACGATTACGCTCATTGCGTAATCGAGATACGAACGACGCATCTCCGATTCAATGTCAATTGGCCGGACTGAGCCGATGTCCACGGATCTGGGCCTCCAAATAAGGTAGTTTCGAATCGCTAACCGAGGAATTTTACCATTTTGCGGGTTATCCCGGCGAATCCGGCGCGCCGCACACCGCGCAATCAGCCGCCTCACTGTTGCGCAAATTGTGTAGGTTCATCCCTATAACATGGCGATCAGGTGTGCGCCGGTCCGAGAGCCAGGCGAAGCCGTGTCGTGGCCGGATCACCCGCGCGAGTGCGGTCCGTGCTCGTCGGGACCGGGCCGGATCGCTCCAGTGCGTGCGAAGGCCGTCGACAGGAACGCGGGAGTTCCAGTGACTCGCGATCGGATGTCAGAGGGCGAAGAGCTTGCGCTCCACTGCCGCCTGTCGTAACTCAGGTCTTACATCCGGGTGTGAGACGCTGATGAGAAGCTCCGCTCGCTCACGTAGGGAGCGTCCGCGGAGGTTCACCGCTCCGTATTCGGTCACGATGTGCTGTACGTGTCCGCGGGTGGTGACGACGCCCGCGCCGGGTTGCAGGCGTGGCACGATGCGTGACATCGAACCGTTGCGCGCGGTGGAGGGCAGCGCGATGATCGCTCGGCCGTCATGGGCGCGAATCGCTCCCTGAATGAAATCCATCTGCCCGCCGATGCCGCTGAAGATGCGTTCACCGATGGAATCCGCGCAGACCTGTCCGGTGAGGTCGATCTCGATTGCCGAGTTGATTGCCACCATCGAGCGCTGCAGCCGGATCTCGGATGGGTCATTGACGATGTTCGATGGGTGAAACTCGACGAACGGGTTGTCGTTGACGAAGTCAAAGAGTCGCTGGCTACCGGTGGCAAACGAGGTCACGATGCGTCCCTGAAAGCGCGTCTTGAAGCGGTTGGTAACTACCCCAGCTTCGACCAGGTCGATAAGCTCGTCGGTAAACATCTCCGTGTGGACGCCAAGGTCTTCGTGATCAGACAGCGCCCTCAGCACGGCCGAAGGAATCGATCCGATTCCGACTTGCAACGTCGCGCCATTGGGAATGATCGCCGCAACGTTCTGGCCGATGCGGCGCTCGGTTTCCGACACCACTGGGGGTTCGTGAACGGGCAACGGACGATCAACCTCGACGGCGGCGTTGATCCGGCTGACGTGCACGGCCGAGTTCCCCAGGGTTCTCGGAACCCGTGGATTGAACTCCGCGACGACGACACGAGCGCAATCGATCGCGGCCCGGGCGCAGGCAATCGACGTGCCGAGCCGGCAATAGCCGTGTCGATCAGGAGGTGATAACTGCACGAACGCGACATCCACCTTGAGAGTCCCATCCGCGATAAGAGACGGGATCTCGGACAAGAAAACCGGCGTGTAATCCGCGGTCCCCGCATTGACGGCGCTTCGCGTGTTGCCGCCGACAAACAGCGCATTCAATCGCAGATGCCCGGCGCATTCCGGCGCGACGTATGGTGCGGGCACCTCGGTGTGAAGGTGCATGATCTCGACGTTGTCAAGTTCGCCGGCCCGTGCGACCAGCGCCTGAATCAGGCTGGCGGGCGCCATCGCAGCCTCGTGGATGTAGACTCGGTCACCCGACTTGACGAGTTTGACTGCCGTCTGAGCATCAACGACGTTCATGTACACTCCCGGTCTGTAAGCACGCGTCTCGTGGAGTCCTGACGCTCGCTTAGATTACAGCATGTGTCGATCCTCGCCGTCACGGACTATGGCACCTGTATCCCGCCGCCCACCTGCGTTTGCGGCGTTTGCTGGCGGGACGTGGTGATCTCGGTCGGAAGGTAAGGGGCATCAATGCACGGACAGGACCGTTGCCTCGTCTTCCAGAACGACAACTCGATCTTGCTGGTGACCGAGGCGTCGCACTTCGAGGAGGCGCGCGACCGGCTGCGTTTTTTCGCCGAATTGAAGCAGGCCGCAGGACCATATCACGTCTATCGCGTGACCGATCTCTCGCTATGGGCCGCCGCCGCGTCTGGTGCCACGGCGAAAGGCGTGATCGGGTTTCTCACCGACTTCGGGCAACACGCTCCACCAGTTTCGTTGCTTGCCCACATCCAGAAAACGATGGCGCATTTCGGTGTCGTGCGACTTTCGGGCGACCCCAAGACGCTGCGACTCAGTCTGCTGACCGGGCGCTGCTCGTCGAACTTGCGGGAGACCTTGGGTTGGAACTTGACGGGGATGAGGCAGTCGTTGCGCCCGAGCAGCGAGGCTGGGTGAAGGCCGTGCTTGCGCACCGTGGTTATCCGGTCACCGATGGCGCGTCGCTCTCGGCGTCTCCGTCATTCGAATTTGAATTGAGCGGGCCCGTTGAGTTGCGTCCATACCAGCAGCTTGCCGTCGAGCGATCCCGCGCCAGGGGACCTCAGGCGGAGTTGTACTGCTGCCATGCGGGGCAGGGAAGACCGTTGTGGGCGTCGCGATCGCGGCGCGGCTTCAGGCGCGCACGCTCGTCATAACACCGAGCCGTACGATAGGCGGTCTCAGTGGCGCGACCACTTCCGGTCGATGACGACGATTTCTTCCGATGCGGTCGCCGTCTACCGGCGAGGCATCGATCCCACACCGGTGACGATTGCGACCTATCAGGCGCTGACAGCGCGCGGGAGTGGCGCCGATGGGGGGCTCGCCGACGTTCTCGATCATCCGTGGGGTCTCATCATCTACGACGAAGTCCACGTAGCCTGCCGGCGGATGTCTTTCGCCTGAGCGCTGCCGTGCAATCGATGCGTCGCCTGGGTCTCACCGCGACGCTCGTTCGTGAAGACGGGCGTGAGCGTGAGGTCTCTCGCTGGTTGGACCTGCCGTCTACTCGGCGCCCTGGCGCGAGCTCGAACGACGCGGATGGATCGCTCCGGTAGATTGTGTCGAGCTCCGCATCGATGTTTCTGGACGGCGCGAGCTATCAGACGATCGAATTCTCGCCGCCAAGCTGAACGTGCTGCGACGGATCTCTCGCGCGACACCCGCGGGACTGCGACACTGATCGTGGCGCATCGGCTGAAGGAGGTCGGCGCGGCCGCGCGGGTGGCCGACGCGCCTGTGGTGACTGGCGAGACGCCGTCGAGCGTCAGGTCGGCCCGCTACAACGACTTTCGCTCCCGGCGCATCTCGCGGCTGGCGCTGTCGCGGGTTGCGAACGTGGCGGCGTCGACCTGCCGGATGCCTCGGTGTTGATTCAGTTGTCCGGAGCGTTCGGTTCCCGTCAGGAAGAAGCACAGCGTGTGGGCTGCGTGCTGCGACCAAAAGCAGGGCAACGCCGGCAACGTTCTATACCCTCGTTACCGCCGGAACTCGCGAGGTCGAGTTCGCGGCGCGACGGCAACGCTTCCTCGTCGACCAGGGATATCGTTACCGGGTGGTCGACGTCGAATCGGACTGACGTTCCGGCGATTCCGGCATCGTCAGCCTCGGAACGGTTCCGTGGTCTGGAATCGTTGTCGGAACGGAACCAAGTCCCTCTCCTCGCTGCTGGATTTCCGGGGGTGGTGTGCCCCAGACACGTTGCAGAACACCCCATTGTGTCGGATCGTCGACGATCATCTTCTCGAGTGTGCGGGCGATGATCTGGACATTCGTTTTCAGATCGTCCTCGCGATCGCGAGTTCGCACGAGCGCAATGGGCGGTTGAATATAGACGACCGAATGACGGGTAGAGGTGCGAACCGTGTAGGCGGGTATCAGCACCGCCCCGGTGCGCATCGCGAGCAGCGCTGGACCGGCAGGCAGTGAGGCGGGCTCGCCGAAAAAGTCGACTTCGATTCCCTGCCGCGAAACGTCCCGATCGCCCGCAACCAGAAGCACTCCATTCGAACGCAGCAAGCGAATTATCGGAGCGATTGCTTCCCTGCCCGGGGGAATGATGTCGATTCCCGCCGCGCTGCGCAGTCGAACCATGTAGTTGAACAATCCGGGTGGGCTAACTCGCTCGGCGATGATCGCGGACCGGATCCCGACCGAAGCCGGGTACTTCCCAACCACGCTAAAGTTGCCGAGATGCGCTGAGACGACGATCACGCCCTTGCCGTACTCGAGCGCCCGATCCAGGTGCTCGCGCCCTTTCACCTCCAGTAATTCATCGAAGATTTCTTGATCGACCGAGCGAATTCGCAGCATGTCGTAATAATTGGCGTTCACCGTGGTAAACACTTTGATCGTGTCGATCTGATAGCTGATCCAATGCCTGTTCGGTTGCACGTGCCAGAGGTTTTCTATAACCTGTCGCCGTGTCGGGATCTTGACCAGATAGAAGATGATCGCCAATACACGGCACAGTCCATAGCCGAACCAGGCCGGCAGGATGGGTGTCAGGAAAGCTCCGATCCTCAGGCCTCTCAGCGTCCACATTCAGTCGTTCCATCCACCTTCAGTCTGAATTCCGGCAGGGTTTCCTCTGCCGGGCTATTCCACAATGGGCGATTGCATCCCCATTGCATGATAAATTCGCGAATCGATTTTTCGGCAAGCGGCCGCGCGTATTGCCATGCTTGAAGCGCCGCTCGTCCCTCTTGATCGTCTTGTGTCAATGGCGCGAATCGAACAAGAATTGATCGCCCACCGGGGCGCACCAACGCGGCAGCAAAGAACCACGCGCCCGTTTCGCCTGGATGCCAGCGTGGCATGCAGAGGTTCGCGGCGGCGCGATAGAACGTTAAGGACTCGGATTGATCGCACGATTCGTCATCAATGAAGCTGACGACGGTGGAAGCCTGCGTGGGAATCAACCCGGAAATCGCCAAAACTCGCGGCAGCAGTCGCCAGGCACCCACCTTGACCGACAGAATGTGCGCCTCCTGGAACCGGTCCGAGTGAGCTTTCGCCGTCATCGGTTCAACGACGATTCTCTCCCTCAAGCCGTAATCTGTCAGTCTTGAGAGTCGGTCGACTACACGGGAGCGTGCTGCAGATTCCTTCCGCCATTCGGACGCGTACCGCCGCACGACCGGCGACGTGGACGGCTCGTGGAGGACATAGGACAGATTGCTCTCGATTGCGAACTGTCTGTTGCCGTTCATTCCAGATTCCGTATGGGCGCTCGCCCATTCAGACTCAACGTGGTAACCGAGCACGACGTTTGGTGAACGGCGCTCGGGCATACGGAAGGCGGCTGGATGCTCCCAGCCGCCTCGTCCGCCACTCAGTGGTGCGCCAGACTAGTCGTCGGTAGGCATCTCGACGGCTGTTCGATGCGCTGCGGTTTCTCGAATGAAACGCTCCACCATCTCACGCGCCTCGTCGTCATGATACTGGATCGGAGGCGATTTCATGAAATAGGCGGAAGGCGCGAGCAACGCGCCGCCGATGTTGTTGTCGATCGCCAGTTTTGCGCATCGCAGCGCGTCGATTACGACGCCGGCCGAGTTCGGCGAATCCCAGACCTCGAGCTTCATTTCAACGTTCAGCGGCACGTCACCAAAGGTCGTGCCTTCGACGCGAATGTGCGCCCACTTGCGGTCCTTCAACCACGGCACGTAGTCGCTGGGTCCGACGTGGACGTTTTCGGCAGGCGATAGGATAGTCGATCTGGCTGGTGACCGCGTTCGTCTTGGAGATCTTCTTCGACTCGAGCCGCTCGCGCTCGAGCATGTTGAGAAAGTCGGTGTTGCCGCCAAAGTTGAACTGGTAGGTCCGGTCGATGCGAACACCGCGGTCGGCGAAGAGACGAGTCAGCATGCGGTGCGTGATCGTCGCGCCGACCTGGCTCTTGATGTCGTCGCCGATGATCGGGAGCCCTCGATCGCGGAAGCGCTTCTGCCAGTACTCTTCGCGGGCGATGAAGACCGGGATGCAGTTGACAAATGCGCAACCTGCCTCCAGGACCTGTTCGACGTACCATTTCGTTGCCATCTCACTGCCCACCGGCAGGTAGTTGATGACGACGTCGGTCTTTGTATCGCGCAGGATGCCAACGATGTCTGCCGTCGGGCCGGGCGCCTTGGTGATGATCTCCGACAGATATTTGCCCAACCCGTCGTGGGTCATGCCACGATAGACCGGAACGCCGAGATGCGGGACGTCAGCAAAGCGATAGGTGTTGTTGGGTTCGGCGTAGATCGCTTCGGACGAGATCTTTGCCAACTTTGTTCACGTCGACGTCAAAAGCCGCGCTGAATTCGATATCTCCGACGTGATAGCCGCCTAAATCGACGTGCATGAGCCCTGGCACGAACGCGCCTGGGTCAGCGTTCTTGTAGTACTCGACCCCCTGGACCAGGGATGAAGCACAGTTTCCAACACCGATGATGGCTACGCGAATCTTCTTGTCGCTCACGTTGATAAGGACCTCCACTACTGGTCGTTGACGTCCACGCATCTCATCAATACGTACGTGGCCATCGGATTCACCTTCGAAATCGGCGGCCGTTGCTCGCTGCGCATGCTCCGCGATTCTACGGCAGTCGTCTTAACAGCGTCTATTGAACTACTATCGCACCTGAATTGCCAGAAGTCAACTCGATGAGTTGTGGATTTGGGAGACCTGAATTAGGTCAGGATCTGGGTTGCTATCTGAGTAACATGTGTTGCGGCAACTCGGTCCAGGCACGTGCGCAGAGCACAGCCTTCGCGTCGCCCGAGGTTGTATCCGGTGTAGAAGCAGGGTGAACATGGAAGGTCCGAGCGCACCACGACGCAGGTCCCGCGCAGCGGCTCGGTCGATTCAGACGCTACGATCTGCGCGCCGAACGGTTTCCACTCTTCGTGGTTTGAGGGACCGAAGATGGCTATCACCGGAGTGTCCAGGGCGGCGGCGAGGTGGACGACTCCGCTATCGGCGCCGATCACCAGCTTTGCACGTTCGAGCACTGCCGCGAGTTCCGGGAAATCCGTCTCACCCACGAGGCTCGTCACGGTCGCAAGGCGGGAGATCTGATCGGCCGACTCTATCGTGTCTCGCGCTCCAACCAGCACGATGCGCAATCCATGACGTTCGCTGATCGCTCTGGCTACGGCGGCAAACCGGTCGGGGTACCAGTTTCGGGCGTTCGAGAACTCGCCCACGCTGGGATGCAGCACGACGTAGTCGCCGTCGATCTGATGGCGTGTCAACAACTCGTCGGCTGTTCGTCGGGTTGAGTCCGGCACGGTGATCGCCGGATGCGCATTGCGTGGTGTCGGCACCAAGCAGGGTGGCGACGGCGAGTCCGTAATCGTGCACCGATTTGACGCCGAAACCGTAGTCGATAGCGCGATGGGTGAGGAAGTCGCCCCGCCCATTGTCGAGCCCTGCCCGGATTGGCGCGCCGATCGCCTTGCAAAGCCAGCGGAATTTCACCGCTCCGAACTTGGTCGTCAAGTGATGCAACAGGACGATCGCGTCGTATCGCTGGCGACGGAGGTTGAGCGCCAACCTGATCAATGACGTGCTCGCTCGTGGACTGACCAGACCTGCGGGATGGTCAAAGGCCTGTTTGTCCAGCGTGATGATCCCATCGACCGCATCGCACATCCTGAACACCGCAGCGCCGGTTCCGGCCGTCAGGACATCGATTCTTGCGAGCGGAAAGGTAGAACGGATGGCCGCGACGGCCGACGTCGCGAGAACCGCGTCGCCGTGGTCAGCGAGCTTGACGACGAGGATACGGTTGAGGTCTAACGGGGCGTGAACCTGCGTGGTCATCATTCGTTCACGCCGGGCTTGCTGGACAGAGCGAGAGGATCGTCTCGAGCGTTGAAGCTCCCGCCCTGGCCCAGGTGAACATTGCCGCATTCCGTCGACCGAGCCCGATGCGCTCCGGTCGAGTCGCTTCATCGAGCAGTGACCTGAGACCATCCACGATGCTGCCGACATCTGTCGGATCGATCACAACCGCGGCGTTCCCCGCCACCTCCGGCAGCGATCCACGATCCGAGACGAGGACCGGCGTGCCACAGGCCATGGCCTCAATCACGGGCATGCCAAACCCTTCATACAATGAAGGAAGCGCAAACACCGCCGCGGCGGAATACAAAGCCGGCAGATCCTCGTCCGAGACGTGTCCAGGAACGCGGATGCGATCGGAGTGAGTAGCCAGCGCGGCGGCTTGCGTGATCTCGTCCGTCTTCCAGCCCATCTTGCCCGCCATCACGAGATTCAGATCGGGATTGTCGCTGGCCAGCACGTCGAAGGCCTGAATCAGTCTGACCAGGTTCTTGCGAGGCTGGATCGTTCCGACGTAGAGAACGAACGGTCCGGTAATGGCCAGGTCCCGCTTGACGCGCGCAACATCGTCGCCGCCGGCCGGACGGAAGCGCTCGTCGACACCATGATAGACGACGGTGACCTTTTCACCGGGAACTTTGTAGAAGCGAACCAGATCCTGCTTGGTGGCTTCGGAAATTGCGATGATTTTGCGCGCCGCCCGCGCGCTCCAGCGCGTCGACCAATGAAGGTACCTGCGAGAGAGAGCAGTGTGAGCACCAGGCTCATGCAGGTAGCCGAGATCGTGAATGGTCACGACCGTCGCGGCCGGGTGAACCGGCGGCACGACGTGGGCGGGCACAAACAGCGCGTCAACCGGATGCAGGGCGAGCTCAGTGGACAATCGCAGGTGTGTCCACAAACGCGGAAACGGAATCAGCCGCTGCTCGGTGTCAGCCCGCTGGGCCAGCGTGAGCGGAGCCGTCCCATTCACGTACAGCCTGAAGCGCTGCTGAGTACCCCTATCGAGCAGTTCCTGGATTATGCGGCGAGAATAGCGCTCCGTTCCGGTCTGCCGATCGCTGGCGGCACGGCTGGCATCGATGCCGATGGTGACGCCCGTAAGTGTGGCGCTCATCGTGGAAGAAGCCCGAGAATTGCGTCGACCACCCGGTGTTCGCTTACCGCCGTCATGCATCCGGCGCCCTCAGGCCGGCTCACGCTCAGATTCCCGCACAGCGGGCATGAGATCCCTGCCCTGACCACTACATGTTTTCGTGGTTCTCCCCACGGCCCATACGTCGCTGGATCACTCGGGCCGTAGATGTGCACCGTCGGGCGGTCAACGGCCACCGCCAGGTGCAGCGGACCGCTGTCGACGCCGGCAACAAGCATGGATTGGTCGAAGACGGCAGCGAGCTCTCGGAGCGACGTGTGTCCGGCGATCACGTGTACGGAGGTGTCGGAGAGTGAGGCAATCTGACGGGCATAGGATTCCTCAGTGCGGCTCCCGGTCAGGACCACATCGAAACCGGCGGCTTCCAGTGCGGCAGCGACGTGTGCCCAGCGGCGAGCCGACCAAAGCTTGACCGGCGCTCCGCTGCCCGGGTGGACCACCACGTACGGACGATCTACTCCGGCAGACTTCACGATCTGAGTCGCTGCAGCCCGATCGTCTTCGGTTATGTTCCAGATGAGCGGGTCGGTCGCCGGGGTGGCTGCAGGCGCCTCGTCCAGCTTGCCCAGCCTCCGTGCAGCGAATTCGAGCATCTCGATATTGCGCGCCACCCAATGGCTGGATCGGAGCGCAACGGAGTCCGTCACTATCCCTTTGAGCGCGGGATCGTCACTGCCGATGATGGTTGGGACCGCGGATTGTTGGGCGAGCAGCGCTCCCCACCAGTGGTCGTCCCGCAAAATCACCGCGGCTCGTGGGCGACTCGCCCGAACGAAGGCCGCCTGGTCGAGAAGCAACTCATACGGTTGCCACGGTTTGGTCGATCCTTCCCGATCGAAGCCGGGGAACGGGATTTCGAGGATCTCGTCGATGTTCGGGTCGTCTTCGACCACGAGCCGGGACCACGGACCAATTGCCAGCGTGATGTGCCACTCGGGAAGTCGAGCGCGAAATCGTTTGAGGGCGGGACGTAGGAAGAGCAGATCTCCGAGATGGTCCGGTCGTATCAGCAACACTCGGCGTTGGTCCGGTTCGTACGGCGATAGCCGACGTCGCTTCAACACCTCACGTGTCACGGATCGAGCCATCCCTCGCATCATGATGGCTTCGATTCATCGATGAACTGGCTCAGCAAACGCTCGCATGCGCGGAGCACAACGTCGACCGAGACGAGGAGTATCTCGTTCACATCGTCCGAACGGGGCACGTCGCGGCGCAGGTCAACGGCAGACCCTGGGCGGATAGAACTCGTTTCAGGCGAGCAGATTTCCGCGTTCGGACCAAGCGGTCGGTACATAGCGGGGCTCGTCGGGCCGAAGATGGTGACGGTGGGTGTTCCGACGGCACTGGCGAGGTGCGACATGCCGCTGTCGTTGCCGACGTACAGGTTCGCACGTTCACAGATAGCGGCAAGCTCTGGGATCGAGAGCCGCGCAGAAAGATCGGTCACAGTCGCATCTGTGAAATCAATGGTCGCCTGGACAGCGTCCCGGTCGGAGTCAGCCCCGACGACAACCACGCTCGCGCCATGACGGTGAACGAGCTCCGAAGCGAGCTGTCCAAACCGCTCGGCTGGCCATCTCTTTGACAGGAGTGTCGCTCCGGGATTCACTGCCCCGCCCGGATGAATCACGACAATTGGCGACCGAAGCCCCCGCAGAAGCTCTTCGGCGTTTGCTCGAGCTGCTTTTGTCGGACAGTACTGCGGGCTAGGGTCGTCCGAAGATGCTCCAACGGCCTCGGCTACCCCGAGGTAGAGCTCGGATTCGTGCTGAGCGGGCAGCGGGACGACTCCGCGGTTGAGTCCAACGCCGCGACCAGAGCTATCGATGCCGGCGCGTTCCGGGATTCCTCCGAATTGCAACAATGCGTTGACCAGTGGAGAGCGGTCAAGGCTCAATCCAAGATCGTAGTGTTGCTGTCGCACGCGACGGGTCAGCCGTAAGTAGCTCAGCAACGAGACTGCATTGGGGTAGCGATAGACACTATCGATATTGGGATTATTACGAAGCCCCTCCGCGCACCATTCAGTTGTCAGCATGTGAATAACGGCAGAGGGGAACCGTCGACGCAGCGCCCGCAAGACGGGCGTTGCCATGATCACGTCACCGAAACAGCACGGTTTGACGACGAGAATGCGCGCAACTGAACCTGGCTCGATCGGTTCGTGGTGAGCCTGGCGTCGCATGACCTTGTCGACGAAGATTGACAGGGCCGCGATGAGCCGTTCCCGTGCGGAACGCTCAGGAGTTAACACCGTCGTCGACAACTGCGAACATAAGCTCGCCGCGGGCGGCGAGTTCGCCGTTTACGGTCGCGGTGGCGTTGCCGATGCCGACGCCGCGACGCATTTTGCCGACTTCGACCTCGAGCCGCAACACGTCGCCCGGGACAACCTGTCGCTTGAACCGCACCCCGTCAATGCCAGCGAATAGGGCCATCTTGCCGCGGTTCTCCTCCATGCCGAGGAGCGCCACGGCGCCGACCTGCGCCAGTGCTTCGACGATGAGAACGCCCGGCATCACTGGGTAGGTGGGGAAATGTCCTTGAAAGAACGGGTCGCCCATCGTGACGTTCTTTATTCCGACAGCCCGTTTACCGTACTCGATCTCAATGATTCGGTCCACAAGTAGAAACGGGTAACGGTGCGGGATGATCTCCTGGATCTGCCGGGCGTCAAGCAACTGCGTGCTCCTTCACGACGACGGTGGCAACGCGGCCGAGGGGTTGGACGGAGTCTATGACGCGCAGTGAAGCGCGTCAACCGTCCGGAAATTCGAGGTTTCGCGTGACTACGTCTGAAGATCGTCCCGGCGCCACAGGAGTTGCTCGCGTGACGGTCCGAGCCCGACCATCGTCACCGGCACACCCATGATCTCTTCAAGTCGATCGACATACCGCTTGGCGTTGTCCGGTAGCTGGCTGTAATCAGAAAGTTCGGACGTGTCCTGCTGCCAACCGGGCAGCGTTTCGTAGATTGGGGTGGCTCTTCCATACACATCCGCTATCGCGTGAGGAGCCCGCAAAGGCTGACCGTCAAGCACATATCCGGTGCAGATGCGAATTTCGGGCAACGGGTCAAGAATATCGAGCTTGGTGATTGCCGCATGGGTCACGCCGTTGAGGCGGGCAGAGTAGCGGGCCGCCACTCCGTCAAACCAGCCGGTGCGACGCGGTCGCCCGGTCGTCGTCCCGAATTCGCGCCCGCGCTCTCGCAATTGATCCCCAACGTCGTCTGTCAGTTCGCTGGGGTACGGGCCCGCACCGACGCGGGTCGTGTAGGCCTTGTAAACCGATACGACCGAAGTCACCTGGGTTGGGCCGACACCGGCTCCCTGGCACGCGCCTGCCGCGGTAGGGGATGTCGAGGTCACGTAGGGATAGGTTCCATAGTCGATATCGAGCAGTGCCGCTTGAGCGCCTTCAACCAGGATCGATCGACCGGCCTCGATAGCGTCCTGGACCATCATCTCGGAGGCGACGACGCGAGGGCCCAACCTTTCGCCGTACGCCATAAACTGCTCCAGCAGTTCTTGCATGTCGAATGGTTTGACGCCGTATAGGCTGGAGAGGAGGATGTTCTTCTCCGGAACGACGAGGTTGAGTCGGTCAATCAACGACTTCTCGTCGATGAGATCCGCCATGCGAATGCCGCGCCGTCCCGCCTTGTCCGCGTATGCCGGGCCATTTCCGCGGAGCGTCGTTCCAATGCTGTGGGTGCCTCGTCGTTCCTCCTCAAGCTGGTCGAGCAGGGGGTGGAACGGCATGATGATGTTGGCTCGGTCGCTGATGTAGAGCCGGGACATATCGACGCCGCGACTTGTCAGGTCATCAATCTCGTTCAACAGATCAGCTGGGGGAATTGCGACGCCTGCTCCGATGACGCAGTCGCAACCTGGATAGAGCACGCCGGAGGGCACGAGATGGAACTTATAGACGCCATCGTTGGTCTGGACGGTGTGGCCGGCGTTGGTGCTCCCGTTCGGGCGAATAACCATGCTGGCATTGGCCGCCAATGCATCGGTGATCTTGCCCTTACCTTCGTCACCCCACTGTCCGCCGATGATGATGGTTACCGTCACTCCGACCCTCCTGCCAGGCACATTCAACGGTCCGCGAGTATGACTCCCGCGGACCATCGACTACTATAACACGTGGCTTTGTCGGAATTGGACGTCAATCGGTGATCGAACTGCTGAAGCTGGCTCCGCACGCGCCGGCTACACCTTGACGGTGCGAGATTCGCGCAGTTGCTCGAACAGCTCCAGCTCGTGGTCCGTCAGGTCGGTCGGCAGCCGGACCTTCATGCGCGCCAAAAGATCACCTCGTGCCTTGGAGTTCACCGAGGTCATCCCTTTGCCTCTCAGCCGAAAGAGCTGACCGTTTTGGGTCCCTTTCGGGATGCGCAGCTCGACGCTGCCGTCCATCGTCGGCACTCGGACCTCACCACCGAGCACAGCGGTGTAAAGAGGCACATCGACTTCCGTACGGATGTTGTCGCCTTCGAGCTCAAATCGCCCGTCCGGTTTCATCGTGATGTTGAGATAGATGTCGCCGTTTGGTCCACCGGCGACTCCCGGCGATCCCTGCCCGGCAATCCGAACCTTCGAGCCTGTGCGTACCCCGGCGGGAACTTTGACTTCCAGCGTCTTGGTGCGACGAATGTGACCGTCTCCGCCGCACACGGCGCATACGCCGGTTCCGTTCAACCCGGTCCCATGACAGTTTTCACAGCGCTCTTGAACTTGAACGTCGAAGCGGCGCGTGGTCCCGGCATACGCATCGGCCAGGCTTATTTCCAGCGCGTATTCGAAGTCCTGCCCGCGCTGCGGCTGCGGTCGCGCGCGACGCCGCGTCGATGTGCGGCCAAACGTGTCGCCAAAGAGCGTCTCGAAGAAGTCGGAGAAGCCCGTCGTCTCGCCGCCGGGCTGCTCGTAACGGGTACCGCGTCCCGTGCTGCGGCTTCCCGAGAACCAATCGGAGAAATCTCCGGTCGTCGTCGTTCCGCTGCCTGCCGTTTGCTGGTAGCGCTCCCAGTCGGATCCATAGCGGTCGTAACGGCCCCGTTTCTCAGCGTCCTTCAGCACCTCGTACGCTTCGTTGAGTTCCTTGAATTTTTCTTCGGCGGACGAATCTGTCTGGTTGACGTCCGGGTGGTATTGCCGCGCTTTTTTGCGGTAGGCCGATTTAATCGCCTTTTCGTCGGCGTCCCGCGGCACTCCCAGCGTTTTGTAATAATCTTTGAACTGCATCGATCCCTCGGATCAATCAACGCCGAAAACCCGAACAATGATATTGTACAATGTTGAGTCGTTCAGTGTCAAAGTTCTTGTGCTATATGGGTCTAGTCTGATCGCGGAGCGTGGCTCGCGATTCACCAGCGTCGCGAGCGAACCTGCGTTCTTTCCTGGCTGCGCTGGATGATATGACCCGCGCTCGCGGCCGGGTTGTCGGGTGCCCAAGGACACGAAGAGACGGCGCCATAGACGACGTCTCGTGATCTGTCCGTGGCGTACCGAATGGTCGGCCACCGTAACGCCGGAATGTGGCTAGTTCATGGGTCCTGGAATGATCGTGCCGGCGGTGCTTGCCGGAGCCACTGCCCCACGACTGCGCCAGAATTGGCCATACAGATGACTCAACATGACATAGGAAAGGAACGACGTGAAGAGCACTCCAATGCCGCAGAGGATGAGGCCAAAGCCAGCCACAAACCTGAGCACGAGTGTCATACCCACGATGATGAGGAGTGGAACGGCGTTCACTTTTGCTTCATTGACAATTTCACTGAACTCGAACGCCGCCGAAACTGAATCGCGCATGACGACACGCCCCACGATGACTGGTGTGATGAACGAGATTGCAATAGCCAGGAGCGTGCCGATGCCGTAGACACCGATGCCAAGTAGCGCTGCCAGTGCCGACGCGGCGCTACCGGATCGGTTGCCGACGATTGTGAACGGAATCCAGCCGCACACGAAGAGAACGATGAAAGGAATGGCCCACACCATTACGCCAAGCCACGCCTTGATGCCTCGCATGAAGTCGCCGCCAAAATCATCCCAGACTGGTAACGGTACCTCATGGCCATTGGACACATTCTGGGCGATTCGTATCCAATAACCGAAGATGACGAACCACCCAAATACTGGAACAATCGTCAGCAAGCCCCCGATGAGGATCTTCTTGATCCAGTCTGGGTCTTCAAAGACATACGATATCGATCGACCCACATCCATCGGACGTCCCCCTCCCAGTCCATCGCGACAAGGCACACGAAACTTGCGAATAAATTGTTGGCGTACGGACAGGATCGTAGCAGGGAAGCACCGCGGCGTAAAGAGGTAGAAGTCTTTAGCGGAAACGAGTTGCGAAGTTGGCGACCTTCGGGTGACTGTCCCACGCGTGCTCGTAAGACTTGGCAACGCGAACTGCGAGCCGGTCCCAGAGATAATGACGCTCGACGCGCTCCCGCGAAGTAGCCCCGATTGAGGTCGCAAGGTCAGGATTCCGCAGCAATTCGACGACTTGCGATGCCATCGCGTCGGCGTCACCGGCAGCGGTCAGCAGCCCTGAGGATCCATGCTCGATCATTTGGGCATTCTCCCCCACCGGACTTGTCACGATTGGTCGTCCAGAAGCCATCAATTCGAGCAGTTTGACCGAGCACTTGGACCGGTTTACCAGATTGTCGTCAAATGGATGGATCGCTACGTCTCCGGCCGCCAGAAGACCGGGAATATCATGAGCAGCGGCCCAACCCGCAAAGACGATCGAATCCCCCTGGCCGGACCGACTCGACTGGAACTGGATCTCGCGCTCGGCGTCGCCGCCGGCCGACGCCCCCACGATGAGCAAGATGGCCTCAGGGACCTCCGTCCGCACCCGAGACATCACGCGCACGACGATTGCCGGTTCGAACTCCACGAAGCGGGTGTAGAGCAGGACGACGCGTTTGCTGGAGAGGTTCAGCCGTTGACGCGTGCTTTCAGCGTCGATCGGTCCAGCCTCTAACTCCTGGAATCGTCGTCGCGTGAGCCCGTTCGGGACGTAAAATACCGACTCGCGCGGCGCCCCGAGTTCGATTGCCCGCCGCTCGAGCTCGCGACTCGCTACCGTGACCGCGCGCGCCCGCCGGGGCCATGTACGCTCCTGCCAGTCGAAGACTCTTCGTTGAAGCCGACCATATCCACCGATCTCGTTCCAGCCTCCGTCGCCTTCCCAGTCGTCCATGTCGACCACCACCGGAGTGCTCTTCGCTAACCAGCGGGCGGCCAGATCGCCAAACCCCTTGGGTTTGAACAGGTGTACCAGTGACGGACGCATTCGCCGCGTCTCAGCGATCATCTCAGTTACCGCGAGTGGAAATAGCGCTGGTCGGGTGAAGTGCGTGTTTACGACGGGTATCCCGTCCTCAACCCACCGTTTTCCGCTATCGGAAGGATGATCCCACGGCGTGGTGACGAGCTGAAAAGACCACTCTTCAACCAGCGTGGACGCGATCGCCAGAGCGCGGGAGCGCAGCGTCGCCTTGGGGCGCAACCCGAAGGTGCCCAGCATCATGACCGATCGATGATCCTGGCGAAGTTCGGTCACGTCCTCGTCTCTCCCGTCATCGACCCGCAATGAACGCTGGAATCCGGCGCGATGCCGGAACGCCATGCAGTTCTAGCACGTTCGAAGACGAGAGACTCGTCGAGTTCGACTGTGATGCCGGACGCTAGAACCTAGTTGAGATACGGCCGAACGACAGTGACGAGTTTCCCCTGAATCTCGACGTTGTCGGCTGACGTGTAGATCGGCTCCATCGACGCGTTCGCCGGCTGCAACCGAACTCGATCGCCTTCGGTGTAGAACCGCTTGAGCGTCGTCTCTTTTTCGCTCCGGAGCCAGACAGCGACCGTTTCGCCATTCTCGCAGTGGTCCTGGTGCCGCAGAATAACGATATCTCCGTCGTTGATCAGCGCGTCGATCATCGACAGACCCTTGACACGCAAGGCGAACAAGCCGTGTTCGCGGCTCCCGACCAAATCAGTACTAATCTCCAATTGCTCGGTCAGTTCGTCCTGCACAAAATCGTCTAGGACAGGTATCGGTTGGCCGGCCGCGATCTGACCGACAAGCGGCACGCGCACGATATTGTGGCCCGCAGGGACCCGACCGATGACTTCAATGCCGCGCGAGATGTTGCGATTGCGACGAATGAGATTGCGTTGCTCCAGGATGTTGAGGTTGTAGTCGACAACACTTGTAGAGGAAATACTCAGGTCTCGCTGGATTTCTCGGATGGTCGGTGGGTAGTTGCTGTCGTCGAGGAATTGTTCGATGTACTCGAGCATCGCCTGTTGTCGTCGCGAAAGGTTTCGTGCCATCACATGCCCTGCCTTCGCCCTGTGTAACCATAAAGCTTGGCTACCTACGCAGCATTATAGGTACGAACAGATGTTCGTGTCAACGATTGCGTACGTGAGAAGGCGAATACGAACTCGAAGTGATCAACCAGTCGCGCCCATGTGGCCCAGCGGGGGTGTTGCATGAATACGCTCGATATTGCCGTCATCGTCATCTTCCTCGGGGTCTTTACGGCGGCGTTCTTTGCCGGAGTGGCCCGTTCGCTGGCAGGACTCGCGGCCCTGGTCATCGCGACCGTCGCGGCAGCCATCTTTTACAAGACGGTCGGTGACGTCCTTTCGCGAGTGCTGATTCCAATAGATAGAGACATCGCAAATTTCGCGGCATTCCTGTTGCTCATGCTCGGCGCCGGCGTGGGGTCGGATTACCTGCTCATGCGGTCGTTCCGGATTTCGCGCTTGAAGAGCCACCTTTCGCTGGAGTTTCGTGGCGGCGTGACTGGCATCCTGGCGTTGATTCTCCTGGCGGCGGTCATCTCGACCTCCATCGTCACGGTTCTGACTCAGTCATCCAGCAACACCGTGCAGCGACTTCCAGACGGTTGGGGCACGGTCTGGCTGAGACAGGAGTATCACGGTTCGGTGCTGGCGGGCCAGGTTCTGCGCCTGTCGCCGTACGTCTACGACTCCGTCGATGCCGATTACGCCGGGCATCGTCCCGGCAATTCTCCAACCGCTACCGAGGTCCTGATCGATCCCTTCGGTCACGCTCGTTCGCCTGGCGGACGACGACTCAGATGGTTGTGGCTCTCCCGGCGGAGTTTTTACCCGCCGGGTGTTTTCTGTTTCGTCGTCTGATTCAATTAAGGATGTCTCCGTCAGCCTAGCGCATGATCAGCAATAGGTGATGGATGTTCTCGGCAGTGGCAAGGTCACGACAACCTGCCGCGATCTTCGACGTTGAAAGGCTCGTCCTTGTCCGTGAATTCATCGAGCGGTACTGGAATTTCCCCGCCTCCTCGACATGCTGTCGCAGCGCTGTCAGTACTCCGTGGCGGCTGAACGCGCCCGTGAGATCGGTCCGACGAGCGATGTCGAGCGGGTGAAGTACCTGCTGGCGGTTACGAGTGAATCGGTCAATCTCGCTGAGCCGGAATCCGTCGTTTACCGTGGGCGGCGTTCGAGACGTTCGCGACATCGTCGAGCGCGCTCGACTGGGCATGCTTTTGCAGCCCACGGATCTCCGAGAGGTTCTCGACACGATTCAGTCCTCCGGGGTCGCTCAGAGCGCACGTTCTTCCAGAACAACTGGGGTGATCCATACCCTCTGCTCGCCGAATTCGTGGAGGCGGTCGCCAGCCTTCCGGGCCTCGAAGCCGATCTGGCCCGGACGGTCGGTTCACGCGGCGAGGTGCTCGACAGCGCCTCGGCGCAGTTGGGAGACATTCGCCGCGACGTGCGCGTGGCGCATCGTCGCCTGCTGGACCGCCTCAATCGGATGATCGCGGATGCGGGACCGAACAGCGCCATCCAGGACCCGATCGTGACTATGCGCGAGGGTCGTTACGTCATCCCGGTCAGAGCAGACCGGCGCGCCCAGGTTCCGGGAGTGGTACACGGTACGTCCGCCAGCGGACAGACGCTCTTCGTTGAGCCGATGGACGTCGTCGCAGCTCAACAATCAGTGGCGCGAACTCCAGATGGCGGAGGAGCATGAGATCGACCGTATCTTGCGGGTGCGATCAGAGCAGATCGGATCCGCCGCGGCCGATCTGAGTCAGTCTGTCGAAGCCGTCGCGGCGATCGATGTGGCAATGGCCAAGGCGCGGCTGGCCTTCGACATGAAGGCACGAGAGCCGGAGGTTCTGGGCACGGGACCGGGAGCGCATCGGCCGCTCAGGCGGTCGATCTTCGGCAGGCCCGTCATCCGCTCCTCGACCCAGCAACCGTGGTTCCGGTTGATATCCGGCTCGGAGATGGGCAGCGTGTGCTGGTGGTGACCGGCCCCAACACCGGCGGCAAGACCGTGGCGCTCAAGACGGTTGGCCTCCTGGCCATGATGATGCAGTCGGGCATGTTCGTACCCGCGGCCGATGGGTCAGGAATGAGCGTCTTCGACGGCATTTTCGCCGACATCGGTGACGAACAGAGCATCGAACAGAGTCTGTCCACCTTCTCCGGGCACATGACGAAGATCATCGCGATGCTGCGATCCGCTGGGCACCGTAGCCTCGTCCTGATCGATGAAATCGCCGCCGGAACGGACCCGCAGGAAGGCTCGGCACTGGCGCGAGCGATCATCACGGCGTTGCTCGAACGCGGCACGCTGGCGATCGTGACGACGCATTACTCGGAGCTCAAAACCTACGCCTACGCCACTCCGGGTGTCGAGAATGCCAGCGCCGAGTTCGATTTGAAGACCCTGCGCCCGACCTATCGGCTAATTACCGGGATTCCCGGACGGTCGAACGCACTCGCCATCGCGCAGCGCCTCGGTCTTCCCACGGAAATCGCGGAGACGGCACGTGGTTATCTCGATCCGGGAACCGAGCATCTCGACGATCTGTTGTCGCAAATCCAGCAGCGCAGGGTCGAAGCAGATGCCGCTCTCGCCGTCGCGCGATCAGAACGAGAACGAAGCGCAGCGAGCTCGCGCCGCTACCGAGGAGAATCTTCGCGAAGCCGAGCGCATCCGGGCTGACGCGCGTCAGGAGGCGATCGCCGAGCTGGAATCAGAGGTGCGCGAAGCGCGTGATCTCGTGCGCCGTGCCAGACGGCCTGCCGATTGGGGTCCGTCCACGTCATGAAGAGCCCGAGGAAGCGCCCAGGCCCGAGGATCTCAAACAGGTCGAACAGACGTTGCGGCAGGCCGCTCGGCGTCGACGTCCGCTGCAAGCGCCGCCGGAACCGATCCGAATTGGTGATTGGGTGAACTTGCCGTCTGTCGGGATCAGCGGCGAAGTGGTTGGCTTCTCGGATGACGGCGAGAGCGTCGAGGTCTCGTCCGGCTCGTTTCGGCTAACCCAGCCGTTGTCGGCCGTGCGGCGCGAATCTCGGCCGGAGCCCGAAGGCCGGCGCAAGCGCACGACAACGTTGCCCTCCGCGCCCATCGTCGATCCCGAGATCCGATTGCTCGGAATGCGGGTTCACGAGGTTGAAGATACCCTCGACCGCTATCTGGATTCGGCCGCTCTGGCGGGACTTCCTTCAGTGCGAATCGTGCACGGTAAGGGGACCGGCGCTTTGCGCGCGCAGGTACACGCACTGCTGCGGGAGCATCCGGTGGTCGATCGGTTTGCACTGGCCGAGCGGAATGAGGGCGGCGAGGGCGCGACGATCGCATACCTCAAGGACTGACGGTTCCCCCTCCATCCCCCGGCGAACTCTCAGTTTACGGTCGCCAGCACGGTCGCTTCGCAGTCCTCCACGGACCCGACTACTGCTAGAACCGCCTTCCAGACGTCGGTCGACAATCGCGAAGTCGTCATCCGTACCTGGTTCGGTGTCACAAAGACGCCGTCGCCGAGCTCGCGACGAAGCTCCGACTGGTTGAGTCTCGGCCCGACGACCGGCCGGATATACACCTCGCCCTCGCGCTCGAGGATCGAGGTGATTCCAAGCTCGGCGGCGCGAATTCGCAAGCGTGCTATCTCCGTCAAACGGATCACCGGCTCCGGCATCGGACCGAAGCGGTCTATGAGCTCTTCTTGGAGATCACGGAGCTCGCCGTAGCTGCGGACCGCGGCGAACTTGCGGTAGAGGTCGACGCGAACTTCTTCGTTGCCGGCATAGATTTCGGGAATGATCGCCTGGACAGGTAGATCGATCGAGACCTGAACCGGTTCCTCGATCGGGTGTCCGAGACGCACTTCTTCGACGGCCGTCGCCAGCATCCTCGTGTAGAGGTCGAATCCGACTGCCGCGATATGACCGCTCTGCTCCGCGCCGAGGATATTTCCGGCACCGCGAATCTCGAGGTCGCGCAACGCTATCTGAAAACCAGCGCCGAGCTCGGTCGCTTCCTGTATGGCCTCGAGCCGCGCGACCGCTTCCTGGCTCAGCGCGCGCTTGTCGTCGTACAACAAGTAGGCGTACGCGCGGTGGTTGCTCCGGCCGACACGACCTCGCAGCTGGTAGAGCTGTGTCAGACCAAAATGGTGCGCCTGATCGATGATGACCGTGTTCACGTTGGCGATATCGACACCCGACTCGATGATCGTCGTACACAGAAGCACGTCGAACTCGTTCTCGACAAACGACAGCATCACGCGTTCTAGTTCATGCTCGTCCATCTGACCATGTCCGACTCCGAACCGGGCCTCCGGAACCAGCCGTTGCAGGTGCTGTAGGACGTGATGGATGCTCTGCACGCGGTTGTGGACGAAGTAGACCTGGCCCCCGCGGCTCATCTCTCGCAGAATCGCTTCCCGGATCAGTCGGTCTCCTGTTGGGGTAACGAACGTGCGAATCGGAGTGCGATCTCGCGGGGCGGTGTTGATCACCGACAGGTCGCGGATACCGGAGAGGGCCATATACAACGTTCGCGGGATCGGCGTTGCGGTCATGGTCAGCACATGTACGTCGGTTCGTGCCCGTTTGAGCATCTCCTTATGCGCGACACCGAACCGCTGTTCCTCGTCGATGACGAGCAATCCAAGCCGCCGGAACCGAACGTCCTTCTGCAGCAATCGATGCGTGCCGATGACGATGTCGACCTGTCCGTTCGCAAGGTCTTCGATCGTCTGATTTTGCTCTTGCCGCGTTCGCAGACGCGACAGCATTTCGATTCGAACCGGGAACGGCGCCAGACGGGATTGGAAGCTCCGCGTGTGCTGCAGCGCAAGGACGGTGGTCGGAACGAGAATCGCGACCTGGAACCCGGAGTTGACCGCTTTGAACGCCGCGCGCAAGGCGACCTCGGTCTTGCCGTATCCAACGTCGCCGCAGACGAGTCGGTCCATGGGCCGGATCTGCTCCAGGTCGAGCTTCACATCCTGGATTGCCTTGAGCTGATCGGGAGTCTCCTTGTATGGGAACGACTCTTCCAGCTCCTGGTCCCAAACCGAATCTGAACCGAGCGGCGCTCCCTGCGCGGATTCGCGAGCCGCGTAGAGCTGCAGGAGATCGAACGCCATCTCGCGCACGGCGCGGCGAACACGCTGTTTGATCCGCGCCCACTCAGGAGAGCCGAGGCGGGTTAGCTTCGGTGAGAGACCACCGCCTTCGTAGGGTGTGATGCGGTCGATCTGATCGACCGGCAGATAGAGTCGATCGTTCTCCGCGTATTCAAGCAGCAGATACTCTCGTTCTACCTCGTTGAGAGTCAGACGCACGATTCCTGAATAGCGTGCGATTCCGTGTTCCGTGTGGACCACGTACGACCCGACGTCCAACCGTTCGAGGATCAGCGGATTGGTCGTCGACCGGCGTTTTGGCGAAGAGAGAACAACGTGGCGATAGCCGAAGATCTCGCGGTCGGTCAGCAGGACCAGCTTGATCTCATCGTTGCTCCAGCCACCGTTCAGTCGCGCATGCACGACCTCGACCGTTCCCGGCGACGGCGGCGGTACGACGGCACGCCCAGCGGAGGCCCTGTCTTTGCGGACCCTCGGGAAGATCTCCCGCTCCTCAAGGACCTCCCGCAGGCGCTGCGCCTGTTCCGTCGCGATAACGATCGCCCAGTTTTCAGCCAGCAGTTCATGTATGCGTTCGATCAGCCGGTCGAGCCGACCTCCATACGACGTCATCTCCGTGGCGAACATCGACATCTCAGTGATCGGACGCGCTATCGAGGGCGTCCAACCGATCGGGATCGCGCCAAAGGCAAGCTGCCGTGTGGAAGCGAGTCGACGCGAGATCTCGGACCAACCGAGGTACGTCATGCGCAACCCACGCGGGAGCTCGCCGGCGCTTTCGAGCGCCTCGCGCAGCTCTTCTGACTGTGCTTCGAGCTGTTCGATGGAAAGCCGCACCGATGACGGTTCAATGACGACCAGCAGGTGATCGTCCGGTAGGTAGTCGAGCAGCGAACCTGGCTGTTCGAGGAGATACGGGGCCAGCAGTTCGATCCCCGTGCTGATCTGGCGTAACTCGGCCCGGTGAAGAAGTCGCTGCCACTCTTCCTCGACTTCGGGCCTCAATTCGGACGTATCGATCGCCCGCAACGCCGCGACGGCTCTCCCAGTCGCCGCGAGCGATATCTCGAGTGGAGGAAGAAGATCGATCTTCTCGACGCGATCGATCGACCGCTGTGTCTCAGGATCGAAGAATCGGATCGACTCGATCTCGTCGCCGAAGAGGTCGATGCGTATCGCGTGATCGGAGGACGGAGGGAAGATATCGACGATGCCGCCGCGCTGGCTGATCTGTCCAGGCTCGGTGACCATTGGGTGCAGGTCGTAACCTTGTTCCAACGCGTTGGCGATGAACCGATCGAGCCGGATCCTTTGACCGGAAACCAGGTTGATCCGTTGCTGCTCCAGCATTTCCGGTGGACTCACGATCTGCGCAAGACCGTGGGCCGGTACGATCACCACGGACAAGCTATTCGTCGCGCAGTCCGGCCAGAATCTCGACGCGTCTCGCGCTGGTCGTTCGGTCTACAGGAAGCTGTTCGTAGGGCAGCGTTTCGGTGACGGGCCAGACCAGAGGCTCACGTTCAAGGTAGGCGGCGAGGAGTCCGGCAATTTCTTCAGCTGAGTCCTGTCGACCGGTGACAATGATCGTCGGGCGTTGCTGGCTGGCGATCAACGACGCCAGGCATGCGATTCTGGCCGCGGCGGGGAGATCATCGATCTCGAGCACGCGCGATGCGGGGAGCTGCGCGACAGATTCGGAGAAGACTTCGAACCAGCTGTCGCGTTGCAGAAGGGGGATGATGCCGGAAAGGGACACTGCCGGCCGTCCTCTCGCGCATGCCGAACAGGGCCGCAACACGTGTCGGGCCCTGCCAATTTAGAAACGAAGTATAACAATTTAGGTGCCAAGCCGCGTCCCTGACGGATTGATTTGCGCGTTTGTACAGGTATAGTGTTCATGGGTTTGTGTTGAGCGTTTGGGACGGTGAAGTTGGACCGGAAACACGTTCGCCTTCTCACCATCGGCGCGATTATCGCTCTCACTGTGGCCGTCATCGTCGTCATTTTGCGCGGCGGCCGATCCCGTGACCTGGTGTTGAAAGTCGAACCCGTTACGGGAAACGACCAGATTACGGTCTACGTGGGCGGCGCAGTCCCGTCCCCAGGGCTTTACACACTGCCACGTGGTTCTCGCGTTGCCTCGTTGATTGACCAGGCGGGACTTCTTGACGGCGCCGACACGTCGAACCTGCAGTTGGCGGCCGAGCTCCATGACGGCCAGGAAATCATCGTTCCGCGGCAGACCACCGTTGCGCAGGCGTCAAGCGCTACAATCTCACCGAGCCATGCCGCCTCACCAACCGGGCCAATCAATATCAACACGGCGAGCGCCGCCGTGCTCGAACAGTTGTCGGGCATCGGCCCGTCGCTGGCACAGCGCATCGTTGACTTCCGGAACGCTCATGGGCCATTCGCCACCGTCGACGATCTCGCCAGTGTGCAGGGGATCTCCGTGAGAATGGTCGACGACTTCAGGGACCAGGTTACGGTCGGTCCTTAATCGTGGCAGGCTTGGTCTTGGCACTTTCATTCCTCACGGGGGTGCTGCTCTTCGACAGCCGGGTTGGCCTGATTCTCGCGTTGCCGGTAGGGGCCATTGCCCTGTTCGCACTGCTGGCGGTCAGAACCTGGTCGTCACGCGCGCTGATTGCAGCCGCACTGATTTTCACCTGTCTGGGAGCCTGGCGCGCGATGGCCCCCCACCACGCGCCCGCGTACATTGACACCCAACTTGCGAGAACTGACCGGTCGATCGACGCTCGGGTGATTGGAATTCCGACCGTTTCGACGACCAGAACCAAAGCGAAAATCGAGCTTGTGTCACCTCCCAAGACGACTGTCGAGGTCTCGTTGCCGCCCTTTCCGGCCGTTTCAGACGGGGATGTCATTCGTTTTTGGGCCCCTCAGAGCTGGGACACCCAGGATTTACAGGTGGTGCGAATACCGCTATCGCCCGGGCGCGGAGATCTTTTCATCGCCAGCTTCGCGGTGGTGGAGTCTCAGCCTTCGAGTCTCGTGTCACGACGTACGGCAATCAATGCGTTCGCGGCTCGATCTATTCTGAGGCACGTCCCGGAACCTGCCGGCTCACTCACGTTGGGAATCCTCAACGGAGATGACTCGGGCATGACTGACGCCACTCGTGCCGCATTTCGATCGGCGGGCATGTCGCACATCACGGCGGTCAGCGGCTGGAACGTCGCCATCGTCGCTGGGTTGGTCGCGCTCCTTCTCAGGCGAATCTCACCGGCTACGTGGATGGCCGCGGCGGCCGGTCTGGCGGTCATCTGGTCGTATGCGTTCGTGGTAGGGATGGAACCATCGGTCCTTCGAGCCGGTGGCATGGCGTCGATCGTCCTGCTCGCTCATTGGCGCGGTAGGCCCGGCGATCTGCTGACGTCACTGCTCATCACCATAGCGGTCATCATCGCGCTGACCCCAGAAATACGCTTCGATATGGGATTCCAGCTCTCTCTCGCTGCCACGCTCGGGATCGTACTGCTCTTGGAGCGTTTGGGTTCTCGACCATGGTGGCAGTCGGCGTTCGCCGTGCCCTTAGTCGCCGAACTCGCAGTAGCGCCGCTGCTCCTTCATCACCTAGGGACGTACTCGCTCCTGTCGCCGTTCGCAAATTTTGCCGCCGCTCCGCTGGTCGAGTTGGTAATGGGAGGCGGAATCGCCACACTCGCGGCCGCGGCAATTCATCCGGCTCTCGCGGATCTCACGGGCACGTTTACGTGGTTTGTGGCGCGTCTGATCATCGCGATCGCGGAGGCCACTTCCTCGGTGCGGTGGTCGTCGAGCACCACTGCGACGTTGAGTTGGCCGGCAACGTTTGCCACGTACCTCACGTTCATCCTCGGCTACGTTGGGTGGAACCGATTCGCCCGCGACACGAGGGTCTCATCCGCGACGTCAGCCGGTGATCACATTTGACAATCGATTTCGACAGCCTGTAACCTTACCTGGTTGCGCTTGACGCCCCCTTCGTCTAGAGGCCTAGGACACCACCCTTTCAAGGTGGAGACCGCGGGTTCGAATCCCGCAGGGGGTACCCCCGCTCAGATGCCGCTCCCGCCGCCGCGCGAATCGATCGCCGTGAATTGGTTCCCTGCCTCAATCGTTCTTCCGGCTTTCCGAGCTGACCCAGCAGGTTCATACCGTCCTGAATAGAGTTCGCGTCCAGCGAACTCGAAGTGGGATGGCCACTCGATGGACCCTGGGCGCTTTCGTCGATTCATCCGGGCAAGCGTTGCGAGATCAACGGCGCGGCGTTATGCTGGCTCGGCGTCGAAAATGCTGGCGAATATAAGTTCCTATGGGCACGGAGGGAAGTGTATGGCGTCAGACGGAACGGATCGACCGCTGATCGTGCGAGTCGACGGCGATATCGTGACTCTGTGTCTCAACCGGCCGCGGGCCCGCAATGCCGTCAACATTGATCTGCTCATCGAGCTCGAGAACACACTCGACTCCCTGTATCAGGAGCCTCCGCGGGTGATCGTGTTGACCGCGACCCCGCCAGGATTCTGTGCCGGAATCGACCTGAAGGAGTCTCGCGAGGCGACGGCCGATTTTGCCCGGGCACGTGTCTCGACCATGCACCGCGTGCTCAGAAAGCTGCGCCTGATTCCGGTTCCGGTTATCACCGCCGTGGATGGGGTGACGGCCGGTTTGGGAACCGAACTGATGATCTCAGGCGACTTGCGCTTCGCGACCCGCTCGTCTCGGTTCAGCTATCCGGAACCGCGTGTCGCGGTACCGTCTCCGGCACACCGTCTGGTGTGGCTCGTCGGCCTCTCGAAAGCTCAGGATATGCTGCTGACCGCGCGCTGGGTCGAGCCGGATGAAGGAGAACGGATCGGGCTCATCACTCGAGCGGTGGACGATCTCGACGCCGCGGTCCACGAGACGATCGAAACGCTCCGGGGCCTATCGCCGCTTGCCCTGGCAATGACCAAGGAAAATCTCTGGGTTAGCATCCAGGCGGGTTCGGAAGGCGCTTCGGCGCATCACATTGCCGGCGTTACACTCGCGGCGACGACTGACGATCGACATGAGGCACTCGCCGCGTTCCTTGAAAAACGCGCGCCGCGTTTCGATCGAACATAGACCATACGTTCACGCAGGGAGAGTTGCCGGTGCAACACCCGTCGTTAGCCGGACCACTCGATGGAATCAAGGTTGTAGACCTGAGCCGCCATCTTGCGGGCCCATTCGCCGCCATGACGCTTGGCGACCTCGGCGCCGATGTGGTGAAGGTTGAGGCGCCGGATCGCGGAGACGATACCCGCGGTTACCCGCCGTTCTGGAACGGGATCAGCTGTTATTTTCTTAGCGCAAATCGAAACAAACGAAGCCTCACGGTGAATCTTCAGTCTCCTGAAGGCCAGGAGATTATCGAGAAACTGGTCGCGGAGTCGGACATCCTCATCGAGAACTTCCGCCCTGGAGCAACCGAACGTTGGGGACTCGGCTACGAAGCACTCAGCGCCATCAACCCGCGTTTGATCTATTGCGCTATTTCAGCTGTTGGACGTGACGGTCCCGATAGGGATCGATCTGGCGTCGACCTGCTGATGCAGGCCTACGCGGGGCTGATGAGCATTACTGGTGAGGCCGGTCGGCCGCCGGTTCGCGTCGGCACGTCAGTCGTCGATCTTACGGCGGGAGCCAACGCGGTCCAGGCGATCCTGGCGGCCCTCTACGTACGCGAGCGAACCGGACGCGGCCAGTTGGTGGAGTCGTCACTCCTCGAGGGACAGGTATCCTGGTTGACGTATCACGCGGTCTCCTACTTCGCGAGCCACGAGGTGCCGGAGCGCATTGGGTCGTCACACGCCAGTGTGGCACCGTACGGCGCCTTCCCCACGAAGGAAGGGTTTCTGGTCGTTGCGGTCGCGTCGGACGCCCTGTGGCGGCGCTTCTGCGGAGCGATTGGGCATTCTGAGCTCACCGACGACCCCCGATTTGCAACGAATGCAGCGCGCTGCCACCATCGGGAAGCGTTGGAGGAGACCATCATCGGGGTTCTAGCGCGGGAAGATAGCCAGGAGTGGGCACGACGCATGGACGCCGCCGGGGTACCAAGTAGTCCTGTCAACCTGCTGGATACCGTTCTTGGGCTGCCGCAGGTCGCCCATCGTCAGATGATCGTCAACGCACCTCGTGACGAAATACCCGATCTGCGGCTCCCTGGGATCGCGATAAAGCTCAGCGATACTCCCGGCTCTGTCCGCCGGCCACCCCCGTTGCTCGGCGAGCACACCAATGCACTCCTATCGGATTTGGGCTATTCAGATGACGACATCGCGCGGCTTCGGTCGAACGGAATCGTTTGACCCTGATAGGTGAGGAGGAAACAGGACCTATCTCTGGTGGTGACTGTGAGTTTGCACCTGGCCGGACGGACCGGCAGGCAGGCGTAGGGAAAGGTTGTCAGAATGCCAGACCTCAATGCGATACGAGAGATGGTGCCGGGCGTCCTCGACACGGTGTATCTCAACACCGGAACGTGTGGCCCGCTGCCGCGCGTTGCCCACGAGGCCGTTATGGAGGAGGTCAATCACGATCTCACCAAAGCGAGAATCTCGGGCGAGCATTTTCCGCACATTGGTGAGCTTCGCAACGGCGTGCGAGATGTCGTTGCCGGGGCGATCGGTGCCAGCCCGGACGAGATCGCGATTACGAGCAGCACCACCGACGGCATGTACAGCGCGATCATCGGTTACCGCTGGCAGCCTGGCGACGAGTTGATCATCTCGAACATTGAGCATCCTGGCGGACTGCTTCCGTCGTTTCTGGCGAAGCGCCGTTTTGGCATTCGCGTTCGTGTGGCGGATATCGGTTTGGGCGGCGGCGACCCAGCGGACATCGTTCGCGCGTTCGAGCAACTGATCACGCCGCGAACGCGGATGATCGCAATTTCTCACGTCTCCTACACGACCGGCGCGCGTCTCCCGGTGAAAGAGATCGTCGCGATGGCTCATAGCCACGACGTGCTGGTCGCGGTCGATGCGGCGCAATCGTATGGCGCGCTCCATCTCGACATGCACGATCTCGACGTCGACTTCTACGCCTGCTCCGGCCAGAAATGGATGTGCGGGCCAGACGGGACAGGTGCGTTCTATGTCAAAGCCGCGAGCCTTGGCGAAATCGAGCAGACGCTCGGCTCGGGTGGAATGATTCGAGGCACGCTCGATTACTACGGCGGTTCCTACTCGCCGGCCAACGGCGCTGCTCGCTTCGACACCGCGGGTCGAAACACGGCCCTGCTTGCCGGCCAGAAGGCGGCCACAAAGTGGATTCTGGAAGATGTCGGCGTGGAATGGGCCAGCAAACATATCACCGAGCTTGGTCACAACACGTACGACCAGCTTGCGAGCCTGCACGGCATCACCATGGTCACGCCACGCGAAGCGCTGGCAGGATTGATCGCGTTCAATGTTGACGGAATTGACGCTCCCGATCTGTCGAAGCGCCTGGCCGAGGAGTACAACGTGACGATTCGTTTCGTCACCAAGTACATCAACAACCCGGATGCCGCCCGTGTCTCGGTCGGCTTTTACAATAACGACGAGGACATCTCGCGCCTGATCAGCGGCATTGCCGCAGTCCAAAAGACACTGGGCTAGTCCGAGCCGCCGCGACGACGATAAACGTCAATACCGAAAATGCCCGGCGAATCACGCCGGGCATTTACCTTCTCTGAGCAATTCATCCCGCCAAGCTGGTACTTCGGTCATTGCGTACGTATGACCTTTTCCCCCCGACATTCGCCTCCCCTGGGTGTACATTCAGGGTGGCGAATATAAGGTCGAGGAGGATTGCGAACGTGCAACTGACATCGGGAAACGTGAGAGTCCGAGTAGTGCCATTGGGCGGGGTCTACACCGTCGCCGACCCAAAGCCTGAAGCCCGCCACACGTCCGTTCTGCATGAGCCTGCCGCTGCTGGATCCGTCCGTTCGTGGACCCGGCTTTTCCGCGGAGACCGTCACCGGGAAATCTCGTCCGAACCCTAGGCCCGGCGATGGTGCGACTACCCTCGAGTTCACCTGCCCTGTCAACATGGCGTGGTCTTATTGCCCACATCACCACGAGATCCATATTGTTTCCTGCAACGCGAGATGCGGCCCGTCCACTGCCCGCCACATCGTGATCCGCCGCGCACAGGTCATGTCGCTTACACCTGTTTTCACGGTGTGCTTCGGGCTGAGCCCGCATCATAGACTCGCCCAGGGTATATCCTTCACAGGTACAATCACTGTCGCTCGCTAGGTGAGTGTTGAGTACCGTAGCTACGATGTACGGTCGTTGAAGGGCCGTCCGGCGGCGCGGTCGGCCTCCGCGAACGACTGGAAATCCTCCCGACGGAGAACTCCCGAACATACTGCGAAGGCTGGACACAACAAATGCACGGCGTAAATTGGGTCGATGTCGCGCTGATCGTGATCGTGGGACTCGGAGCCCTGGCCGGAATCCGGCGCGGGTTCCTGCGCGGCGCGATCGACTTGCTCACGATCGTGGTGTCGGTGGTGATCGCGGCCGTTGCCTACCACTGGGTCGCCGATTTCATCGCGAGTAGGTTTCATTTGTCCACGGTCATCGCGAGTGTCATTGGGTTTACCGGTGTCGCGATCGTCGTCCAGTTCGCGATCTCGCTTCTGGTCGTGACACCGCTCTCTCCCTTGATCTCCGTGGCTCGTCATACACCGGTCAGCAAACAGTTGGACGCGTTCTTGGGACTGGCGCCTGGGGCGGTGAAGGGTCTCGCCATCGCGATGGCGGTCGTCATGCTCCTCGTGTTGATGCCCTTTGGATCAGGCGTCGATCCATCGCTCGGGCGGTCTGCTCTCGCTCAGCACCTGCTATCCGGCGCGAATCAAATTGCCACCGATGCGGAAGGGCACGCCGGCATCAACCTGTCGGATTTCATGATCGTGACAGAGCCAGCCACCGATCAGGGGATGCGTCTGCCGTTCTCCGTGAAATCGGGTCTCAAGGAAAGCACGACTGACGAGGCTCAGATGCTCCAACTGTTGAATGAAGCGCGAGCACAGAACGGCCTCGCGCCACTCAAGAGTGATCCGCAGCTCCAGCAAGTCGCGGCCGCGCACAGTCAAGAAATGCTCGAACTCGGCTATTTCGCTCATATTTCTCCACTGCACGGAAACCCCACCGACCGCATGGATGCGGCCGGTGTGACGTACACCGTGGCGGGAGAAAACATCGCCTACGCGCCAACCGTTGACGTCGCTCAGCGCGGTTTGATGCGAAGCCCGGGCCATCGCGCCAACATCTTGTCAAGCCAGTACACGCGGGTTGGAATTGGTGTCGTCGTCACTCCGTTCGGCACCAGGATGTTTACGCAGGACTTCGCAGGGCCGTAAGAATCCACATCTCGGGTACTATTAGGTATCGCGCCGGTCTTGTTGTTTTGGGCGAGCGCGACGCCCGGCTTCGTGTGTAACGATCTCAAGCTACGATGGATCGTCTCCTCTCAGTTCGAGGCGAAGGAGCAGGAATTGGTCAATGTCATCATCCCGGTTGCCGGGCTCGGTACCAGACTCCGGCCCCAGACCTGGAGTAAGCCCAAGCCGCTGGTGAGCGTCGCCGGGAAACCTGTTCTGGGGCACGTTCTGGACCGGCTTTCGGTGCTCGAACTCAACAAGGTCGTCTTCGTGACGGGGTACCTCGGCGATCAGATCGAGGAGTATGTCCGAGAGCAATACGACTTTTCGGCCGCGTTCGTCGAGCAGCGCTTGCAGCTTGGACAATCTCACGCGGTGATGATGGCAAGAGACGAAGTCACCGGTCCGACTCTGATCGTATTTCCGGACATGCTGTTTGAGGCCGACCTGAGCCAGTTGGAGTCGATCGATGCCGACGGAGCCATTTTCGCGAAAGAGGTTGACGATCCGCGACGCTTTGGGGTCCTCGTCACCGAGAACGGTCGCATCCGCGAGCTCGTTGAAAAGCCTGAAGATCCTCTGTCGAACCTCGCGGTAGTTGGGATTTACTACTTCAACGAGATCGAACGACTATTTGAAGCTATCGACTTTCAAATGGAGCACAATCTTCAGCAGGGCAGCGAGTACTACCTGGCCGCGGCGCTTCAGCACATGATCGATCAAGGTTCCCATCTCATCTACCTGCCGGTCGATGTTTGGGAGGATTGCGGCAAGCCGGAGGCGTTGCTCAGCACCAATCGCTTCCTGCTGAACCAACGATCCGAGACACCGATCATCCCCGGATCGGTCATTGTCCCGCCGGTGGTGGTCGATCCCTCGGCAGTCATCAAGAACTCGGTTATCGGTCCTTACGCCAGTGTCGGTAAAGGCGTAACGATCCACAACTCGATCGTCACTGACTCAATCGTCGACGACGGAGCACAGATCGAAACGATGTTGTTGCGGGACTCGATCGTCGGGCGTCAGGCGTTCGTACGTGGTGATTTCATGCGTATGAACGTCGGTGACTCCTCCGACATCGTTCTGGCTGCGAACAGCGAGAATCATGGTTCATCACGTGGTTGACAACTCGGACGCTGAATCGACGGATTGGCTCGAGGTGTCAGTCGACGCTGACGCTGAGTCGGTGGACGCAGTCGTCGAGCTTTTCAGCCGGCATGTGTACAACCAGGGTGTCGTGCTGAACGAGCCGTTCAAGCAGGACTCCGACGGCGATAATCTCGAGATCGACCCGACGAGACCGGTGACAGTTTCCGGTTACCTGCCGATGAACGAGGCTCTCGAATCGACTGTGCGGCGCCTGGACGAAGGGTTATGGCATCTACGCCATCTGGGAACCGTGAGTGAGCTTCGTCGCCGCCTCCAGAAGCAGGAAGACTGGGCGAACGCCTGGAAGGATCATTTTCAGGTTACCCGGATTGGCCGGCACTTCGTCATACGCCCGACATGGCGCCAGTATGAGCCCAAGCCCGGCGACGTCGTGATCGATCTCGACCCTGGAATGGCCTTCGGTACGGGACTGCATCCCACCACCGCACTGTGCATGGGCTGGATCGAGACCATCGATGTGTCGAATATGCGAGTTCTCGACGCCGGAGCCGGATCAGGCATTCTTTCGATCGCTGCACTAAAGCGCGGCGCGCGTTCGAGCGAGGCGCTCGAAGTCGATCCGGTCGCCATTCACGCGCTCAGGCACAACGTAACGCTTAATGGCCTCGATGATCGCATTCACTCTCAGGTCGCGGACGTCACGCAGCCTCTTCCTGTCGAGGGGACCTTCGATCTCATCCTGGCGAACATCATCTCGCGGATTCTGATCGAGGCGGCGCAATCGCTGGCCGCGGCGGCCCACGAGAATACGCGTCTGATCCTGAGTGGAGTCATCGAAGCGCACGAACACGACGTTGTCGACGCGTTTCAACGTGTCGGGTTTGACGTCGTCGAGCGCCGAGTCAGCGGTGATTGGGTCTCCCTCGTGCTTGTGAAGCGGCTGGCGGATTGAGTCGTCACGGTCACCGGTTCTATATCGAGCAGCCACTCTCCGTTGGCTTAAGGTTGTCAATCCCCGAAGAACAGTCACGTCAGATCGGGCATGTCCTGCGATTGCGGACCGGCGACGCGATCAGCCTCTTCAACGGAGACGGCAATGACTACGTCGCCTCAATTATCGAGATCAGCCGGTCGACCGTCACCGTTGAGATCGATCGTTGCGCGCGTGGCGCGGAGTTGCCAGGGCCGCCGCTGCATCTCGCACTCGCCATGATCAAACCCGACCGGTTTGAGTGGGCAATGCAGAAGGTGACTGAGCTCGGCGTTGCGCGAATAATTCCAATGTCAACCGAATTTTGCGTGATATCATTGGGGGTCGACCGCGAGGAGCGGCGGCGCCAACGGTGGGCGCGAATCGTGACCGAGGCGTCTGAGCAATCGGGACGCTGCACGGTACCGGAAGTGACGACGGTGACGCCCTTCGAGAACGTGATCGCCGCGGCGACGAACGCCCAGGTCGTTCTCCTCTGGGAGGGAGAGTCGACCGCGCCCCTGACCGCGATGGCGTTCGACCGTCAGCGTCCTCTGGTCCTGATGGTCGGTCCCGAGGGCGGCTTCTCGCCCGCTGAGATCGAAATTGCGCGAGGCGCGGGCGTGAAGACGGTGTCACTCGGTCGACTGATCCTCAGGTCTGAAACCGCCGCGGTGGCGGCCGTGGCTATGATGGTGGGACGAGAGATTTCACACGACTTCTAGACGCTCATCGCGCGCGCATGGATCGGGACGGTAGATGACCCTGGAAAAGAGACGACGAGTCGCACTTGCGCCGCAGGAGAGTGGCGTCATTGCCGATGTCGCGCCTGGATCGCTCGCCGATGAGATCGGGTTGATGCCGGGCAACCGGGTCGTTTCGATCAATGGGTCGCCGCTCAGCGACGCCATCGATTTCCAGTATGAAGCGTCGAATGAAGACGTGACGTTGGAAGTCGACACGGGCGTCGATCTCGTCGAATTTCGCGTGGAACGCGACCTCGACGAACCATGGGGAATCACGTTCGCCGATCCGACGTTCGATGGCATCCACCTGTGCGAAAACACGTGCCCCTTCTGCTTCATCAAGCAACTCCCGAAGGGCATGCGGAAAAGTCTCTACGTCATGGACGACGATTACCGTTACTCCATGCTCTATGGCAACTTCGTTACGCTCACCAACCTGACCGAAGACGATTGGAAACGGATCGAGGATCAGCACATCAGCCCGATCAACGTCTCGGTTCACGCGACGAACCCCGACTTGCGGGTGGCGCTCGTCGGGAACCCCAAGGGCGCACTGATTCTGGAACATCTTGGGAGGCTGGAGCGTGCAGGTATCGACTACAACACGCAGGTCGTGCTGTGCCCGGGTATCAACGACGGTCATGAGCTTGATCGCACCATCGGCGATCTGCTGACCTGCGGGCCGCGCTTGCGTTCAATCGCCATCGTGCCGGTGGGGCTGTCGCAGTTCGGCATCGAACGTCAGAGTCGACGCGTCAGGCTGTCGCGCACGTGCATGCGGACGTTGCCTGAAGCGACGCTTGACATCCGGCGTTTCGAGCAAGCAGAAGCCGAGCAGGTCATCGATCAGGTGGAAGCCTGGCAGCGACAATTCCGGCAGGAGCGCTCTCGGACCTTCGTCTATCTCGGCGACGAGTTCTATCTGATGACTGGACGAGCGGTGCCTCCGGCAGCCAACTATGACGGGTTCCCTCAGGTCGAGGATGGTATCGGGATCACGCGGCTCTTCCTCGATGACGTCGATCGGTTGATCAAGCGGACAAAGCCAGGATCGGCTCGCGGGGCGGCGGGAACGATCGCGTGCGGGATGCTGATCGCCGAGACGATGCGTCAATCAGTCGAGCGGCTCAACGGGCACACCGGTTCAGATCTGAAGGTACTGCCAATCATCAACAGGTTTTTCGGCGACCAGATCAATGTGTCGGGGCTATTGACTGGCGGGCTGGTGCGCGATGCGTTCGTCGACGATGGGCGACGAGATCCAGTCTTCGTCTCCGAGCACATGCTTTCAAAACGCACTCAGACCTTCCTCGACGATATGCATATCGAAGATCTGCAGGCTGAGCTCGGCCGTCCGGTCGTAGCGGCCGGATATCTCAGTCAGGTACTCCAACATCTGGCATCCAGACCGCAGTCTGCCTGAGCGTCAGGGATGTTCCAGGATCGTTTTGACGGCACGCTCATCGACGTTCGAGTGCTTCCCAGATCCTCACGCAACGTGATTGAAGGGGTTGTCGACGGTCAGTTGAAAGTTCGACTGACGGCTGCCCCGGTCGATGGTTCGGCCAATGAAGCACTGATCAAGCTCCTGGCCGGCCATTTCAGGATTCCGAAGTCGAGCATCGTGATTGTCTCGGGGCTCAGAAGTCGCCACAAGCTGGTGCTGCTCAGAGGCATCGACGTCGCGGCCGTCAAGGCACGACTCGAGATGCGTCCGGGCAGGTAGCTATTTTCGGAGACGTCGTCTTTGTTGGGACTTGCTACTGGCGACGGCGGCGAATGAATTTCGACGATGCCGCGGCGACGACGGCGATTCCGAAGCCGGTCACGGCAATCAACGTTGCGCCCGCGATCGAACGGTTCTGTGGTTGCCCGTTTCCTCGCGTCGCGGGGACGTAGGATCTCATCCGGCCCCAGAGCAGGATCGTCTCCTTCATCGCTCGGAAGACGACGCGTGGGCTTCCTCCGGACGATTCGCCGCGCTGGCGTGCGGAAGTGGTGAACGCCAACTTCGATGGTGCTGGCGTGAGCCTGGCGGCCTTCGCCAGGATCTCGGTGTTGATCAGCGCGCCCGGCGATTCCAGTCGCATCGTCTTCACGAGATCGGCCCGGAATACTTTGAAGGCGCAATCGATGTCGCGCGAGCGACACCGAACAGCGCCCGCACAGCGAGCTTGAAGATGTTGGCGTAGAGGATCCGGTAGCCTGCGTCCTGCCGGTTGATGCGATAGCCCGCCACGATGTCATATTGGCTGACAAAGGGTGCCAGATGAGACAGGTCAGCAATATCAAACTGCAGGTCCGAATCCATGAACATGATGTGGTCGCCGGTCGCCGCCGCGAATCCTGAGGTCAATGCCGCGCCGTAGCCCCGGTTCTTGGGATGGTGAACCGGCCGGACCTGGGGGTTCTCCGCCGCGATCTGATCGAGCACAGCGCCAGTTCCGTCGGTGCTCCCATCGTCAACGACGATGATCTCGAAGGATGTCGCCAGTTCTGGCAGCACCTCGAGCGCACGCCGCAGTCACATCCGCGATATTTTCGATTTCGTTGTGCGCCGGCAGAACCAACGACAACTTGCCCGGGATCATCTCACCTCCGGACAGGTACAGCCCGGCCACGCTGGCGTGGCCGGGTTGTTCGTCTTGCGATGCACCGGTCGAAGTATAGCCAGAATTCGGCAGAATGGTTACTTCGGCATCTCCTTCAACGCGGTGAAGGATGGTCTCGGACTCCAGTCCGAGTTGATTACCGACCAGGCGATATTTTTCGTCGCTCGGACTCGAAATCACGCTGTAGTTCAGATTCCAGACTGACATCACGCCGACCCAGGGCCATTCATTCCTCGCTATCTCAAACGCGCGAACGAGGTAGTTGGCCTGATCCTGGTCGCTTACCTGCGCACCGTATTCATATCCGGGCGCCTGATTGGCTGTGGTCCAGCCGAACTCCGTGAGCCAGATCTGTTTGGCCGCATCGCCATTGTCGATCATGACCTGTCGAAGCTGTTCGATACGCCGGAAATAGAACGACGGATCGTTTTGCCAGCCGGGACCCGGCCCAGGATTACCAGGCCACATTGTGTCTGGAGGATTATTGTTGCTTCCTGGGTGTGCGCCGAGGTTATCAAAGTACGATTTGATTTCCCCATTGTTGTACTGATACGCCTGACGAAGGTACTGGACGTCGTCGATCGCGACCGTCGGGTCCATGACGCCCGTTGGCGTGAGTCCGCCAAAGAGCACGATGGCGTTGGCGTCACCCGCCTTGACGCCGGTGTAGCCCGCCTTGAGGAGGTTGACGTAACGCCCAACGTCGACCTGCCCACCCGTCTCGGACGCGAGGTTCTCTTCGTTCCAGATCTCCCACGCCTGAACTTTTCCGGCAAAGTGGCTCGCCAACTGCTGCATGAGCGCGCCGTACGGAGCCGGGTCGACAGGAATGCCTCCATTGCGGATCGGCCCAGTCCGGCGCCTTGACGACGCTTACGATGAAGTGGACGCCCACCGCGCTGGCCGCGTTGATCTCGTTGTCGAGGGACGAGAAGTCGTACTGACCCTTAACGGGCTCGAGCTCTTTCCACTGAGCCTGGATCCGTACCCACGAGAAACCAGCGTCTTGCACGGTTGCGATCGACTGCTGGTTGAATGTGGCTCCCGCGGCATCTCCCCGCAGGAATACGTTGAAGCCATACCCGACGTGGGGACCATAGAGGTGGCCGGTCGTCGGATCGGGGGGCGGCATCTGCGGGTCTTGCGCGGCCAGTGCTTCAGCGGGCGCACCCTGTTGTGCCAGATACTCTCGCCCGAGAAGACCGAGCAGCACCTCGTATTTCGTGCCGCGATACTCCGGGTGATATTCGAAACGAGCGCGCTCGAAATACTGCACCGTGTGCGTTTGCCCGTCACCGGCCGGCGGCGGTTGGTTCTGCTCATCGAACTCCTCGGATATCGGGTATCCGAAATTTTGAAGTCCGCCGTTTTGGTTCCAAAACGTCTTGAACCCATAGCTCAAGGCATGCTGCGTCACGTCGAAGTACACGTGGTCCTGCGAATCGGCGAACGCAGGGATCGGCTTGAATGGTGGCTCAGCCGAACGAGACTGCGTCAGATCGGCGCCCACGCGAACGAGCTCGACGACATACGGTGTACCGGCGAACTCCGGATGATATTCGAACACGGCTCGCTCGAAATATTGTCGATAATAACCGTCCTGCTTGAAGACACCACTGATGGGATACCCCTGAACATAGAGGCCGCCATGGGTCTCCCAGTACTGGCGAAAAAGCCCCTGGACCCAGAATCCGGTCTCTGGGAAGAAGCGTGGCATGAGCAGGTCTTCCGGCGCCGACGGCGAGGCGCTAACCTGGCCGACCGGAATTGCGAGCATCAGGACAAGCGCGATTAACGGTAGAAACCGCAAGCGTTTCAATGATTCCCCCTTTGATTCCGCTTGCCAGGAACAGACGACCCGGCGAACGAGATTCATGACAGGGCTGGCACGGCGTCTTGGATCGGTCGTGACGCCCCGCCCAACCGTGCAAAGCGACTGAAATCTCTACTCGAGGACGTTCGCTGGATCCGGATCTGGCTGCGAAGGCGCTCGCCCCTCAGCTATTCAACGAGCGGATCGCCTGATTGGCTCCGAGGTTGCGAATCTCTACGGTGCGAACTGAAGCTGAACGTCACCGATCCCAATTACGTCCCCGTATCGCAGACCGGTGGGAACGGTCACCGGCTGGCGGTTCAATAGTGTGCCATTTGTGCTGTTCAAATCGGTGACCCACCATCGGCCGTCGCGCCAGGTGATCTGCACGTGCTCACTCGACACGAAATTGTCGTCGAGCATGATTGTGGCGCGCGGGTGGCGTCCGATCACCGTCACGGGTTCGAGATCCAGTCTCATGCCGGATCGCAAGCCCGTCCCGCCGCCTTGCTGCACGATGAGATGGGCCGTTGCCGCCTCTTCGGCGTCTTCCCGGCCAGCAGACGTAAACGTGCTCATCTCACGCATGATGACCCGAACCACCTGAAACAGGAAGAAGTAGAGCAGGAAGATGAAGAGCACTCTCAACAGAAGGACAAACCACTCAAACGGTAATTGGTTGATCATCGCGATCGGCGGCCCTACATTCCTGGCATGCCATTGCCCCGGTACGGCAATAGCTCCAGTCGTGCGGTGCCGACGATGATCGTATCGCCTTGCTGTATCGCGCTGCGGGTAATATGGGCGCCGTTAACGGACGTCCCGTTGGTGGAATCCAGGTCCACGATCTCGAGGCGTCCATTCACGTATTCAATCCGAGCGTGATAGCGCGACACTTCGGGTTCGGGAATGACGACGTCGTTGTCGAGTGATCGCCCGATGGTCGTGATCTGCCTCCGAATCGAGAAGACCTCCTCCGGTCGCGAAGTGCTCGCGACACGAAGCAATTGGGGCGGGACATTTCCGGTCCGCTCTACGACCCGATAGACCTCAGTTCGCTGAACGGCTTCCTGCTGCACCGGGTCGTAACCGGGAAGCTCGGCGATGTGCGCATCGACGCTGATGTTGCGAGCCGGGATCCGGTCGTCGCCAAACATCTGCACGCGCACCTGATCGATGAAACCGTAGTTGCGTTCGTCGGCCAGGTCGATCAGCCAGTCTTCCATTTGCCGGCACAGGCTCGTTACGAAGTCGGTATAGATCACCATATCCTGCGGATTGAGGTAGACGCTGTAGTCGTTCGGGACGACTATGCCGTCTACAGTCGCAAGTTGGTTGCCTTCCATCGCTCGTTCGAGGCGCCGGCCGATTTCCGCCGGCTGGATCGGACTACGAAAAATCCGCCCGACGGAACCTTCCATCAGGCGTTCAAAAAAACGTTCGAATCTTTGCAGGCTATTTACCACGACGGTCTTGCCATCCTGAGCGGAGCAGTGTGGCGACTCTGAACGCGCGGAATTATAGGTGTCTGGACAGGTTGGGTCAAACCGAATCGGTCGTACCGTCCTGTTTCGACCGCAAATAGACCTAAAATTGACCGGCGCGGCCGATGAACGTGATGAATTTTGACGTCATTTCGCAGACTCCGGCAGTCACTCCACCGTCATGCGTCGCGAATGCCAGAAGTTCAAGGCTCGGCAGCCGCTTCACGCCTCATCAGGCGGTGGATTTTGTCGATCCCGACGAGGTGATTCGCAAATCCCCAAACGAGTGTCGTTGAAGACCGTCTCTCGCAGCCCCTCGGCGCATCGCGCGCGGTACTGAGTAATCACCCTACTCGACCGAGACGGCCGTACTCTCGCTGACGACCACGTAGCGCTGGGGATGTCGCAAGAAGAGATTGAAGAAGAGCCCGAAGATGGCGAACACCTCCAGTCCGAAGGGAAGGTAACCAGTGTAGCCGAGGATCGGCATTTCGAAGACATGAGCGAAACCGACGTAAGGAACCGAGTATGTCCATTTCGGCATCGAGTAGTAGTTCCACATCTCCCAAAAGAAGCCCGTCACGAGCGTCGCAAGCATCACGTTCCACAGTGCCGCCCAGTCGCCTTCCCGTGCGAAGTGACTGACCGACCGTTGCCCGAGTAGCGCGTTGACCGGCTCGACGATGAAAAAAACCGAAAGCCATGCGAGGGGAAATGCGTCGTGCGGAAACCGTATGACAAGAAACAACATCAACCAGCCTGCCACGTGAAACGTCAGAATTCCACGCGTTCTCAAGCGCCAGGCTGGGGGGCGCGGTAACCGACTGCCAACGCGAAAGCTTGCGAGCAATTCCGCGGTTTCGAGCACGGCTGGAACGACGGTTGAAAAGGCGATGGACGCCAGCAGTACGTAGGCAGCCGTCGAGTAGTTGACCGGTGTGCGATAGTGCCAGTTATCGAGATAACCGTTCATCCACTCGAAAATCCACCAGAATGGCGTTGACGAGACGAAAAGGAGTAAGAACTTGCCTTTGCCTCGAGATAGCAGCGACGTGCCGGTTCTGAGGGTAACAAGCCCATCCACCACGAGGATGTAGCCGAGCCACAGCGGGAAGAAGTAGTAGTTGGACGCTGGGCCAATCTGAAGCCAGGCAACCGGCCACCAAAACGCGACGAGCAGAATGCCGGGTATGATTTGCGGAGCGTTCAACGTGCGAAATGAGATGTGCGGTCTGACCGCCACTCGGTGTCCTCGAATAGTGGTGCCCAAGAGTTCGAGCGCCAACCCGACGCCCACCCAAGAGAAGGAGCGCCTGAAAAGTATGCCAGACCGGACACGTCGATCCCGGATGATGCTCGCGCCGTCAATTCTCACCGCTGATCTTGGCTACCTGGCGGACGAGATCCAGCGGGCTGAGGCTGCCGGTGTGGACTATATCCATCTCGATGTGATGGATGGTCGATTTGTCCCGAACATCAGTATCGGACTGCCGATTGTCGAAGCGGTCAGGCGGTCCACCTCACTGCCACTTGACGTCCACCTCATGATCGTCGAGCCGGAGCGATACATACCGCAATTTGCCGCGGCAGGCGCCGACATCCTCACGGTCCACGTCGAGGCTTGCCCGCATATCCACCGGACGCTTCAGCAGATTCGCGAGTTGGGCTGTCAGGCGGGTCTCGCTCTCAACCCGGGAACCGACGTTGCACCCGTGGCCCTGTTGGCGGACATCGTCGATCTCGTCCTGGTGATGAGTGTCAACCCTGGGTTTGGCGGCCAATCGTTCATTTCGTCGGCACTGCAAAAGGTCGCGGCCGTGCGCTCGATCCTCGACGCGACGCGGTCTCCAGCGCTCATTGAGATCGACGGCGGGATCAAACCGGATAACGCGCGGGAGATATGGGGTGCCGGAGCCGACGTGCTCGTGGCGGGTTCGGCGATTTACGCGCCGAACATATCGGTTGAAGACGCCGTCAAGCGATTTCGCGCGGTCTTCGGAGACTAGACCGCGTCATCACTCTTCGTTCGACCCATGAACAACGCCGGAATAAGCGCCACCAGGCAGATAAGCGCCGCCACGGAAAACGTGTCTCGAATGATCGACAGCGTGAGCGGAATAGCTTTGTCGGTCGCGTAGGTTTGCTGTCGCGCCAGGTAATCGCCGAGCGTCTCGCCGGCTTTCTGCGGGAGAGGCGGTAGGTTGACCAGCGCGTGATTCAAACGGCTGACGGCCCAGCCGGTCAGCGCCGAAATCCCGATCGTCATTCCCAGCAACCTCATGACGATGACGATGCCCGACGCGATACCGAGATCGCGAGATCGAGCCGCGTTGATCGCCGCAGCGCCGACTGGAGCGATGACGAGTCCAAAGCCGAACCCGCCCGCCGCCAGGTCGCGTGCCATCCTCAGAACCTGGAGGTCGTTTGGCCAGCCGCTCATGAGCCAGAACCCGCCACTGGCAAGTGCCAATCCGAGTAGCACGACGGGCCGGTAGCCGAAGCGGGTCGTCAGGCGTCCGCCTACGACCGCGCCGATCGCCATGGCGGAACAAAAGGCCCCGAGAAGCTCGGCACTGACGATTTCGCTGCGGTGTTCCGAGGCGATGAGCGCGACCTGAAGCGGCACGTTGACCATTCCCACCATAAGCGCGGCGCCGACCAGCGCGTTCGTGGCATTGGCTGAGGAAAACAATCGGTCGCGAAACAGGTTCAACGGGATGAGTGGGTGCTCGGCACGAAGCTCGACCACGATCAGTCCGATCAGCGACACGATGCCGAGGACAATGAGCGGGATTTGATAGCCGGAGAGGGGATTGGCGGTCGAGCCGAGAGCATGCTGGCCGCTGGGCCCGGTGGAAGCCGATCCGGATGACGCGCCAAGATTGATGAAGAGCAGCGCCAGCGACATGAAAGCAGCGCCCGGCAGATCGATCGGCCGGCGCTCAGACGACGCCGGTGTGCTGCGGCGCCAGGACATCGCGAGTAACAAAACCCACGGCCAGCCCGATCGGGAGATTCAGCCAGAAGACACCGCGCCACGAGTCGAACAGCTGGGTAAACCCGGCTCCCCAGATGGGGCCGAGCACCCACCCCAACGTATCGACCGCCGCCACGACTCCCAGCGCGGCGGCTCGCCGCTCGCGCGGAAGCACGTCGCCGACAAGCGCCATGGAAATCGGCAACATGGCGCCACCGCCGAATCCCTGGATCGAGCGTGCCGCGATGAGCGTCGGCAGGTCGTGTGCCGAGGCGCACAGGGCCGAGCCCATCAGAAAGACCGCGAGGGCAACCAAGAATGCGTTGCGGCGACCGAAGATATCGGAGAAGCGACCCAGAAGCGGGATGGTGAGTGTGTAGGCGACCAGATAGCCCGTGACGACCCACACGTAACGATCGGCTTCGGCGGTGTTGACGTTCAGATCGGTCAGCATCCGCGGCAATATTGGCGCGATGACGGTGAGGTCAAGTGCCGCGACCAGCACTACGACGAGCGCCGGTACAATGATCGAGAGTGGCCGCGATGTGACGCTTCGGGACGACTCCGCGCCTACGCGTTCGGTTTGGTGATCGTTACCGGTTCGTTCTGTTTCGTCAGTAGAAGCGTCCACGTCGTCGCAGGGTTCCCTCCGGTGCTTTTCGAGTCATGCAGGACCAGCTTCAAAATATCATCCGTCTGTTTGTCGACCCACAGATCGACGTTGAGCGTGGCGCTTTGAAGGGCGCCTCCGGCGATCTGCTGAGCGTCCTGTTTATTGACGCTGGCCGTGATGTGGTAGGCATCCTTGCCGTTCACGGTTTCACTGCCCGCGATCGTCGGATTCTGCAGATTCGTCAGAATATGCGAGATCCCCTGGTTCTTATCGAAGAGCACCGCAGGATCGTAACCGAGATCTGATGGTGCCTTCTCCCAGGACCCAGTAATCGGGTTGGTCATATACTGCTCACTACCGACTGAAACCAGGTTGATGGAGAGATTGGCGCCCAGGAAGGTTACGTCGGCTTTCGCTTGGGCACTGTTCGGCCGCAGGAGGTCGCCCGTCGCGCCGTGGAACTTGAATGTTCCGGCGGAATCGAGGGCGACCGTTCCGTCTATCTGCAGCACGAAGTGAAACGAATTGAGTTGATCGAACCGGTTCGAGGCATCGTTCAGAACTGCCTGGGCCGTCAAGGGCGTCGGCGATGCGACGGCCGACTGCTTCTTCGTGCCTCCACAGCCAGCGAGGGCGAAAACCCCTATAATGACTGAACATATGGCGATTGCGCGCTGGAATCTCATTGAAGTTCAACTCCCAAATTTCCGCAGAGCGGCGAGAATTAATGCTATCACAGAGGCTTACGCATCAATTGGTCCAGCTTTTGCGGATGTACGGTCACTATGTTACGATTCTGCGGCCGAAGCGCGAACGTCGTACCCCAAGGCATTATTGGGCCTGTATGGTCTTGCTGAAGGAGTGAAGGCACGACAGCGGTGGATGAGCTACGCGTCATAGTCGGAGCCGGAACCGATACCGGAACCGTTCGCGAGGAGAACGAGGACGCCGTCTATGTCAGCGACGCGCAGTCCGATGCTATCGATCAGAACGGCATGCTCGTCGCGATCGCCGATGGCATGGGTGGGTATCAACGTGGCGAGGTCGCGTCGCGGCTGGCGATCGACACTCTTCGTTCCGAGTACTTCGGCAGTGAGATCGAAGCAAACGACGTCCCACTTCGCCTGAAGCAGGCATTCCGTAAGGCCAACGACCTTATTTTTGCCAACGGTTCCGCCGAGGGTGAGCAGAACATGATGGGGACGACTCTGGTTGCCGCCGTCATCCGAGGCCCTGAATTGACCGTCGCCAACGTCGGAGACAGCCGCGCCTATCTCGTACGGGCCGATCGTCTCACTCAAATAACGCGCGACCATTCTCTCGTCGCCGAGCAGGTAGCGGCCGGCGCGTTGACCGAGCAGGAGGCGCGTGAGAGCCAGCACCGCAACATCATTACGCGAGCGCTTGGACATCGGCAGCGCGTCGACGTCGACATCTTCGAGATTCGGCTGCTGCCGGACGACCGATTGCTGATGACCACCGACGGGCTGCATGACTACGTTGACGAAGATGAGATGGTCTCGATCGCGCTGAGTCGTCACCCCGAAGATGCAGCTCGAGATCTGGTCAACCTCGCCCTAGAGCACGAATCCAATGACAACGTCACTGCTGTGATCCTGTGGGCGGCCCCAGCCGGAATCTCGACCGATCGGGTGCTTGAAGGTGAGGCCGAGGAAGAGCGGGCAAGCTACCTCATCCCGATGATGGTCATCCTCGGACTGGTGGTTTTCATCGCAATCGTCGTGCTGATCCTCTACCTCGGATAATGCCTTACGCCACGATTCGTCGTCACGTTGTCCGAGCGAAATAACGATGAGCGACCCTGAACGAAGCGTCCCGGCGGCTTTGATGTCACGTCCGATCGTCGACGCTCACACGCACATCTTCCCACCGGAATTCGCTCGGGACCGCGAAGTGCTCAGCCCGCGTGATGAGTGGTTCGCGGAGCTTTACCGCAACCCCGCGTCGCTGCTGGCCAGCGCAGAGGATATCCTCGCGAGCATGAACGAGGCCGGTTTTGGCTGCTCCGTCGTCTGCGGTTTTCCGTGGCGCGATTCAGCTCTCTGCCGCGAGCACAACGACTACCTGCTGGACGTCGCGAGCCGGAATCCGGGTCGTATCGCGGCCGTGGCAACCGTTTCGCCGGCGCAGCCGGACGCCGCGAAAGAGGCAGCACGATGCTTCGAAGCAGGGGCTGTGGGTATCGGTGAATTGAACGCTGACGCGCAGGGGTTTGATCTCAATTATCCTGAGTCGCTGGCAGCGCTCGCAGATGTCTGTCGAGCCTTCGACAAACCCGTGCTCATCCACGTCAGCGAACCCGTTGGGCACCTGTATTCGGGAAAGGGAACGTCCACACCGGACAGGCTGCTGCGTTTCCTTTTGCAGTTTCCTGACGTGCGAGTAGTCGCGGCGCACTGGGGAGGCGGTCTGCCGTTCTATGAGCTTATGCCGGAAGTCGCGGAGTTGACGCGGAATTTGGTCTACGACTCGGCCGCGTCGACCTACCTCTATCGGTCGACCGTCTTTCCGACGGTGATCGACCTGGTCGGATCCCACCGCGTGCTCATGGGCACCGATTACCCTGTGTTGCGGCAAGATCGTTTTCTGCGTCGTATCCTGAGGCTCGATCTACCGAACGACGTGCTGGAATCGATCCTCTGGCACAACGCGGCTCGAGTCTACGGGCTCAAACTCGAAGGTGTTGACGAATGATCAGCGGGGTACGCGGGCGCATCGTGTCCAAGGTTCCGGGCGCGGTGCTCGTCGATCTGCATGGATTGATCCTGAAGGTGCTTACCTCGCAAACGACGATCGGCGATGTCGGTGATCCCGGCGATCAGGTTGATCTCCTGACGCATCTTTACGTGCGTGAGGACCAACTGACGCTGTTCGGCTTCGCGACGCAGGAAGAACTGGAACTCTTTGAGCTGCTGATGACGGTTAGTGGTGTGGGCCCGCGAGTGGCATTGAGCGTGCTCTCGACCGCGCGCCCTGAGGACGTACAGCGGGCGATCGAGTTAGAAGACGTCAACATGCTGAGCCGCGTCCCGGGAATCGGCAAGAAGACCGCCAGCCGCATCATTTTCGACCTGCGTGGAAAACTTCCGGAGCGAACCGGCGAAGGCGTTACGCTCGTCGGCGGCCAGGACCAAGAAGCGCTCGACGCCCTGCAGTCGCTCGGTTATTCACCGGCGGAAGCCCGATCAGCACTGTCTGGAGTTGAGCGCTTCGAAGGGCAGACTGCCGAAGAGCGCGTCTACGCGGCGTTGCAGACGCTGGCGCGCGGCTAGTTCTGACCGCCGATCCCGCTACTGCCGCTTCAGGCGCCGCTCGACCGCCCGTGCGTGAGCGGTGAGCCCTTCCGCTCGAGCGATCTTGGCTGCGGGCGGTCCCAGTCGCTCCAACCCGACCTCGTTAAGGCCAATAACGCTGATCACCTTGATGAACTCTTCGACGTTGATCGGCGACGAGAAGCGCGCCGTACGCCCGGTCGGCATCACGTGACTCGGTCCAGCGGTGTAATCTCCGAGCACTTCCGGCGATGATTCTCCGACGAAGATGCCTCCGGCATTCTTGACCCGATCGAGCTTCGACCATGCATCTCGGATCAGCAGGCACAGGTGCTCGGGAGCGTAGTCGTTCGCGACATCGAAGGCTGTGTCTAAGTCCGGCACCACCACGATCGCCCCGTTTGATTTCAACGAATCGGCGGCGATCTCCGCCCGCTCGAGGTGCGGTAGCTGTTCGGCGATCTGCTCCTCCACAGCCTCAGCCAGGAAGGCGGAGGTGGTGAGGAGAATCGCGCTTGCCAGCGGATCGTGCTCGGCCTGTGCGAGCAGGTCGGCGGCACACAGGTCGGGACGCGCGCTCTCGTCGGCGATCAATAGCGTCTCGGTTGGTCCCGGCAGTTGGTCGATGTCGACGTCGCCAAACACGCGACGCTTGGCCAGCACGACAAAGATGTTGCCCGGTCCGACGATCTTGTCGACTCGCGGAACACTCTCGGTTCCGTATGCCATCGCCGCGATCGCCTGCGCCCCGCCGACCTTGAATACGCGTTCGATGCCGCAGATGCCGGCCGCCGCCAGGATCAAGGGCGACACTGTACCGTCACGATTCGGCGGCGCGCAGACGATGATCTCCTGCACGCCTGCGACCTGTGCGGGAACGGCCGACATCAGCAACGACGACGGATACGGGGCACGTCCCGCTGGCGTGTAAACGCCGACTCGCTCCAGCGGACGGAGAATCTGTCCCAGCGTGCCGTATTCGTCCACGTGGATCCATGAATTGCGTTGCTGGCGTCGATGGAAGGACTCGATGCGGTCGCGGGCGATTGTCAGCGCGTCAAGAACGTCGGTCGGAACGGTGTCGAGCGCTGACTCGATCTCCGCTTTCGAGACGGCGAGCGAGTCAAGCGTCGCTCCGTCGATTTCGGAGGTGAATCGCCGCAGCGCTTTATCGCCTTCGCGTTGTACTCCGTCCAGGATTCGATCGACGACTTGTGCTGCGGTCAGGTCCTCGCCGAAGACGCGCCTCACACTTGCCTGGACAGCTGGCGGCAGTTCGGTTGCCTCCAGGCGCCGGCTGCGCAGCACGAAATCACGGCCGCTGTTGACGTCATGAAAGACCCGAATGATCTGGTCGAGGTTCATGGTGTTCCTTTAGCTGCTTCCTTCAGGCGCAGAAATGCCGGCGAGTCGCCGTCAAAGACGTAGTCGGGCGAGGTGACGGTGATGCCGCTGCTGCCGCCCCGGCGAAGGTGATCGACCGCGGTGAGCAGCCGGTCGGCCGGGACGATGATCGTGACCGCGAACCAGCGCTCGCGGTCGTTGGTCTCCTTCGGGAATATGCTGGCGATGGTCGGGCCCTGCCGCCCGGCCGTCTCCACCTGCGACGTCACATGCTGGGCCACGGCCTCGGGCGATTCGCCGAGCACGTTGGCGGTGATGAGCCGGTACTGGCGAGTCCGAAGGCGCGCCTCGGCCAGTTCAATGATCGGCCGGGCAAGCTCCAGTTTCTCCGGTTGATGCTTGAATGTCCTCCGCGAGGCGATCAGACATGCCTGTGCGCGCAGAATGACCCCACCATTCAATACGCGCAGCCGGTTGTCGCGCAAAGTCACGCCGGTCTCCGACAGGTCGGCGATGATATCGGCATAACCCAGCACCGGAGCGGCCTCAAGTGCGCCGTGCGCATCGACCAGGCTGAAATAGTTGATGCCGTGCTGGTACAGAAAATCGCGAGTCAGATTGGGAAATTTGGTCGCGACTCGCAGCGTCCGGCCCGTCCGTTTGAGATCAATTGAGAGGTCAGCCAGGTCGGCCACGGTCGTGATGTCGAGCCAACCCTCAGGGACCGCCACGACCAGTTCACACCGACGAAATCCGAGATCGTCCAGCACGACGACGAGATTGGGATCATCCTGGCCGTTTTCGATGACGAGGTCGAGGCCGGTTATTCCGAGGTCGGCGCTGCCTTCCGACACTTTGTGGACGATGTCTTCGGTGCGCTGGAAGAGGACCTCCACGTCCGACATACCGCTGAGGCGTCCTACGTATTGCCGGGGATTTGGGCGCCAGATTGGCATGCCACTGCGCTCCAGAAAGCGCGTTGTCGCCTCCTCGTAGCCGCCTTTCGACGAAATCGCGAGTCTCAGTGGCTCAGTCATCGCTGCTGGTCCCGTCGGATGAGGCAGTCGGAGAGAGGCCAAAGCGCTCAACTTCCGCGTTGCCTTCAGCGTCGACCACCGTCAGGCTCGCCAATCCCGCTCGCTGAGCGTAGCGCCGGTTAGCGGAGACCGATCGTCCGCGCACGTCAAGCTCGACGATGTCGCCGCGACGTCTCATTTCCTCGGCCAGGCGAATGGCGTGCGGCAGCGCCTCGATGTTGGTTGGCACCACTAACGACGCGGCGCGCGTTGGTTCGAGCCCCATTCCGGCTAGCTCGGCGACCCGTTCAAGGCCATAGGTGAAGCCCGACGCCGGCAGCGGCTGCCGCGCACCGAGTGTCTGCGCCAGATCGTCGTACCGGCCGCCACCGCAGAGCTGACTTTGCACAGAATCGTCGGCATAGATCTCGAAGAGCATGCCGGTATAGTAGTGCAGTCCTCTCCCGAGTCCTGGGCTCAGTTCAATCTCGCCGGTGTTGTGACCGAAGATCTCGAGCAGATCCAACACGCGCTCAATCCGTTCAATCGGCTCCTCGCCCAACCCGTGATCTCGCACCAACGAACGCAACTCGGGCAGCACCTTGTCCGGGGCGCCGCGCATCCGTGCCATCTGATGCACGAACTCGAACCCTCGGCGCACGTGTTCTTCGTCGCTGCGGCGGTTCATCTTGGCGATGACTCCCGCCACGATTTCCTCCGGCGTGCGAGCGCCTCCTTGCGTTTGGACCCCAACCTCATTCAGCACACCCAGCACCCACCTCTCGAGTTGGTCCGATGGGACGTGACTGAGTGTGTCACTCATTTGCTCGAACAGGTCTGACAGATGGTCTCCGCTGATCAGGCCGGCGATGTCCGTCTCCAGATCGACGGGTCGCTCTTTGCGCAGTCGCTCCATGCTCCATATGAGCCAGTCCCTGGCCCGTTGTCGCAGTGGAAGCCGGTTGAGGTACTCGAGGACCAGGCCAACGTGTCCAAGCACCAGTCGTCCCTCGATACCGACTGCGCGCAAACCTTCCAGCGCCAGGTGGATGACCTCGGCATCCGCGACCGGCCCTTCGGCGCCAAGTAATTCGCAGCCGACTTCGGTGAACTGCCTGGTTCGTCCTGCCTGGGGCTTCTCGTAGCGAAATACCGGCCCGGCATAGGACAGGCGTAACGGCAGTGGTTTCGACTGCATCGAGTCGACGAACATACGCAACACCGACGCAGTGTGTTCGGGACGTAGCGCGATGTCTCGTTCTCGGTACCTGAACGCGTACATCTGCGCGACCCGTTCTCCGCCCGATTTCCTCAGGAAGAGCTCGGTCGGCTCGACGATGGGGGTGTCGATCCGCCGGTAGCCGTGCCGTGACATCGTGCCCACGAGCGCGTCGGAGACATGCTGGAGATGGTGAAACTCGGCGGCGGCAAGATCGGACATGCCGCGCAGCCGTTCGAGCTGCGGTTGGCGGTCAGGCGATGATCCTGATCTGGGTCGGTTGGACAACGAGGTTTCCCTTGCTGGTGCATTCCACAGTCTGGGTGTTTCGGCGCCCTAACAGGCAACAATCGTTGAGTCTATCACTTGATTCTGGAGTCGGCGCGAATCGAGCGGGAGCAGACAACCAGTTCGCATGTCGGTGCGGCGATTGCGGTACGCACACTGCATTTGAAGACATTTTCTCAACGAAATTGTGACGCAATTTTGGCGCATCTGTAACGCTTTCGCGGCTATGGTTGACGTAGGGGTAAATCACCCGGCTACGGGCGTGCATCTCCCCAAGAGGAGGTCGATCCAAATGGAACAAGAAAAGCCGGCCGGCTCATCTGGACCGACGATCGATGTGTCCGGATCGTCACCAGAGCCAACACATGCCACTCGTTTGTACCGCAGCCGGAGCGATCGCATCGTCGCTGGTGTCTGCGGTGGACTCGGCCACTACTTCAACATCGATCCGATTCTGGTTCGAATCGGGTTCGTTGCGTTGACGATCGCGGGCGGTGCCGGGGTGGTGATCTACATCCTGGCGGCGATCATTCTTCCAGAGGCAAAGCCCGAAGAGGATGTCGCCCGAATCGATGCCACCTCCGGCAGCCAGGGACGACTGCTCTTTGGCGGGCTGTTGATCCTGATTGGCGGATTCCTGCTCGTCCGTGAGGTCGTGCCCTGGTTCAGTGATCAGATCATCTGGGCGACGATTCTCATCGCCATTGGTCTTGCGGTTGTCTTCAAAGGGACACAGCGATGAGCACGCAGCCACTAACGCCGCAACGCCGACCTCGGACGACTCAATCGCCACAGTCGCTGGGAACTATCGTGCTCGGGGGCATCCTGATCCTGGTCGGATTAGCATGGATTCTCGACGTGCTTGATGTCGTGAATCTGACCGTTGGCGTCGTCCTTCCGTCGGCTCTGATCCTTGTCGGGATCGCATTGCTGGCTGGGTCAATCAGTGGCTCACACGGCGGACTGGTGGCGCTGGGAGTCGTCCTGACGGTGATCCTTACCGTGACGGCCAGTGTCAATGTCCCGCTCAACGGTGGCATCGGCGATCAACGCTACGCACCGGCTCAGATCACCGATCTGTCCGATCGCTACCAGCTCATGATCGGCAACCTCGATGTCGACCTCTCGCGGGTCGACTTCCCGCCCGGCGTGACCACGGTCGAAGCACGTGTTGGACTTGGCCAGGTGAATGTCGAGGTTCCGGCCGGGGTTGCCGTGATGGTTCATTACAGGCTCTCCGCCGGTAGCATCGAGACGCTCGACAAGTCCCTGAGCGGCTCGAACCTCGACGGCCGTGTCCAGACTCCGGGGTACGATTCGGCGGCGAAGAAGCTCGTCATCGAGGCCAGCGTTGGCTTTGGTGATATCAAAGTGAGGCAGCCATGAACGGTCGATTCAGTCCCGGCTCTGCCATCGTCGGCCTGATATTCATCGCTCTGGGTGCGTACTTTCTTCTCGACGAGCTCGACGTCGTTCGGGTGCGCCCCGTCATCGTGCTGCCGATCATGCTGATAGGGCTCGGCCTTGGACTGCTCGCCGGAGTACGAGAGACGACGGGACGAGCTCGTAGATCGGGCGATGAGTCCATGACCTCTTGATTGGCTGATTCGTTGTGATCGCCTGTCGCGGCCTCGAAGGTCGACGACCGCGGCGGGCGATCTGTTATTCGACTCCGGAGCGGCGTCGTGCGATCACGATCGCAGCTTGCCGCCAACATGCCGTTTGACCTGTGCTTCGATGCGTCCACGCAGCCGTTCGACCTCTCGCTCGTCGATCTGGCGGTCGGGCGCGGAGAGGGTCACGCGAAACGCCAGGCTCTTCGTGCCGGGATCAATCGCCGGACCTCGATAGATGTCGAACAGCGCGATTCCGCCCAGAAGTCCTCCTGCTCCCGCAGACAGCGCGACACGTACACGGGCCGCCGGTATCTCCTCATCGACCACGACCGCGAAATCCTGCTCGACCGGTTGGAAGCGGGTCACCGGTTGCGCCTGCACGTCGCTTAGCCCGGTACCCGCGAGCGCAACGAGATCGATCTCCGCCAGTGCCACTCTCCCCGCGTCGCTGATTCCGAGGTTGCCGCCGACGAGCGGATGGACCTCTCCGATCACGCCGACGGCGGTACCGTTCACGTGAATCTCGGCGGCGCGCCCCGGATGAAAGCTGGGATGTGCGATCGGCTCATACATCACATCCGAAGCTCCGGTGCGTCGTAAGAGCTCGTCGATCGTGCCCTTGATGTCGAAGAAATCGGTTCCGCGTTCGCTCGAAAAGAGCCCGTTCTCCTCCTGTGCTCCGGCCATCACACAGACCACCGTTTGCCGTTCGTCCGGGAGTTCGTCTACGCCTCGTGGCAGGTAGACGCGGGCCGTTTCAAAGATGTTCACCGTGCGAGAGAATTTGAGGTTCTCGGCCGCGTTTTTCAATACTGACGGCACGAGTGTTGGGCGCATGATTTCCCAGTCAGTGCGCAACGGGTTGGTCACGCGCACCAGGGGAAGATGGGGTTGCTGGTAAAAACCGAGCCGCTCGGGAGCATGTGTGCCGCCGGGCGCGAGAGCCGTCAGATCGCTGTCGTTGATCATCGAATAGGTCATCACCTCATGGAGTCCCGCTCCGACCAGGATGTCCTGCACCGAGCGAACCAAGCGGCGCATTGGGTCGATCTCGATTGCCACCGTCCCGCCGACCGGCAACGTCTCGGGCAGGTTGTCGTACCCGGCGATGCGGGCAACTTCCTCAACCAGATCGGCTTTCAAGGAAATGTCCGAGCGCCAGGTCGGAACCCTCACCCGGATGACGTCCGTGCCGTCAAGCCGCTCGATTGACGGCTGAAAATCAAGCCGGTCGAGAATGCTGAGCACCGTCTCATCCGAGAAATCGACTCCGAGCAATCGCTTGATCTCGCTGCGAGGCATGGTCATTTCAAACGGCTCACGTCTCGCGGTGTAGACGTCGGCAAGACTCGTGACCTTGGCGTCCGGTAGCATGCCCTGGATCAGCGCCACGGAACGTTGGATCGCGGTCCAGGCGAGATTCGGGTCGATGCCGCGTTCGAAACGCGCGGACGCCTCGGTGCGGAGTCGCTGTCCGCGTGCGGTGCGCCGGACGTTCGCCATATTGAAGTTGGCCGCCTCGAGCAGTATCGCTTCGGTGTCGTCGCGAATCTCACTGTTGACGCCGCCCATGACGCCCGCCATGCCGACCGCTCGCTCGTCGTCGGCAATGACCAGCGTATCCGGATCGAGCTGGCGTTTGACGTGGTCCAGGGTTTCGATGGCCTCGCCTGGCCGTGCCCGTCGCACGATCACCCGGCCATCATGCAGGAAGCCGCGGTCGAAGGCGTGGAGCGGTTGTCCCCATTCCAGCATGACATAATTCGTGACGTCGACGATGTTGTTGATGGGTCGCACGCCGGCCGCGATCAATCGCTGCTGCATCCAGGAGGGTGATTCTTCGACCCGGATATTCTCGATGATTGCCCCGACGTATCGCGAGCAGAGATCGGGATCCTCGACCTTGACTAGAGAATCGTCTCGTGGGACCGACGAGAGATCGGCCAATTCGGGGAGGTGTGGCCGCACGTCTGCGACCGCGCCGAGCTCTCGTGCGATACCGATCATCGAGAACGCGTGCACCAGGTTGGGGGTGATCTCGAATTCGATGACGTCGTCGCCCATGTAGTCACGAAGCGGGAGCCCGACCGGTGCATCGTCATCGAGGACCATGATGCCCTCGTGCTCGTCGGAGATCCCAAGCTCCTTCTCGGAGCAGACCATCCCTTCGGATCGCACCCCGCGCAGATTGCTCGGCTTGAGGGTGATCATGCGGAACTCGTCGGAATGGCCGTCGATGAGACGAGCGCCGGCTAGCGCCAGCGCGACTTTCTGCCTCTCGGCGATGTTCGGAGCGCCGGTCACGACCGTGAGACGATGCTCACCGGCAGTGACGGTCGCCAGGGTTAGCCGGTCGGCGTTTGGATGTGGCTCAACGCGCTCGACATAGCCGACGTACACCTTGTCCCAGCTGCCGCCGATCTCCGTGACGCCTTCGGCTTCGAGCCCTGCCATGGTGAGGCGACGAGCGATCTCGGAAGCGGTCCAATCGACGTCGACCAGATCCTTGAGCCAGCGTACCGGAACTTTCATCGTTGCTTCACTCCCTCTCTGATCAGGTTAGGCCGAGGCACGGTTGAACTGGGAAAGGAATCTGAGATCGCTTTGATAGAAGGTCCGGATATCCTGGATGCCGTACTTGAGCATCGCCAGGCGCTCAATGCCGCAGCCGAAGGCGAATCCGCTGTACCGATCCGGGTCATAACCGACGTTCGCCAGGACGTTCGGGTGAACCATCCCAGCGCCGAGGATCTCGATCCAGCCGGTTCCTTTGCAGACGCGACAACCCTGTCCGTGGCAAACCATGCAGTCAATGGCGAAGTCGACACCAGGTTCCACGAAAGGGAAGAAATCGCAGCGGAACCGGACCTTGCGATCGTGCCCGAAGAGCTGACGCGCGAACTCGGCCAGCGTGCCTTTGAGATCGGTCATCGTGATGTGCTCGTCGATCGCCAGGCCTTCGATCTGCTGAAAGTGCCATTCATGCGTCGCGTCCAGCGCTTCATAGCGATAGCAGCGGCCAGGAACGATGACACGCACCGGAGGATCGAGCCGCTCCATTGTCCGAACCTGCATTGGGGACGTATGCGGGCGAAGCACGATCTCGCGCGACTCTGACTGCACGAAGATCGTGTCCCAGACGTCACGCGCCGGGTGATCCTTGGGGATGTTGAGCGAATCGAAGGCGTAATACGCGTCTTCGACCTCCGGTCCTTCGATCGTCTGGAAACCGAGGTGACTGAAGATCTGAGACGCTTCCCGGATCAGCTGCGTCACCGGGTGGAGGCTTCCGATCTTCACCGGTCTGCCCGGCAACGTGACGTCGACGGACTCGGAGGCCAACCGCGACGTGAGCTCTCCGGACCGAACTTCGTCTTGCCGCTGTTCGAACGCAGCCGCGAGATCCGTCTTGAGCGCATTCACGGCTTTACCGAACGCAGGTCGATCCTCGGCCGGCAGCGAGCCGAGCTGGCGCATCGCGTCGGTCAGCGCGCCCTTTCGGCCAAGGTAGCTCGCGTACCAGTCGGCGAGCTCGTCAGACGTGCTGGCCGTTGTCAGGGCCAGCTCGGCCGCGTGCGTCAGTTCACTGAGTCGATCGATCGCCATAAGACCTCCAGATTGCGACTGTCGGTATCGATCCATTTTGCGCAACAAAAAACCCCGTCGCCACAGGGGCGAGGGGCTCCACGCGGTACCACCCTGGTTCGCCGGCAACGAAGACCGGCCTCATTGCACCAGCAGATCGCATGCGCCTGCCGGAGCCGCTCCGTTAATGGGGAGCATCCAGGTGCGACTACAGGGCAAGGAAGTTGCCGTTCACCGCCCGGCTCGAGAGCGAACTTCGTCGTCATTTCACCAAGGAGAGATCTCAGTCGGTGTCTCTCCATCCCTGTTGGGTTCCTGGCGAGTACTCTTCTCTGTCATCGCCATTCGCGCAATTGCATTTAGGCGGAGTATAGCAAAGGCGTTGGGGTGACGTTTGGTCTCCTGAACAGACGATCAACGCTGACCGTCTATAATCGGCAACAGACAGTCGAATCGTGTCGCGGTCCAGGCAGGGAAGGGACGCCAGGGTGAACAAGACCGGCATCGAACGCATTCACGCTCGTGAGATTCTCGACTCGCGCGGAAACCCAACGGTCGAGGTCGACGTCCATCTCGCCGGCGGAATGACCGGCCGCGCCGCGGTTCCGTCCGGCGCATCGACTGGAGAGCATGAAGCGGTCGAGCTGCGAGACGGTGGTCCGCGGTATGGCGGCAAAGGCGTCGTTCGCGCGGTTGAGAACGTCAATGGTGAGATCCAGAGCGCGCTCATTGGACGCGACGCGCTCGATCAACGCCAGATCGATCAGATGATGATCGATCTCGACGGATCGGCGAACAAGGGTCGTCTCGGCGCAAATGCGATCCTCGGCGTGTCCCTGGCAACCGCGCGGGCCGCGGCCGCCGCCGTCGAGCTGCCCCTGTACGCGTATCTGGGTGGCCCCGCGGCGCACGTGCTCCCGGTTCCGATGATGAACATTCTGAACGGCGGCAAGCACGCCGAAGGCTCGAGTGTCGACATGCAGGAGTTCATGATCATGCCGGTCGGTGCCGGCAGCTTTCGCGAGTGCCTCCGTTGGGGCGCCGAGGTCTTTCACACGCTCAAGAAAGTGCTGGCGGCGGAAGGCTACGTCACGTCGGTCGGAGACGAGGGTGGATATGCCCCGAACCTCAAGAGCAACGACGAGGCGCTCAGACTGATCGCGAGGGCTATCGATCAGGCGGGCTACAAGCTCGGCGACGACATCGTGCTCGCCATCGATCCCGCAGCTTCGGAGTTCTTCACTGATGGTAAGTACGTGCTGGCCGGGGAAGGACGCGAGCTGGACAACGCCGGGATGGTCGATTTTCTGGCCGGATGGGTAGATCGTTTCCCGATCATCTCAATTGAGGATGGTTTGGCCGAGGACGATTGGGACGGCTGGGCACTGATGACCGAACGAATCGGCGATCGCATTCAGCTCGTCGGCGACGACCTGTTCGTGACAAACACGGCTCGCTTGGAGCGCGGAATTCGTGAGCAGACTGCCAACTCGATTCTGGTCAAGCTGAATCAAATCGGTACGCTGAGCGAAACCTTCGCGGCCATCAGCATGGCGCACCGTGCCGGATACACGGCGGTCATCTCGCATCGCAGCGGCGAGACGGCCGATTCGTTCGTCGCGGATCTGGTCGTCGCGACGAACGCGGGTCAGATCAAGACTGGGGCTCCGTCGCGCATGGATCGCGTCGAGAAGTACAACCAGTTGCTGCGCATCGAGGAGCAGCTTGGATCGCAGGCCGAGTTCGCGGGTCGTCCGAGGTAACCGCCGTCGATCGTCGTGCGAAGTGGCTCGCGATTGAATCTGAACTCCTGCGAGCCCGCGCGGAGTGCCTCTGATTCCTCGCCGGGTTGACGCCAATGTCCGACGGCCGCGCGGGAAATCGGAGCGGCAAACTGGCCTGGACCCGCCGCGAATACCGGCGCGCGGATCTGCGTCGTTCGGCGCACCGGGGACACGCTACTCAATGATCAATGACGTTCCGGTCATCTGGGCGGGTTGAGGGATGCCGAGTAAATCCAGAACCGTGGGAGCGACATCCGCCAGACGCCCGCCGCTCCGCAACTGGGCATGACGAATTGGGCTGTCGTCCGGTGCCACCAGAATGACCGGAACTGGATTGGTGGTGTGAGCTGTCCAGACATCGTTCGTCCCTGGAATGAGCATCTCTTCGGCGTTACCGTGATCGGCGGTAACAATCGCCACGCCCTCATGGTCCAGAACATGTTTCAACACGGTGTCCAAACATCCATCGACGGTTTCGACAGCCTTCACCGCCGCCGAAAAGACTCCCGTGTGGCCGACCATGTCGCCATTCGCGAAATTCACCATCACGAAGTCGTAGCGACTGCCGTCCACTGCCTCGACGACAGACTCACTGACCCCATGGGCGCTCATCTCCGGTTGCAGATCGTAGGTCGCGACCTTCGGAGACGGGATGAGTTTGCGGTCTTCGCCCGGAAATGGGTCTTCTCGCCCGCCATTCAAAAAGTACGTGACGTGGGCATACTTCTCCGTCTCAGCCGTGTGAAACTGCGTCTTGCCGGCTTCCGACAAGACCCGCGCCAGCGGCATCTCAACGTTTTGCGGCGGAAACGCGACGTGTACCGGCAAGCCTTGCTGGTATTCCGTCATCGTAACGACATAGAGATCGTGGCAAACCGTCCCGCGGTCGAATCCGTCGAACGCCGGATCGGAAATCGCGTGCACGATCTGCCGCGGGCGATCCGAACGGAAGTTGAAAATGATCACACTGTCGCCGTCGTTGATCGTCGCGACCGGACTGCCGTTCGAATCGTCGATCACGACAGGATCGACGAATTCGTCGGTCACGCCCGCGTCGTACGATGCCTGGAGTGCCGCGAGAGGATCGGTTGCATGGACGCCCTTGCCGTTGACGATGGCGTCGTACGCCCGCTTGGTCCGTTCCCAACGTCGGTCGCGGTCCATGGCGTAGTAGCGGCCGGAGAGGGAGGCCATCCGGCCTGTCCCAATCCTCGACATTGATTCAAGCAGGTCCTTGAGAAAGCCGAGACCGGAATTGGGCGGAGTGTCGCGACCGTCCATGAATCCATGGACGAACACCCGCTCGACATGGTGATCGCGGGCAAGCCGCAGCAGTGCCAGAAGATGATCCTGGGAGGCATGGACACCACCGTTGCCGAGCAGTCCAAGGAGGTGGAGCGCTCCGCCGGTTCCCCGCACATGGTCGATCGCGCTGGCGAACGCCTGTTTCTGAAAGAAGGACCCATCTTCGATCGCCGCATCAATCCGCGTGATCCACTGGTAAACGACAAATCCTGCCCCAAGATTGAGATGTCCGACTTCGGAGTTGCCCATCTGTCCCTTGGGAAGTCCGACATCTCGTCCTGAGCACAGGAGTGACGAGGTGGGATAGCTCGACTGGAGGCGGTCCATCGTTGGCGTGTTTGCCGCGAGAACGGCATTGCCTGGATCATCGGGGCCGATCCCCCAGCCATCGAGCACGACCAGCACCACAGGACGATATGGCATGTTGTCCCTCAATTCACGAACAGCGAGACCTTCGTCGAAATCGTAGCAGAGCGACGGTCACATCGGGCCGGCAATCGGTTCGACGAACGCACACAACTCGTCAGAACCGGCTCGCAACCTGTTTGCGACGGATGCGTTGAAGCCGGTGAATGAGCTCATCGTGACCGGGCACATTTCGGTGAAACTCGACTAGCCGAATGGCGCGCTCCACAACTCGCTCCGCTTCGTCGTAGTCACGTGTGACGTGCTCGAAATACTTGGCGAGTTCGACGAAGGGCAGCAGGTCGGGAACTCGACCACGTGAATTATCACGGCACATCGCCTCGAGCAGGCCGATCCCCTCGTGCATCCGGCCGTTTCGCTTCATGAGCCGCCAGAGCTCGATCTCGCCCTTGCGCCTCACGTCAGGAGGTAGCTCGCCAACTGACAAGGCGTTTGCGAGCGTGCGGTAGCCAAGCTCGATCTGCCCCGATGAGATCAGCGCCAATCCCATGCCGACACGGTCTTCGGCATGCTCGAGAAGGGTGTCGGGCGCGGTCTCCGCCGCGAGCATCACCTCCAGCAATCGCGCGAGCGTCACGATATCCTCGCGGTTGTGCGAAAACACCGGTGACAAGCGGCGGGCGTCGCCATCGCGCAGGTAGTCAAAATAAAGCTGTGGAATCAGGTATCCCGGCACGTCGCCCTGGCGCCAGACACCGAAGACTCCCTGTTCAAGTGAGGTGAGCGAACAACTCGCGAGTCGGTGCTTCCAGATTCGTCGCGCCGGGTGCAACAGGTCGAGGTGGTCGAATCCAAACTCGAGCCGATACCCGTGCAACAAGAAGCGCGTGTCGAGAAGTGGCCAGTCGAACGATTTTCCGTTGAAGGTCACCAGCAGCCGAAACCGGTCGAGGAGATCTCGCAATTCTTCGAGGAGCGCAGTCTCTTCGCCGGGCGAGCGCATGAAGAATTGCCGGAGGATGAATTCGCCGCGAACGAAGTAACCGACTCCGACCAGAAACGCATGGGTGCCGGTGCCTCCGGCCAGGCCCGTGGTTTCAGTGTCGAGAAAGAGGACGTCGGCCGGACAAATGTCCAAGTGACGATGTTCGCGAAGGTAGAGGCTTGAGGTTAGCCGGTCGCGCGCGTTCAGCGCGTTCAAATGCGGGTCGTCACGCACCGCTTCCGCGACGAAGATTTCCCCCGCGCTATTTCGCAGCAGCGTCCCAACTTCGAGGTGCTCGATCGGCGCTCCAACGGGTCGCCGCTCAACACGCGACTCGCTTTGATTATTGAAGGCGGCATAGCGTTCGCGAAAACTTCGCACCCTAATGGATCCTTCGCGGCCGAGTCGACACGTTCAGACGTAGGAGAAATTGTACGCCCCACGCGTTGCCGAGAGGATGCACGACCGAGCGTCAATTACGGCCGGCACGGTTTGACACCCGTTTTTCCACCAACCTACAATGCCGATAGGACGCGAAGTGCGCGCATGACGTATTGATATGGGAGAGGCAAGGCAAGCGGATGGCCTATCAGGTGACACTGATCCCGGGCGACGGCATCGGGCCGGAAGTTTCAGGCGCGGCCCGCCGGGTGCTCGAGGCGACCGGCATCAAGTTCGATTGGGACGTCCAGGAGGCTGGAGTCACCGCGCTGGAGAAGCATGGTGACGTCCTTCCTGATTCCGTGATCGACTCGATTCGCAAGAACGGCGCGGCGCTGAAGGGTCCGTTGACGACGCCGATCGGCGGCGGCTTTCGCAGTGTGAATGTGGCGTTGCGGCACGCGCTGGAGCTCTACGCGAATCTGCGCCCGGCTCGAACCTACGCGGGCGTTCAGAGTGCGTTCGACTCCATCGACTTGGTCGTCGTGCGCGAGAACATGGAAGACCTCTATGCCGGAGTTGAATTCGACACCGGCACCAAAGAGGCACAGGAGATCATCGACGAGATCAACCGGCTGAGCTCCAAAAAGATAAGCTCAACCTCGGCGATTTCGATCAAGTCGATAACACCGGAGAACTCACGCCGCATCGTGAGATTCGCCTTTGACTATGCGGCGAAGAACGGACGGAAGCTCGTCACCGCCGTGCACAAGGCCAACATCATGAAGTTCTCCGATGGGCTCTTCCTCAAGATCGCCGAAGAAGTAGCTCAAGAGTATCCGTCGATCGAGTTCAACGATCGCATCGTCGACAACATGTGCATGCAGCTGATGCAGAAGCCTGATCTCTACGATGTGCTCGTGATGCCGAATCTTTACGGTGATATCTTGAGCGATCTCACGGCTGGCATGATCGGCGGACTGGGTGTCGCGCCAAGCGCAAATATTGGAGAGCGCGCCGCCGTCTTTGAGGCGATCCACGGGAGCGCGCCGACCCACGCTGGACGGAACGAAGCCAATCCCACGGCGATGATCCTGAGTGGAGTGATGTTGCTCCGTCATCTGGGAGAGCAGGACGCGGCGAAGGCGGTCGACAACGCGGTGGCAAGCGTCATCAAGGCCGGCGAGCGAGTCACCTACGATCTCCGCGCAGATCGCAATCGCGAGCTCGCTGCGGGAACGACCGACATGGCCGACGCGGTTATCGCGGAGATGGGTCGTTAAGACAGACTCCGCAGCCAGACTGAACAGCCAGGGGTGAGCGGGAGACGGGCTTTGCCGTGCGGCTGCCGTGCGGCAATTTTCCTTGACACGACGCGGCTCGCCACCTATAATCTCGCCCTTGGCTGGCACTTGATTTCAGGTGCCATGCCGACGTAGCTCAATTGGCAGAGCAGCTGTTTTGTAAACAGCAGGTTGCGGGTTCGATTCCCACCGTCGGCTCTAGCGGGGAGGTTCCCGAGCGGCCAAAGGGGCCTGGCTGTAAACCAGGTGCGCAATGCTTCGGGGGTTCGAATCCCTCCCTCCCCACCAGGCCCGTCTGAGCGATGGGCTTTTTCGTGTGCTACGCTCGTGATTGCGCGCTGGTCGCCTCACGGAGACTGCCGCGTGATGGCGCCATTGATCGACAGACAAACGTCTTAGCCGAGTTCAGGGTCCGCCGTCTGGTGCGGCTCTGGTGCAATTTGAAGGGTACAGTAGCAGTGGGGAAGCAGAAGTTTGAGCGGACGAAGCCGCACGTGAACGTGGGGACGATCGGGCACGTGGACCACGGGAAGACGACGCTGACGGCGGCGATCACGAAGATGCTGGCGCTGAAGGGCGGCGGCGAAGTTCCGGTCGTTCGACTCGATCGACAACGCGCCGGAAGAGCGGGAGCGGGGGATCACGATCGCGATCGCGCACGTGGAGTACGAGACGGAGAAGCGGCACTACGCGCACGTGGACTGCCCGGGGCACGCGGACTACATCAAGAACATGATCACCGGCGCGGCGCAGATGGACGGGGCGATCCTGGTGGTGAGCGCGCCGGACGGGCCGATGCCGCAGACGCGGGAGCACATTCTGCTGGCGCGGCAGGTGGAAGTGCCGGCGATGGTGGTGTTCCTGAACAAGGTGGACATGATGGACGACGAGGAGCTGCTGGAGCTGGTGGAGCTGGAGGTGCGGGAGCTGCTGTCGACGTACGAGCTTCCCCGGCGACGAGATCCCGATCATCCGGGGCTCGGCGCTGGCGGCGCTGGAGTCGACCTCGACGGATCCGAACGCGCCGGAGTACGCGCCGATCCTGGGAGCTGATGGAGGCGGTGGACAACTACATCCCGACGCCGGAGCGGGCGATGGACAAGCCGTTCCTGATGCCGATCGAGGACGTGTTCGGGATCAAGGGGCGCGGGCACGGTGGTGACGGGGCGGATCGAGCGGGGGCTGGTGAAGACGGGGGAGAGGTCGAGATCGTCGGGATCACGGCGACGCGGCAAGATGATGGTGACCGGGCGTGGAGATGTTCCAGAAGACGCTGGACGAAGGGGCGGCCGGGGACAACGTCGGGCTGCCTGTTGCGCGGCATCGAGCGCGAGGACGTGCAGCGGGGGCAGGTGCTGGCGCAAGCCGGGGTCGATCAAGCCGCACACGAAGTTCGCAGGCGCGAGGTGTACGTGCTGTCGAAGGAAGAGGGTGGGCGGCACACGCCGTTCTTCCCGGGGTACCGGCCGCAGTTCTACATCCGGACGACGGACGTGACGGGGTCGATCGAGCTGCCGGAAGGGGTGGAGATGGTGATGCCGGGGGACAACATCCAGATGGAGGTGGAGCTGATCCAGCCGGTGGCGATCGAAGAAGGGCTGCGCTTCGCGATTCGCGAAGGTGGCCGCACCGTCGGCGCTGGCGTCGTGACCAGAAGTCGTACAATAGCTGGTCTTCGACCGGCGGCTCCGTCTAGTCGATGCGTCCCGAGTCGCGATGGCCAATCGCTAAGGATGTGATATCATGGCAAAGAAGTCGAAGGCCGATCGATTGGTGATCACGCTCGAGTGCACCGAGTGCCGAGAGCGGAACTACACCACGGAGAAGAATCGTCGCAATGATCCGTCACGGTTGGAGCTTCGAGAAATTCTGCCCACGCTGCCGTTGTGCACGAGTGCACCGCGAAACTCGGTAGCGAGGAGACGCGCGGATCACGAGCAGTCTAGGGTCGTAGCTCAATTGGTAGAGCAGCGGTCTCCAAAACCGCAGGTTGCGGGTTCGATTCCTGCCGGCCCTGCCATTTCTCAACAAATCAGAGAAGTGGCATCTGCAGCGAGCGTATGACGTTCAGGGGCGGAGCCGATGGCCCGCCCCATCAGTTTGTCAGCAAGCGTGGCTCAGCGCAATGGAATATGACAGGCGGGACAGAGAATTGCGCAACCTGAGGAAAGAGACTGTGGCAACGAAAGACGCGACCGCGAACCACGAAGACCAAGTCGAGCGAGCGGCACGCGGGTTCGACTTCGCGCTTCGCGCGCTTGGCCGTGCTGCAACGTCTGTTCAAAGACACCGTCGTTGAGATGAAGAAGATCACCTGGCCCAATCGTGAAACGACCCGGAACCTGACGATCGTGGTGGTTGCCATCTCAGTGACGCTTGGTCTGACGCTTGGCGGCGTTGATGCGTTGTTCGTCCGGTTGTGGCAAGCAATACCCTAATTTCCCTCTGTAGAGGAGGTCCCCGTGGCGCGATCACTGCGTGAACGCCTCGCCCAACGTCGAGAAGAGCTTTCTGAAGGCGAAGCTGGCGAGCAGCAGGGACGCTGGTTCGTCGTCCACACCTATTCGGGTTACGAGAACAAGGTTCGTCAGAACCTCCTCCATCGTATTGAAACGATGGACGTGACCGACAAGATCTTTGAGGTCGTCGTACCGACCCAGGAAGAGGTCGAGATCAGCGGCGGTCAGCGCCGCAGCGTTCAGCGAAAAGTCTTTCCGGGTTACGTGCTCGTTCGTATGATGATGGACGACGATTCCTGGTACGTCGTGCGCAACACCCCGGGTGTGACCAGCTTTGTCGGCATGGGAAACAAGCCCGCCGCCCTCGAGGGCGGCGAGGTCGAGTTGATTCTCAAGGGCATGCACGCCAAGCCGACCAAGGTCAAGGTCTCGCTCGCATTGGGTGACACGGTTCGCATCGTGGACGGCCCGTTCAGCGACTTCCGCGGTTCGGTCGACGAGATCGACCAGGAAAAGGGCAAAGTCAAGGTGCTCGTCTCCTTTTTTGGTCGCGAGACACCGGTCACGCTCGACTTTCTACAGGTCGAGCGCGAAGGATAGAGGATTCGCCGGTCGCTCTCAACCGGCGTTCCGACGTGGAATTGAGAGCTGTGGGAGGGTTTCCCCCGTTCGTACCACGAGGAGGTTTGTTCTACAGTGGCGAAGAAGATTCGCGCCTACGTCAAACTGCAGATAGCGGCCGGCAAAGCCACCCCGGCGCCGCCGATTGGCCCGGCGCTCGGTCAGCATGGCGTTGCCATCATGAATTTCTGCAAAGAGTACAACGAGCGCACCGCGAGCATGGCCGGACAGATCATCCCAGTGGTGATCACGGTCTTCGAAGATCGCTCGTTTACGTTCGTCACCAAGACGCCGCCGGCGGCTGACCTGCTGCGGCGTGCCGCCGGCGTTCGATAAGGGTGCCAGCGACGTCACGTCACAGGGTGGCCGGCAAGGTCACTCGCGATCAGGTACGCGAGATTGCTGAACTGAAGATGCCTGACCTCAACGCAGTCGATCTCGACGGTGCGATGCAGCCAGATCGAGGGCACCGCGCGTAGTATGGGCATTCAGGTCGAAGGCTAGCTCACGACTTTCATGATGTGGGAGGGGTTCACACCCCGCACGCACCACGAGGAGTGTGTACATGCCTAAGCATGGTAAGAAGTACCTCGAGCCGCGTAAAGAGTTGGTCGACCGCACGAAGCTCTACGAGCCGACTGGCGCGATTGAACTCGTCAAACAGGCCTCGTATGTAAAATTCGACGAATCTCTTGAGACCCATATTCGGCTCGGCATTGATCCGCGTCAGGCAGATCAAATCGTGCGCAGCACCGTTGTTCTGCCGAACGGAACCGGTAAAGAGCCACGCGTGCTCGTTTTCGCCGCCGGCGAAGCCGTACGCACCGCCGAGGACGCCGGAGCCGATTACGTCGGCAGTGACGACCTGGTGCAGCAGATTCAGGCTGGTTGGTTGGAGTTCGACGCCGCGATCGCGATGGCCGATCAAATGGGTCGCGTCGGCGGTCTTGGCCGTATTCTCGGTCGTCGCGGGCTTATGCCGAATCCGCGGAGTGGCACGGTGGTTCGCGCCGTCGAAGACCTGCCTGGCGTCATTCAAGAGTTGAAACGCGGCCGGGTCGAGTTCCGTAACGATCGTACCGGGCTGATTCACGTCCTGATCGGCAAGAGCAGTTTCGACTCCGGCTCTGCAGGAGAATCTCTTCGCGCTGTTGATGCCGTCATTCGTGCCAAGCCGTCCGGTGCGAAGGGCGTTTATTGCCGCTCGATCACGCTGACCAGTACAATGGGTCCTGGCGTGCCGCTCGATGTGGCACGCACGTTGGAGTTGGCCGCCGAGCATTCGGCTTAGCGGTGTAATCGCAACAATCGAAAATCTCTACCGGCGCTCGAAGACCGCTGGGGCACACGGTGCTTAATCATCCAGCCGAGGCGTGGGTCAAAGCCGAGCGATCAATCACGTTGATGTCGTTGATCAACGCCTTGCCCCTGCGCTGTGCCAGTGCAGGGGTTTTTGATTGTCCAGAGGCGTTGAAAGGAGGTGAACAGATTGCCAACGCCAAAGAAGGTGGAAGAGGTCGAAGAGATTACTGCGCTGCTTCGCGATTCGCAGTTCGCGATTCTCACCGACTATCGTGGTTGAAGGTGTCCGATCTTGCAAACGTTGCGGGCGCAGTTGCGCCCGCACGGTGCCGGGATTCGCGTCGTGAAGAACAAACTGGCCGCGATCGCCGCTGATAACGTCGGACTCGGGGATCTCCGCGCAACGTTGACCGGCCCAATCGCACTTGTGACTTCGACAGGCGATCCGGTCGCATCGTCCAAAGTCATCAGCGATTTCGCGAAGATATCGCGTATTCTGCAGATCAAGCTGGGCGTGCTCGAAGGTCAGGATCATTGCAGCGGAAGATATCGAGAATCTCGCGAATCTTCCGCCGCGAAGATCTTGCTGGCGCGAGTCGTCGGTGGCGTGCAAGCGCCCCTGTCGGCCTCGTCGGCGTACTTTCCGGCACCGATCCGCTCGTTCGCGTATGTGCTTGCAGGCACGCGCTGAGCAGCTTCAGGGAAGCGAAGAGCAGGCTGCCTAGTCGCGAAATCGATACGTATTATTGCGTCGTAATTAGATTGTAATCAGGAGAGGTGCAAGATGGCAGTCGGCCAAGAGAAAATGGATGAACTGATCACAGACGATCGAGCAGATGACGGTTCTCTGAGCTGTCACAGCTCGTCAAGGCGCTCGAAGATCGCTTCGGCGTCAGCGCGGCGGCGCCGATGGCGGTCGCGGCCGCCCCTGCCGGCGGCGGCGCGGCGGCGGAGGTTGTCGAAGAGAAAGACACGTTCGACGTGATTCTGTCCGAGATCGGCCCGAACAAGATTCAGGTCATCAAGGCGGTCCGCGAGCTTGAGCAGGCCTTGGCCTGAAAGAGGCCAAGGACCTGGTGGAAGCGGCTCCAAAGGCCGTGAAAGAGGGCGTCAACAAGGACGAGGCCGAGGCCGCCAAGGTGAAGCTCGAAGAGGCCGGCGCGAAAGTCGAGGTCAAGTAACCAGTCTCGACGTCCATTGCGCGTTCGGCGGGCTGCAGAGTGACGCTGCACCAAGCATCACGTGCTCGCTGAGCCCGCCGACCGGATGTGCTATACTGGCGAGTACAGAACGGGGCGTAGCGCAGCCCGGTAGCGCACCGGTATGGGGTACCGGCGGTCGGAGGTTCGAATCCTCTCGCCCCGACCATCCACAGGGGATACCACAGTCGCATTGCCGGATCCTGCGACGTGGGCCACGGTGCCAACAAGGAATCAACCACAATGGAAACGAACAGTGGCCGTCTGCGCGGGTGATCATTGCGGACGACGAATCGATCATCCGTATGGATTTGCGTGAGATGCTGGCTCATCTCGACTACGACGTAGTTGGAGAAGCGTCGGATGGTCGGACGGCAGTCGAACTTGCCGAGAAACTTCGAGCCCTGATCTTGTCATTCTGGACATAAAGATGCCTGGCATCGACGGGATCGAAGCGGCCGAGCATATCGCCGAACAACGTCTGCGCCCGTCGTGCTACTGACTGCGTACAGCGAGCGTCACCTTGTTGAGCGTGCCAAGAGCGCCGGTGTGTCAGGGTACCTGGTCAAGCCATTTCGAGAGAGTGAGCTCACTCCGGTCATTGAGCTCGCGCTTGCCCGTTTCAAGGATGTGCAGCAGTTGAAGCGGGAAGTCGGGCAACTGAAGCGAGACGCTGGAGACCCGTAAGCTGATCGAACGGGCCAAGGGCATCCTCATGGAAGTGCATGGGCTCAAAGAAGCCGACGCATTCAGCCGGATGCGGCGCACGAGCATGGACAACCGTAAGTCGATGCGGGAAGTCGCCGAGGCTATCTTGCTGACGCATCAGGTCGAAACGCGCACCCCGTAATCCCGCCGCTTCGCAAAACCCCGCCAGAATCTGACGGAAACGATTAAGGCGATTCACAACCTGTCGCGGGTCGTCTACGAGCCCGGGGTCGGTGTCGGCGCTGGGGTCGGCGTGGCGCTCGGCGCAGGGGTGGGCGTCGGCGCAACGTCCGATATCGTGACGCTCACGATTCCGGGATCCACCTGCCGATACTGCACTCCGGCCGGCAAGATGACTTTCGGTTGAAGCTGATATGTTCCCGGACCCGCACCGTTCAGATCCACGACGACGGAGATGTCGTTCTGCGTCAGACCTTTGACGACCAGCTGTGATCCTTCGAGGGTGACCGTCGCGGTAGTCGGAGAGAGAGTCGCCGTCGTGCCTGATTTCGCGTTCACGATGCCGATCGGGATGTTGCTCACCTGCTGCTGTGACGTCTGTTTTCGAATCTGGATTGAGACGCTCACCGTTTGATGGTCGATGGTAACGCCTGACGGCAGCTTGGATGTGTCGATCGCCACGTCCGTAAGATCCTTCGATTCGCTCCAACCCGTGATGTCGATCGGCTTCGTGGTGAGATAGAGAACCTTCGCGATCTGATCCGCAGGTCCGTCGATGATCACTTGATCACTTGGAACCACCGTAGGCGGTCGTACCAGCTCATACCCGGGCGCAAGAGCGTCGGTTCCGGTCACCTCCGGTATGACTCTTCGCACCTGACCACTGACCTGAAGATCGACTTTGAGCGTCACCTGCGCCGGGTCCAGCGTAACATTTGGCACGGGATTCCCGTTCGCATCGACAGGAACCGGAGTGACGAGCTCGGTGTAGCTTTCGGTACGTCCAGAAACCGAGACCTCAACCCGCGCGGCGGTTACCGCCGCTACGTTTGCCTGGGGCCCGCTCACGTTGACCTGTTCCGGCGTCGTGGTCATCGACTTGACGACGTAGTTGGACGGGAGATCCGACGGCTGCGTCGTCTTTATCTTGATCCCTTGCGCGGACGCGATCTGGTCGACCTGAACGTCTACCTTACCCGGAGTCACGCTGCGTACCCGAATGCGACTGGGTGTGGTGACGTCGATGCTCAGCGTCGACTTGCCGGGTTGCTTCACCGAGCTGAGATCGACGACTGCCTGGATCTGGCCGGTTTCAATCGATTGGATCTTGCTTTGCGGACCTTCGAGCCGGATCTCGACGCGAGGGAGGTCGCCGACAACCTGCATGTTCTTCGGCACGTGCTGGGCCGTTACTTGAACCGATGGAATAGTTCGGGTGATCTCAGGGTCTTGCTCGGCCGTGACCCACGCCCACAACGAGAACGCGAGGATCACCGCAACGATCGCCCGGACAAGGTTTCCGGCGTCAAAGAACCGGCGTATTCTGTTCAGCGCCCGCACTAGTCTTCGCTGCATCCTCTGGTACTCGTTCTCCACCTGATGGTCGTTCGCTCGAGTCTTTCCGCGTGCGCGATCCGCCGGACGGCCGATCCCGAGCTCGATCGCCCCGATCGATACGGAGGAGCATCCGAAGGATCCGCCTCAGCCGTTCTTGGTCCAGGTCCCGAACGAGCCGGCCGTTGTGTGCGACTGAGATTTGCCCGGTCTCTTCCGAGACGATTACGGCGATGGCGTCGGATTCTTCAGATATCCCGATTCCCGCCCGGTGCCTCGTTCCAAGCTGCCCGCCGGTGACGTTGTCGCTCAATGGCAGCACGCACCCCGCCGACAGGATTCTGTCGTTACGAACGATCACCGCACCGTCATGGAGCGGCGAGTTCGGATAAAAGATGTTGATTAGCAGGTGCCGGGTCAGGGTTGCATCCAGCGGCACCCCGCGGTCGGCATAGTCTTGCAGCCCGGTCTCGCGTTCGATCACGATCAGCGCGCCGTAGCGGCGCCGCGCGAGCTGTGCCGTGGCGCGCATCACTTCGTCGACGCTTTTTTCCATCAGGCTGTCATTCTGTGACGCGAACGGTGGCCGGAGCCACGAACTGGTGTGCCCGAGCTGCTCGAGAGCTCGCCGTAGCTCTGGTTGGAAGACGATTGGAACCGCGACGATCAACGCCGGCAACGTTCGAGTCAAGAGCCAGTTGAGAGCAGTCAGATGGAAGATGTTTGCCGCGCCGACCACTGCGACGATGAGGATGGCCAGGCCACGGATCAGCTGAGTCGCGCGAGTTCCTTGCGCAACCCACAACAACCAGAAGAATATTGACGCAACTGAGACAATGTCAATGACGGCACGAAAATCGAGCCGCGTGAAGATCCATGGGAGTTCGGGCATGCTCTCACCGTGTCGTTCTTCGTATCGCCCTCGCTGGCACGATGAATTGTATCATGCGACTCGCGCGCTCTTCTGGTTGCGGAATGGTTGAATGTTGTTATTGTCCGACGTTTGCCATTGCGGCAAGAGCGGATTGCTTGGCCTGAATCGCTGGATCGTCCGGAACGAGTGTCGAAAGGCGTCGATAGACTCGTTCAGCTTGCGCATACTCACCTACCGACGCGAGCGCCTCTCCGAGCTTGTGGTATGCGTCAAGCTGCTGCGGACCAAGGGCGATGATCTGATGCAGCGCGGCGATGGATTCATCCGGGTCGTCGGACCGCCCTCCAATTTCCACGGCCGCCCAGAGTTGTTCGATCGCCAGTTGAATCTGTCCATACTCGATGAATTTGGTTGCGGCGGAATGCCGCACATCCAGGTCGTCGGGCCGAATACGAACCATCATGCGGATGATGTTTTCGAGTTTCTTCCAGTCACCGAGCATTGACGAGACGTCCAGCGCTTGTCGCAATTGATCGATCGCGTCGTCACTTCGACCGGCGCGCTCGAGAATCTGAGCCTGAGTCCAGCGCTCCTGAACTGATTCCAGGAGCATTCCTTTCTTCAGGTACTCGTCGATTAGTCTGGCGCGCAGTCTCAGATTGCCGGGAGCGATCTGTAGGATGGATTGAATGGTCAGGAGCGTGCCTTCAGATCGACCGGCCTGATCGTGCTTGCGGAGCATCTCTTCAAGTCGGGCTACCGCGATGTCTCGGCGTCCCGTCTTGGCGAGTGCGTCGGCGTAGGCGCGCGACAGGTCTTCGCGCTGAGGGTTCATGGTTGACAGTCGCTCGAGTAGGCTGGCAGCCTCAACGCTCTCGCCTCGTTGCAGCAACGCTCCGGCAACCGATTTTCCGACTGAGAACATGTCGTTTGGTGTCTGAAGAATCGGACACCAGACGGCGAACTCCGCGACGTCAGGTTTTTCGTGGAGCTCCATGGCGCGACGCAGTGATTCATTTGCCGAAGAGAAATCTCCGGTTGCCAGCGCGGCCCGCGCACATGCCACGGTTGCAACGTAGGAGGCTCGCGCGTCGGTGGGTCGCACCGATCTCAATAATTGGTGAGCTGCATCAGGATTTCCCGCGCTGAGCTCGAGCACGCCGACATGAACCAGGAGCGATTCGTTCGAAGGCTGAACAGCTATCATGTCGCGAAGGAGCGATTGAACGTGCTGTGCATCGACGAGTCTTGACTCGATCGAGGATAAGACCTTCGCGGCGGTCGTCCACTGCCCGAGTCGACCTGTAGCACACTCGATTACCTGCCGAATAACCAGCGCTCGGGGATCGCGATCGGTTTCGGGCAGACTTTTGAGAATCAGGTCGGAGTCTGGTGTTTCGCCCAGTCGGAGCGCCTCGCGCGTGACGCTGAATGCCGCGTCAAGACTGCCCGCGCGGACTTCGAACCAGTGGCGTGCCAGCTCCATCGCAAGCCCCGGATCGTCTTGCAGCGACGCGGCTTCAACCGCGATCGGCAGATAGCGATCGATCAGGTCGGTTCGATTGGCCGTGAGCAGGGTGTGCGCCAGGTGCAGTACGTTGGAGTCGGTCGGGTTTGCGTGGGCGAGTATGCGCTCGATCTCGACTGTTACCGGCGGACCGTCCAACGTCTGTTGGGATCTGACGATCGCGGCGACGACGGCGGTTGCCGAGTCTGCTCGACCGGTCGCGAGGAGCAGTTCCGCCTGGCGCACGTAGAGACCGAGACACGCCGGATGCTCACATTGAGCGAGAATCGTCAGATCGAGCGCGCTTTCAAGCCGGCCGCGCACGATGTCACGATCCGCATCGATCACGAGGCGGGCAATGTCGCCGGGAACCGGAAAATGGCCGGACAGCGGTTGTCCAACTACAAAATCTACGAGCTTCACGCGAGTCGCGTCCAATTCGACAGGAGCGATCTGTCCGACGAGATCCACCGGAGCGCCATGTGTACTACGTGGCTTCTCACGCACGGTGGGAGTCGCCAATGCTCTGGTCGCTCCCTCCGCCACGCTTGGGCCTTGCGTTGTGGGGTTGGTCCACTCGGCCACGATGATCTCCCTAATTCCCGATTGCCCCGATCATCTCGTTCTCGATTCATAGCGTCGGTGCCGTCGATTTGACGGCGCGTTCTGTGGATCGCCTGGTGACGACGGACTACCCACAACCTGGTCGAGCGTCCTCGGTCAGTATACGCATCGTAATTGGAGGCGCGGATAGTACCAAAGTGCGGAACTTCAGACTCAAGCGGTGAGAAGGCATGAGTGATTAGCCGGAAAGCGACGAATCCGGCGTACCGCGCGCTAGCGAGTTCGGGGTTGCCGGCCGCGGCGCTCGCGGTAGTCGCGGGCGTCGATATAGATGTGGGTGCAGATAGCGCTGTCCTTGATGCGTGACGCGATCCGAGGATCCATGCGGTCGAGATCACGATTGCTCGTGATGATCGTTGGCTTCCGCTGGTTGTACCGGTGGTTAATGATTTGAAACAGCTTCTCAGTTGCCCACGGGGTCGAGTTCTCAGTTCCAAGATCGTCGAGCACGAGCAGGCTGGCGTTGCGGATCTCGTTGAATCGGTTGTCGTAGCTCGAGCCCTGGTCCGGTGCAAACGCGGCGCGAAGGTAATCGAGCAGATCCGGAACAACGGTGAACAGCGGAAACATTACCCGGCCCTGCGCGACATAATTCGCGACGGCGGCTGCAAGATGAGTCTTCCCACAGCCAAACGAACCGGTGAGGAGTAGCCACCCGTCTGGATTCTGCGCGTACGCCAGGCAGCTCTCGTAGGCTCGCTTGACCCCCGGGATATTCGGGTCGAAGTTCTCGAACGTCCAATCCTCGAGGACTCCGAGTCCGGTGATGTCACCGTAGTCCTGACCGCGACGCGCATCGATCTCGAATTGTCGGCATTGGCAGACAACCGGTTCACCAAATAGCGGATGTCCGACCGGAACGTCGAGCCGGTAGTATCCGGCTCCGCCGCAGATTGGGCACTTATCGCTCCCGCTTGAAGAGGGAGGAGTACTTACCACGGAGGTATTTTTCTGGTTCGACGAACCCTGAAGCGCTCTGATTTCGCCGATATGTCTCATTCCCGCGCCCTTCGGTGGCCCATCGTTGCAGAATACGTTGAATGTACCGCCAGTTTCGACGACTCAAGCTTACCGCTTCGCTGATCGCCTCTTCAATCCAGCCATCGGGATAGATCTCAATCGCCTCGATGAGTTGATCGGCGATCAATGGTGTGAGCACGCCAACGTTCTGCTCGTACAGCCGAAACACGTTCGGACGCTCGACCGCGATACGTGCCGGTTGGCGCGATTGCGATTCCCGGTACGGAAAGGATCGCTCACCGCGAACGAACGCGTTCAAATGCCGCTGGTTTTCCGGTTCCTTTGGCATCAACCAGAATGATTCGTCCTCACCGTCCTCGAGACAAATTCGTACGACTGCATCGTGAGCGACCAATACCTCGATCCCATGCCGGATCTCGTCCACTGGCTGGCGCGAGGAAGCGGCCAGCCGCACGCCGTCCAGGAGTTGTTCGTCGGCGTAGAGTGCTTCCTCCGAGACGAATGGCGCGTCTGGGGCCAACCCGCTGACGTTCCTATAGACGGTCAGCAGGACCTTGAGCGCAGCGATATCACGAATGCGCGGAAGGTGTCGCTCAAAGAAGGACGAAGGGATCGGAACCGACCGACCCGGGTCGCTCTCGGTGGTGTCCATCACTCCTCAAATCGGATCTGACGGCGCTATCCAGGTGGTTCGAGATAGAGCTCGAGATCGGCGAAGCGAGCGGTGCGCTCGAAAAATCGAAGGTTTACCGTATCGGTAGGGCCATTACGATGTTTGGCGACGATGACCTCCGCGATCCCTTTTTTCTCGGTCTCGCGATCGTAGAGCTCTTCCCGATAAATGAACATCACGATGTCGGCATCCTGCTCGATGCTCCCGCTTTCGCGCAGGTCCGATAGCATCGGGCGGTGATCGGTGCGGCTCTCGACGGCGCGGGAAAGTTGCGACAGTGCCAACACAGGAATGTTGAGTTCACGCGCCAGTCCCTTGAGACTGCGGGAGATTTCTGAGATTTCCTGGACTCGGTTTTCACTACGGCGTCCCTGGAGAAGTTGTAGGTAGTCGACGATGACCAGGTCCAGCCCGCGCTCGGAGAGAAGTCGGCGTGCCTTACTGCGCACCTCCATTACCGAGATGCTCGGCGTATCGTCGATGAAGATGTTGGCTTCGGCCAACCGGCCAAACGCCCGCGAGATCTGATCCCATTCGCTGTCGTCGATGAACCCGAGTCGGAGCCGGTGCGAATCGACGCCGGTCTCCATGGCGAGCAGCCGCTGTACCAGCTGTTCAGCTGACATCTCGAGGCTGAACAACCCGACCGTTTTACCGTGCCGGACCGCCGCATTGTGCGCGATTCCGAGCTGAAGGGACGTCTTGCCGACCGACGGGCGCGCGGCCAGGATGACGAGATCCGATCGTTGCAGTCCACCAGTCAGCTTGTCGAGGTCGACGTATCCTGTGGGAACGCCGACAACCTCTCCACGATGCTGCTGAATCGTGTCGAGCTTGTCGAAATATGTCTCGAGAACTTCGCCGATGCCGACGAAATCACGCGTCGTACGATGCTGAGAGACATCAAAGATCGCGCGTTCGGAGCGATCCAGCGCATCCTCGACCTCGATCGAATCGTCGTATCCGATCGAGACAATAGTCGCGCCCGCGTCGATCAGTCGGCGTAAGGTCGCCGTGCGCTCGACGATGTGTCCGTAGAATTCAATGTGGACCGCAGTCGGGACCGCGTTGATCAGGTCTGTCAGATAGGCGATTCCGCCGACGTCCTGAATGCGATCCCGGCGGGTAAGCTCGTCCACGATCGTGACAAAGTCAGGGGGAACGCGGCGATTGTACAGATCAAGAATGGCCTCATAAATGAGGCCATTGCCCGAGCTATAGAAATCCGATGGCTTGAGGAAGGACGCGATTCGGATCACGGCGTCGCGGTCGATCAGCAGGCTTCCGAGGACTGATTGCTCAGCCTCCATGTTATGGGGAGGAAGCTTTTCGATCGTCTCGACCATGATGTCAGCGTCCCCCGAGGGCGTGAATCTATTCCTCGTCGACCCCACGCATTTCGTCTTCGACCTCGGCCGCTGGACCCGCCTGCGCACTGGAGGCAACGTCTTCGTTAGCTGGGGTGAACTCGACATTGCCGAACGCGCCGCCAACTCCCTCTTCGGGGGTAACGACGACCGTGACCGTGGGGCGCAGCTTGCCGACCAGATGGACGGTCACTTGATGTTCCCCAACGGTGCGAATCGGATCGCCCAGCAGTACCTTGCGACGGTCGATCTCTTCGCCAATGACCGCGGAGAGCTTCTCGGCGACATCCGATGCAGTGATCGAGCCGTAGAGCCGACCTTGCTCGCCCACCCGGGCGACGATCTGAATGCGCTTGCCTTCGAGCTTCTCAGCCAGCGACTTCTGAGCGTCTTCTTCGCGCTCTACTTTACGCTGAATCGACTGAAGGCGTTGCTCGGCGGTCTTGATGCGCCCAACGGTCGCCTCGGCGGCGAAACCTTGCGGGATCAGATAGTTTCGGGCGAATCCATCTTTGACAGACTGAATGCTGCCGGCTTCCCCGACCTTGGGTACATCCTGTAGTAGGACGACCTTCATGCTGTGATTGCCTTTCTTCCAAAAATATCGCCGGCCGTCACAGGGAGAATCCACCGGCGCCAAAATTGGCGTTCGCAACAGCGAACGCCGCTTCCACCAGCACTACTATACCGAGCCCGACGCGCTAATTCAATTTGACGAAGGATATCTCCGGTTTTCACGTGCGCCTACGGCTCGCGTTCGAGACGTCGCCGCAGCAGGTCGTACAGCGTGACTGAACCCGCGACGGCCGCATTCAGCGATTCGACCTCTCCGACCATCGGGATTTGGACGACGACATCGCAATGGGCCATTAGGGCGGGGCCGATGCCCTTCCCTTCCGAGCCGATCAGCAGCCCGGTCGGTTCCGGGATCGCGGCGCTGAACAACGTGCCGGCGTCTTCGCGGTGTTCCAGCGCGACGATCCAGTAGCCGGTCTGTTTGCACGTTTCAATCGCTCGGCTTAGGTTCGTGACGCGCGCCACCCGTAGATGCTCCACGGCCCCCGCGGAGGAATTGACCACTGCAGGCGTGATGCTGACAGAACGACGGTCCGGGATCACCAACCCCGCCACGCCGGTCGCTTCAGCAGTCCGAAGGAGCGTTCCCAGATTTTGCGGGTCCTGGAGGTGATCGAGAAAAACGATCGGACGGCGTTGCGGGTTGGCCACGATATCGTCGAGATCGGCGTAGCGATAGAGGCTTGTTTCGAGCGCCACTCCCTGGTGGTTGACTGCTCCCGCGATCTGATCCATTTCATGGGCGTGCAACCGGGATACCGGAATTCGTTTATCGCGCGCATCGTCGAGCAGGTCGCCGATCCGTTCCTGCCGCTCAGCGCCCTGCGCGACGTACAGACGGCGGTGCTGGCGCTGCCCGCGCAGCGCTTCGATAACGGCGTTGCGTCCATAAAGCATTTCGGAGTTGCGCGTGCTGGCTGTGCTCATTCGCGATGCCATGTTGTGCCCGCCGGAGAGTCTTCGAGTCGCACGCCGAGTTCCTCCAGGCGTGACCGGATTGAATCAGCCAGATCCCATTGCTTACGCTCACGCAGCTGTTGACGGACGTCCAATAACATCGTCACGAACGGTTCGATGTCCGCGTGCGAATCGACGTGGGACGGCGCGAGCGTCAACCCGAGGACACCCGCGAGCCGCTTCAAGTTGGCCTGTGCATACGCGACCGCAGCCGTGGGTGCGCCGGCGTCCTCTTCACGATTGATGGCGCGGGCTAGCTCATGCAACGTGGCGAGCGCCACCGGAGTGTTGAAATCGTCGTCCATCGCCAGGCGAAATGACTCTTCCGCCTTTCGTGCCGCCTCGGTCAGCGGATGATTCGGAGCGGAACCGGGAAGCAGGTCTGCATTGAAGTCTCTGACGGCGGATGTGAGCCTTGCCAACCCACGACGTGCCGACTCGAGCGTCTCGTCGTTGAAGACTAAAGGGTTTCTGTAGTGCGAGTTGAGCACCAGCAATCGAAATGGCTGTGCGTCGCCGTTCTCGAGAAGCTCATGGATGCGCACCAGGTTCCCAATGGATTTGCTCATCTTCTCGCCGCCGAGTTGGAGCAAGCCGTTGTGCACCCAGAAGTTCGCCATAGGGGCAACGTGAGTGAAGGCCTCGGATTGGGCGATCTCATTCTCGTGGTGCGGGAAGATCAGATCGGACCCACCACCGTGAATATCGATCCGGGGCCCGAGAAGGTGGTAGATCATCGCGCTGCATTCAATGTGCCAGCCGGGACGTCCTGGTCCCCAGGGGCTGTCCCAGGCCGGCTCGCCTGGCTTGGCGGACTTCCAGAGCACGAAATCCATTGCGTCTTCTTTGTTCGGATCGACCTCGACACGCGCCCCAGGCAACATCTGCTCGAGATCGCGGTGCGAGAGCTTGCCGTACCCAGCGAACGAATTGACCCGGTAGAAGACGTCACCGTTCGCGGCCGCGTAGGCGTTGCCGTCTCGAATCAGGCCCTCGATCATCGCGATGATAGTATCGAGCTCCTGGGTGGCACGAGGGTAAGCCGTCGCGGGCAGGATGTTCAATTCGGCCGTCTCGGCATGCCAGGCATCAATCAGTTGCTGCGCCAGCGCTTCCGGCGACATCCCGAGCGTCGCCGCACGCTGGATCACCTTGTCGTCGATATCGGTGAAGTTCTGGACGTGGTCCACCTGATACCCGAGATATTCGAGATAGCGCCTGATCACGTCGAACACGATTGCGGACATGGCGTGACCAATGTGCGCATCGGAATAAACCGTTGGGCCGCAGACATACATTCGCACGCGGTCAGGATCGATAGGCTCGAAATCGCGCTTTTCGCCGGTCAGCGTGTCAGAGATGCGTAACGTCATTCGATTCTCCTTCGCCTCAAACCTCACGTTGAGTTTCTCGGTCGTCGCGCGCCCGCACAGCCACGGCGGATGTTGAACAGAGCACCAACCGCGGAGTTCGGCGCTTGCCAGCCACCCATATCGATGAAGCCGACGTTGTCGCCGGAATCCGCGGCCGAGAATCCGTTCTCGCTGCGGTCATCTCGTAGGGGGCGTGGGGAATTCCCACAACCGTCAGATGTGCTGCGGCAGGGAAATCGTCAGTGAAACGCGATGCGAGGAAATGAACGTGGGAATCGGCACAACGCCGCGCGCTCGCGCAGCACCTGCCGCGGATTGATCGTAGAGGTGAATTGCAAGATGTTCGCGGTTGCACGGCGAGCTTCCATACTCCGGTCAAACCTGGTCACGGGAACGACGTTCCCCGGCTCAGCATTCGAAGGGGACACCGATATCGGCGGTATCCCCTTCGGACAGGAGCAAGACTCTCGCGTTTGTCGCGCGAGAACGATGTCAAAATCGCTCAATGTGGTTCCGTTGTGGTCGAGCTAACCGTTTCCGACGATACCTCGGACTTCGTGCTCGTTTCGGTTCCAGCACCGGTAGCCGTTTTCGCCGGGATGCTGGAGCTCGTGCTGCCGCTACGACTGTCGTTGATGTAGAAGCCCGAGCCTTTGAAGATGATCCCGGCCGGGTGAAGAACGCGACGCACCGTCTGGCCGCACTCCGGGCATGCCGCGATCGGGTCATCGTTGAACCGCTGCTTTGCCTCGAAACGATGGCCGCACGATCCACACGCGTACTCGTAGATGGGCATCCGGCCCAACCTCCTTGACTGGTCTCCCAATCCATATCCAGCGAAATTCTACGCGAATTGAGCGACTCGATCAACTTGGTGTCACCAAGGTTGAGTTAGAGTGGCTCTAGTTGGTCCCAGTTCGGTCCGACCGACTGCTCGACGCCCAGTGGAACACTCAGCGTCACGACGTGTTCCATGATCTGCTTGACCAGCGTCGCGAGCGTTTCGATTTCTGAGCGAGGCAGCTCGAACAGGAGCTCGTCGTGCACCTGCAACAGCATTCGTCCTCGCAGTTGGTGTTCTTTCAACGCCTGGTGTACCTGGATCATGGCGATCTTCATGATGTCAGCGGCCGAACCTTGCAGCGGCATGTTGATCGCCATACGTTCGGCGCCCAGTCGTACGTTGAAGTTCGACGACGTGATCTCCGGAAGGTAGCGACGGCGCCCAAACATGCTCTGGACGTAACCGTTGTTTGCCGCTTCCTGCTTGGTACGTTCGAGAAACTGGCGTACGCCGGGGAGCCTGGCCATGTAACGATCGATGAATTGCTGCGCTTCCGCGCGGCTCATTCCGGTATCGCGCGACAGTCCAAATGCCTGCATGCCATACATGATGCCGAAGTTGACGGTCTTCGCGACTCGCCGCATGTCAGACGTGACGTCCTTGAGTTCTATGCCGAAGACATCGGCCGCGGTCGCCGCGTGGATATCCTGCCCTTCACGGAAGGCGGTCAGGAGCGTCTCGTCCTGGCTCAAGTGTGCCATGAGGCGCAATTCGATCTGACTGTAATCGGCTGATAGAAAGACCGCTTCTTCGTCCCACGGGCGTCGCTCCGGGCGGTTGTCGGCGACGAATGCGCGCCGAACGCTGCGACCGATTCCGGTCCGCACCGGTATGTTCTGCAGGTTCGGATCGGTTGAGCTCAGGCGGCCCGTCGCGGCGATCGTCTGATTGTACGACGTGTGAACTCGCCCGGTCTTGGGGTTCACCTGGGCCGGCAGCGCGTCGACGTAGGTCGACTTTAGCTTGAGAAGCTGCCGGTACTCCAGAATCGCGTTGACAATCGCGTGCTCTTCCCGCAATGCCTCGAGCACGTCCTGGCTGACCGAGAAACCCGTCTTTGTACGACGCCCTGTCGGTAGACCCATATCTTCAAAAAGAATCTTCCCCAGCTGGCGGGTGGAGTTGATGTTGAACTCCTCGCCGGCCAGGTGGTAGATCTCGGTTTCGAGCTCGCCGATCTGACCAGTGAGCTGCCGGGACAGCTGATCCAGGAACGCGACGTCGACCGCTATGCCCGCTTCTTCCATGTCGATCAACACATCGATCAAAGGCAATTCGATCGTGTTGAACAGGTCATTCTGGCCCCGCTCCTCGAGCTCAGGCCGTAGCTGTTCGACGAGGAGGTAGGTCGCCTCAACGTCAGCGCATGCGTAATCAGCGGCTTTCTGGACTTCAGTCTGATCCATGGTGATCTGGGTTCGTCCGCGACCGATCAACTCGACGATCTCGGTCATCTCGATGCCGAGACGCGTGAAGGCCAGCTGTTTCAATCCGACCGAAGAGTCTCCGAGCAGGTACGCCGCAACCATTGAATCAAACGCAATGTGGGGCCGGATGAATCCTGCTTGCTCGACGACCAGCGCGTCGTACTTGCCGTTGTGAGCGTAAATGCTTGGTTTCCGGCCCGAAAAGATAGGAGCAAACGCGTTGCGAAGTTCTTCCTCGTCGATCTGAGCCTCGTGGTCGACGTGCCGAACCGGAATGTAGTAGCTGCGTTCCGGCGATGTCGCCAGCGCGATGCCGACGAGCTCGGCTCGCATTTGATCGGTGTCCGTCGTTTCCACGTCAAATGCGATCGCAGATGACTGGGCGATCTCAGCCATCAGTTCATTGAGTTGGGCCTCAGTGGAGACGATGCTGCGGACGGCCTCATGGACAGGCGCCGGCTCGACGATCGTGTGCTCCTGGGTCTCCGGTAGCTTGGCGACCAGCGTGCGGAACTCGAGTTCGCGAAAGAGCTCAATCACATCCCCCCGGTCGAAGTCTTTGAGCAGGCACGCATCCAGATCGATATCGAGATCGACATTCCGAACGATTGTCGCAAGTTCGCGCCCAGCCAGGGCCTGATCGAAGTTCTCGCTGAAAGAGTTGCGGGCGCGCGTCGGCGTGATCTCATCCTGATGTTCACGCATGGCTTCAAGTGATGGGAATTTCTGAATCAGGGCCGTCGCCGTCTTGGCACCGACACCGGGCACGCCAGGAATGTTGTCGGACGTGTCCCCGACCAACGCCTTGTATTCGGGGATCCGTTCCGGATCGAACTGGTAACGGTCGATCACCGCCGCGCGGTCATACTCCCGGTAGTCACCAAAACGCTGGCGCCCGGGAAGAATGATGTGAACGTCTCCGGCAACGAGCTGCAGCAGGTCACTGTCGCCGGTAACGATGCTCACCATCATCTGTTTTTCGGCGGCCATGCGGGCGATCGTGCCAATGACGTCGTCGGCCTCAAACCCCTCCTTGGTGTAGACGGGGATGTTGAGCGCCTCCAACACCGCGAAGATGCGGTGCATCTGCCCGCGCATCTCGTCCGGCATGGGTGCGCGCTGGGCTTTGTATCCCTCAAACGACTCGTGCCGGAACGTCTTGCCGACGTCGAAGCTCACGACGACATAATCAGGGTGCTGTCCGCGGATCGCGTCGAGGAGCATGGAGGTAAAACCGAAAACTGCATTGATCATTTCGCCAGAGGACGTGACCAGCGTTTCGGGTAGCGCGTGGAAGGCGCGAAACGCCAGTCCATAGCCATCCACGAGCATGATCGAGCGGCCCGCTGGGTCCCCGGTTGATTTCACGGTTGCATTGCTCCTCTCCGCATCATCGAATTATAGCCGGGTGCGCCGTCTGAGTCTCCGGCTGGGGAGAAGATGGTCCGACACCACGTCTGATCAAGCGGCACTTTGGGCATCGGCGTGACATAATTGGAACGGATTTGCTTTCCCTTCGCTCGAAACGGTCGAATGTTGTTCGAAAATGAGCCCATCCAAACCAGAGAAACCCACGTATGGTGGGTAAGAATTGCTAGTCAGCGCGCAAGGGATTGATATAATCCGAGAAACGACTTTTCGTTGTAATCGAGGATGCTTGGTGAAGTTCTGTCAAGGATCTCCGTCACACCTCTCCATCGATGTTGACAATGGCAGGTGAGGGACCGAGCCAGGTAGCACCAAAAGCGCCGACAGCCGCGGTGGATGATCCACTCGAGGATTCGAGTGGCCGTTCCTTCCACAGCGGGAAGGGAGCACCATGGAAACCGCCGAGGCGTTAACTGAGCGCATTGTTCGCAACGTCGAGACGGTCATCGTTGGCAAACGCCAGGAAGTTCAGCTCGTCCTTGTCGCATTGTTATGCAAGGGACACGTACTCGTTGAAGACGTTCCTGGTGTCGGCAAAACGATGCTCGCCAAGGCGATTGCACGTAGCATCGGCTGCAGCTTCAAGCGCATTCAGTTCACCCCGGATCTTCTGCCGAGTGACGTCACCGGCGTCAGCGTCTATAACCAGCAAACAAGTCAATTCGAATACCGTCCTGGACCGGTGGTCGCGCAGATCGTTCTCGCGGACGAGATCAACCGTGCCACGCCAAAGACACAATCGTCGCTTCTTGAGTCGATGGAAGAGGCCCAGGTCACGGTCGACGGGATAACGCACATTCTTCCCAATCCGTTCATCGTCCTGGCGACCGAGAATCCGATTGAATACGAAGGCACATTTCCACTCCCCGAAGCACAACTCGATCGCTTCCTGATTCGCATCTCGCTTGGCTACCCGGGCCATCGCGGTGAGATTGAAATCTTGAACCGTCAGCATTTCCAGCATCCACTCGAGCGGCTCGAGCAGGCTGTCGAGGTGGAAGAACTGATCGCAGCGCAGCAGGCCGTTCGCCAGGTACATGTCGATGAGACGTTGAAAGAATATATCGTCTCGATTGTTGAGGCGACTCGGGAACACGATGACGTCTATCTCGGCGCCGGGCCCCGTGGTTCCCTCGCGCTCTACAACACTTCTCGTGCCTGGGCGGCAATGTCGGGCCGCGACTACGTCATTCCAGACGACATCAAGGCGCTTGCCGGCCCGACGTTGTCGCATCGCGTCATAGTGAGCCCTGGCGCGCGTATGAAGAACGTCGATGGGCGCATGGTTATTCGTGAGATCCTGATGTCGACTGGAGTTCCTGGGTCGCGCCCAGTCGCGCGTGAGCCGGAGCGAACACGCGGCTGGCGTGGAGTTGGTTCTTCGTCGTGAACGGTGTAAAGCTCCTCGTCTTGATTCTCGTGGTCTTGCTGCTGGCGCAGCTCAACCAATGGGACGTTCTCGAAAAGATCTTCTTCGTGTTGAGCGCACTGCTCGTGGCGACGTTTGCCTGGAGCCGGTTGAGCCTCCGCGGCCTCGTCGTCACGCGTGAGACCCGTGCCGACCGCGCGCAGGTTGGCCAGACCCTCGTGGAGCGCATTCGCGTTGAGAACCGAAGCCGAATGGCCAAACTGTGGCTCGAGGTGGCCGATCATTCCGATCTGCCCGGGCACCATATGAGCCGGGTCGTTCACCTTGGGCCGCATGACGCGAATCGCTGGCGGGTCGAGACGTGGTGTTCCCGGCGCGGGCGGTTTCACATCGGTCCGCTCTCGTTGCGGTCGGGTGATCCGTTTGATCTGTTTCCAACTCATCGTCTGGTTCCGCACGTGCAGGAGTTGCTGGTCTATCCCGCGACGGTCGACATCAGCGGATTCAGACTTCCGGTCGGCGATCTTCCCGGAGGCAACTCGCTTCAGCGGAGAACGCCGTTCGTGACACCGAACGCCGCTGGGGTCCGCCAGTATTCGCCGGGCGACAGCTATAACCGCATCGCCTGGACGGCGACGGCGCGCACCGGGCAGCTCATGGTCAAGGAGTTCGAGCTCGACCCGACGGCCGACGTGTGGCTCGTGGTTGATCTCGAGGCCCGCCACCACGTTCGCGCGCGTAACATGAGCCCGGATATCGGTGAGCATTACACCAGCATACGAGACATTCCGTTGTCGTTCTGGCTCGATTCGACCGAAGAGTACGCCGTGACGATCGCGGCCTCCCTCGCGCACCACTTCCTCGATCAGAACCGGACCGTCGGGATGATCGTGAATAACAGTCAGCCCACGGTAATACCGACTGACCGCGGCGCCCGGCAGATGGTGAAGATTCTCGAACTGCTGACGGTGGTCCATGCGGACGGTTCACAGCCGATCGAAGAGACGCTGATGGCGGAGGGATCGCTCTTCTCGCGCAACAGCACGGTAGTTGTCATCACGCCGTCGACAGATGAGCGCTGGTCCGCGGCGATCATGGAGCTTGTGGCGCGTCACGCCCGGGTCGTGTCGATCGTCGTGGAGCCGAGCACCTTTGGCGGTCGGGACAGCAGCCTGCTCGTCGTCAGCGATCTCGCGGCGATTGGCGTTCCCAGCTACCTCGTCAAATACGGAGATGACATCGGACGAGCGCTCACGACGCAGGGTCAGGCGATGCCGCAGAAACGCATCGTCTAGCCTCGATTCGAGATCGACGTCTGTGACTCTGCATCCTGAATACGCACGGGCATCAACCTCACACATCAGGGACGTAACATGAAACGCTTCGCAATTCGAGAAGGCTGGTCCTCTTTTTTCCTGGTCGCGCTCGTCGTCTTCACGGCAACCTGGTCTACCCAGGCCGCTGACTGGACTGACGGCCTCGGGATTCTGACGACCGTTACGTTAATTGGTCTTCTGACCGGCCTGATCCTGTCCCAGATCGAGCGGATTCCGTCATTCGTCGGGCACGTTGTCGCGTTGTTGATTGGCCTCGTCGTCGTCATGTACGAGATGACCAATTTCTTGAGTGACAACATCGGTGGCCGCCAGGCGAAGCTGCACTATCTCTGGGGCCGCTGGACGCAATGGTATACGGCAATTTCTCATGGACAGCATGCCGAAGACCTTTATCTGTTCGTCTTGATGATCGCAGCGTTGCTTTACATCTTGAGCTACACCTCAGTGTGGTTCATCTTCCGTTCTCGCTGGATCTGGCTCTCGTTGCTGCTGCCCGGCGTCGTGCTCTTCATGAATCTGGGGTACTCGCTGAAGGTTCCGACCGGGTTCGTCATTCTCTACCTATTCGGCTCTATTCTGCTGATGATGCGGTTTAGCTTCTCGCGGAAGATCGACGAGTGGCGACATTCGGGAACACCGTTTCCGGACAACATTGTGTGGCGTGGGCTATGGACGGCGAGCTACGTGTCCATGGCCGTCATCATCGTCGGGTGGGCTATTCCGGTCTCGACGCAGAATCAGACCATTCACGCCGCGTGGGAACACGTCAACGGCCCATGGGTGCGTGTGGAAGACACGTTCAATAGCTGGTTCGGTTCGCTGCGCGGGCCCGGCTCGGTTGGCGGAATCGGTGGCTTCGCCAGCTTTGGCGATTCCTTTCAGGTTGGCGGACCGCTGCACTTGAGCGACCAACCGGTCGTGCTGGTCAAGGGTAGCGATGCGCCATATCTGGCAGCTCACCGGTATGACGTATTTACCGGGACGACCTGGGAATCCGACATCGCCAGCACGTATCAGTCACCGTCCTCGACCGGGGGATCGTCTCCGCTGATCTCGTTTCAATCCGGCGAGACGATTCCAATTCCGGCATCGACGACGGCTGAGACGACGATCGATAAGTACACGGTGAACGTGTTGAGTCCGCGCGGCGCGGTTATCTACTCTCCCGGACAACTGCAGTCGGTCACCGAGCCGACGCAGATCCAGGTCGCGTGGCGCCACTATGCGAACCAGCCACTTGACCTGACGACCGCCACGGCAGCCAACACTCCCCCACTTCTCTGGCCATTGATCGAGGCGCTGCAAAACGCGCACTTTTCGGCCCCACAGCCTGTTCAAGCAACTCCCACGCCTGCCGCGACGCCGACGGGATCCCCAACGGCGGCTACCCCGACCGCCCTCGCGACGCCGGAACCGTCCCCGACCGCGTCAGCAACACCGGCGGAGACGGTGCGTCTCGGCATTGGCCAGACGGCGAGCATCGACCCGGGTGATCTGCAATCGATCCGGACGGCGCAGGACGCGCTCGCGGCGCGCTCGATCGAGACGCACTACACGCTCGACTCCCAGTACAAGGTCAAGACGCTCTTCTTCACCGGAGAGTTGCCCGTTTACTCGGATGTCGAAGCGGTCTTTGCCCAGAATGGCATTGGAAGCGGTGACACGTACGACATCACGTCGGTCGTCAGTAACGCCACCGCCGAGTCCCTGCGCTCAGCTGGGACCAACTATCCGGTCGAGATCACCAGCCGCTATCTGCAACTGCCTCAAGTGACGGACCGAACGCGACAGCTGGCGAACGAGCTCGCGGCAGGCAAGAACGACCCGTACGATATCGCCTCGACGATCGAGTCTTACCTGCGTCAGAACATGAAATACAACGAGAACGTCGGCGTTCCTCCGAAGGGCCAGGACGCCGTCGACTGGTTCCTATTTGACTCCAAGCAGGGTTATTGCACCTTCTACGCGTCAGCAATGATCGAGATGCTGCGCGTCCTCAACATTCCGAGCCGCATCGCCGTCGGGTTCTATCCGGCGAAATTCGACAGTGCGTCGGGCGGATTTCTGTATCGCGATCTGAACGCCCATGCCTGGGTAGAGGTCTACTTCCCGCAGTACGGATGGGTTCCGTTTGAACCGACCGCGGCACGCAGTCCCATCACTCACGAGCCCGCTCCAGCGGCGACGTCCGGCTCGTCTGCGGCTGCGCCGGCAAACACGGGCGATACCGGTCAGAACGTCCGCGACCAATTCCTCGAGCAGAACGATCCGGTGGGCGGCGGTTCGTCCGCCGCGGTTGCATCGCGAGCACAGACCGGCGTATTCGACTGGGTGGTTCGCGCGATGATCGTGTTGCTTATCGGCATCGTCGGGTTTATGAGCTACCTCTGGTTGAGGGGGATGAGAGGCATGACTCCGACGACCCAGCTCTTCACCAAGGCGCAACGCAGCGCGGGCTGGGGTGGCGTGCCCGTACGATCCTCGATGACGCCATATGAATATGCGTCCATGATCGGTGATCGCGTGCCCGGTTCGAGGCAACACGTTCGATTCCTGGCCGACCTGTATGTGCGCGAGCGATATGGGGGCCAGGCGCCCGATGCTCAAGAGTTCGGCCGGGCTCGGCATGCCTGGTTGCGTCTGAGAAGCTTGATGGTCCGCTATCTTCTGTTTGGGCGTTGGCGCGGAACCTCGCAACCGGTGGACCGACCGATCGACGATGACTAAGATAGCGGTCGCCGGGAGCATCAACACCGATTTCGTGGTTCGCACCAGTCGATTCCCGCTGCCTGGCGAGACGGTGGTGGGCGAGTCCTTCGCGATCTACGGTGGCGGCAAGGGAGCGAATCAAGCCATTGCCGCCGCCCGCATGGGAGCACACGTCGAGTTCTTTGGCGCAGTGGGACGTGACGTTCACAGCTCGGACCGCCTGAACGGTTTGGCGGCCGACGGTGTGGACACGCGACATGTTGCCCGTGTCGATGGGTATGGAGGCATCGCCGTCATCCAGGTCGATTCGTCGACCGGGCAGAACTCAATCACGCTCGTCTCCGGCGCAAACGCACGAGTGGCAGCCGATTCCGTCAGGACTGACCTCGCGGCGTCGTGCGGTCTCGGTGACATCATCTGCCTGCAACTCGAGATCCCGTTCGAGTCAGTGCGTGCCGCGCTTGAGGTCGGCCGCCAGGTTGGCTCGGTCACCGTTCTGAACGCCGTACCATTCGACCCCGCTGCATCCGACCTGCTTTCGATGGTTGACGTGTTGATCGTCAACGAGATTGAAGCGGGCCAGTTGTTGGGTTCCGGGCCGATCAGCGTATCCGACACCTGCGCCGCGGCTGCGCGCCTGAAAGATCTCGGCATCCGTGAGGCCGTCATCATTACACTCGGTTCACACGGAGCATGGGTGAGCGGAGACTCGTTTGGTCTACTCGTCCCGGCCCGCGAGGTTACCGTGGTGGACACGACCGGTGCAGGCGACGCGTTTTGCGGAGCGTTCTGTGCCTGGCTCGCGTCGGGTGAGTCAATCCTCGATGCCGTGAAAGCAGGTACGATCGCAGGTTCGCTCGCAGTGCAACGCCATGGCGCTCAGCCATCTCTTCCAGCACGAGCAGAAGTCGATCAGATCCTTTCCGCGGGATGATCCTCTCGAATCCTCGATCATCGACTCACGCACTGACTGGCTGCCCAAGATGGTCACGTCGGTTCCCCGTCGCATTTGCCGCGACTTCATCGTTCCCGACTGTCGTCGACACGACACCCGGCCGTTGCCGCACTCAAGGCGACTTCGCGATGCCGAGAATCTTCGAGTCAAGGGGTGCGCATCAAAAAGCCAGGGACGTGACTCCCTGGCCTTTCTCGTTGACTCATTGAATTGCGACGAGGCACGCCCGGGAAATTACCACTTGAGCGCGACGACCAGCAGGAGAGCGACGATGTTGACGATCTTGATCATCGGGTTGATGGCGGGCCCAGCCGTGTCCTTGTACGGGTCCCCGACCGTATCGCCAGTGACCGACGCCTGATGCGCGAAGCTGCCCTTGCCACCATAGGCACCCGCCTCGATGCTCTTTTTGGCGTTGTCCCAGGCCGCGCCGCCGGTCGTCATTGAGATCGCGACAAAGAGTCCGGTGACGATCGAACCGATGAGCATTCCTCCGACGGCCTCTTTGCCGAGTGTCACGCCAATGATGATCGGCGTAAGAACCGGCAGCAGCGCGGGAATCATCATCTCCCGTAACGCGCGCCGCGTTACGATGTCGACAGCGCGACCATATTCCGGCTTCGCGGTGCCTTCGAGGATGCCCGGAATCTCCTTGAACTGTCGTCGCACTTCCTGAACGACGGAGCTTCCCGCGCGTCCCACGGCATCCATCAGCATCGAGCCGAAGAAGTAGGGGAGCGCGCCCCCGACGAAGAGGCCGATGACGACGTTCGGGTTCTTCAGGTCGAACGTGATGTTGCCGGAAATCTCGAGGAAGTAGGACGCGAACAACACCAGCGCGGCAAGACCTGCCGACCCGATGGCGTACGCCTTCGTGATGGCCTTGGTCGTATTGCCCACCGCATCGAGTTCGTCGGTGACGTCTCGAATCGCTTCCGGCAGTTCAGCCATCTCAGCGATGCCGCCTGCGTTGTCGGTGATCGGGCCAAACGAGTCGATCGCCACGATGATACCGGTCATTGAGAGCATGGCCACCGCGGCAAGGGCGATTCCGTAGAGCCCGGTACTGGCATCTCCGGACTGTGAGGTCAGGTTATAGGCTGTGTAGATCGCGGCGGAGATCAGGATGATCGGCAGCGCGGTTGAGCGCATCGAAACCCCAAGACCCGCGATGATGTTCGTTCCGTGGCCCGATTCCGACGCGTCGGCGATCTGCTTGACCGGTGAGTACTTCATCGAGGTGTAGTACTCGGTGATGATGACGAAGCCGAGGGTCACGCACGATTCCTATCAAGGCCGCGAAGAAGAGTTTGAGGCTTCCCGACATGGCGAAGCTGAGTTTGAACATCGTGATGGTCTCACCCGTGATCTTGCCGTTATCACGCATGATCCAGTACGTGAGCGGGAAAAACGCGGCGGCCGCCAGAACGATCGCGGCGATCAACCCTTTGTAGAGCGCGCGCATGATGGAGCCGCTGGAGTCGAGTCTCACGAAGAAGGTGCCGATGATCGACGAGATGATCGAAGCGGCGCCGATGACCAGTGGGAAGACGACGGCGAGTTCGCTGTTGAAGACCAGGTGACCGAGCAGCATGGCCGCGACCGACGTCACGGCGTAGGTCTCGAACAAATCGGCCGCCATACCGGCGCAGTCGCCGACGTTGTCGCCCACGTTGTCCGCGATCACGCCGGGGTTTCGGGGGTCGTCTTCAGGAATACCTGCTTCGACCTTGCCGACGAGATCGGTGCCGACATCGGCGGCCTTGGTGTAGATACCGCCCCCGATGCGGGCGAAGACCGAGATGAGACTGCCCCCGAAGCCCAATCCGACCAGTGGAGCGGTGTCACGCACGAAGGCGTAGAAGACGGAAACGGACAGCAGTCCGAGCCCGACAACGAACAGGCCGGTCACGCTGCCACCACGAAACGCGACGCTGAGCGCCGGTCCAAGACCGGTGCGTGCCGCCTCGGTCGTTCGAATATTGGAACGAACGGCGACGCTCATGCCCACGAATCCGGCAGTCGCGGACGCAGCGGCTCCCACCAGGAACCCGACGGCCGTGCTGACGTCCAACGCCAGCGCCAGGATGACCGCGACGACCACCGCGACGATCGCGACCAGTTGATACTGGCGCTTCATGTAGGCGCTGGCGCCTTCCTGAATCGCCGCGGCGATCTCCCTCATCCGCTCGTTTCCGGTCGGACGAGAAATCACCCATCGAACCAAGAACGCCCCATAGATCAACGCCAGGGCACCGGCGGCGATAGCCACCGTCAGCGCGATCGCTACCGTATTGGAACTGGACACAGACCCTCCACTCCCCGAATTGCTGTCGTGGCAACCCGGTTTCCCGGGTTCATTGCCCTACACTCTGCCGAATCATTGGCTTTTCCCACACACAAAGATGCGCGGAACCCTGTCTATTTCAGCCCGGCGCTCCGCGCGATGAATATTACCTTGTTTTGGCCCGTACGATCGCGTCGCGTCCCTCAATTACCATAACATGGTAATGCCTGCGCGGCGCGGGCAAGTCATGGTTTAAGGCGGGAATCGGTGCCCGCCATGCGAGGGTCTGCTAGAAGTTGTGGAACAGCGCGACCATCACGAGCATGATCGACAGCGCCACGGTCAGTCCAGCCGCGAATACCCCCGTCAGGATTCGAGAATCAAACTTCAGGTGCATGTAATAGCCAACCACCAGCACGAATTTGACGGCCATCAGTGCAATCAGGACCAGCGTAATCAACAGCACTGGTGCGTTGAGGTAATAGGTTCCGACCTCAATCATCGTGAAGACTGCCAGAAAGAGCGCCAGCTTGACGTAGGTTGACGGTTCAGGATAGGCGTGAACGACCTCTGAACCCGATTCTGAACTCATGTTCCGCGTTCCTCTCTCACGACACGAACTCGAAGCCGCGGCGCGATGAGCGCCGCGGCCGGCATGAGCTACGGCTTGTACGGGATCAGGTAGACCACCGCAAAGATGATAATCCAGACGATATCGACGAAGTGCCAGTACAGGGCCACGATCTCCGGCATCTCGCCTCTTGACGGCGGGAGCTGGCCGCGCTTCGACATCACCCAGAGCGTGAAGTAACCAGATAACGCCGATTCCGACGTGCGTTCCGTGGAATCCGGTCAGTACGAAGAACGTCGAACCGAAAAGGCTGCTGTGAAGCGTCAGACCTTCACGGTAAAAGGTCGTGAACTCGTAGAACTGGCCACCCAGGAAGAGCAACCCGAGCCCAGCGGTCGCGAGAAGCCACGTGCGAAAGGCCTTCTCGTTGCCGCGATGTAAGTACGTGAGGGCCAGCACGATCGCGAGACTACTCAGGAGCAGCTCGGCGGCGCTCACCGAGGTGTACGGGATGTCCCAGATGTCCTGCGGACGCGGCCCACCGACGGCTGCGACCGCGATAGACCATGAACGTCATGATAGACGAACCGAAGAACATGCAGTCCGACGCAAGGAACGCCCACATCATGATCTTGTTGTGCGAGATCCCCGTCGACGTCGCGTGCGCCTCATCTGAATGGTGCGCGATTTGCTGTGCCTGACTCAAGCCGCTCATCCCTTCCCTGCTACGTTGCGCACGCGCTAGTGATTCGGCTCAAACGACCAGCCGAACAGACCAAACGTCAACACGAGAACTCCAGCCGCGACGACGAACCAGGACGATCGCCAGTCCACCGCCATGCATCACCATTCCGGCAGCCATGGCAACGAGACCCCCTGCGGCAACCAACGGGTAGTACGAGGGCGGCGGTAGGTGAATGCCGCGCACCCGTCGTCGGGCTCGGATTCAGATTCTCTTTTCGCAGCGTCGGTCGGTTCGGCGGAGTCCACCGTACTTCTGCTCCCAGTACGCGTCGCGCGACGTGACGGTCGGGACGACGGCAAAGTTATAGGCGGGCGGCGGCGAAGGGATCGACCACTCGAGCGTTCGAGCGTCCCACGGATCAGCTGGCGCGATCTCACCGGAGCGCAACGACTTGATGATGTTGTAGGCAAAGAAGAGCACACTCGCCCCGAGAATGAACGCGCCAATCGTCTCCTCGAAGTTCCAGAAATCCCAGCCCATTCCCGCCTGGTACGTGTAGATACGTCGCGGCATGCCGTCGATCCCCAGGAAGTGCATCGGGAAGAAGGTCATGTTGAACGCAATCAACGTGATCCAGAAATGTATCTGGCCCAGTTTGTCGTCGAGCATGCGCCCGAAGAACTTCGGGAACCAGTAGTACATGCCGCCGAAGATCGCCATGATCGACCCACCGAACAGCACGTAGTGGAAGTGAGCGACGACGAAGTAGCTGTCGGTTTGCCAGTAGTCGACCGGCACCGAGGCGTGCATGACACCACTGATGCCGCCAATGGTGAACATTCCGACGAAGCCAGCCGCAAACAGTAGTGGCGTATTGATGACGATCGAACCGCCCCACAGCGTTCCCAGCCAGTTGAAGATTTTCACGCCGGTCGGGATCGCGATCAGCATCGTCGTGGTCGCGAAGACCGAGTTTGGCACTGGGCCAAGACCGACCGCGAACATGTGGTGGGCCCAGACGCCGAACGACAGGAAGCCGATCGCGACGCCGGAGTAGACCACGAAGGGATAACCGAAGAGCGGCTTGCGAGCAAATGTCGGCAGGATCTCGGACACCATGCCCATCGGCGGCAGGATCAGGATATAGACTTCCGGGTGGCCGAAGATCCAGAACAGGTGCTGCCACAGCACGACCGAAGCGCCCGCGGTCGGCTCAAAGAACAGGGTGCCGAAGTAGCGGTCGAACATCAGCTCGATGAGGCCCACCGTCAACGACGGGAAGGCGAGCAGCAACAGTACCGACGTGACGAGCGTCATCCAGGTGAATACCGGCATCCGCATCATGCGCATTCCGGGTGCGCGCATATTGACGATCGTCACGAAGAAGTTCAGCGCCGAGGCCAGTGACGCGATTCCGAGCACCTGCAGGCCGAAGATCCAAAAGTCGACATTCAGGCCCGGCGAGTATGTCAGCGTGGTCAGGTTGGCGTAACCGAACCAGCCGGCGTCTGGGGCGGCTCCAAACAGGAAGCTGCTCAACAACAGGAGCGCCCCAAAAAGGAACGCCCAGTAGCTAAACGCGTTCAACCGTGGAAACGCGACGTCACGGGCTCCAATTTGGAGCGGGATCATGAAGTTGAAGAACGCTGCGTTCAGCGGCATGACGACCAGGAAGATCATGATCGTGCCGTGCATGGTGAAGACTTCGTTGTAGGTCCGGGCCCGAGCGACCGTATTGTTCGGTACCGCGAGCTGCGTGCGAATAAGCAGCGCCAGAAGGCCACCGATCAGGAAAAAGATCAACGACGTGAACATGTAGAGGATGCCGATCTTCTTATGATCGACCGTCGTGAGCCATTCCCAGATCACCGAGCGTCGATACTGCGCCCCCTGTTGATGTGTGATTGAACCTGCGCCACTACCGGCCCCCCATCCCACGGCGAGAAACCGGAGTTCGTCAATCGATCATCTCGATTGATGTCGTCATTTCAGGCTCTCCAGGTACGCAGCGACCGCATTCGGCCTGATCGGCGTGTAAGCCCAAGATTCGGCATCTTCGTGCCCGGTTTCTCGGCCGGCGGATCCGATACCCACTTCACGATGTTCTGCTCTGTCTGGGTCGAGCACACCGCCGGCGATGATGCCACGGCTACCGACGTGAGTAAGGTTCGGACCGACGGTGCCAAGCGCTTTGCACGCCGTTGACTTCGGCTCCGTTGATCGTGTGGCACCCGACACAGCCAGCAGAGAAGAAGACCTGTTGCCCTTGCTTGGCGAGCGCATCCGAACTCGTCACATCCGCTGCCGGCTTCTGCATCTGGGCGACCCAGGCGTCATAGTCGGCTTTGGATTGCACGACCACGTCGAATGCCATGTGGGCATGTTGGATTCCACAAAACTCAGCGCACTGCCCGCTAAACGTGCCGATCTGGGTCGCGGTGAACGAGAGGTGATTGTGCTGGTTCGGAACCACGTCCTGTTTGCCGGCCAGCTTCGGGATCCAGAAGCTGTGAATGACGTCGGCGCTGGCGAGATCGACCTCGACTTTCGTTCCGATAGGAATGTGCATCTGGTCAGCGACGACGAGGTTCTGACCCGGATAATCGAATTCCCACCACCACTGGTGCCCAACCACCTGTACGGTGAGAGAGCCCGGACCAGGCTTCTTGGCAAAGTCGGCAATGGTGGTCAGCGTCGGAACGGCGATCACGGCCAGAATCATGGCGGGCATGATCGTCCACGCGATCTCCAGCTTGGTGTTGCCGTGAGTCGGGTGAGGTGCTGGTTGACCCGGACGTCGCCGGAACCGAACGACGGCATAGATCAGAACGCCTTGAACGATGACGAATACGACCACTGACGCCCAAAAGATCGGAACGAAGAGGTTCCAGATCGTTTGCATGTTGTCGCCGGCTGGCTGGTTCACCGACTGGGGCCCACCGCCAATGACGGTGCACCCACTGAGAATGAACACGAGCAACCCTGCGAACACAACCATCAGGGCGCGCTTGAATCGGCCAGACCCTCTCGCCATGATCCTCCCTGCTCACCACGCAGCGCGAATGAGGCTCCCCCTGCCCCAATTCAGGCCACCAAAAAAAATACCCGCGATATGCTACTACGGGATGCCGGGGCTGTCACAAGTTTGTTATACCATCCACAATTTTGTTGACAATCCTGATACGGGGCTATTCGTGTCGGGAGTTTTCCGGCATTCTGCACCACCCCCGAAGATTCGTCCAGTGTGGGGTTAAGATCGTGTCTGAAACAGCGGGGTTTTTCGTTCGGCCAACGTCGATTACTATTGGTGTGTTCAGTAGGGAGCGGACAGGCTGATTGCCGTGCATACACGGGCTTCGTGCAGCCGGGGGAGAGCTTGTCATTCCAAAAGCCCATGAGAATGGGAAGGAGAATGTAATGTCGGTTGATCCGACCGGTACCATTGAGGGTCTGCTCGTCGAGTCCCGCCGTTATCCACCTTCGCCGGCATTTGCGGAGGACGCCAACGTCAACGACCCCGAAATTTACCAACGCGCGTTGGATGATACTGAGGGTTTCTGGGCGTCGGTCGCGGAGAACCTGGATTGGGACAAGAAGTGGGACAAGGTTCTCGAGTGGGATCCGCCGAAGGTTTCCTGGTTCGCGGGTGGGAAGCTCAACGTCTCATATAACTGCGTCGATCGCCACATCACATCCTGGCGCAGGACGAAAGCTGCCCTCATCTGGGAGGGTGAAGCCGGCGATGAGCGCATCCTGACCTACCAGGATCTGTATCGCGAGGTAAACCGGGCTGCCCTCATGCTCAAGTCCCTCGGCGTCAAGAAGGGTGATCGGGTCGCGGTCTATTTGCCGATGATTCCCGAGCTCGCGATCGTGATGCTGGCATGTGCCCGGATCGGCGCGCCACATTCAGTTGTCTTCGGAGGGTTCAGCCCGGATTCCCTGGCGGATCGTATCAACGACTGCGGCGCGAAGGTGCTGGTGACGGCCGACGGTGGGTTCCGCCGCGGCAACGTCGTGGCGCTGAAAGACAATGCCGACAAAGCGCTTGAGAGCACGCCGGAAGTTGAGCACGTGGTGGTCGTCGAACGTGTTGGTCGCCACGTCCATCCGGTTCACATGCAAGATGGGCGCGATCTGTGGTGGCATGAAGCGGTCGATCGGGTCACGGAACGCTATTACCCGCCGGAAATGGTTGATTCAGAGCATCCGCTGTACATCCTGTACACGTCGGGCACGACCGGTCGTCCGAAGGGCGTGTTGCACACGACGGCAGGCTATCTCGTGGGAACCTACGCCACCAGCAAATGGGTGCTCGATCTCAAGGACGACGACGTCTATTGGTGCACTGCCGACATCGGCTGGGTGACCGGACACAGCTACATCGTCTACGGTCCACTGGCAAACGGCGCAACCTCCGTCATGTTCGAGGGCACTCCAGACTATCCTGACCGCGACCGGTTCTGGGATATCGTCGAGCGGCGTGCCGTCTCGGTCTTTTACACGGCGCCAACGGCAATTCGCGGCTTCATGCGCTGGGGCACGCAGTTCCCGGAGAAGCACGATCTCTCGAGCCTCCGTCTCCTGGGAACGGTTGGAGAGCCGATCAACCCGGAGGCCTGGATCTGGTATCACGAGCACATCGGGCACGAGAGCTGTCCGATCGTCGACACCTGGTGGCAGACCGAAACCGGTGCAATGATGATCTCCGGGCTGCCGGGCATCACCACCATGAAGCCGGGTTCGGCTACCACGCCCCTCCCGGGCATCGAGCCCGACATCGTCGATGAGCACGGCAACTCTGTACCGAATGGGCAAGGCGGCTACCTCGTGATGAAGCGGCCCTGGCCATCGATGTTTCGCACGATCTGGGGTGACTGGGACCGGTACGTCTCCACGTATTTCGACAAGTTTGGCCCGTCGGTTTACCTGACTGGGGACGGGGCGAAACGGGATGAAGACGGTTACTTCTGGTTGCTGGGCCGCGTCGACGACGTGTTGAATGTCGCGGGACACCGGTTGGGTACCATGGAGATAGAGAGCGCCCTCGTCAGCCATCCGTCGGTTGCGGAGGCGGCAGTCATCGGCGTCTCTCACGAGCTTAAAGGTCAGGCCGTTGCCGCCTTCGTCACACCACGGGCGGGCATTGATGCCACTCCCGAGCTGGCCGAGGAACTTCGGGAGCATGTAGCCGAGAAGATTGGCCCGATCGCGCGACCCGACCGCATCTACTTCACGGCCGAGCTGCCCAAGACGCGCAGCGCCAAGATCATGCGGCGCCTGCTGCGGGACGTGGCCGAGGGACGCGTGATGGGCGATACCACCACGCTGACCGACCCGGCCGTTCTTGAGGAGATCAAACGGCAGTACGAAGAGACCGAAAGCGGCGGCTGATACTCAGCGCGGCAGTGCTTGCGAGACTCAACTCACGCTCAGACGATGAAGAACCCGGCGGATTGCCGCCGGGTTCTCGTGTGTTTGGTGAATGGCACGCATCGGCAAAATCGATCGCGGCCTATTCCGGGGCGTCGAACCAGGCCGGTGATCCGACGGTCGTGACGCTTACATGCGTCATCGAGTGCCCTGGTGCGGCACCATGCCAGTGACGCTCGCCCGGAGCCGCGTAAACAACATCGCCGGGTCCGACGTCGAACGATTCCGATTCGGTGCCGACTCGCCCGTTTCCTTCGAGAATGATGAGAATCTGCTCGCCGGGATGCTCGTGCCAATGCGTGAGAGCGCCATCGTCGAAATGGACGATCGAAACGCTCATGCCTCCTTCGCGCTGCATCGAGACCGCTCGCTCGAGGGTCACCGGTCCGGTGAATGTCTTGCCTTGTTCGGTTGCGGCGTGGCCTTTTCGCACGACTTGCATGACTGCTCCCTTTGTGAGGTCGTTACGCATCAAATCTCGACACACGTGGCATGGAGAATCCACCACGCGCTCAGAAACCCTGAAAGTCCTTCGAACTACAGCATGACGTCGCCACCGTTTGGGCCGAGCGTTTGGCCAACGTAGTAGGTGGCAGCGTCCGAGGCGAGAAAGACGGCGGTCGGCGCGACTTCCTCGGGTTGTCCCTCTCGATGAATCGGCAACAGGCTGACGTAGCTCTTGGTCGGTGCGCCCGGAGTCCTGGGCACGATGCCGGTCTCGATCGGTCCCGGAGCAATGCAATTGACGAGCACGCCGCGGTCCGCCACTTCCCGCGAAAGGGCCTTGGTGAATCCAATGATACCGGCCTTGGCCGCGGTGTAATGAGCGAACCACTCGCGACCGATCTGACCGAGCTGTGACGAGATGTTGATGATGCGCCCATTCCGGCGTTCCAGCATTCCTGGAAGCACCATGCGGGTCACCAGAAAGGTGCCCCGCAGGTGGGTTGCGATCATCTCGTCCCAGGTCGCGACATCCATCGATTCAACTGGAGCGAGTGTGACGAACCCTGCGTTATTCACCAAGATATCGATACGCCCGAACTCAGTTGTGACGTGCTCGACCATCTTCCGCACCGGCTCTTCCAGGGAGACGTCCGCCTGCACGGCGAGCGCCCGTTGCCCCAGATCCCGAATTCTCCTGGCGACCTCATCCGCCTCCTCGTCCCGGCTCCGGAAGTTCACCGCGACATCGGCTCCTTCCTCGGCGAACGCCAGCGCAATGGCCCTGCCGATGCCTCTGCTTGCGCCGGTAACCAGGGCCGTCCGGCCGTCCAAGACACCCATAGCGCCTCCCTCGATATACGATTTCCACGACACCGTTCGCGCTGAATCAGGTGATAAGTGACATGGGATCAGTGTAACGGACACGGTGGCTGTAAGGACCGGCGAGCGTCACTTAATGTGTCCGTCCAGTCTCCAACAATATCGCGACCAAGGCCGGATCCGTAGTTGGTTCATCGCGTGCCTGAACAGGCCGGAACTGGCGGGCAGGATAGGCGGAAACACCGCAAGCGGATCGGTGCCGCAGGTCACCCATCCGGCGCCTGCCGAATCTCACGTCCTCACGGCTACGATCGCCGGTCGGGTTGAGGCATCGGCGCATATGGCATCACGCTCGCGCCTCGTGGCTCGGGGTCGTGTAATACCTTCTGGCGCAGGAATCGGTCTATGCGCTCGGTGGAGTCGATGACATGCCGAATCTGCCGAAATCCGTGCCCTTCGCCTGGGTAAACAATGTACTCGAAGTCCATATTACGCCGCGCGAGCCCGCTCACGAACGTGTCTGATTGGACGTGGCTCACCACTGGATCGACTTCGCCCTGCAGAATCAACATCGGTGCACGAACGCGATCGACATAATTGATTGGCGAGCGCTCCCACCAACGAGCGTAGTGCTCGTCGCTCGGACCCATAATCGACTGCACGTAGTACCGTTCGTAGCGATGCGTCTCCAGACCGAACGGATAGATGTCGACCAGCCCGTACAGAGCGATCCCGGCGGCAAAGGTTTCCGGCGCCTGCGTCATGCAGACGAACGTGGAGTAGCCGCCCGCGCTTCCTCCCCAGGCGACGATACGATCGCGCCGAATCAGGCCACGCGCGGCGCATGCGTCGACCCCGGTCAGATTGTCGTGCAGGTCCCCGTCGCCCCAGGATCCGAACAATGCCTCGCGGTACGCACGGCCGTAACCAAGAGAACCGCGGTAATTCGGTTGAATGACAACCCATCCTCGCTGCACCAGGTACTGGATCTGGCCGTTCCACGAGAGTCGCGATTGATTCATGGGCCCGCCGTGGATATTGACCAGGCAGCCGTGCTGTCCCGGTCGAACGGTCCTGGGTACGTAGAGATGTCCGTGAACCTCGAATCCGTCCGCGGAGGACCAGGTAATGGTCTCGGGCGTGGCGAGTTCGTCCGGTTCGATGCCGCCCATGGTCGCATGCGTGAGTCTCGATGTCTGCCGGCTCTGGACGTCGACTTTCCAGACGTCCGGAGGAGCGACCGGACTGTCGAACAGGAAGACGATTTCTCGCCCGTCCGGCGACCAGGTTGGATTGGTGGCGTGTCCGGTCACCGACGTGACCTGGCGTGGCGCCCCACCGCCGCTCGGAACGATCCACAGCGCGTAGTTGCCGTCGACGTTGCGCGTGTAGGCGATTGATCTTCCGTCCGGCGAGTAATGCGGTTCGCCGTGCTCCCAGTGGTCGTCGTGCAACACGCGTTGGTCGGAACCATCGGCGCTCATCTCGGTCACGTTGAGCCATCCTCCGCGATCACCGACGCAGAGGATCCGCTCGCCGTCGGGGGAGAAGGACGCTTGCGCGAAAGCGACTCGCTCGCGCGACGCCAGCGCGCGCGGTGCTTCCTCGCTGAACACGTTCGCGACCATTAGCGCACTCTGATCCCATGGCATCAGGTTGAACGGGTAGGCGGTCCAGACCAGGCGGGAGCCGTCCGGCGACCAGGCCGGCCCCATCGGGATGTCAGTTCCTCGGCTGATTTGCCGTGTCCGGTGGCCATCGACCGACACGACCACCAGATCGACCGACTCCGGGCAGAGGTTGAGGAACGCAATGTAGCGTCCATCCGGGGAGTAGCAGGGAGAGTGGTGTGTTCCCTCGATGCGGGTCAACCTGCGCAAATTGCCGCCGTTTGCCGCGCAGATCCAGAGCTTCCCATCGTTCGCGGACGTAAAAACGAACTCGGAAGAGTCTGGTGACCAGTCATATGAACCGTGACCAACTGCATGATCAGACGTGATCTGTGTCGCAGCGACCTTGCGGACCCAGGGTGAACAAGTCGGTCCGGGCGTCGAGCGTCACAAGATAGGCAACTCTTCGAGCCGTCCGGCGAAATCCGCGGCGCGGACAGAGCCGATTGTCGAGCGATCATAGCGGGGGTCAATGACGTGGGCCAGGTGCCGGGTATACCGTCGTGGTCGGTTGCCATCGCTTCCTCGTTTCCTGGCGTTCTGAATCACACGTGAGGGTTCGTGTCTGGTTAATGGCATGTACGTGTGGTGGCGTCAACAGTCGCGGAGTTGAACGCCGCACGTGTAGGACCGCTAACGGTTAGGTGAACCGGGTATCGGGTTGTTGACAATGTCAGAGCGTGAACATACGATGAGCGCACGATCCACAGAAATATGGGCTGATTGAAGCTAGTTTTTGAATCTTGCGCCGCATTCCAGTCTCGGTATAGCGCAAGGCACTGGTCGAGCAGAAATCTCGGTCAATGTCAATTGATCCCTCGGGATTGACGCTTGACACGCAACTGATTTCGGTCGCCCAGCAACGGGAACGTGCTTTAGCTGCCCGGCGGGATGGTGTGTCGCGCGACTGCTCGCCATGCTCGAGAGGAGGGGATTTGCGGAACTGGGGTGGCGTTCCGTTGTCGACGTGATTGATTATCTTGAGGCGACCATTCCGTAATAACACGTCAACGCGTGAATTGAGTGACGAGATTGCCGGGCGATTCTGGCTCATCGAGACGCGACTGCTTTGAGCCAACGACGGATTGCTCCGTGTGCCGATTGAGGGGGAGACACATGTCCGAAAGTCATGATTTGCATACTCCTACCGAGGAATTCAATCGCGGTGTCCGCCGGGCGGATCAGCTCATTTCTCGTCTGACCCGACGATCGCTGATTGCTCGTGGCGCGATGCTCGGGTTGGGCGCATCGGCCGCGGCGACCTTGCTGGCGGCGTGCGGCGGGTCGAGCAGCAAGACGACACCGGCCAGTACGACCGCGAGCCAATCGACCACGGCATCGGGAGGTGGAGCGTCGACGGCCACGTCTGCTGCCACATCTGCCTCAACTCAGGCAGCGAGCGGCAGTTCGGGTTCCACCGATCTTGCGGCGGATCAGACGATCCGGCTTCCGCTTTCTGAACCGTCTACGATGGATCCACAGGTAACGTCCGGCGGCACCGAACTCGGCGTCATGTTCAACATCTTTGACGGCCTGGTCGGCGTGAATCAGGACACCGGCAAGGTCGAACCGCACATGGCCGACAAATTCTCGGCCAACGCGGACGCGTCAGAATACACCTTCATCTTGAAGAGCGGTTTGAAGTGGTCCGACGGCACGGCAATGAACGCGAATGACTTTGTCTGGAGCTGGAAGCGCGTGCTGCAGCCGGAGACCAAGTCTGCCTATATCCCAGCGCTCTACCCAATCAAGGGCGTCGTGGACGCGGTGAAGAACGGTGCATCGATCGATGCCATTGGCGTCACCGCGGTGGACGACAATACGTTGAAAGTGACGCTTTCGGCTCCGACACCGTATTTCCCGTTGCTTGCAACGACCTGGACCTACTACCCGGTTCCTAAGCACGTCATCGACAAGCAGGGCGAGAAGTGGACCGAGGCGGCCAATGTCGTCTGCAGCGGACCGTTCAAGATGACTGAGTGGAAGCACAACGAGAGCATCAGTCTTGCGCAAAACCCCAACTACTGGGGCCCGAAGCCGACCATCGCCAAAGTCGTCTACCCTCTTTACCAGGACGAGCTCGCTCAGGGTATCGTCGCCTATGAGAACAACGAGATTGACTTCGCCCAGGTGCCTTCTTCGGATTTCGACCGGGTGAAGGGTGACGCGACGCTCAGCCAGCAGCTTGTCAGTCTGACCGCGTCCTACACGCGATTCGTCATCTGCGACTGCACCAACCAGCCAACCAGCAACGTCAAGTTCCGTCAGGCGCTGTCGATGTCGGCGGATCGGAAGACTCTGGCAGACCAGGTGCGGCACGGACAGGTGGTTCCTGCTCCGACGTTGTTGCCGCCGGACATCCCGGGATACAACGAAAAAGCGACGATCGGAGAGGACCTGGCCAAGGCCAAGCAGCTGCTGACCGACGCCGGAATCGCGGACCCAAGCACGGTCAAGCTCTCGATGGTCTACATCAGCACCGACGACTACAAGCTGGATGCGGAGTATCTGCAGCAGACGTGGAAGAAGAACCTCGGCATCGATATCACGCTGGAGCCGATCGAGCGCACCTCGTATAACGACTGGCGACAGTCAAAAGCGAACGCTCCATACAACATTTACATTGGTAACTGGGGCTCTGACTTCGAGGACCCGTCGAACTGGTATAACCAAAACTTCACGCATGCCAGCGATCACTACGCCAGCCACTGGAACAACGCACAGTTCGACTCGGCGGTCGAGAAGGCGCGGACTGATACCGACGAGGCCAAACGTGTGCAGGAGTATCAGGATGCCGGCATGATCATCGCCCAGGATTCACCGGTCATTCCGCTCTACCACGATGTCAACTACTATTTGGTGAAGCCGTACGTCAAGAAGTTGCACCTTCAGGCATTGCTGACATCCGTGCACGGCAACCAGATCGAAATCGCGAAGCACTAGGCTAGTCGTCTGGTCGATCAACCACGATCGTGACGTGACGCATGTCGTCGCGCCGGTCCGTCCCGCCGGGACGGACCGGTGCGCGGACCGACCGGCGACCGGATAAAGGCACGAAATCATGAATCGACGAGCCATCATCTTGCGGCGTGTGCTGATGCTGATCCCGACGATGTTGGCGATCTACACGATCACCTTCATCTTGATGCACGCGACGCCCGGCGGCCCCTGGTCCAATCAGGGCGATAAACCGATTCCCCCGATCGTTCTGGAACGCCTCAACAAAGCCTACGGACTCGACAAGCCGTTGTGGCAGCAGTATGTAAACTACCTGGGTAACGTGCTCCACGGTGATTTTGGACCGTCGTACGCTCAGCGATCGCAAACGGTTTCTGACATCATCAAGGCCGCGTTCCCTGTTTCACTCAAGTTGGGCCTGGTCGCGATGGCGTTTGCGATCGTCGTTGGCGTGACGCTTGGGGTCGTCGGCGCCGTGCGGCACAACGGCTGGGTCGACTATATAACGAGCTTCACGGCGATCATCGGGATCTCGACCCCACCGTACGTGGTGGTGTCGGTCCTGGTTCTCGATCTTTGCGAGCCGTCTTCACATGGTGGCGACGGGGGGATGGGACGGCGTGTTCAGCAGCAAGATCCTGATTCCCGCTTTCGCGCTGTCACTTTATCCTGCCGCCGTGCTGGCGCGATACACGCGGTCGAGCATGCTGGACGTGCTGAAGATGGATTACGTGCGGACGGCGCGAGCCAAGGGGCTGCGCGAGACCCGGGTAGTCATTCGTCACTGCATCCAGAACGCCTTGTTGCCGGTCATCACTGTCACGGGATTGATCCTGGCTGAGGTTGTCACCGGGTCTTTCTTCGTCGAATCGATCTACTCGGTTCCTGGCATGGGACGCTATTTTGTGTTGAGCATCTCGAACCGAGATTATCCCGTGATCCTCGGAACGGTACTGCTCTTTGGCGCGTTGATTTCAGTGATGAACTTGGTCGTGGACATTCTTTACCAGTTTCTCGACCCACGCATCGAGTTGTCTTAGGACCTGGATCGGGAGAACCTATCATGGAGCACGCATCGACTACCGCCGCGACTGAAATCCAGGATCGTGGCTGGGAACGTTCAGCACGCCAGAGCAGCCTCTGGTTCGATGCGTTTCGACGCTTCAAGCGGAATCGGCTTGCCGCGGCGTCGGCGATCTTCATCATCACGCTGGCGGTGCTCGCCATATTCGCACCGATAGTCAGCCCGTATAGCTACTCGGACCAAAATTACGGGGCGATCAACAAATCTCCGAGTCTGTCACACCCGCTCGGTACCGACCAGCTTGGTCGCGACATGCTCAGCCGCTTGCTGTTCGGCGCGCGCATTTCGCTTTCAGTCGGCATCGTGGTGCAGATCGTCATCGTGGTCATTGGTGTTCCGGTCGGTCTGGCAGCCGGATTCTACGGGGGCAAGACCGACACCGCGTTGATGCGTCTGGTTGACGTCATGTACGCCATGCCCAGTTTGTTGTTCGTCATCATCATTATGACGTTCCTGCGAGGTGTGCTCGACCAGCCTGGCGGTGGGTTCATGCAAGGTGTCGCTGAACTGAACTCGAAGCTCGGCGGACTGCTCGGCGTCTTCATCGGTCTTGGATTAATCAGCTGGCTAACCGTGGCGAGAATTGTCCGGGCTCAGACCCTCTCGCTCAAACAGAAGGAGTTCGTGGAGGCTGCGCACGGATCGGGAGCCTCCAACCGCCGCATCATGTTCCGTCACGTGCTTCCGAATACGCTCGCACCGATCATCGTCACGGTGACGCTGGGTATACCGAGAGCGATCCTGTATGAGGCCGGCATCAGTTTTCTCGGCCTCGGTGTGACCCCTCCGACGCCGAGTTGGGGGCTGATGATCAGTGAAGCGATCCGCTACCTGCGATCCTATCCATACATGCTGCTCTTCCCTGCGATCGCGCTTTCGGTCACGGTGCTGGCGTTCAACTTCCTTGGTGACGGACTGAGGGACGCGCTCGATCCCTGGTCGCAACGCTAAGGGCACGACTGCCGACAGTTTGTGCGTCCCGAACCAGCATCTCTGTGATGGTTCGACGGCTCGCTCCAACGGGTGAGTCAACGGCGAGACAGAATGCTTCAGGTTCCCGCGCAGTACGCGAAGCCGGGGAAATTATGTCGGCAGCTAGAACTCCCTTCGGCTGGTCGGGCCGAAGGGAGCGGTTCAGTGCAAATCTCGAATCAATCTGAAACCGAAATGATGGTCGTCAGTCTGGCGGAAGCGTTCCGGATTCTTTGTCGGTCGGGAGATGGTGCTCACCCGGCATCGCCTCGCGTCCGGCGTTGCTCTCGTGCGCGATCAGCCTGCGGAAACCACGGACTTCCGTCTCGCAGTTCCTATGGTCGATCGTCAGCCGAACCTGCCGTTCATTGTCCGGCCGCGCCTGCAACTCGACAAAACCATCCGGGCTTTCGAAACGCAGATGCGCGGGAGAGTCGAGCGTCAGTTCCATTCCCAAACCGAACTCGCCGAAATACTCCTTCGCCTGCCTGTGGATCTCTTCAGGACTCAATCGAACTGGATGTGTTTCTGCCATCGTCTTCTCCCGTACGCTGCACCGATGATCTCCTGGTGGGATTCGCCACTCTCTTCGACGGTGATTTGCGGCGCCCCGGATCATCGATCGCTCAGTCATAGTGTGATCGAAAGCGCGTGTCAAATCCGTAAAGACCATCGAGCGCGTGTAACAGTTTGGCCTCAGACTTGACCGCGGCTCGTCGACTTCAATTGGTCGGTTGGCCATCTGGACACCAATTATCTTGCCGCGGTTTCCCACGGCATGGATCCACGCAGCGTAAGCCGGCCTTCGCCGGATGCTGTCGTTGAGCGTCCCAGCTCGTGACGCCATGCACAACGGCGCAGGGACCAGAGACGTGCCGTTTGTACGCCGTTTCAGTCCTCTTCCGCGAAGAATTCGTTTCAGGTTAGCTTCAATGCGATGGCATTGACAATTTCCGTCGACCCAATTGTCTGTCTTGACATGAACTTGATTTCTGAACTAATGTAATAGTGCGCGACAATGCGACCCCGATGGTCAAGATTTGGCAGAGTGGGGGCTTTGCCACCGCGGGGGAGCAGAATAGTCACAGGGGGTTACAGCCATGTCAAATTGGGAGCGTGACCCGCGACCGCTGAGCAGACGCTTCAGCCGCCGCAGTTTTCTGGTGCTCGGAACTGGTATGGCCGGCGCGGCGCTTCTCGCCGCGTGTGGTGGTGGTAGCAGCTCTACGCCCGCTTCGACGTCCACAAGCGCCGCTTCCGGCGGTGCGAGCACGACGACGCCGACAACCGGGCCGAAGATCGGGGCCAGCCCACAGGCGAGCGCCACCACAGCATCCACTGCCGCAAGCGTCGACACACTTCCCAAGGGCGGAGTGCTGAAAATTGGCGTCATCGGCGAGCCGCCAGCTCTGGCGGACGCTATGTTCACGACGGCAACTATCACGTCCAACGTGGCTACACAGATGTTCGAAGGGCTGATGGCACGCGACTCGAAATACGCGCCGCAGCCAATGCTGGCCGAAAAGGTGACGGTTCAGCGCTGACGGCAAAACCTTCGAGTTCCCACTGCGTACAGGGGTGAAATTTCACAACGGTAAGGCTATGACCTCTGCCGACGTCGTGTCGTCACTGAAACGATGGGGTAATCTGACCGGCCGCGGCAAGCAGATCATGGGCCGTGTGGACAAGCTCGAAACACCGGACGACAACACGGTCAAGATGACGTTCACGGCGCCGACAGGAGTTTTGCTCGACTTCCTGGCGCTGGCTGAAGCGTTCGTGTTGCCAGCCGAGATTGCCGATGCTTATCCAAAGGACAAGCTCCCGGAGGACAAGCATATCGGCACCGGGCCGTTCAAGTTCACGGAACATCAGGTCGATCGCTTCATCCGCCTTACACGCTACGATGGATACTCCGCTCGCAGCGAGGCTCCGGACGGCACCGCCGGAAAGAAGGTCGCTGTCGTCGACGAATTGCAGATCATCCCGGTTCCCGACGACTCGGTCCGCATAAACGGCGTCGTCACCGGCGAGTATCACTTTGCCGACACGGTACCGCCGGATCAGTACGACAGCCTGAAGAGCAATCCGGATGTCAATACCTGGATCGTCAAGCCGTACTACTGGTACTGTCCACACTTCAACAAGAAGCAAGGGCTGTTCACGGACAAGCGGTTGCGCCAGGCCGTGGCGCTCTCCTTCTCCGCCCAGGAAGCCATGATTGCCGGGTTCGGCCGCCAGGAGTTCATTCGGCTGGACGCCAGCGTGGCCGCCCCGGAAACGGTCTGGCACAGCGATGCTGGAAACGACGTTTACAACCATCCCGACACGGAGAAGGCGAAGCAGATCCTAAAGGACGCCGGATACAGCGGGCAGACGGTCCGCTGGTTGGCAACCAAGGAGTACGCGTACAACTTCAACATGGCCAACTTGATCAAGCAAAAGATGGAAGCCATCGGCATGAAGGTGGAACTGGTCGTTTCGGACTGGGCTACGCTCGTCCAGAACCGATCCAAGCCGGATGTCTACGAGATCTTCCTGACCGGGCACTCCGGCTACTCCCATCCAGCGACACAGCCCTTCAACGACAAAGCATGGCCCGGCTTCTGGGACAACGCCGAGAAGGATCAGCTCGTCAGCGACATGATCGCTGAGCCCGATCAGCAGAAGCAGCAGCAGATCATCGATAAGTATCAGGCGCTGATCTATGAGGAATGGCCCTTCGTCAAGTGCGGTGACAACTTCTTGCTAAGAGCGTCGAGCAAGAAAATGCAGGGGTACACCAACCCGGCGGACTGGTATTTCTGGAACGTCGGACTGGCAAAGTAACCTGACGCGAGGCCCCGTCCCGATCAACGGGACGGTGCCTCGCGTGACGGCTGGCCGCGACGCGTGCTCTCGACGGCCGGTTCGTTGCTGTCGTAGAAGTGTCAGATGCATCCTCTATCCTTGTGTTCAACCAGGAGCTTGAGATGCTCGCCTATACGATTCGGCGCGTGATCCTGACAATCCCGGTCATGCTACTCGTCGCGACCGGCGTTTTTCTGCTGTTGCACCTGACTCCTGGCGATCCAGTCGGCGTGATGCTCGGGCCGGACGCGTCCGAGCAGCAGCGGACGGAGATGCGCCAGCGTCTCGGCCTCGATCGCCCGCTTCCCATCCAGTACGCCGAATGGCTGAGCCGCGTAGCACGGGGAGACTTGGGGCGTTCGCTCTTCCTGGACAAGTCGGTCAGTAGCGCTCTCCTGGAGCGGGCGCAGCCGACACTCCTCTTGACGATCCTCTCATCGCTCGTCGCAATCGTGGTGGGCCTGCCGAGCGGAATCATCGCTGCAAGGCGGCGCGGCTCGTGGATTGACGTCGGTTCAATGGGAATCGCCATGCTCGGCATCTCCATGCCGACCTTCTGGCTTGGGCTGAACCTGATTCTCCTCTTTGCGGTTCAGTGGCGTGCACTTCCAGTCGCGGGGTACGAGCCACTCTCTAGCGGTTTGTGGACGTCTCTCAAGTACATGATCCTGCCGGCCATCACGCTCGGCGTCGCACAGGCGGCACTTCTCGCACGGATGACACGGTCGATGATGCTGGAGGTGCTGAACCAGGATTTCGTGCGGACCGCGCGCGCAAAGGGCCTCAACGAGCACTCGGTCATCTACCGGCATGCTCTTCGCAACGCGTTCATCCCGCTATTGACCGTCATCGGCCTGATCGTCGCGGCACTTCTCTCCGGCGCGGTGGTGACCGAGCAGATCTTCAATATTCCGGGCGTGGGCCGGCTGCTGATTCAAGCGATCGGCCGGCGAGATTTCCCGCTGGTGCAGGGAGCAGTGTTGGTCATTTCGGCGATCTACGTTCTGGTCAATCTGGTCGTCGATCTCCTTTATGCGGTGATCGACCCGAGGATTCGCCGGGTCTGACGCGGTATATGAGCGTCCACCCGCGAGGGGGAACTGATGGCGGGCACTCTGACGGAACAACGTGCTGGTAGCTTGAAGCAGTCAGCTCGACGACGCAGCTTTGCTCGGCTTCTCAACCAAAAGGCAATCATGATTGGCGGGGTCGTCCTCATTCTCATGGCGATTACAGCGCTCGCTGCCCCTCTGCTGTCCACTCACGATCCAAACACCATCGTAGGCATCGATCGCCTGAAGAGTCCGAGCGGTTCGCACTTCTTGGCACGGATGGCCAGGGCCGGGACATCTACAGCCGAGTGCTCTACGGCGCGCGTCTTTCTCTCGGAGTCGGATTCGCGGTCGCGGCCGCTTCCCTCTTCGGTGGAACTCTGATCGGGCTGATCGCTGGTTTCTACGGTCGAGTCGGTGTGGCCATCATGCGTCTGATGGACGGAGATGATGGCCTTCCCCAGTGTGATCCTGGCGATCGGCATCATGGCTGCCCGGGGTGCGGCGGTCTCGAATGTCGTCCTCGCATTGAGCATCGTCGCCATTCCCAGGCTTGCCCGAGTGATGCGCAGCATCGTCCTCGGGCTGGCCGAATCACCGTTCGTCGAAGCGGCGCGCTCTGTCGGCAACACAGAAACTCGCATCGCCTGGCGTTACGTGCTCCCGAATTGCCTCTCCCCGTTGATTGTCCAGGTAAGCTTCGTCTTCGCGGAAGCGGTGCTTGGTGAGGCTACGCTGTCGTTCCTTGGCGCGGGCGCACCCCCAGACATTCCGTCGTGGGGCACCATGTTGAGCGACTCCAAAGTCTTCCTGCAGCAGGCTCCGTGGACGATGATCTTCCCCGGTCTCGGGCTCGTGCTAACGGTGTTCGCACTCAACCTGCTCGGTGATGGACTGCGAGACCTCCTCGATCCGCGCCTGCAGCGGAGAGGATAGGGCGAGGTCTATGCCAGCATCGGGCCGTTAGCGGGTTCTGGCTTGACGGCCATCGTCCGGGTCAAAGATACGTTCGGAACGAATCGAGCAGCCCCGCTCGCCATCAACACGCGACCGGTCAGCGGGTTTCACGTCAATAGCTTCTCGGCCCGGTCAAAATTGGTTCCGCGACCAAAAAGCAACCCCGGTCGCTGTGGCTGGGGCTTGCGTTTTCCGTGTCTGATTGGGGTTTCAGTGGGTGCCGAGAGCCAGAATCGAACTGGCGACACCGAGATTCTCAGTCCCCAGCGGACCGTTCGTAATCGTTCAGGAACGTCCGTACGTACGCGAGGCATAATCCGTGCCGATGCGCAATCGTTCGGATGCGTTCGTGCCCGCAGGGGCACGCGTAAGGGTACTGCATTCACGAGCACAGGGGAGGGTTGATGCTGCTATTATTACTAGGAGCGGCCCTATCGTTGATAGGAAGCATGGCTGTGGCAGCGTTCTTCGAGGCAATCAAACAGCCCGAGATCACGATCACACCGGGCGATGTCTACGACATGCCGGACACCATAGGACCGTCAGTTGAACGAGTCAGACCCAAGGGAAGATTTCTCAGTGCTCGTGTTGCTAATGCCAGGATGAGACTCTTGCCATGGCGTTTCGTAAGATCACGATACCCGGCTGTGAGTTGTCGCGCGACGATTTCATTCTTTCCGCTCGACGGTGCAGAACCACCAATCGTCGTGACCAATGGCCGTTGGGTCAAATTGCCTGAGCCGTTACCCATGGAGATCACGTTTGGACAACAGGTTGGACATCTATTCGACCGACGGATCTTCTCCCAAGATCTTGCCGTGGACATCTTCCCTGGCCGTAACGAACAGATGGACGTGCTTGTCAAACTTGATGATGACCGAGACAGCCACGGCTGGACGGATAAGTCGTACTTCTTTCCGGGGTTTAGAGATCCAAGGTTCCGCATACCTTCGGGCGAATTCCTGGTCAAAATTGAGGTTGACAGTGGGGCACCACCTATTGGCAGGTGTTCCAATTCGACAACACAGTGCAGAGGGACGGTATCTCGATAAAAGTGGCAACCCCAAACGAAGTCGCGAAGCTGCCAACAGGTGACCACACTCACCACTATGTTCGTGTCGGTCCATACCGTTAAGCATGAGCGGCGGCCGCTCACGAGGAACGACCGCTGGGGAAGTGGGGAGAGGTAGGTGGTCGCATACGTCAGGTTAAGGGGGAATCCCCGCCAGTCTCGCAGGACACGCCACACGAGCGCCGTATAGGCTGCCCGCGAGGCCCAGACATTGACGCCTAACCGCGAATCGTGCGGGGTCGGCTTTCGAGAAAGGGACGACGATGCCACTCTACCTAACGAGGTTCAGCTATACGCCGGAGACGTGGGCTCAGTTGGTCGATAATCCAGAGGATCGCCGCAAGGCCGCGCAGGCGTACATTGAGTCAGTCGGTGGGACGCTCCATGGGTTCTGGTATGCCTTCGGCGAATACGACGGCTACAACCTATGGGAGGCTCCTGACAACGTATCCATGACCGCAGTTGCGCTGGCGATTAGCAGCGGTGGTGCGCTTAGTTCATTTGAAACGACGGTACTGATGACTGTCGACGAAACGCTGGATGCTCTGCGCAAGGTCAAGCAAGTCAAGTACCGAAAGCCTGGCGCGTAATACGCCACCCCACCAGCGGCTCAGGACGATGCCGTATCGTCCCGGAAATAGTCGAGGGGGTCCGCTCGGCTGGCCTCCTAGCGCTCGAATGACCCCGGACGATCGGCCGGCGCCTGGCGGAGTCCTGTCAATCGGTGCGTGCACGCGACGTGCCGGCTCGCATGGCGCGCCCGTTGTACGAGTTCATGGCCGCCGCGTTCGAGGCGATCGTCCTGGCCGGAGTCGCGCACTCGTACACGACCGACGAACGCTTGCCGTTGGAGAATTTGCGCAGCGGTGCGATTGGATCGCCAGTCTGACCACGCCATGCCGCAGAGCGGCATACGCAACGCGCCTGCTTGGCTTCGGTCAGGCGGGCCGTTTCTATGTGGTTACACACCATCCGGTGTCTTCAACCAAGCGTGGTTACGGTTCGTGAGCATCTGTCGGGTTCTGATACACATACCAGTCGTATGCAATCGCGCCAAACACGTTGAATAAGACCAGCATCATCGTCCAGAACTTGCTCTTATCATCGCGCAGGTATTCGTTGCGGTTCAGATCTCGCGCCATCCACACCCAGAACGCGACAAGCGGGATGATGACAACAAGCGAGAGAACGACCGGCATGCACCGGCACCCGTTGGTCTCGATCATTCGACCGAACGATGGTCGCCTAATTCCAGATCGCGATTGAATCGAGCGTCATCCTATTACAGGGTCGAGGATTGCGGGTGAGGCGCTACCCCGCGCCTGAAGACGCGGGGGGTTGATCTGAGGCAGCGGAGGCGGCCGCGCTGATGCTCTCCCAAGGGATTCACCCGAAGGTCGTTCAAGAGCGACTCGGGCACAGCACGATCGGTGTGACGTTGGACGTGTACAGCTATGTATTACCCGACATGCAACGGGAAGCCGCGGCGACGTTGGACCAGCATCTTTCGGGCTGGTTGAATCCCGGTGGCTGTCAAACCGCAAGAAAGAGCCCCGGTCATCGTGGCCGGGGCTTGCGTTTTCCGCGTCTGATTGGGGTTTCTGTGGGTGCCGAGGGCCAGAATCGAACTGGCGACACCGTGATTTTCAGTCACGTGCTCTACCGACTGAGCTACCTCGGCAGATCGCTCGTGGGCGACCCACGTTCGTGGGCGATAGAGGGCTCGAACCTCTGACATCCACGGTGTAAACGTGGCGCTCTTCCAGCTGAGCTAATCGCCCATTTCTGAGCTTGTGCGGTGCCGAGGAAGGGACTTGAACCCCCACGCCCTAAACGGGCACTAGCCCCTCAAGCTAGCGCGTCTGCCTATTCCGCCACCTCGGCATTGCCTGAACGATCGCCAAGCGCATGGGATTATAGTCGGTGATTCGAACACCTGTCAAGAAATTGCGGTCATGTCCGAGCGTTCTGGACAACCGGAGGTTCGGCGGAATCTGGCCGCATGGTGACGTAATTCGTATGCTACTGTCGGATCATTCGATCGACGTCACCGCATGAGAGGAACAGCGTGAGCGGTCGGCCCGGGAGGAAACCACCCGCACGATCAAAACCCAAACGGAGCGCTCTCCTGCCTCTCCTGAGCGCCATCGGCATCGGCGCCATTCTGCTCGGATTTCTGGTCGTCATTCTGCCAGGTGGTTTCGGCGGCGGCGGAAGCTCAGGCAACTCGAACAACACCGTTCAGGTCACTCCAGGGGCGGAGGAGTCTCAGATGCGTGCCAGGCTTCAGCAGAATCCGAACGACGTCGATGCGATGATCATTCTGGCGGACCTGCTGGCCAATTCCGGTCGCGGCACGGAAGCGATCCAGTGGTACGACAAGGCGATCGAGCTGAAGCCGGACGATATTTCGCTGCGAATCGCTTTCGGGACCGTGCTGATGCAGTACAGCTACAATCTTGACGCCGAGCTTCAGTTGCAGAAGGCTCACGACTTGAATCCGAAGGACCCACAGCCCTTGTACCTGCTCGGCCAGCTCTATGAGAACGAAGCCACGCCACAGCCCGACCTGGCGCGACAGATGTATCAGCAGGCCGAAAATGCCCAGCCAGGTTCGGTCTATGGCAACCTCGCCAAGGATCGGATCGCCGCCCTCGACTCGACGCCCCAGGCCAGTCCGGAGGCGACACCAGTGGCGACTCCGTGAGCCAGCGAACGCCTGCCTACGCCCACGTCATCCAGCGCTACTACCCGTTTCGTGGCGGTTCAGAGCGGTATTTTCAGGCGTTCTCCGAGCGTTTCGCGCGTGGCGGCGCCAGCGTTCAGGTTGTCACCAGCGACGCGTGGGATCTCGAATATTTCTGGGATCCTCGTCGCAAACGTGTGGACGAACGCCAGTCGGAGCACAACGGTGTCAAAATTACGCGCGTGCCGGTGCGACATCTCCCGGCGGCGTCGTTGACGCATCGCGCTATTCGTCGTGTGATGGCCGAATCAACGCGCGTTGCGATTCCCGGTCGCGGATTGTTGCTGGCGGCGGGATCGCGATTCGGCCCGTGGCTGCCGACGCTCGATGAGGAACTGCGCCAGATTGAGCGCCCCGACCTGGTCAACTCTGCCAACATCGCGTTCGAATCGATGATCGTTGCGGCGGAAAGACTGGCGCGGCGCCACGGCGTTCCGCACGTCATCACGCCGTTTCTTCATCTTGGAGAGGCGCACGATTCCAGGGTTCGCCGCTACTACACTATGCCGCACCAGATTGAGTTGTTGCGGCGCGCCGACGCGCTGATGGTCCTCACCGGGCTTGAAGCGGACTATCTCAGGTCCTCGGGAGTCGACGAGTCTAAGATTCGGATCGTCGGCGCCGGAATCGACGTCGAATCGGTCACCGGTGGCGCCGGAGAAGCGATGAGAGAACGACTCGGTATCGACGGGGCCATCGTGCTCGCTCTCGGCGCCGCGGCATACGACAAGGGTACGATTCACCTGATCGAGGCGGTCAACCAGCTGCGCCAGACAGGATCGGACGTACACCTGGTCATGGCTGGACCGATGATGGCAGACGTCGATCGAGTTCTTCGATCGCTCTCCGGCAAAGAACGCGAAGGGATCCATGCGCTGGGCTTCGTCTCGGACGAGGAACGTCGCGATCTGCTGGCGGCGGCCTCCATGTTGGCGCTGCCTTCACGCACCGAATCGTTTGGCCTGGTCTTCATGGAGGCCTGGGCTAACGGCCTTCCGGTAATCGGCGCGCTGGCCGGCGCCATCCCGTCGGTGGTAACCGACGGACAGGATGGGCTGCTCGTCGAATTCGGCGACGTCGCTGGGTTGGCGTACGCTATCGACGCGATCACGGCGTCGCCGCGGCTGGCGTCGGAGATGGGTGAGCACGGGCGGGCCAAGGTCGTGAGCGAGGAAGAGTGGTTCGAGCGTGTGCGCGGCGTGTATGCGAGCCTTCTGCGGACCAAGACCGTGGTGGTGGGAAAGGCGGCGTAGCTTGTGAGCCAATCGAATTCAGCCATGCAGTCAGAGGCGCGGGACGTGGCGGAGGCGTTGGAAGCCATTCGTGCCGCCGTTCGGCGGAACGCGGGATACGCGTGCGGCGTTGGACGTGCCACCCGCTTCGTCCGCGTCCTCGATGGTGTCTGAGCTGGTCGACCTGGCCACGATCTCGGCCCATTTGCCGGTGACGTGGAGCACGCCGGTCGCGGGTCGCGCGCTCGCCTTCGCCAAGCGGGGCACCAGATTGCTGCTGCGTTGGTACGTCAATCCGATTGTCGAGCAGCAGAACACCTTCAACGAAGCCCTGGTTCGCGCGATCGCGCTGCTCGATGAGCGGCAGCGAGACCTCGAACTGGCGCTGAACGCGGACGTCCGGCACGAATGAACATCGTCATTTGCGCTTCGCAAGTGCCATTTGTGCGAGGTGGCGCCGAGAATCACGTCGACGGCCTACGCGCCGCGTTTCGTGAGCATGGCCATCTGGTCGACGTCGTGGCACTTCCCTTCAAGTGGTATCCGAAGGAGGAGATCCTCAAGTCTGCTCTCGCCTGGCGCATGCTCGATCTTTCAGAAGCCAACGGCGTGCCTATCGATCTTGTGATCTGCACGAAGTTCCCGACCTGGGCGGTCAAGCACCGACGCAAAGTCGCCTGGGTGATCCACCAACATCGACAAGCGTACGACTGGTTCGGCACCCCCTTGAGCGATTTCACCAATTCACCGGAAGATGTGGCGACGCGACATCGCATCGTTGAAATTGATCGCCGTGGGCTCGGTGAATGTGTGGCCCTCTACTCCAATTCGGCGAACGTCGCGGGGCGGTTGAAGCGATCGATTGGATTCGATGCCGTTCCCCTGCACGTCCCGATCAACCTGGCAGGACTCTCTCCCGAGTCGTTTGACGATTACATCTTGAGCGTTTCGCGGCTGGATCGCACCAAGCGCGTCGATCTCCTGCTCCAAGGGCTGGCCCTCACCAAAAGCCCGTATCGGGCGGTGATTACCGGTGACGGTCCGGACGCGGATGCACTGCGATCGCTCGCCCATCGGCTCGATCTCGATGGCCGAGTGACCTTTGCCGGGCAAGTGACGGATGACGAGCTGGTCCGTCTCTACAATCACGCGCGGGCGGTCTACTACGCGCCTGTCGATGAGGATTTTGGACTGGTGACCGTCGAAGCGTTCACGGCGGGAAAACCAGTTCTGACCGCGGCCGACTCGGGCGGAGTGCTGGAGCTCGTCGAGCACGGCAAGACCGGCGTCGTGGTCGAGAGCCCGACTCCTGACCAGATCGCGGCTGGGATCGACCGTCTGATGGGTGATCCTGACCTGTCGCGAGATTACGGAGAACGCGGCCAATCGCGAGTCGCCAGGATCCGCTGGGATCGGGTCGTCGAGCGGCTCACGTCACATGCCTGACGCGTTAGCGCGGCGGATCGCCTGGTTTACGCCGTTGCGGCCGGTTCAATCCGGAATCTCACTCTACAATGAAGAGTTGCTCGAGGTTGTTGGCCGCTACTGGCCAATCGACGTCTTCGTCGACGGGTACGATCCGGCGCCGTTCCAGTCGTTCGGTGATCTCCGCATCTTTCCAGCGAGAGAGTTCGAACGACGAGACAAGCGCGCGCCGTATGCGACGGTGGTGTATCAGTTCGGCAATAGCCCGGCGCACGCGTATATGTACGAGGTTGCCTTGCGGCGTCCCGGCGTCGTCGTGCTGCACGACACGATTCTCCACCATCTCCGGCTGTCGATGGTCTCGCGGCGTGGAGGCGCGGCTGCTTATCGCGCCGCGATGTCGCGACAATACGGAGAGGAGGGCGCGAGGACGGCCGAACGAGTGCTGCAGGGTCGACTGCCACATTCGCTGTTTGACTTCCCACTCTCCGAAGACGTGATCCGGTCATCCCAACACGTAATCGTCCACAGCGAGTTCAATCGCGATCAACTCAGCGCCTGGACACCTGAATCGAACGTCAGTGTCGTGCCGATGGGAATACGGTTACCACTCCTGGTCGACCGAGATCAGGCGCGCGACGCGTTATCGCTGTCGCCGGATTCGTTCATCGTGGCGTCAATCACGATGATCAATCCGTACAAGCGTCTTGACGTCGTATTGCGCGCCCTCAGTCGCATACGGCGGAATGCGAAGGTCTACATGCTGGTGGCGGGGAGCGTCTCGCCACATGTGCCCCTTCAGCGCTGGATCGGAATGTACGGGCTCGAGGGAATCGTCGAGACGCTTGGGTTCGTCGACGACCGAACGGCGAGGCTGGTGGCCGCCGCGTCCGACGCTCTGGTCAATCTTCGCTTTCCGACCGCCGGGGAGACATCGGCCAGCCTGCTGAGGATCATGGCGGCTGGGGCGGCCGACGCTCGTCAGCGACGCCGGCTCATTTCGAGCGCTTCCGGACGACGTCGTCGCGAAGGTTCCGGTTGACGCCCTGGAAGAGGAGACGGTTGAGGCGCTGCTGCGGGCGCTCATATTCGATCCTGATCTGGCTCGACGGCTCGGCTCGAACGCGCGCGATTTCGTGGAACGGCACCACACGTTGAATGACATGGTTGCTGGCTACTGGCGAGTTTTGAGCGACGTCACGGGAATTCCCTGGCCGAGACCGCAGCAGGTTGACGTCGCGGAGACGATCGACCTCAACCTGCAAGCAAGGTCCAATGATCTCGATTCACTCACTGATCAGATCGGACAAGGGATTGCAGAACTCGGTCTTGGAGGGGACGATGAATTGCTTCGCTCAACGGCAAAAGCGATGGTCGAGCTTGGACTCCAGCCTGATAAGATGTGAACGTTGAGGTCGGGAGGACAGGCCAGAGAAGGAGAGTTGGATGGAACATCAGGGCAGCAAACCGATCAGCGATGAGTTGCTCGAGATCCTCGCGTGCCCGGTCTGCAAAACATCGGTGCGACTCGAAAACGACAAACTGGTGTGTGACACATGCGGTCGACGCTACCGGATCGAGGACGGCATCCCGATCATGCTGATCGATGAGGCCGAGACGCCGCAGGCCAAATAGGCGGATATTGCCGGCGCTAACCGTACGGATGTTCTAGTGACATTGGTATACTTCATCTCAGAACGACACGACGTAACGTAGCCGAGGAATGATGAGCACACGCGTGATTTCCGGTCGGATGCGAGAAGAAGATAGCCCCGCCGAGAGCGGACTTCGCCCGAGACGGCTATCCGAATACATCGGCCAGGGAAAAGTCAAAGAGGGTTTGAGCATCAGCATTCAGGCTGCGCAGGCCCGCGGCGAACCTCTCGACCACGTCCTGCTGTACGGACCCCCGGGACTGGGTAAGACGACGCTAGCGTCGATCATCGCCGCCGAGATGGGCGTCAACCTGCGTGTGACCGCCGGCCCGGCCATCGAGCGAGCGGGCGATCTTGTCTCGATCCTGACCAACCTGAAGGCGGGCGACATCCTCTTCATCGACGAGATCCACCGGCTTAACCGGATCGTCGAGGAGGTGCTGTATCCCGCGATGGAAGACTACGCGGTCGACATCATCCTGGGAAAAGGACCGGCCGCGCGGACGATGCGCTTGAACCTGCCGCGCTTTACGCTCGTCGGTGCCACCACGCGATTGGCTCTGATGACCTCGCCGCTACGCGACCGCTTTGGCTCGATCTTTCGTCTAGATTTCTACGATCACGATTCGATGGAGCATATCGTACGGCGATCGGCCGGCATTCTCGATGTGCCCATCGACCACACTGCTGCCACCGAGATCGCGCTCCGTTCGCGTGGCACTCCGCGCGTCGCGAACCGCCTGCTCAGGCGCGTGCGCGACTTCGCGCAGGTTCGCGCCGACGGTGACATCACCTTGAGCGTGGCGCGTCAGGCACTCGATCTGCTGGAGATCGATCAACTCGGACTCGACGACGTGGACCGGCGGATCCTCCTCACCATCATCGAGAAATTTGATGGCGGTCCCGTCGGGGTTGACACCCTCTCGGCCGCGACCAGCGAAGAAACAGACACCATTATGGACGTCTACGAGCCGTATCTCATCCAGTTGGGCTTTCTGCAACGCACTCCGCGCGGCCGCGTCGCGACACGGCGCGGTTACAGTCACCTTTCGCTCCCGTATAGGGAACGCCCTGACGATCCGCAGATGAGCTTCTTTGACCCCGACGAGCGCTAGCTGATGCGAGATGTTCGGCCCTCTGTAGTGAGCGATCCGGTTCTGATCGGCGACTATGACTACGTCCTTCCCGATGAGTTGGTCGCTCAGACGCCGATCGAGCCCAGAGATAGCTCGCGGCTTCTGGTGCTTGACCGGGCGCGGAATCGCATCGAGCATCGAATTTTCAGCGACATCGGCGAGTACTTCGCTGAGGGTGACCTGCTCGTCGTCAACGACTCTCGGGTACTTCCCGCGAGGTTGCACGGCTGGCGACCGACAGGAGGTCGGGCCGAGATCCTGCTGCTGAACCGGCTCGGTGATCAGCGCTGGCGCGCCATGATCCGGCCCGGACGGCGACTCAAGCCGGGCAGTGAGATTGTCCTGGCTGACAATTCAGGCCGGAAGACCGGTGTCACAGCCACCATCGTCGAGCGTTTCGGCGACGGGCAAGCGGTCGTTCAGTTCCCCGAAGTCGTCGAGCAGCACCTACACGAGTTCGGCGAGATGCCGCTGCCACCGTACATCCACGAGCGGCTGAAGGATCCGGAGCGCTATCAGACAGTCTATGCCGATATTGCGGGCTCCGCGGCGGCGCCTACGGCTGGACTCCACTTTACCCCGGAACTATTGGACAGTCTGCGATCACGAGGGATGCGGATCGCCGGAGTTACCCTACATGTGGGAGTCGGCACGTTTCTGCCGGTGAAGGCGGATGACGTGCGCGAGCACGAGATGCACGCCGAGTGGTTTCACGTTCCCCCCGAAACGATCAGCGCGATTCGCCAGACGCGAGAGCGTGGGGGCCGAGTCATCGCGGTCGGGACGACGAGTTGCCGCACGCTCGAGTCTGTTGACGTGAGCGAAAACCATCCAGCGGGCGCGTCGGGCTGGACGCAATTGTTTATCACTCCCGGTTTCGAGTTCCGCACCATCGACGCGCTGATCACGAATTTCCATTTGCCGCGTTCCACGCTGCTGCTTCTTGTCAGCGCGTTAGCGGGCCGGGAACGCATATTCGACGCGTATCGGGAGGCGATCTCCGAGCGTTATCGATTCTTCAGTTTCGGTGACGCGATGCTCATCCTGTGAGCCGCGTCTTCGTCTCAGCCGCTCCCTCCCAAAACGACCGTTATCCTGCTATATTCGACGCGCGTTGGCCACACTGCTGGCCAGAGTATTGCGTTTGAATCTCCGCCCGTTGAGACCCAACAAAGCCCAGTCGATTGCCGTGTCTCGTAAGTGGGTGTAGCATCGACCGACGCTGACTACGCGGACAACCAGTGGTGCTACCTCGACTAATTGTGAGTCGGTGCTTGATGGGAATCGGAAACTCGGCTAAACGGTGTTGGAAAATCGGGATCCGGAGCACGCTACGCTGAGTCGCGTGCGATCGAACTGGGAGGCCACATGAGTTCAACGGAAGTTGCCAGGTCGGACGCTCACGAGCGTTTGGCGAAAATCGGTATTCACGACCCCGGCACAATCTACTGGAACCCACCGACGTCGATCCTCTACGAGCACTCCGTCCGCCGCCAGGAAGGGCAGATCGCTCATCTCGGCCCGCTGGTCGTCTCCACTGGCCGTTTCACCGGTCGAACTCCGAAAGACAAGTTCATCGTTCGCCAGCCGTCATCCGCGGACAAGATTTGGTGGGACGGAAACAAGGAGTTTTCGCCGGAGAAGTTCGACGCGCTGCACGCCCGGCTCGCGGAGTACTTCACCGGCCGCGATGTGTACGTACAGGACTGTTTCGTCGGTGCCGACGAAACGCACCGCCTGCCAGTACGAATCGTGACTGAGTACGCGTGGCATAGCCTGTTCGTGCGCAACATGTTCATTCAGATGCGCGCGGGAGGTCATCTGGAGGGTGAACCAGGGTTCACCGTCCTGTCGGCCCCCGGGTTCCACTCCGACCCTGAACGGGACGGCACGCGTTCCGACGCGTTCGTCATCCTGAACTTCGATAAGCGGCTTATCATCATTGGCGGAACTGAGTATGCCGGCGAGATCAAGAAATCGATCTTCACCGTCATGCATTATCTGCTGCCACTCAAAGGCGTGCTGTCGATGCACGGCTCGGCGAATATGGGCCCGCAGGGCGATACCGCGCTCTTCTTTGGCCTGTCCGGCACCGGTAAGACGACGCTCTCCACCGATCCCGACCGGCAGTTGATTGGTGACGATGAGCACGGCTGGACCGAGCACGGCATCTTCAACTTTGAAGGCGGCTGTTACGCGAAGGTAATCCGGCTGTCCCCTGACTCGGAGCCGGAGATTTATCGCACGACGCGCCAGTTCGGCACCATCCTCGAGAACGTGGTCATCGACCCTGTATCTCGGCGGGTCGACCTCAATGACGACTCGATGACCGAGAATACGCGAGCGGCATATCCACTGACGCACATTCCCAATCACACCATCAGCGGAACCGGCGGCCACCCAAGAAACGTGATCTTCCTCACTGCCGATGCCTTCGGTGTTCTCCCGCCGATATCGCGCCTGACACCGGAACAGGCCATGTACCATTTCGTTTCTGGGTATACCGCCAAGGTCGCTGGCACCGAAGTCGGCCTGACCGAGCCTGAAGCGACCTTCAGCACCTGCTTCGGCGCGCCGTTCCTGGCGCTCCCGCCGCACGTGTACGCCGAATTGCTACGTGAAAAAGTCGTCGATCACCACACGAATGTCTGGTTGGTGAACACCGGCTGGATCGGCGGCAGCGCCGCGAACTCGGACCGCGTGCCAATCGCGTTCACACGTGCAATGATTCACGCGGCGCTGAGTGGCGCCTTACTTGAGATCCCGTCCGACCCGGATCCGGTCTTCGGGGTAATGATCCCGGAGCGATGCCCGGGTGTCCCGCAGCACGTGCTGAACCCTCGTAACGCCTGGCATGACCGGGACGCGTACGATGCGCAGGCGCACAAGCTTGCGGGAATGTTCGCCAAGAACTTCGAACAGTTCGCCGCGACGCTCCCTTCCGAGGTGCGCGACGCCGGACCTCGAGTAGATTGATCAAACCCGGTGGCGTGTCCCGTTGATCGGGATCGCGCACCTTGCAGGAGGAGTAGTCAACAACTTTGCGCAATCAACTTGACGGGTGGATTCACAGTCCAATCGGCGCCATGGCGCGCCTTGTGGCGCTGGGAACGCTCGTAACGATCCTGGTCGCCTGTGGCGGCAGCAGCTCAGCGTCAACCGCGTCTTCGGGCGGGAGTAGCACCGCGCCGACCGCAACCGGTACGTCGAATGGAAAGGAATCGCCCGTGTCTTCTGCGAATCAACAGCAGCAGTGGTCGTCGCCTCCGAAGATGGAGATCGACAAGAGCAAGAAGTACGAAGCGACGCTGCACACGACCGACGGCGACGTCGTCATCGACCTGCTGGCATCGGAAGACCCGATTACGGTCAACAACTTCGTATTCCTGGCTCAGCACGGGTTCTATACCAACGTGCCGTTCCACCGCATCATCAAGGGCTTCATGATCCAGACAGGCGATCCGACTGGAACCGGAAGCGGTGGTCCTGGATACAAGTTTCAGGACGAGCCGGTGACCCGTGACTACACCAAGGGCACAGTCGCGATGGCGAACGCCGGCCCGAACACGAACGGGAGCCAGTTCTTCATCGTTCAGGCGGACATGAGTGGGCGTTTGCCGAAGAACTACACGATCTTTGGTGAGGTCGTGAAAGGCCTGGACGTGGTCGATAAGATCGCGAATACCCCGGTGACCGCGAACGCCTTCGGTGAGCAATCAAAGCCGACCCAGCCGGTGCTGATCAAGAGCGTTGACATCGCCGTTCAGTAACCTGACTCGCTGAACCCGCAGCAGAGACGAGGCCGGATGCGTCAAGCGCTCCGGCCTCATTCGTTGACCAGTCGTATTCATCAGTGATGGTTCAGCGCGTAACGTCCGTTCGCCCGATGGTCGACGATCAGTTCGCGCCGCTCGCTACACCCGGCGCAGCGCGCGTAACCCGTCGAACAACTTGTCGAGGTCAGATTCCGAGTTGAAGTAGGCGCACGATATTCGAATGCCGTTCGGAACCTGAACGCGGCGCTGAATGACCGCGTGATCGTCCCAAAGACTCCGGCTGAGCTCGACTCCGTTCCACCCTTCGAAGCCAAACATCACCAGGCTGGAGCTATCTTCCCAGGCAACGGGAGAGTGAAGAGTGACGCCCGGCTCTCTCGAAAGCCGGCGTTTCAGCTCGTCGCTCAATGCCGAGCAGTGCGCCTCGACATTGCTCCAGCCGAGCTGCCCCAGATACTCGATCGAATCCGGTAACGCTGCGTACGTATGCCAGTTTCTTGTGCCAAACTCGAATTTGGATGCCGTTTCCGCGAAGCCCCAATCTGCTTCTCCCGGGTGGGCACCCAGCGCTACGCGGTCGAAGTGGGGTGAAACCGACCCGTCGCCGACATGGATCGGATCGACCAGCGGTAGCGCGTCGGGAGAGAGATAGAGAAATCCGGTGCCCTTGGGCCCGGACAGCCATTTGTGGCCGTTTCCGGTCATGAAGTCACAGCCAATGGTGTTCACGTCGACGGGAAACTGTCCCAGCGACTGCGCTCCGTCGACCATCGTCAAGATGCCACGTTCGCGACAGATCCGGCAGATTTCTTCTACCGGAAGGCGCAGCCCGGTCTCACAGGAGACGTGGCTGACGATCACGATGCGGGTTTCAGGTTTCAGAGCTTTCTTGAACGATTCGAGGGTTTCGGAGGGTGAGCTGCCGATCGGAAAGAGCTCGAGCCGAGCGCCGCCGCGCCGCTCGGCTGCCGCCCACGGCAGAATGACTGCCGGGTGCTCCTGGTCGGTCGTCAGTGCGATGGCGGTAGGATCGAGACGCAGCCCGGCAGCCACAAGATTGACGCCATCTGTGGCATTGCGCGTTAACGCCAGGCACTCGGGCGCCGCGCCAATCAACCTGGCAAGTGCTGAACGCGCCTTTTCGTAACTGGCCTGAGCCTGCGGTTGAGCAACGTGTCCACCGATCTCATAGCTCGTGATCGCGGCCAGATGCTTTTCCAGCACCGGCCGCGGCATGATACCCACGGTCCCGGTGTTGAGGTAGGTGACTTCGTTCAAAATCGACAGCGCCCCACGCAGGCGATCGAGATCCAATGGAACGGGCGAACCCATCGTTTGCTCCCCTCTGTACAGACCGACCTGTCGTCGATTCAAAATCAGGGAGTCAGTGTACGACGCATCCAGCGGCTTGTGGGATAGGGCGCTTGCGGATCGCGGTGGAAAACGGAGACGTGGCCGTCAAACGGCCACGTCTCTCTCATCATCAGTCTTCGGACAGGACCAGCAGGTCACAGACCTGTTCGTATTCGCGCAGCAGTCGCTTCCAGAGATCTTCCCACTTCGTCACGTCTTGCCCGTCTTCCAGTGCTCGCTCGATCTGCGCATACCCATCTTCGAGTCGCAGGTAGAGAACGCTGGCACGCCTCTCGAGGCGCGAACGATCCTTCGTGGTTCGGACCGATTGGCTGACGGCCCGTGCAGTGGCGGCCATGATGCTCACACCATTCCTATCTCATCAGCCTCGCCGCTAGGAAACGGCGTGTGCTGCTTCACGCCGCTGCTGCAGGCGCTCGATCAACGCCGACGCGTCCCGCCGGCGCAGTTCGGTTACCGGTTGTCCGAACGATTCCTGGGACTCGCCATTCAGATCATCGTCCGAAAGACCGACCTCGCGAGCCATGGCGAACAGGAACTTGATTTGCCGCTCTGTTGCTGGCATCTGTTCGGGATTCGACTGACTGCGGCGCGATCGCGTGCGGTTCAGGTCGATTGGCGAATCAACCACCCGGTTGTCCGCCGCGCCGAATTCAAAATCCGGGCAGAATTGCGTCCCGTAGCCCAGTGCAGCCAGTGCCCTGCCGAGGGCCTTGGTTTCGGCCTTTTCGATGTAATCGCCGAAATCATCTGCCGACTCGCTGCCCCAACCGGTGGAGCTTCCGGCATCCGGGATCTCGACACAGGCCCGGAACACCGCTGTATTGTCCACGTGCGACATGAGCTCCGTCTGAATACGCCCATTCGGGTTCTCATTGCGAAACCAAACGAGCCGCCACTTGACCTCGAGATAGTCGGCGCCACTGATGCGGGTCAAGTAGTTCTTGGGCTCGAACGCGGTCATCTCAGCCATCCCAACGTCTCCTCGTCTTCCAAACGTAGACCGCAAATAGAACATCAGTTCTATATCTATTCTAGCAGGAGAGCGTCGAATGTCAACCAGACCTGGGCGTACCTGGGTCCTGTTCGTGGCAGAATTGAGTCAATCCAAACGGCCATCGCGCCGGTGTCCGAGGCGAAGGGCCGGGAATTCACGGTGTGCTATAATGCGCAGACGATTGCATGTACGAACACAGAAGGGGTAGCACTGGTGCGGCTCTCCTGCCAACAAGATGAACTCCAACGAGCCCTTGGTCACGTCTCCCGCGCGGTGGCGAAGAAGTCGACGTTGCCGGTACTCGGCAATGTTCTGTTCACGACCGACCGGGGAAGGCTTCGCCTCTCGGCGACCAATCTCGAAATTGCCGTAACCGCCTGG
>CAVSAD010000010.1:0-122938 GCA_963725815.1 uncultured Chloroflexia bacterium
CAATGTATTGCTTGCTCGATATCGATCCGCCCTATGGGAGCCTGCGCGTCCACGCGCGCCTGGTGACCTCGCTGGGCCAGGGCCAGCCCGTTCGGCAGCCACCGAGTGCGCGAGCGGATTCTGCGCCGACGGGGCCTGCTGCAACACGGCATGCGGGGGCAGCGTGGACACCGATTGCTTCGCGTGCAGCGCGGCCAAGGGCGCGAGCGCCTGATGGCACCTGCGCAGTGCCCTCACGGGGACGTCGTGCTCCGACGGCAACGCCTGCACACAGACCGACACGTGCCAGGCCGGCACGTGCGCCGGCGCGAACCCCGTGACCTGCACGGCGAGCGACGCGCGCTCCACACCGCAGGCACCTGCAACCCCGCGAACGGGCTGTGCTCCAGCCCGGCAAAGGCCAACGGCTCGGCGTGCGACGACGGCGACGCGTGCACCCAGACCGACGCCGGCCAGAACGGCGGTTGCGTCGGCGGGAGCCCGGTAACGTGCCCAGTCGCCGCCGCGTGCCAGCAGGTCGCCGCCTGTGACCCCATGGTGGGCACGTGCGCGGTCAGTCCGGTCGCCGACGGCGCGACCTGCGACGACGGCAACAAGTGCACGCAGGGCGACACCTGCCAGGCCGGCGCCTGCGCCGGCGGCGCGCCCGTCGTCTGCTCGGCCTTGGACCAGTGCCACGACGCTGGCGCCTGCAACCCCGCCACCGGCGTCTGCACGACCCCGCCCAAGGCCAATGGCTCGGCGTGCGACGACGGCGACGCTTGTACGCAGGCCGACACGTGCACCTTTGGCGTGTGCATCGGCGCGAGCCCCGTCGTCTGCACGGTCCTCGACCAGTGCCACACCCAAGGCACGTGCGATCCGGCGACGGGCATGTGCGACAACCCTGCAAAGGCCGACGGATTGGCCTGCTCCGACGGCAACGGCTGCACGGAGAACGACTCGTGCCAGGGCGGCGTTCGCACGGGCCGGCATGGCTGTCGTTTGCACCGCCAAAGACGAGTGCCACGGCGACGGTACTCAACCCGACGACGGGGGTCTGCACGAACCCGGGCAAGCCGAATGGCACGCCCTGCACTGGAGGGACCTGCCAGAGCGGGAAGTGTACCCCCGACTCGAGCAGCAGCAGCTCGAGCACCAGCAGCTCGAGCACCGGCAGCTCGAAGCAGAGCGGCGCCACCGGCTCTTCGAGCGGCGCGCCCTCTATGAGTAGCGGCGGCGGCGCGGGCGGCGGCGAGCCTTCGGGGACCCCCGGGGCCGGAGGAGCGGGCAACGATGGCGGCGGGTGCGGCTGCCGCGCGGCGGCGAGGGCTCGGCGCCCGGCGGGGCCGCAGCGTTGATGCTGGCGCTCCTCGCGGCTGCTCGTCGCGCGCGTGAGCCGCGCGCCGCGCGGCCTGACCTCCTCATCCCCTTTCACGACCCGCTCCGCACCTCGCCGACCGCATCGAAGCATCCACCCACGAGCGGTAGCGCCACCCGGCTCAGCCGCGGCGCCCGCGACCACCGAGCATGGGGCGCCGCTGTGTGCTTCCGACGTAGCAGGTCGTAAGAACGAGGGCTTGCCCCGGTGCACCATCTCGTTCGCCCGCTCAGATTCGCCACACCCTCGCGCACGCTTGGCCCCTTGTCTCGGGCGGCGTCGCGCCGACTACGCTGCGCCGCCCATATGGAGACGCTGAAGAGCTACGTCGCCGGCAAGTGGGTCTCGGGCAGGGGCAAGAGGCCACCCTCGTCAACCCGGCCACCGAGGAGCCGCTCGCGGAGACGAGCACCGACGGCGTCGACTTCGCGCGGCGCGTCGCGTACGCGCGCGACGCGGCGGCCCGGCGCTGCGCGCGCTGACCTTCGCCGCAGCGCGGCGAGCTGCTCCGCGCGCATGTCGCGCGCCATCCACGCGCACCGCGACGAGCTCCTCGAGGCTCGCGCATCGCAGAACGGCGGCAACACGCGCAGCGACGCCAAGTTCGACGTCGACGGCGCCTCCGGCACGCTCGCCGTACTACGCCGATCTCGGCGCGGAGCTCGGCGACGCCAGCGCTTCCTCGTCGACGGCGACGGCGTGCAGCTCGGCCGCAGCCCGCGCTTCTTCGGCCAGCACGTCAGCGTGCCGCGCCACGGCGTCGCGGTGCACGTCAACGCCTTCAACTTCCCGGCGTGGGGCCTCGCCGAGAAGGCCGCGTGCGCGCTCCTCGCCGGCATGCCGGTCGATCACGCAAGCCGGCGACGAGCACCGCGCTGCTCGCGTACCGGATGATGGAGATCTTCGTCGAGCGAGAAGCTCCTGCCCGAGGGCGCGCTCTCGTTCGTCGCCGGCGCGCCGGGCAACCTGCTCGAGCAGCTCGGCGGCGCAGGACGTGCTCGCGTTCACCGGCTCGAGCGACACGGGCGCGACGCTCCGCGGCGCAAGCCGAACCTCGCGCAAGCACGGTCCGCGTGAACGTCGAGGCCGACAGCCTCAACGCCGCGGTCCTCGGCCCCGACGTCGGCGCGGGCTCCGACACGTACAACCTGTTCCTCGCGACGTCGTCCGCGACATGACGCAGAAGACCGGCCAGAAGTGCACCGCGATCCGCCGCGTCTTCGTGCCCGCGCGCACGCTCGCCGAGGTGCGCGACGCGCTCGTCGAGCGCCTCGCGCGACGCCAAGGTCGGCGATCCCGGCGCGCGACGACGTCACCATGGGCCCGGTCGCCACGGCGCAGCAGCTCCGCGACGTGCGCGACGGCATCGGCAGCTCGCCGCGCGGGCGAAGATCGTCCTCGGCGGGCACGGCCGCGTCGAGACGGTCGGCGTCGCCGGCGGGCAAGGGCTACTTCGTCGCGCCGACGCTGCTCGTGAGCGACGCCGCCCGAGCGCGCGACGCCGTGCACGACCACGAGGTCTTCGGCCCGGTCGCGACGGTCATGCCGTACGACTCCGGCCGGCGAGCCGTCGCGCCGTCGTGCCGCGGGCGGCGGCGGCCTCGTCTGCGCGCGTCTACACCGACGACCGGGACTTCCTCCGCGCGGTGCTCTCGGCATCGCGCCGTTCCACGGACGGCTCGATCCTCGGCAGCGCGAAGATCGCCGAGCAGGCGCCCGGCCCCGGCACCGTGCTGCCCGCAGACTGATCCACGGCGGGCCCGGCGCGCGCCGGCGGCGGCGAGGAGCTCGGCGGCCGCCGCGGACTCGCATTCTACATGCAGCGCGTCGCGCTCCAGGGCGCGCGGCCCGATGCTCGACGCGCTGCTCGGCACGAAGTGACAGAACCGCGGGCGTAGCGAGCGGCCCCTTCGTGACTACGCGGCGGCGAACCCAACCAAGCTTCTCGAGGATCGTTGCCTTGAGGGGGGCATCATTGCTGTCCAGGGTCAGATCCAGTGCCACACGATAATGGCGTTCTGCTTCGCGATGCGCAAACCGGCTCTCAGCCTGGTCCCCGGCCAGCATTGAGTAGGTCAGCGCCCGAGCCGGCAGCCGGCCCTCAAGAAAATGCCTGGCCAACTCCGCGGACCGCTGCTTCCGGATTTGCTCCGGTTGCTGTTCGATGGCGCGTCCGGCCGCGAGGTGCAGCCGTCGCCTCCTGCGGGGGGGCAATTCCCGATAGAGGAGTTGCTGTGTGAGCACGTGGTTGAACGCGTACGAATCTCCCTGTCCGAGCCGGATCACGCTTGCTCGACTCGCTTCTTCCAGGCACTCCTCGACCGCTTCCTCCGAGCGGTCTCCCATCGCGCTCAGGTCGTCGAACTCGAATGAATCGCCAAGGACACTTGCCTCGCTCAGCAGTTCTTGCGCGAGTTTTGACAGGTGGGAAAGGCGCTCTCCGATCGCGTCTTGAACGTTTCGAGGAATCGCAATCTCACGATCTGAACGACATTCCCACACCCCGTTCTGCCGGGAAGCTTCTCCTCGCTCTACCAGCATCCGAACGATCTCTTGAACGAAGAACGCATTCCCTTCCGTGTGGCGGTGGACCAATGCCACAAACTCGGGAGCGACATCCTCGTCGCCAAGCGTCGAAACCATCAACGCTCGAGTTTCCTCCTGGTCGAATCGCTCGACGCTGATCTCATCGGAAAGATGCTCGCGGTGGAGATCCCGCAATACTCCGCGCAGTGGGTGACGCCGGCCAACCTCCGCGTCACGGTAGGTACCGATCAGCAGCACGCGCGCATGCCGCAGGTGTCGCGCCAGGTGGTGCAACAGCTCAAGGCTCGATTGATCGGCCCAATGCAGGTCATCCAGAGCCACGACGATCGGGTTGACCCCGGCTACGGCCTCGAGCAGACCTGCCACGGCCCAGAAGAGTCGCTGCTGGTCTCCGTCGCCGCCGACCGGCGGGTCGTTCGAGGTAGAGCTCGGAACATCTGCTGGGGATCAGGGCTCGCAATTGCGGCCATTGGTTCACGGGATCCGCGCCCAGCGCGGACCAGGCAGCCGGAACCAGCCGGTTGAGTACCTCCAGGAATGGATAGTGGGCCACCGCTTGCTGAGTCTCGTAGCATTGCCCGGTGGCCAGATGCATCCCATTCGCGCGGCAGATGAGTGTCATCTCTTGCGCCAGGCGCGTTTTCCCGACGCCGGGCTCTCCCGTCAACAGGAGCAGCCGTCCGGCGCCACCATTGACCGATTTGATCAACGCACGGACGCGCTCGACCTCTGACGATCGGGCGACTAATGACCTATCGGGAACAGATCCAAGAAAGCCACCTACCGGCAAGTCAAGCGAAGCGGCGACACGGTGCCCGCGATGCCGGCCAGGGACTGAGGCTTCCAACGCCGCACGGTCTGCGTCGGAGAGTTCGAGTCCCACACAGAGGAGCCGAATCGTTGCTCGTTGAGGCCGGAGCTTCACTCCGCGTTCCAGGTCCGAGATGGCGCGCACGCTGAGACCGGCGCGCCCGGCAAGTTCCTCCTGGGTCAGTTCAGCCGCAGCTCGCAACGCGCGCAACAGTTCCGCAAACGGCGTCATCGTGTTGGGCATGCCACGAGTGGGTTCCACGGGTGATACCCCCTCCATCGATGATCCCTCCGTAGGAACAAGCGGATGGGTCAAGGATACGCTGATACCCAAGAGACGGCAACGACAGCTTCCGCCAGTGAACGTGTCAGTAATTGTGCCGATCGTGCGTGGTCTGGAGTGCCTGTGGGATTCAAACTCTCAAGTGGGAAAACATCGGTGATCCCGCCATGACGAAGAGTCGTGCAGGCGGGCCGGACGTCCATCTGGGCGCGAATCCAGTGCCGGTCTTGCGGTGCCAATTCGAACAGAAGGAGCGGACATGCCACGATACATGGTGGAGCGGACATTTCTCGACGGGTTGCACATCCCGGTTAACGACGAGGGGAAAGCCACGGTCTCGACCGTCATTGACCACAACGCCGATCTCGGCGTCACGTGGGTCCACTCGTACGTCAGCGACGACAAGACCAAGACTTTCTGTATCTACGACGGTCCAAGCCCTGACGCGATCCGGAGGGCGGCTGAGCGCAACGGCCTCCCGGTCGACCGTGTTACCGAGGTTTCGGTGCTCGATCCGTACTTCTACAAATAGCACGCGCGGCTCAACCGTATCGCGAGAGAGCGGGAGATAGACGATGAATCGTGTCGTATTCGTTGCGTTGACGATCCTGCTGGTCGTTCTCGCAGCGCCACTCGCAGTGCTCGCCGCGGACCACAGCGGAGCAATCACATTTGGATAGGTAGCGGTGGAACCGGCGTATGACGGCACGACGGGTCACCAAGTCTTCATCCTGCTGCCTGACCATGCATCGACTCAGTCGACCGCGGCCTGGTCGCCGTTGTATCTCGTGATGTATCCCGCCAGTTCGACAATCGGCACGCTCGATTGCACCCCGCAGAATTGCGGTCACGCGAACGTGTTGCCGACGGGACTTGGGGATTCGGCGGTCTATCCCAACGGCACGGTCTCGACTCCATTCGGAGAATTCAGCGGCGGAGTGGTCAAGGGCCACGACCACCTCCTCGGCGCTGATGTCAACGGACACATGCACGTGACCAAACACGTGCTACCTGGTGTGGTTCACGACACAAGGCGCGACAGACGGCGCGATCAACACCGAGATCACCACGATCGATCAGATGAACGCGGCAATCGCCAACGGGGATGTCGCGGCGCCGCTTGATACCGGCCTCATCGTGCACGCCTCCATGGTGTCCGGCGCAACCGACACGCGCTGACCGTCACACCGTCGACTCCGTGGGGCCGCCAGCACTCAAGGGCGCTGGCGGCTTTCCGTCTCGTTGCCGCCGATATGATCCTCGCGCGGGCAATGTGATCGAGCATGGGTCAACCCGCGATCTCGTGACAAATGTCACCTCAAATCGCCAACACCGTTCACTACCACTGCCCCCGCACCACCCCTACCATTCGCGACACGGACGACGCGGGCGACGTTCGCGAAATGAGTCGTGGCGAGTGGGAGGCACGAGAAAAGATGACGGCAAGGATCGGAACGGAAATCGACCCGACACGGGGATCGAAGCTCAACGTCGCTCGACCATCAGCCGTCCGGTTCGATGATGTGTGCAAGACATTTGGCGAGGTCACGGCGCTCTCTGGCGTGAATCTGCGCATCGAAACTGGTGAGACCGTCGCACTGCTGGGACCGAATGGGGCCGGGAAGTCGACGGCGATCGCGATAATGCTGGGTCTTCACCAGCCAAGCTCCGGAGTCGCGGAGGTCCTGGGCCAAACGCCACGGGAGGCTGTTGCGTCGGGCCGGGTCGGCGCCATGCTGCAAACGGGCGGCCTTCTGCACGGCGTCACGGTGCGCGAACTGATTGGCTTCGTCCGCGGGCTCTATCCTCGCCCCATGGACGCGACCGAGTTATTTCAGTCGCGCCGATCTGGAGTCATTGGCTGAATCGGAAGATCCAGACTCTGTCGGGAGGAGAGACACAGCGGGTCCGATTCGCCTTCGCGATTGCTGGAAATCCGGATCTCGATCTTCCTGGACGAGCCGACGGTCGCGATGGACGTCGAAACGCGGAGAGCCTTCTGGCAAACGATGCGCGAGTTCGCGGCGTCAGGCCGCACGGTCCTCTTCGCCACCCACTACCTCGAGGAAGCGGACGCCGTGGCCGATCGAATCATCATGCTCAACCGGGGGCGGGTCGTCGCGGACGGCTCGGCGACTGAGATCAAGGCATCGGTGAGCACGCGAGTGATCAGGTTCACGCTGCCGGAAGCCGTCCGCTCGACGCTATTGACGCTTGCCCGCTGTGTCAGGACGTACAGATCCACGGAACCAGCGTTGAGATTCAAAGCGCTGACGCAGACGCGACGGTGCGCGCACTTGCGGCAGCACCGCTCGACTGGCGCGATCTCGAAGTGACCGGCGCCGGAATCGAGGAAGCGTTCCTGGCGCTCACGCACGGTTCATAGGCTGTTGCGGTAAGGATGCTCGTGGACGGATTGAACGACCCCATGTTTGAGTACATGACGCTCGAAATAAGACGGGTGCTGCGGGACCGCCGCTACATCATTCTATCGGTCGGGTTTCCGCTCGGCTTCTACCTGATGTACACCAGGGTCATTCAGGCGGCCGTCACCATCAACAACACGCCCTTTGCGACGTTCTACATGGTGTCGATGGCCACCTTCGGAGCCCTGGGGGCATCGTTGCAAGCAGGTGGGACGCGCATCGCCACCGAACGTGCGTCAGGTTGGGTTAGACAACTGCGCGTGACGCCGCTTCCGGCGCACGGTTATCTGATGGCCAAAATCGGCGCGGCGCTATGCCTGACCCTGCCGGCCATCGGGTTGGTCGCGGCGGCCGGCCGGTTCATCAATCATGTGTCGTTAGGCGCTGGTTCCTGGATCGAGATGGTCGGGCTCCTCTGGGTAGGAGCATTGCCGTTTGCGGCGCTGGGGATTCTGCTCGGCTTCCTCTTCGACGTCGATTCCGCACAAGCAGGAACCATGATCACGTACTTCGCGCTGGCGATTCTCGGCGGTCTATGGTGGCCATTCACGGCGATGCCGCTGGCGATGCGCGATCTGGGCGAGGCGCTCCCGTCCTATCACTTCGCGAATCTCGGCTGGTCAGTCGTCAAAGGCGCCGGACCGCGCCCGATCGATTTCATGGTGGTGCTCGCCTACGCGGTCGCTTTCGGTGCGTTGACCGTCTGGAAATATCGAGGCGACCGCTCATGGCAAGGGGCATAATAGTCATACCGCACATTCCCGACGGTGAACGGCTCGCCCGCGACCGAATGGTTGGCAAAGGACGCGACGGTATCATGGAACAGAATGCCAGGGTAATTCACGGCCTCGAACGAGCACGTAAGTGGCTACCTGTTCCCATCGGCGATGCGGATCAGATCGACACGTCGGATGAATCGCATCGTCGACAGGTGATCGCGGGCGGATTACCGGACTCGCGTGGCTGATCGTTCTCGTGTCGCCGCTCGCTGCACTCTTCAGTGGACATCACAGCCACACGTACGTTTTTCTCGGCCTCTTTGGTCTAGCAGTCGTTCATCGCGACTTACGTGTACGGATTCTTCTGGACATTCTTCCAGAAGGATGAGACATGGCGATCCTGGATCGTCGTCGTCTTGCTGGCGTCCCTGGCGACGGCGATGTCTCTTGGGTTCGGCAGTACGCGAATGGTCACTATGATATTCGTGGTCACGGCGGCCTGCTGCCTCACTGTCTGAACCGACGGCCGTCCGCGCCATCGCCGGGATCGTGGCGCTCACCGCGGCGGTGGGCGCCATAAACGGCGCGGCGGTTTCTGACGTTGCCTCATTCGTGTTCCAGCTGATTCTCATTGGAATCGCGTTGATGTTCCTACGGCGATTGATCCGCACGAACGCGGAATTGAGGTTCGCGCGCGAGGAGAACGCGCGCCTGGCGGTATCGGAGGAACGCCTGCGCTTTGCACGCGATCTGCATGACCTACTCGGACACAGTCTCTCGCTTATCGCGCTGAAAAGCGAGCTGGCAGGACGTCTGATCGATGTCGACCCGGCGCGGGCCCGGAGCGAGGTACACGACATCGAGCAGGTTACCCGTGATGCCTTGCGTGAAGTTCGGGAGGCGGTCAGCGGCTACCGGCAGCCGGCACTCGACGCTGAGCTCAACGGAGCGCAGGCCGCGCTTCGCGCCGCGGGAATCGAGTGCACCATCGCGCGACACGTTGACCATCTTCCATCGACCATCGAAGCGACGCTCGGATGGACAGTTCGTGAAGGCGTGACCAATGTCATCCGGCACAGCGCCGCGCAACGCTGCTGATATCCAGGTCTGTGAGATGAGTGGGAAAGTCACGCTCTCGATCGCCGATGATGGGCGGCGTGAATCGGAGACGTACCCCGTGCGCTCGGACCGTGCGGGATACGGCCTGTCTGGACTGAGGGAACGGCTCGCCCAGGTTGGGGGCGAGCTCGATGCCGGACCGGAACACGGACAGGGTTTCCGTCTGCTGGCGACGATTCCGATCGGACCAGCGAACACCGTAGCCCCGGAGATCGCCATGCCACCGGCATCCCAACGCCTCGCCGTCGAGTTGCCCCGATGATCCGCGTCCTCCTGGCCGAAGATCAGGCAATGGTCCGCGGAGCCTTAGCCGCGTTGCTCACGCTGGAAGGCGACATCGAGGTCGTCTCCGAGGTCGCACGCGGCGACGAGGTCATGGAGGCTTCGATTCAGCACCGTCCGGACGTTGTTCTACTCGACATCGAGATGCCAGGACAGGACGGATTATCCGTGCTGGAACAGTTGCAGCACGAGTTGCCGCAGTCCCGTGTTCTCATCCTTACGACGTTTGGGCGGCCCGGTTACCTGCGTAAGGCAATGGAGAATGGCGCGGCCGGATTCTTACTCAAGGACGCGCCGTCGAGTGATCTGGCCGTCGCCATCCGCCGGGCAATGGCCGGCGAGCGAGTCGGTCGAACCGGGGCTGGCGGCAGCCGCGTTGAGCGAAGGTGCCAGCCCCTTGACTGAACGGGAACGAGAGGCACTCTCGATCTCCCGTAGCGCCGTGACGATCGCTGAGATCGCCGATCGTCTCTTCCTGTCGGAAGGGACAGTTCGCAACTACCTCTCGTCCGCCATTCATAAGCTCGGCGCTCAGAACCGTGTAGAGGCGACGCGCATAGCCGAGCAAAAGGGTTGGATCTAGCGTCGGGCCAATCCTCAACCCAGATTCGATGCCCGCCACTTAGCGCTGACGCTCAACGAAATCCTGCTTCCTCACGCGGGCTTCCGAACGCGCGGTATCAGTCTCTTCGGCACGCCGACTCTCCGAGTGAATGCGTCAACTCTGGTATGGGCCAGGGCTCGACCTGACCCATTGACCCGTCCCCGTGGGCTCATCGACCAGTTATCCATCGACCGTCACTCGCGCAAACTGACACAAGCAATCGTTCGGTGACGCGAGGGAAGTAGGCGACGCGTATGGCAAGACTGGAATACAAGTGGATCGTGGCGATCGTCTTCGTCTTCGGGTTGTTCATGGAACTGCTCGACATGACGATCACGAACGTCGCCTTGCCGGTTCTGGCGACTTCGTTTCACGCCAGCACCACCGGCATCGAGTGGATCGTTACCGGCTATCTTCTCAGCCTGGCGGTTTTCATCCCGTTGAGTGGTTGGATCGGAGATCGATTCGGCACAAAGCGGACCTTCATGTTCGCACTCATCATGTTCACGGCTGCCTCAATTCTCTGTTCGTTCTCGTGGAGCATTGGGAGTCTGGTCGCGTTTCGCGTCCTGCAGGGGATCGGTGGCGGCATGCTGACACCGGTGGGAACAACCATGTTGTTCCGGGCGTTCCCGCTGAACGAGCGCGCGCGGGTCTCTACGCTCCTCACCATACCGTCAATCGTGGCTCCGGCCAGCGGACCGATCATCGGCGGCTATCTGGTCGAATACCACAGTTGGCAGTGGATCTTCCTGATCAACGTTCCGATCGGGTTGATCGCGCTGGTCGTGGCCGGTCTCTACCTCAAAGAGCATCGTGAGCCTTCCGCGGGACGTCTCGACATTCCGGGCTTCGTCTTCGGAGCGGCTGGCCTGGCGTCGCTGATCTACGCGTTGTCGGAAGCCGGAACACGCGGGTTCAATGACCTGGTGGTGAGCGGATTCGGTGGCCTTGGTCTGTCGCTGCTGGCGATGTTTGTGTTCGCCGAACTGCGAGCCGCACGACCAATGATCGACGTGCGCCTGTTTCGGTACCGTCTGTTCACGGCCGGCAACGCCGTGATGTTCTTCGCCAGTGCGGCCTTCGGAGGGGTCCTCTTCCTGCTGCCGCTCTTGCTGCAAGCCGAGCGCGGGCTCACGCCGCTGCAATCGGGTCTGACGACTTTTCCGCAAGCGATCGGCGTAATGATCACGGCGACCGTAGCGGGCAAGCTCTACAACACGGTCGGACCACGGCGACTGATGATCACGGGCATGACGTTATCGGCGGTCTCTACGCTGGCATTCATATTGATCGGGATACACACCAGCGATTGGGCGATCATCGGGCTGTTGCTGGTGCGCGGCGGAGCATTTGGATTAGCTCTCGTGCCACTCCAGGCGGCGACCTTCGCGCAGGTCAGTGGTGAAGAGACCGGTCAGGCGAGCGCGGCGTTCAACGTGCTGCGTCAGGTCGCCTCCAGCTTCGGCGTTGCCTTGATCGCGACCGTCCTGACTTCACGCATGAGCGCGAACAACGCATTGCTGGGCGACGTCGCCACTCGATCCGGAGCGGTGGTGGCCTTCCACGACGCCTTTGTGGTCACCGGTATCGTGTCCGCGTTCGCAATCGTGTCCGCGTTCCTGATGTCGGACAAGCTTGCGGCCGGAACCATGAAGCGCCACGCGACGTCCCTCGAAGACACGATTCAACTCGACGACGAGGTCGCTCTGGCAGCGGACTAGTCGACGCACTACTTTCAGTTCAAACGGGCCGCGGCATCTTAAGCCACGGCCCGCTCTCATAGTCAGATTCGACGTCCGGCTGATCAGCCAGGCAGACCGCAGCGAAACTCCGGGTGGAGAATTCTCCGGTCCGCTCCGGTTTCGGCAAGCGTTTCGGATTCACGGTGGAGAATCGTTCACGCTGGCTGGGAATCGCAGCCACTAGGCCTCCGGCGTCTCTCCATCTCCCTGTTGCGTCACGGCCTCGATCGCTCCGATAAAGGCAGCTTCGGGACGGTTTCCGTCGAATGATACCGACTCGTTGAAGACGACCTTGGGAACGGCATAGACCTGATAACGTTGGGCGATATGTGGATACTCGCTGACCTCGACGACGTCGGCGGTCACGAAATCGCTCTCGACTGCCATCATGTGCGCCATCCTGGCGGCACCTGGGCAGTGTGGTCAGGTAGGTGTTACGAAGACCTGGATGTGAACCGGTTCGGTGAGCGCTCCGAGGGTCTCCCGGCTGTGAAGCTGGAGACCGGTCGTTCCGCGAGAGACATCGACAAGATCCTCGATCAGGGTCGCGAATTCGTAGCCGGCCGGAACTCCGATGAAGCGCACCTTACCCTTGTTCTCGCCTTCGAGCACGATCGCCGGGATTTCGCTGATCCCTTCCGCCGTCGCCTGGTCGTGCTCCGCATAGAAATCACGCACGTCGAGCGTCAGCTTGTCGGATAGGGCGACCAACTCGTCGAGTAACTCATGCGTGTCCTTGCAGGTCGTGCATTCTTGTCCGGGCACGAGTAATCCGGTTTGACGCTGCGTGTAAAAGCGTAGCGTGACGTTGCTCTCGAGCTTCTCCTCAAACAGATTCCTGATGTAGTCTTGATCGTCCTGGGGAATGATGGGCATGAGCCATGTTCCTTTCGCGAGTCGAGATCTCGATCGGCCGCCTCACGACCGGCATTTGCCTAGACCGTAGCAGAGACGACGTGATAACGACAGAGGTGACGGGCGCATCATCGTTACATCCGCGCGACAACGAAGCGTGCCGCACGATCGGTTCGTCGTGTGGGGCTTTTGGTCCGGCGAAGGCATTACGTACAATCAGGTGATGGAATTGTCCGATCCAACTTCACGTGACCGCAACGTCGGATCGACGATGAGCGTCTGGGCATACGCCTCTGTCGCCGTGGTTCTCGTGGCCGGGGCAACCTTCAACGCTGTCTTCGCGATGGGAGTCGTCTTCGCAATGCATCGCGCAAGCGAGCAGCACCAACCGCCCGATACCAGCATCATCGTCAGGGCTCCAGCCCTCATTGCCGGGCCGTCGATCGAGATGGCATTGCCGGCCGGGAGCGACCTCACCTCCGCCAACGTCGATACGGACGGCGGCAACTGGTGGTACGACAACGCGGATAGTGGCCATCTCCATGTTCTGATCGCCGCATCGAAGATCAGCGTGCGCCAGCCCGAGGTGAACAACGACTACTTCCGGCGCGTGATTCGGTTCGTGGAGCAATCCGGCGGCGACCAGATTACCGCCATTGGCGCCATCCAGGATATGACGATCGGGTCGTACTCCGGCTGCGAGGCCGCCTACGACGTCGATCCGGCGAGCGGCAAACCCGAGCACGCAGTCGCTCTGCTGCTCCGCAGAGAAGACGACGACCTGCTGATCGTGCTCTACGGTGACGCATCGGTGAGCGATCAGGTCGACCGCGCGGCGGCGGACATGTTCCGTTCACTTCGTCCACGACCGACGCCGCAGCAATATGACGTTCATTCAGCTCAGATCGATCCACATTCGCCAAGTCACGAAGCTCTGAAATTGAACGATGCCATAATCTGAGGGTGAGTCTGACGCTGATACGCGAGGGGTGTGCGCTGTGTCGAAGCTGTTGATCGGAACGTCGGCCTGGAGCGATCATGATCCGTTCTATCCGCCGGGGCTCAAGTCTGCCGAACAGCTCCCGTACTACGCCAGGTATTTTCCGATTGTCGAAGTGAATACGACGTACTACCGAATACCGGCACGACGCATGGTCGAAAATTGGGTGAGCCGGACACCGGACAATTTCACCTTCGACGTCAAACCTCCGCGCGAGCTTACCAGCACGCCGGAGGAGCCGCGTGGCGAAGCGCCTGAGCCGGATGCTGACGTGGCTAGCGCGTTCGCCGAGGCGATCGAGCCGCTCGCGACGTCGGGAAAGCTCGGCGCCGTGACCTTCCAGTTTCCCCCGTCCTACCGCAACACCGAAGAGCATCGCGAGTACATCCGGCTCCTGCCGGAGCTGATGCCGGGCATGCTCCTCTCGGTCGAGTTCCGTCGCCGGGACTGGCTCGACGACGAACACGCCGACGCGACGATCCAGCTCTTGCAGGAGACGGGTCTCTGCTACACGATGGCGGACGAACCACAGATGGGGTCCGGCAGCGTCCCGCCCGTCTACGCGATCACCAATCCCAAACTGGCGATCATCCGCTTTCACGGACGGAACTACGAGACCTGGTACAAATTCACGGGATCGAGTCGCGATCGCTTCAACTGGGAGTACAAGACCGAAGAACTGCAGGAGTGGCGCGAGAAGATCGACTCCTCCATCGAGGCCGCCGAATCGGTCCACATCTTTTTCAACACGAACTACGCCGATCAGGGACCACGCAACGCGTTTCGTCTGATGGACATGCTGGAGCTCGAGCACGAGACGCCGCACGGGAACCCGGACGCGGAGCAGCGATCTCTCTTCGACGCGTAACGCTCGCGCTCAGGAAAGCTCAAGCAGGCGGTCGGCAAGGTCGATCAATTCATCGCGCCCTTGCAGCGAGCTGAGCCACCGCTCCGGAATGGCACCGGCCCCGTAGCGCGCGCCGGCCAGCGAACCAGCCACCGCGCCCACCGTGTCGGCATCTCCGCCCAGGTTGACCGCGGCAACGACCACGTCCTCGAAGCCGTCGTGATTCCGAAACGCCCAGAATGACGCCTGCAATGTATCGAGCACATACCCGCCACTGCGCACCTCATGTCGCTCCGCCGCCGACTGAATGATCGCCCGCGTCACATTCGGTTCCGGCACTCGCGAAGCGGCCAGGATGGCATCTCCCGTTTCGGAGATAAGCGCGACAATTGCTTGATTGAGCGCGGCGCACGACCAGCACGCGAGCGGATCGGCGTGAGTGATCCGGGAGACGTCGATGCTGTTCCTGACGAGCGCTTCCTGATCGCGACGGCAGGCAAGCGCGATCGGAGCGCTTCTCATGAGCGAGCCGTTCGATGGCGCCGAACCACCGAGTTCCTCGAGGGCGAGCGACCCGGCCTCGTTCCACGGCGACCCAGCCGCCAGATGCCGCAGCGATCGAATGGTCGTGTTGCCGATGTCTTTTGGCAGACTATCGAACCAGGCGAGGAACTGGATCGCGATGTTGGCCGGGTCCACGTCACCGCAGAGCACGATGCTGCGCGCGATGGCCAACGCCATTTGTGTGTCGTCGGTATACTCGCCGGGCTGGGTCTGAAGCCAACCGCCGCCGATCATCTCCCGAACGGTACCGTATCGTTTGTCGATCTCATCCCTGTCGAGAAACTCCAGCGGCGCCCCGAGCGCATCTCCGATGGCGAGACCGAGCAAACACCCTCGATATTTGTCTCGCATGACGTCAACTGTCTGATTCGCCACTCGTCGCTCCGTTGATTCTCCATCCGATCCACGCTGCGGAATCATGATCGTTACGAAATTGTGGCACCGATGGCCCCTTTCGCAACATCATACTAACGCCGTTTGCGAACAATGAGGGCAGAAGGGGCTGTCACTAGCGCTCATTCGCCCCCTCCTGCCGCCAGTGCCGGAGACTCAGATGAGTCAACCCGGCCAGACGGCGCGAAAGGAGACGTCGCATGTCAACTACCACCATCAACACCGGCCGGCTCATCGCTGGGCTGGCGCTGATCGTCGTCGGCGCGCTGTTTCTGCTCGATCAGGCGGGGGCCATTAACGCCGGGTCGGTTCTGTCACGCTGGTGGCCGCTCGTGATCGTCGCCATTGGATTTGTCCAGTTGATGGTGAGCCCGCGCGCATTCCTTGGACCCACCATTATCATGCTGATCGGGCTGCTGTTGCTCGGCTCGACGCTCGATCTCTATTCGGTCGACGTCTGGGCGGTAATCTGGCCGGCGATTATCATCGTCATCGGCCTCTCGGTATTGTTTGGACGCGGATCTCGCCTCGGAGTCGTCGAGCGTGCCGATACCGGCGAGCGGGCACACGCATTTGCGGCCTTCAGCGGCACCGACGTGCTCAGCCAATCCAACCGGTTCGAGGGCGCCGACGTGACCGCGCTCTTCGGAGGAGCCACGCTCGACCTGCGCCGGGCCAATCTCGCTCCTGAAGGTGCGGTCGTCGACGTGACGGTTGCATTTGGGGGAGCGACGATCCTCGTGCCCCACGGCTGGGAAGTGATCACGAACGGGCTGCCGATCTTTGCGGGCTTCGAAAACAAGACGACCGGCGACGAGATTCCGGAAGGTGCGCCGCGCCTGCTCGTTCGTGGAACGGCCCTGTTCGGAGGCGTCGAGATCAAGCACGAGAAGTGATGCGCGGACAGATCACATCAGAAGGCTTCGCCATCGACCGCGCTTACGTACGTTCGATCGAAACCGCGCTCGCACCAGCCAGCAGTGCCTGGCAGGCGAGCGCGCCGCGAACCCAGTAATTGTCCCCGACCGGCACGAAGTCGGAGGCCGAGATTCGCATTCCGCGCCAGGCGCCGAGCCGACGATCTGCCACGACCGAGGCCATTGACGCCGGGACAGTCGAGATCTCGGCGCCGAACAATCTGATCAGTTCAGAGATTGATACCTGGGCGAGTCCCGCAATTTCGACACCGTTCGGCTTGAACTGCGGAAACTCGCCGCGAATTGCGAGGACGTATAAGTCCTGCAACTCACGGTCGTACCATTCGGGACGCTGACTTATGGCGCGGCGCCTGCCGGCGAAGACCAATTCCGAGAGGTCGGGCTGAATCCCGATCTCCTCATCGATCTCTCGAATGACGTCAGACACGGTTTCTCCGGCTCGATAGTGGCCGCCGACTGCCACGTCAAGGTGGTTTGGCCAGGTGTCCTTTCCCGGTGATCGACGTTGAAACAGGACACGACCTTCGCCGACCGATGTGCCGGAGACGACCCAGAGGTGGAACGCGCGATGCCAGTCGCCGTCCCGATGGACGTCGGCCCGGCGCTTGACTTCACCTGTGAAGCTGCCGTCTTCGTTCAGCACGTCGAATAGCTCGTCAGCAGGATCGGTCGTTTGGCGAGTCCTCACGGAATGTCTCCACAACTGCCTTCGGCGGCGCCGGACCAGCGGGTTGCCAGCCCAAGGAGGATCAACGACTCCCCAACGCCCGCAATTATGCCGCGCACCGACGATTCTTCATCGGTCAGCTCATACTGGACAGCAACCAGCACCGCGCCCGCTATGACGTCACGATTCCTGCAAGAAGGATCGCAGGAGCCTCGAGCGGTGCCCGCGAGATTTCACGGCAAGCAGGGTGGAAGCGACAAGAGCGAACCCTAGTCCCGGACAGCAACCGTGCGCTACGACGGCTCCAGCGCAACCGCCAGGGAACGACGATCATCGCGGCGCCGATTCCGATCTCAATTGAACGCTGGATGTCTGACGGGGTGAGTCGTGGCATAGGCCGAGCAACGTCTCCCAACTGTTCGATCTCATAAAACAGCCCGGGCAAATCGTACCCTAAGTTCTGGAATCGAATGGATGAACCCCGATGGCCGCACGTTCCGGGAGCAGGTGGATGACCTGTTTCTCAACTGATTGGTTTGCGCTCCAGCGCAAGATGACCGTAGTATTCAGGAAGGTTGAGTCAATGAGCCGTCGCCTGACCGGCGACGCGCAGCGAGAGAAGGAACACGATGCCAATCGCACACAGCAAAGCCACGGCCGTGTGGCACGGCGATCTCATGAATGGAAGCGGCGAGGTGAGTCTTGCCAGTGGGGTGATCAAGAATCAACCGGTGAGCTGGGCCGCGCGTACCCAGCGCGACGGCCAACACGCGACGACGACCAGCCCGGAGGAGCTGATTGCCGGGGCACTGGCGAGCTGCTTCGAGATGGCGCTGTCGAACGGGCTGAGCGGGAACGGAACTCCACCGCAAGAGCTGCGCACCACGGCAACCGCGACATTCGAGGTTGGCGCCGGCGGAGTGAAAATCTCATCGATCCATCTTGATCTCGAGGGCAAGGTCCCGGGAATGTCAGCCTCCGACTTCGAGCGCTTCGCGCAAGAGGCGAAGAATGGTTGCCCGGTCTCAGGGGCACTCAAAGGCAACGTCGAGATCACCCTCAGCGCCAGTCTCGCCGGCTGAGGTACAACGAACTCTCCAGCAAGCGACGATGCCGTGAGGGCGATCAGATGGATCGCCCTCATGCCATAGCTCGTCGTCGGAGTGCGAACCGCGTGCGACCGCACCACGCTTTGTGGCGCGGAGTCGCTAACCCGCTGGCTCGATGTGCTGATGGGTCACCGCTGCCCGCTCCACTCCGGTCCACTCATACCGCATCGGAAAGACCTGCTGTGTGCTCCAGGCTTCTCCCTGATCGGCGAAGTGCTCGCTGCCGGGATGGCCGGATGACCCCAGTGGAACGACCCAGCCGCTCCGTTCCCAATCCGCGAGGTCGAAGACGTAGCGCGCGACCGACGAACTCGACAGCCGGAAATCACCCGCCCCCAGACCAGCGTAGCCGCCGGCCTGAGGTGTGTCGCCGTCACCACCGACGCTGAACGTCGGGGGATCGAGCAGTTCCTGAAGTTCGGGGAAGCTTGACGAAAGCGAATGCTTCGGCCCGGTCCGGTGAAGTCCACGCCATTGCCAGCTATCCATGTCCGGGCCCAGGCGTTCGGTCAGCCAGTCGAGCGCGGCCGAGAGGGAATTTTTCAAGACCGACGGCCAGGTCTCGCCCGCCGGGAGCACCGACGTGTCGCCTGCCTCCATCAGGGCCAGCAACGGTTGACGCAAGCGGGACGATAGCGAGATTGCGTTCATCGGTGCCGGAGCCCAGGTATCCGCGTCGTCGATAAGAGACCGCAGCGGAGCACCCTGGACCACCATCCGCACGGTTTGCTCACGCCACACTGAGTAGATGCTGGCCGGAACGCTGTCAGGGTCCATCGACCCGTTCCAGCCGCGAAGCAGTGTTGCCGCGCGCGACTCCCGGTCGTCGAGATCATTCAACTGGTCGAGCATGGCGACGAACGAGCGGCTCGGGATCGAGATCTTATCGGCGTGAACCGACGTCATGTCGTCAACCGTCGCACGTGAGATCGAGCCCAGCCGCTCCCGAATCCGTTCGGCGCGGTTGCCGGGGGCCCAATCCGTGGCGATGTAATGCGGATATTCGTCGCCAACGATGCGGTTGTTCGCCGTGACGATGTATCCGGTGTCCGGATTCAGCGACCTGGGCTGCTCGTCGAATGGAATGTATCCCTCCCACTCGTACGTGCCAGTCCAGCCAGGAACCGGCAGCCAGCCATTGGCACGGGGACGTACCGGCACTTTACCGCGCATGAGATAGCCGATGTTCCCCTCGACGTCTCCCATCACCAGGTTGTTGCAGGGATCAACCCAGTGACGCATCGCTTCGTCGAGTTCAGAGATCGATCGTGCTTTCAGCATCGGCAGGAACGAACGAAAGCCGGTATTCGGCCGTTCCGTCGAGGAGTAACGCGCCGCAAGGGCATGCCCGCTCTTGGGATCACCGACGACGATCGGGCCGTGCCGCGTCACCGTCACGTCAATATCGACCGGTGCCGATCCGCGCACGCCGATGCGTTCGGTCCGTCGCTCCGCTTTGAGCCACTCACCCTTGAACATGTACCGAGTCGGATCGGCCGAATCGAAGCGCTCGACGTAGAGATCCTGGTAGTCGGCGCCCGCGTGCGTGATGCACCACGCGACCCGCTGGTTGTGGCCAAAATGCGGAAATCCGGGGATGCCGGCAAACGACATGCCGACAACGTCAAAATCGGGGCAGGCCAGGTGATTCTGGTAGTACACGTTCGGAACGTCGATGGCTCGGTGCGGGTCGCCGGCGACGAGCGGGCTGCCCGACGCGGTGCGGCTGCCGTGAACGGCCCAGTTGTTGCTGCCGTCCAGCCACTCACGCAGTCCCGTAACCGCTTCGGCATGAAGCTGTGAATCGCTCACTCCGTCCGGCATTTTCCGGTAGTCGACGCCAGGCGGAACGATGAGTGGATCCGGGTCGTCAGATCCGGCTCGAAGCTTCAGCAGCAGATCCTGACCGACCGTCTTCAACTGGCGCACTCGCCAGAGCTTGCGGTGCCAGACCCCCATCAGGACGTGCCGGACTTTGAACGACGCGCATGGATCCCACGGCTGCCAGGGCTCGGGCCTTCCTCCGACGAGGCCGTACTCGGCAGGCAACGTCTTCGTCGTGCTGATGAACTCGTTCACACCCGCAGCGTAGGCGTCGAGCATGGCCCGCGTCTCGTCGTCGAAGGCCTCGTAATCGGTACGAGCCGTTTCTCCAAGAGCAAGACGGCGCATGAGGACGTCCTGCTCCACGCCAACCGGTCCTGCAAATTCGGCCCAGCGGCCGTACGCTCGCCGCCGGTCGTAGTCCATCTGCCACAGCCGGTCCTGCGCGTGCACGAAGCCCTGGACGAAAAATGCATCGTGCAGGCAGCCGGTCCGCATATGGGGGATTCCCAGCTCATCCCGGTAGACGTCGGCTGGACCATCCAACCCCGCCAACGTCAACGAGCTCGTGACGTCAGGCAGCGCCCGCTTCAGATCATCGCGTGTGATCGCCATATCTGCCCGGTCCTCCAAACCATGTCATTCACCAGCAATGGGCCCGTTTTCAACGAAATTCGAGTCATCCGGCATCGTAGCACAGCTTCTGTCGGTGATCGCACGGACTCCGGGGGAGCGTGGATGTCGACCGGATAAAATCAGGTTCGACAGTTCGAAGCGCTACGGTCTGCAGGCGGACCGTGATGAGGAAGAGCGGGAGATGACGATAACGATCGACGACTTCCAAAAGGTGGACATGCGAGTTGGGCGAATCATCAACGTTGAAGAGTTTCCGGAGGCACGAAAGCCGTCATTGAAGCTCACCATCGACTTCGGCTCGCTGGGAACGCGACGTTCGTCAGCCGGTCTCAAGCAGTACTACACACCCGAGGAGTTGCTGGGTCGTCAGGTGATCTGCGTGGTCAATTTCCCGCCGCGACGCGTGGCTGGGTTTCCCTCTGAAGTGCTGATTCTGGGAGCGACCCAGGAAGACGGCCGGATCATATTGCTGGAGCCCGACGCCGAGTCCGAGCTCGGCAGCCCGATAGCCTGATGGAGACGTTTGTCTGGGCTTGCCCGGATGTTCTACCGGAAACCAGACGCAAGCAGCGCCAGCAGTGCGCTACCGAGCACGAGCCGATATCCGACGAACACCAGCGTTGAGTTGGTGCGCAGAAAGGACAGGAGAAATGCGATGGTCAGGTAGCCGACGATCGCCGCCGTTACACCGCCGGCCGCAAACGTCGCCAGTTGATCGCCGTTGAGTCCAGCGTCGATCACCTTCTTGGTTTCAAGCACTCCCGCGCCGACGATAGCTGGCACGCCGAGCAGGAATGAGAAGCGGGCCGCGGAATCGCGCTTGAGACCGGTCATCAATCCTGCGGTGATGGTGCTGCCGGAGCGCGAAACGCCCGGCAGGAGCGCGAGCGCCTGCGCACAGCCGATGACCAGCCCGTCTTTCCAGCCAAGGTCCTCCATGGGCCGGACGTGCCGCGCCAGACGCTCGGCGCCGAACAGGACCAAGCCAAGCAGGATCATCAGCGCCGCAATCAGCGCGATTGACCGGTCACCGCCATTACCTGAATGAAAAAAGCTGTCGATCGCGTCGTTGAACGCGAAGCCGACGAGCGCCGCCGGGATCGAGCCGAGCAGGATGATCCAGGCAAGTCGTGAGTTGCGGTCGACAAATGGCTGGCGAGTCTTGAGCCCGAGCAGAAAGGCGAGCGCCATTCGGAATAGATCGCGCCAGAAGTAGATCAACACGGCGAGGAGCGTGCCGAGGTGTAGGGCCACGTCGAACTCAAGCCCCGGCTCCGGCCATCCGGCGAGCCAGGGGACCAAGATCAGGTGGGCCGAGCTACTGATGGGAAGGAATTCCGTCAGCCCCTGAACGATTCCGAGAACGATCGCATGCCAGATCGACACTCAGTCTGCTGCCTGATCCGGCGCAAGACCGCTGCGCATCTCGTTCCAGGAGAGGCTCTCGCGACCCCAGAAGTAGAGACCGACGAGCGTGATCGGGAAGTACAGAGCCGCATGAACGGCGATGGCGTACGACAACGCCAGATCGTGTTGAATGCCGACGGCGCCTGCCAGCGCGAGAACGACACCCGCCTCGAACGCGCCGACGTAGCCGGGAGACGACGGCACCAGGGTCGCGAGGTTCGCGACCGCGGTGACCAGCAGTACTGCCGCCGGGCTCAGGCCCAGTCCAAACCCGACACTGATCAGTGCGTAGACCGACGCCTCGAGTACCCACGCGGCAACGGAAGTCAGGCACACCAGGATCAAGTCCTCACGACTCCGCAATATCCCGAGGCCATCGAGGAAGGCGTGTGCAATCCGTCCGACTGGGGTACCGACTCGCTCCGGCAGCAGGCGGACCGCGGTGTCGATGAGCCAGTTGCGTGCCCGGCCGGCGCTCACCACGACCAGCCCGACCAAAATCGTCCCGAAGAGGATCCCGCCGACGACCGTCACCTCGCGCACCTGCGACGTCAGCCCGATCGACAGCGAGGCAATCAGCACGAAGCCCAGCATGGTCAGCCCGTCGAAGATACGCTCAACGGCGATGGTGGCAAGCGCCGTCGCGTTCTTGACTCGTGATCTGGTCGACAGGACGTAGGAACGAACCAGCTCACCTGTGCGCAGCGGCAGCACGTTGTTGGCGGTGAACCCAATGACGACGACGCGAAATAGCTCACGGCTACTGAAGCGCTGAACCGGCCTGAGCAGGAACGACCAGCGCAGTGACCTCACCCAGACGCCCGTGAAATAGATGGCCACGGCCGGGATGACATACCAGTAGTTGGCTCGCTTGAGGGCGGACCAGATGGTGCCGAGATCCTGACCGCGAAACGCCAGGTACAGGAAGAGCAGGCTCCCCGCAAGCCCTATGATTACTCGAAACTTCTTCAAGCCTTTGCCTTGCCAATCACGGTCGGTAGCACCCAGACCTGAAACATTCAACGATGGCACGTTTCAGCGGGCTGAGTATATCGCCCATGAGACGTGAGGGACCATTGAAGACTCGTGCTAGGTGATCGTTGCAGGGGCGAAGAAAGTACCAATCACGCGGAAATCGCCAGTCACCGACGTGCTTTTCGAACCGCCGCCCGTCATGTGCACGATGGCCGCCGGAAGAGCGTCAGCCGGCCGCCGGATCCAACCTTGACGGCGCCAGCGAAGCTTCCGGACGGCTGTCCGCTGTCGGACGGCATCACGGCATAGCAGACCGACGCGGGCGCGGCAGGCAGGGTCCAGTAGTCGATCGTGCCGCGGCCGTAAACAGGGTGACCCTGGCGCTGGAGAATCGCCGCCAGCATGCCGAACGTGACGGGGTCGGTGTCGGCAGCGGGCAGGCTCACCGCCGCGTCACCGGGAACGGCGCCGACCAGGTTCCACATCCACGGGTCGGGAGCGAGCGTGAAGACGTAGTCGGGCGCTCCAACCACTTGAGTCAACTCGGGATCTGTGTGGGCGGCAACGAGAAACGGATCGTTCGCAGGATCGACGCTGGGATCTGAATGGTACACGACGTTCCGGACTCCGATCCCCTGGAGAAGCTGTATCGTGGGCGGGTTCGGAAACGCCTTCATCTCATCGCGGAAGATATAGTAAACCGGCGGAGCGATGCCGCTGTACCCGTTCACCACCTGATTCCAGTGAAACGTCGACCAGAAATTTGGCCACGCCGAGGCGATGATACCGTCTCCCATGGGGAACTCGATCGTCGGAGCCGGGTGCGCGGCCAACCAGGCGTAGTCCGGCCGGTTGGCTTCCGCCAGCGTCACCGGAAGTGGTCCCGGCAGCGGAATGCGGGTGGTGTATTCGACCGACATACCGAAGATCAGCACGATCGAGAGACTGGCTCCGACGGCCAGTTGGATGAGCGCGCGAGGCGTGAACCAGGCCACGCGCCGCAGGATCAGATCGAGGCCCAGGCCAGCCAATCCACCGAGCCCCACAAGTGCCAGCAGGCCGAGACGAGCAGGGACGCGGATCGCTTTGAAGCCGGGTGCCAGATAGTAGAAGACACGATAGGGCAGCGGCACGTCGTGCCCGCCGATGTGGCCGGTGAGCCCGAAGCTCAAGATCACCGATATGATCGCGACGGCAAAGAGCATCCAGCGCTCCCAGCCGATGCGCCGGTGAAAGAGACCGATCATCGCCAGCACGATCAAGATGGCGCCTGGAAACAGATCGCGCTCGAGATCGCGAGAATACGTCTTGCCGAGCGAGTCGCCATAGTAGCGGCTTTGTGGTGACACCGCGAGGTAATCCGATGGAACGGCGCGCCACTTGTTCATCTCCTGGACCGTACGCTCGATGCCGAGATCGTCATGAACTTGCTGATACGGGATGAGAATCGGAATCAATAGTGCGGCCCCGATCAGACAGGCCGCCCCAGCCCGCGCGACGCCGACGAGTGATTGCCTATCCCTGCGAGCGAGCAGATAGGCGGCAAACACGATACCGAGCAGAATGGCAAGGAAATAGAAGTAGTAGATGCCGAAGAGACCCTGCAGCACAACAATGAGGCCCAACAGCGCGGACCAGCGCAGCGATCGTTGCAGCAGTGCCCGGCGCGCGGCGAGGACAGCCAACGGCAACCATTCGGCCGAGGTCAGGTGCAGGTGCTCGAATTGCGCCATGCGGGCCGGCGCGAATGCGTAGGCGAACCCGGCGACGATCCCGGCCAACCGGCTGCCGGTCAGATCGAGCACCAGCAGGTACATTGCGAAGCCACTCAGAGCGTATGAAAGGAGCAACGAGACGTTGTCAGCCAGAATGGCGTTGCCGGTCTTCAGCAACAGTGGCGCGATAAGGGCAGCCTGACCAAACAGGTAGTCGGAATACGCGAGCGTGTCGCGATACGGGTAAAAGACGTTCGCGTCAAAGATGTTGAGCGGGTGTGTGCGTAACGCATGCAGATCCCAGGCCAGCGTCCACGCCTGAAAAACTGGGTCGCCCCAACTCGCCAGACGATGCCCGAGGTCGGTCGCCAGCGGCCACGTCATCAGGGCTGCCCACAGGCAAAAGAGTCCAAAGACACAGACGTGGATCAGCGCGCGTTTCTCCGACAGCCGCGCGAGACGCGCACTGAGCGATGACCCGGCGCCAAATTGAACTGGTTCGTTCGTCAGTGTTGACACGTCAGGATAGTGAATCATGCGCTGGATACGCGGGCAAGAGTCAGGTGCCGCTGGACTGCACCTGCGCAATTGCATCGTCTCGATATCATGAGTATGCTCATGCTGACCGGTTTCCCCGGTGTCGGACTGGAGCACGGTCATGACCTTCGTCGCGCGACGCCGCAACCCCTCGGAAGAATTCAGCCTCGAACTCCCACGGCTGAAGCGCATCGCCGTTCTCGTTCCTCTCGCCTTTCTGGCGGTGATCGAGCTCGTGCGCGTTGTCGTGTTTCCGGACTTTTTTCGCAGCCTGCCCGGATATCTCGTCATCGCGGCGCTGATTCTCATCGGTGCGAGCCTCTTCTCGACCTCGATCTTCGGGCTGGTCGGCAGGATGCAGGAGCGTCTGACCAAGCAAAATCAGGAGCTACTGGCGTTGCACGAGGCTGGGCTCGCCGTGACCAGCGCGCTCGATCTGCAGCTGGTGCTACAGAACGTGGTGAATGAAGCGCGCGAGCTCGTCGGCGCGCGTTACGGTGCGCTCGCATTGCTAAACGAGCGCTCCGAAATGGAGGCCTTCCTGACGTCCGGCATCTCGGCGGAACTCCGGGCGAGCCTGGGACCCACCCCTGTGGGTCACGGCCTGCTCGGAGCAGTACTCCAAGATCCGAGACCGCTGCGCCTGCCCGATTTGGCCGCGGATGCCCGCTCGGTCGGGTTTCCACCCGGGCACCCGGAGATGCACTCTCTGCTGGCTGTCCCCATCCTGTCGCACGGTAAAGTACTCGGAAGCCTGTACCTTACGGAGAAACAGTCACAGGCCGAGTTCGACGCATCTGATCAGCAGCGGCTGGAGCGTTTTGCCACCCAGGCCGCTCTGGCCATCGAGAACGCCCACCTGCACCAGCAAGTGCGGGCGCTGGCGATCACGGAGGAACGAGATCGCATCGCCCGTGAGATGCACGACAGCATCGCGCAGGTGCTGGGATACGTGAATACCAAGGGGCAGGCCGCGCAGGAGCTCCTCCGTGCCGGGCAGGTGGATCGAGCCGAAGCGCAGATCGCCCAGCTGTCGCAGGCGGCGCGGGAAGCGTACGCGGATGTGCGCGAGAATATTCTCGGGCTGAGAGTGTCGCACGACGACATGACGTCGTTTACTGAATCCCTGAGCCGCTATCTCGCGACATGGCAGGATCAGAGCGGCATCGGCGCCCGATTCGACGTGGGCAGCGCGGAAAAGCTTCAGCTGGGCCTGTCGCCGCTTGGCGAACTGCAGCTACTGCGCATCGTTCAGGAGGCGTTGTCCAATGTTCGCAAGCATTCTGAGGCAAGCGAGGTCACGGTGATGCTCCATCGCCATGAGGACAGGATCGAGGCCTCGGTATCCGACAACGGACGCGGGTTCGACCCGCTCGCGCTCGGTCATTCGGGGTTTCCACGGTTCGGGATGTCGACCATGCGCGAGCGGGCGGAATCGGTCGGCGGCTCGATCGACATCGAATCCGAAGCCTCGCGCGGAACCGCCGTCAAGGTGACTATTCCGGTTCAATCGGCGCTACAGAGCAGAGATGGGGTCGAGCATGCGCGTACTCATCGCTGACGATCACGCACTATTCCGCGATGGGTTGCGCAGCCTTCTCGAAGCCCGCCGGATCGAAGTGGTCGGTGAAGCGGCCAACGGCCGCGAAGCCGTGGAACTGTCGCGCTCGCTCCTACCGGATGTCGTCCTGATGGACCTGACGATGCCAGTGATGGGCGGACTGGCCGCCACGAGGGCGATCAGCGCCGACTTACCGTCCGTCAAAGTCGTCGTGTTAACGGCATCGGAAGAGGACGCGGACCTCTTTGAAGCCATCAAGTCGGGCGCGCAGGGATTCCTCCCGAAAGACCTGGAGGCTGAGCAGTTCTTCGAGCACCTGACCGGGGTGACGCGTGGGGAACCGGCATTGACGCCTGGCCTGGCGCGGAAGGTGCTGAGCGAGTTCGCTCACCCATCCACTCCACGGCAGGAGCGCGCACCGGACGATCTCACCGATCGTGAACGAGAGGTTCTCGAGCTGCTTGTACAGGGAGTCACCTCAAACCGGGACCTGGCCGAGCGGCTGGTCGTCAGCGAGAACACCGTTAAATATCACTTGCGCAACATCCTCGACAAACTCCACGTCCAGAATCGCGCACAGGTCATTGCGTATGCCGTGCGTCACGGGCTCGTTGAGCGCGCCGAGGATTCCTGACGACAATTGGATCGACGACATGAAGAGGAGACGGGACGGACAATCCGCCCCATCTCCTGCTGAGAACCTCGAGGCCCCTGTCGGAGGGTCTATTGATCGACCTCAAGAATTCCGACGGCACCTTTCTCGGTATACGCGAAGGCGTGGTTGACGAACGGGAATGACCCTACCACGTCGGCTTCCAGTTCGAAGACCATGCCTCCTCCAGGCGGCACGTTGAAGGTCTGCACACCATGGATCGCGCTGTCCGGCGGTGCTCCAAGATAAACGGTGTCGAATTGCTCTCCAACGATGTGGAAGGCGGACGTCAACGTCGGGCCGGCGTTCACGACGTAGAAACGAACCAGATCCCCGAGCTTAACCTTGATGGGGTTTTCTTTGTATTGCATGGCGTAGCCATTGAAGCTCAGGTAATCGGGAGTGACCGCGAGCATCTTGGCCATGTCCGGAGTCGAGTCCGTCACATAGTACTCATTGGCGACAAGGATGAACTCCTTGGCGGGCGGAAGCGGCTCGGCCGGATCAACGACCATCGCCCCGAACATGCCGCTGGCAATGTGGTGCAGCATCGGCGGCGTGCCGCAGTGGTACATGAATGCTCCGGCATATTTCGGCTTGAATGTGAACGAGATGGACTCACCGGGATTTATCGACTTGTACGCCGATTTCCAGTCGATCTGAGCCGAGTGGAAGTCGATGGAGTGCTGCGTCGTGCCGTCATTCTTGAGCGTGAACTCGACCGTGTCACCAACGCGAACGCGCAGCGCCGGCCCAGGTACCGTGCCGCCGAATGTCCAGGCTTTCATCGCGACGCCGTCCGCGATTGAGATCGTGAGATCTTGAACCGAGAGGTTTATCTGCTTGGTCGTCTCCGTTCCGGCCGGTGGAAGCGCCGGATCGTACAGCTTGAACGGCGGCGCGGCAACGGTCGCGACGGCAGTCGTCGACGCGGCCGCGGCCGCATTAGCGGAGTTGACGCTTTTGTCGCTGCCGCCGCCGCACGCGGCCAAAATGGTTCCAGCGGCTGGAATCGCGAGTCCGGCGACCGAAGCGCGAGCCAGAAAAGAACGGCGACTGGTTGGTTCTGACATCAGTTCTGAAAGCTTCATTTCGTCCACCCGTCTGCTTAGTGCGACCCTCCGTCTTCTGTATGCTAGGTTTTGGCATGCCGAACCGACACGTGTTGCAGGGTAGTTTCTGAGTGATGATGGGACGGTCTTTGTCCCGCCCAATTGGGTGAGAATCCAGCGACGCCTACCCCGGAGGGTAGGAGACAGGAGCCACGGCCAGAATGTTCCCATGCGAGTACTGGCAACTCGCGGCCACGTTCGAGCACCGATACGACAAATTGCGGCCCGGAAAGGCAAGCATTCATGACCGGCTCGTTCGAGCCGCGACGCTTTCAAAACGGGCGGAACCACGACCAAGGACGATTCGCTAGCCGTGGATGATCCAAATGATGCTGCTGGTGTGCGTCCAGGCTTTTTGTCTTGATTGGTTGATTAACTATCAATCGTCCCGTCAAGCGTGACTGGTCGATGGTTGACAGCAGGCAATTTCGCAGGCGCGATGTTATTTCCTCATAATAATGGGTAGAATTGTCGCGGCAATTCCCGATCAGAGTGCCAGGAGACCCGGCCAAACATGGCGAGCGTCACGACCTTGCCAGAGTGACAGAAGTACGCAGGTGAACACGAGAGAAACTGATTCGCATATGATGGGGATACCATCGTTCCTGCGAATCGCTTCAGTCTTCTCACGTCACCATGTTTACAAATGAACAGTAATGCGGTAATGTCATAGTAGGTTCGGTCGTGAGTATCGCATCCGGGCCAGAGGGTGGTAGAAACCGTACGGACCAAGCTGAACGTTGCGTAGTCATTCTGCTTCTTGCGCTCGCGCAACGACGTAGAAAAGGGTAGGGATGCGGGGGCGTCGTCGCTTCTGGTGGGCGGACTGACGAGCAACCGTCACACGCGGGGAACCTGGAAGCGCCGAACGAGATTCCTGACCGGACGATCGCAACAGTGGGGCTGGCCACGGTACGCGATAGGAGTAGCACAACCTGTATAGGCGTTCAACGTGTCAACGGCGACCGGACGCTTAGCAACTTTCCTGCCCGATACTCCGATTTCTGTTGACAATGTTGAAAATCAATGGCACGCCATGAACTGGCGTTGTCGCGAACGAGTCAACCTTAGAATGCCTCCTTCTTCTGACCTAAATGGGGCATAGCGACGACGACGGGTATCACGGAGCGAGAACATCGCCGGCCAAATCGGCCCAGTGTGGGAATCGGAACGATGCGGTCACGCCGCGGATACCAATGTCAGACTGCACTGTGGGAGATCTGAAGTACGGCGAGGCTGGAAATTGAGTTTTAGGCCGCGAGAATTGCCAGAAGCATGAACTCGCTGGCACCGCAAGCGGAGGGCAGGCCGATGAGCGGTGGAAAGGTAGAGGACGTTTGATGGAGAAGACTCAGCAAGAGCGACGCGTTTCCGCGACGGAAGTGAGACAGCGAATCGGTCCGGCGATCCGGCGACTGCGCCAGCAGCAGGGGCTCTCGCTTTCTGATCTTGCGCAACGCACGGATATATCCGTTTCGTATTTGTCACGGCTCGAAGAAGGGGCGCAGCGTTCCCTCGTTCACGTTGCTCTCACGACTCGGTCAGGAGTTGGGTGTCGACATCGGGTTTTTCGTCGAGACCGAGCGCGAGGCTCAATCGGTCGACGAGATGCTCGAGGTATCTCTCGGGCGAACACACATCCCCAGCGGCGTCTGGCCCGAGTTGTTTGCACTCAGCATCGAGGCGCGCAAGGCGCTCCTCAGTTTTCTAGAAGGTCAGGGCTTTTCGGGCAAAGCCTGAGAAACCCGTAGCTGAATGGACTTGCAGCGGGCAGCGCAGCCTTTGACGGGTGATCATGGCTGAGCGTGCCTACCCGGTCGCGACGAGCTAGCTCGTCGCGACCGGGCCACATCAATCCGGTTCTCAAGATCGATTATCAAGAGCGGAATGTCAGGTCCGCGCCGGTTACGTTACCCGGCGCGGACCTCCTACTGATTCACCCTGGAATGATGCTACGAACCACGCGGTCGGGAAAATTCCTGCTTCAGTTCCGGGATGACCCGCTCGGCTATGGCACGCATCTCCCTGGTGGCGCTACCTCGCGGGAAGTCGAAATAGAAGGATCGGACGCCGATTTCGGCGTAACTCCGTACGTGTCTCCGGAAGGCATCCTCCGACTCGAGCGGGTCACCACCGGCTGAGAGTACCCAACGAATCTCCTCCGGATCGCGACCAATTTCCTGGCACAGTTGATTCAGTTGTCGCCCAGTCGCAAGGTACTCGTCAGGACTCCCGCCTCCATCCCACTGGTCGGCGTACGTGGCGACGTGATGCATCATGCGCCGGCCGCGAGACCCGACAAGGATCGGAATGTGCCCGAAGACCGGCTTCGGCTCGAAGGGAGCGTCCTTGAGCGAGTAATACTCGCCGTCAAACGAGGCTCGCTCTTGCGTTTCGAGCCTGCGGTAGACCTCCATCGCCTCCCCGAACCGGTCGACCCGTTCACGGGGCGACGGGAAGTCGATTCCATAGGCCTCGTGCTCCCGGGCCTCCCAACCGGCGCCGACGCCAAGGATCAAGCGGCCTCCCGACATCACGTCCACGGTCACTGCTTCTTTGGCCAGGACCGACGGCGGACGGTGCGTCACGCTCGTGACCATGAGTCCAAGCTGAATGCGCGACGTTATCGTGGCCAGCCCGGCGAGGAGCGTCCACCCCTCAAAACAGGGGCCCGAATCGCCATCGTAGAGCGAGAAAAAGTGATCGAAGGCCCAGGCCGAATCCCAGCCTGATTCCTCCGCCCACTGCCACTGCTCCTGTATCTCTTCCCAACTCCGCCAGTGCTGCCCGGTGACGAGGCCGAAGTTCATCTCCCCGGACGGCGGATTCTTTCCCCGCGTAGGTCCTGCCATGGACACCTCCTTAGGCAATCCGCAACGAATTCGGGTCCGTTATGATTCCAACGCACCCAACGGCGCGGTTGAAGACAACACGAAAGGACCATCGCATGGCCGGGTTCCTGAACGAGCACAACGGCGGGTCGCGACAACTGCGCGAACTACTCGCAGGGCAGGAGACGATCCTGGCGCCCGGAGCATACGACGCACTCTCGGCACGGCTCATCGAAGCGGCCGGCTTCCCGGTTGTGTACATGACCGGATTCGGCGTGGCGGCATCGATGCTCGGACGACCGGACGTTGGACTCGCGACCATGACGGAGATGGTCGATAGCGCCCGTCGGATAACCCAGTCTGTGCGTGTGCCGGTCATTGCCGACGCCGACACCGGCTATGGCAATGCGCTCAATGTGGTGCGCACGGTCCGAGAATACGAGGCCGCCGGTGTGGCCGGCATCCAACTCGAGGACCAGGTTGCTCCGAAGCGCTGCGGCCATATGACTGGCCGGCAGTTGATCGATACCGACGAGATGGAGGGCAAGATCCGCGCGGCGCGTCGCGGCACGCCGGTCGCGCGATCTCCTCATCATTGCGCGCACCGATGCCCGCGAAGTCGAGGGGATCGACCGCGCGATCGCGCGCGCCAGGCGTTACTACCTCGCCGGCGCCGACATGCTGTTCGTTGAGGCGCCGCAAAGCGTGGATGAAATCGAAACGGTGTCGCGAAAACTGAGCGGAGTGCCGTTACTTTTCAATTGGGCCGAGGGGGGCAAGACTCCGCCGGTCCCACTGAGCCAGTTGGAGAACCTTGGCTTCCGGCTGGTCATCTTTCCGATCGGCGCGCTACTCGCGGCGACTGCTGCCGTGCGTCAGTTGCTTGAGGTAATCAAGGCGAATGGAACGCCAGAAAACGGGCTGCAACAGGCGACTCCGTTTCAGGAATTCCTCGATGTCATCGGGCTGCCGGAGATCGATCAGATTGGGACGCGGTTTTCATGAGCCGGTGAGTCGGGCTGGCTCAGCCACCAACGCCGACCGGAGCAGGTTGTTGCACCGTCTCGGCGGGAACGCGCGATCCCTGGTCGGCGGTCTCCTTGGCGCGAGGCAACGTCACCGTAATCGTCGTTCCCGTCCCGATCTCGCTCGTCGCCTCGATCTTTCCATTGTGACAATCGACGATCCAGCGCGCGATCGGAAGTCCGAGCCCGGCTCCGACGGCTCGCTTGTCGCGCGCCGCGTCTCCGCGATAGAACCGATCAAAAATCCGGCCAAGCTGATCAGCAGGAATGCCTGGTCCAGTGTCCGCCACCACGATCTGAGCATCGCCGCCGGCCGCACTGACCGAGAGGGAGACGCTGCTCTCGTCGGGTGTATACGTGAATGCATTGTCAAGCAGGATAAGGAGCAACTGCTTGAGCTGATCTGAATTACCGATCACGTCGACTTCATCGCCGAGCTCAAAATTGAACGCGTGCTTCCCGGCCAGGCGGACGGCCAGGCGGGAGGCGTCGGCCGCCACCTGATCGAGCGGCACGAGACCGAGTTCCGGACGCCAGCCGACGTCGGCGCGCGCGAGAGTCAGCAGATTTTGCACCAACCGGCTCATGCGCTCCGATTCGTCGCGAATGTCGGTGAGGATCTCAATCGCGTCTTCCTTCTCGACCGAGCCGAGCTCAACCTGCCGCAGCAGTATCTCGGCGTTTCCCCGCAAGGCGGTCAGCGGCGTGCGCAGCTCATGCGAAGCATCCGAAACGAACCGCCGCTCAGCGGTGAAGGCATCATCGAGGCGATCGAGCATGGCATTGAAAGTCTCCGCGAGATCCTGCACTTCATCGCCCGTACGTGGAAGCTCGATGCGGTCGCTCAAATCCCGCGAGCGCCCGATCCGCCTGGCCGTGTTCGTGATACGCGACAGCGGTTGCAGTGACCGCCCTGAAAGGACGAATGCGCCAACGGCGGCGGCCAGCAGCCCAAAACCGAGCCCGGCAAGGAAGAGTAAACGCAACGTTCTCATCGTCTTCAGCGTCGCCGTCAGGGGCTGTGCAGCCTGAATGGTGCCGACCACCTGACCGGACTGCGTGTCGATCAAAGGAGCGCTGAGCACGCGCACGGGAACGTTACGGAAGTCGGTCGCGAAAAACTGGGGATTACTCTTCAGATTCTGCTTGAGCACGTCCTGGGGCAATGGCATGTATTGGCTCTTCAGATCTGGGGCTTGCGAAACGCCGGAGCCATCAGTGTTGGTAACCTGAATATAGAGTCCGGGAGACGCAAACGGATCGAGGTCCGGAAAGGTCACCCCAATCAAACGCCCGGTAGCGGAGCGCACCGGATCCGCTCTCCCCGCGACGTTCGCCACGACGCCGCTGAGGCGGCTGTCGATCTCTTGATTGAGTGACCGCTCCAGCGTGAAGTAAACCCCCGCGCCAATGCCGGCCAGGATGACGGCTGTCAGAATAGCGGATAGGAGTGCGATGCGAGCGCGGATGGACATGGATCTCCTCGATCAGTCGGAGGGCGTTCTCAGCGCGTATCCGGCGCCACGAACGGTCTGAAGAAGACGTGGTTCGTCACCGGCCTCGAGCTGACGGCGCAGGTTGCTGATATAGACCTCGAGCACGTTCGATTCCCCAGGGAAGTCGTAGCCCCAGATTCGCTCCATGATCAGGTCTCGCGTAAGCACCTGATTGGGGTGGCGAATGAAGAGGAGCAGCAGCTCGTACTCTCGAGTCGTCAGATCGATACGCCGCTCGCCGCGATAGGCGAAGCGAGAGGACGTATCGAGCGTGAGGTCGGCAAAATGATAGACGGCTTCGTCGGTCGATTCGTCGCGTCGATCTTGCCGGCGCATGAGCGCCCGAACGCGAGCCATGAGCTCTTCGAACGCGAACGGCTTGACCAGGTAGTCGTCTGCCCCGGCATCGAGTCCGGCGACACGGTCAGCCACTTCGTCGCGCGCCGTCAGCATCAGGATCGGGAACTCATCTCCGGCCGCACGCAGTCGCCGGCAGACCTCGATGCCGTCGATGCCGTCGGGCAACATGACGTCGAGGATCACCAGATTCGGGGCATCGTCCCGCGCCAATTCGAGCGCCTGCTTACCGGAATCGGCGACGGTTACCCGGTAGCCTTCGTAGCTCAGGCCACGACGGAGGAACGACGCGATTGCGCGCTCGTCTTCGACGACCAGGATGTGACTACTTCCAGCCATCAGCTCACGTCGTCCTAAAGTTCCAACAACGAGCGTAACTCGGATTCCGCCTCAATCGGGCCGACGACAGCCAGGCTCAGACGCTCCGGCACGAAGAGTTTCCGCGACAGATCCAAAATGTCATCGCTCGTCACGGTCTCAATCCGCTCGATAACCTCATCCGGGGTGAGGATATTGCCGAAAATCAGCTCCTGGCTGCCGATCCAGCCCGCGACTGAACGGCTGTCCTCAAGGCCCATGTCGATGCGGCCCTTGCGCAGCTCCTTCGTTCGGCGAAGCTCGTCGTCAGGCACCGGCTCATTGCGTAGCTTCGCGAACTCGCGCAGCACCGCTTTCACCGTCTCGGTCGTCCGTTGCGGATCGATCCCCGCATAGACGACGCCCTGGCCGACATCAGCATACTCGCGGAAGTAAGAGTAGACCTCGTAGGCCAGACCAAGGCGCTCGCGAATCTCACGGAAGAGCCGCGAGCTCATGCCGGAGCTCAGGATCGCGTCGATCATGTCCTGCGTGAAGCGGCGGTCGTCGGTATAGGGCAGCGCGGGCAAGCCAAGACAGAGATGCGCTTCGTTCGTCGGGCGTTGCACGAGCCGAACCCGCGGACGTTCCTGCCCACATGTCGTTTGCACGAAGGTGTCGACGTCACTCGGTGGAAGATCGCCGAAATAGCGTTCGGTCAGACTGAGCACCAATTCGTGGTCGACATCACCCGGCGGCAGAGACCACGATTCGATCGGGCCGGTATTGCGCTTGCAGATAGTCGATCAACTCCTGCCGCGAGACGGCACGCACCGTCTCTTCCGAGCCGATCACCGAACGTCCCACGCTTTGCCCGCTCCAGACGAGATCGTCGATCACGTCGTGAATCAAGTCATCGGGGGTGTCATCGATCCCGCGGATCTCCTCGATGATCACTCCGCGCTCTTTGTCGATCTCCACGGGTTCAAAGACGGAGTTACGAAGCATGTCGCCCATGACGTCGAACGAGCGCTCGAGGTGGGCGCTCGGCACTTTGACCCAGTAGTTCGTGTTCTCGCGGCTGGTGGCGGCGTTGAGCATTCCGCCGACGCCCTCGACCTCCTGTGTGATCTCGACTGGATCCGGCCTCTTGCTGGTGCCCTTGAAGACCATGTGCTCGAGGAAGTGGGAAATCCCAGCCTGTTCGTCCGTCTCATGCCGCGATCCCGCCCCAACGTACACGATGAGGCTGGCGGACTTGACGTGATCCATCCGGCTGGTGACGACGCGAACACCGTTCGACAGTATTGATTTCTCGTACAATTGTTGGCTCATTTCAACATCAACCGGCACCGCCGCTCACTGAGTGACGGCGCGTGTTCAATCGTGTTCGCCGCTCGCCCGTCTTGAGAGTTGCTCGAAACAGCACTTCATGGCCGCGGCGGCGGTCGCATGGATGATTTCGATCCGGTCACCGCGAAAGCGGTGTTCCTCAAAGACGTCACTCCAAGGGGTCGAGCAGGCGATATACACGAGCCCGACGGGCTTGGTCGCCGTCGCCCCACCCGGGCCGGCAATCCCCGTGGTCGAGACGCCGATGTCGGCGCCGATTCGCTGCCTGGCCCCACGCGCCATCGCGAGCGCACATTCTGCGCTTACCGCGCCGGCCTGCCGCAGAACCTCTTCCGGCACGCCCAGCAACGACATCTTGACTGCATTGCTGTAGGCGACCACGCCTCCGAGGAAATAGGCAGAGCTTCCGGGAACGCTCGTAATCCGGTGGGAGACAAGACCGCCCGTGCACGATTCAGCTGTCGAGATCGACCAACCCTCTCGGGTAAGTATCCCGTACAACTGTTCTTCGTGGCTCTGGGCAGCCAATCAGTCAAGCCTCACGCGTTCGCAATGACATCCTATCTTCGCGGGTCATGCTTAAAGTATAGCCAAACTCGCCGCTGTAACGCTCGATTTCAGGTCAGAGCGGCAAGTTCAGCCTCGCTGCCTTGCCCGCGGACAGATCTGAACGACCCGCCCGTTCCGCCTCGCGTGAGAACGGGACGATCCAGGTGACTAGGAAACCGTCTGCGACGCCAGGTCCTTGGGCGCCTTGGTGACCACCTCTGGCTCGGCTCCGACAATGACGGTGTCGTCGTGTCTGAATCCCCCAAGTCCGTAGATGTAGAGTCCGGGCTCGGCGGAGTAAACCTCGTTTGCCATCAGCGGGCGAGGGTTGAACGCCATGTCATCGGGAAACTCGTGGCCGGCGATGCCAATGCCATGCCCAGTTCGGTGGATGACGTTCGGGCCATACCCAGCCGTCTCGATCACCGCGAGTGCGGCCGCGTCGACCGACGCGAGTGCGTTGCCTGTGACCATCTGCTCGATAGCGGCTGCCTGCGCGCGCGTGGCAGCATCAAATGCGCGAACTTGGTCTTCGTTCGGCCGCCCGCAGAACCAGGTTCGCTCATTCTCCGACCACGAGCCCGTTCAGTCGAATGATGACGATATTGACGATCCCGTGGCCATTCTCAACCTGTTTGCCCGCGGATGCTCCCGTTCCGTGCGGCGCGGCTGATTCGGGACCGCTCAGTGAGAAGCAGCGAATTTCGACCTGCTCTCCCGCATGACGCTTCGCCGCTTCTTCGGCGGTCTTCGCGGAGACGGTGAAGTCCATCTCCTGCACGACTCGGCCCGGCCGGATCTCTTCTCGATATCTATCCTGAGCCCAATCCGATAGCTTCGCCGCCTGACGAACCAGGTCAAGTTCTTCAGGGTGTTTGACCAGGCGCAGTTCACGCATCGTTCGCTCGATCGGCACGAACGTCATTCCCAGCGTCTGCTGAACCTGGCCGAGCATGGCGGGCAACCCATCGACCCCGATGCGCGTCGAGCTCAGCCCGCGCTCTCGCAGTCGTTCGGCCACAAGCTGGGGCCACTGTGGCGTCAGATGCACGCGATTCGATATGCGCGGATGCTCGCTGTAGAGGGTCACATCGGGAATCCAGAGGGTACCTCGCTCTCGCGCCATGACCAGATGGTTGGTCGAAAGCTCATGCATAACCGCGAACGGATTGCCGTTGCGCGGCACGACAGCGATTACCGGCCGTTCCCACGGCGCGACGTCGAGAAAGTAGTTACTGGCGTAGAAGAAATAGTCGGGCGTGACAAACGCCAGCGCGTCCAGTCCATGCTCGTCCATGAACGCGTTCATTCGATGTCGGCGAAACGTGGCGACATCACTGGAAAGAAACGGCATCGTGGCCTCCTACATAGTTGGGCTGACCATCGGCCCGACTGTCGCTACCGGTGCTTCCGGGCCGCACCGAACTGTGACGCTCAAACCGCGGCAGCGCGTGCGTCACTCCTTCACCTACGCGATTGGGATGAAGCTGTCAATCGGTGAGCTCAACCTCGGCGGCGACGATTGGGCTAAGTCCGACGCTACGCACCGAGGGAAAAAGCGCGGCAATCGCTGTCGAGACAACCAGAAACGCGCCGCACGCGAAGAACGACTGCCGAACTCCGAACACCTGACCGGCCCAGCCGCCCACGGCGTTGGAGACGATGATCGCTCCAAAGATCAAGGTCGAGCGCACGGTGAAGACACGCCCGAGCAGGTTCTGGGGTGTATACAACTGAACGAGCGTGACGCTCGGAATGAGAACCATCATGCTGCCGACACCGCTGAGGGCAATCGTCGCGACCGCCATCCAGAGATGACTGACGAGGGCGGTGGCCATGATCCCAACACCCATGAGAGCCAGCCCCGAGACGATCAGCACGCCGGGCCGAATCCGGTTCTCGCTTCCGACCCAGAGTCCGCCGACGATGCTTCCCGCGCTGATTCCGGTACCCATCATCGCGTACTCCCATTGACCGCCGCCAAGCACGTTCCAGGCGTAGCCGACGAGGAGTGGCGTTGTCGCACCGAGCATCAACGGACCGAGCAGCATGACGAGCGTATTGGCGCGTAGCACGGGTGACGATCGCACGAAGCGAATGCCTTCGATTACCTCCGCGCGAATCGACGATATTCCGGTCTGAAGCCGCTCGATGGCCGTCGTCTTGATAGTCAGCACGAGTAAGCCGGAGACGAAGAAAGTGAGGGCGTCAAAGACAAACGCGGCCCGGAGACCATCTTTCGTTCCCAGCAAGCCGGCAAAGATGCCGATCACGACGCCCGCCAGCGGATAGCCGACGATGTCACTGGTGTTCTCACTAATGGAGGAGAGTGAGTTGGCGGCCGTTAACTCCTCGGCAGGAACGATGGAGGGGATGATGGCATTGGACGCCGGTCGATTCGCGATCGAGAGTGAGTTGACGACGAACAGATCGACAAAGGCGAGTACCAGCGAGTGGTATGCGATCACCGGCACGAGCGCGACTAACGGAACGCGCAAGAAATCCGTCGCGACCATCACGACGCGTCGATCGACCCGATCGACCACAACGCCGGCAACCAGCCCCAGGAGCAGATCGGGCAAGGCGGTGGCAACAAGGGCGAGACCGGTCTTTGCAAGCGAGCCGGTCAGTTGATAGACGAGGGCCGCGAGAGCGACGTGGTGAACGCGATCCCCGAGCGACGAGATTAGCTGCGATGCCCACACAGCGGCAAAGTTGCGGTTGTGCTTGAGTGGATCGACTGCCCTCAGGCTGCGCCGCATTGACGTCCTCGCGTGATTCAGCTAAACCGGTGCGTTCCCGGCTGAGACCCGCGATATGACCAGCGTGGCTATTGCACCGTGCTCCTATCACACCGCTTGAGATAGTACTTTCAGGCTAGCACGGCTCACACAGAGGTCCAAGAGACGAGCGTACTGCCGGCAACTCTCGGAACGATCGATTCGCGACTACCTTGCCCAGCATGCGGCGGCCAACGCACCTCATCAACGATCTGCCGCACGCTGCTAGTGCAGGTATCCGTCTTCGCGCGCCAGATCGACGCCCAGGCGCGAGAGCAGAACCTGCGACCCGACCGGCAGCTCGGGATGCAGCTCGAAACGGCTTCGCTCGAAGTACTGCACCAGCAATCCCCCTTGCTCGAACGGTTCGCTGGTCGGATAGCCGAATAGCTCTACGCCTCCGTGCGATTCCCAGTAATCTCGGAACGGGCCACTCAACGTGTGTTGGGTCGCATCAAAATAGAGCACGTTTGAGTTCGCCGGTGCCGGAGCTACCGGGAACGTCTGCGGCGCGATCTGGACGCCCAGGCGTCCGAGTGAAACCTCCCACGGCGTCCCGGCATATTCGGGATGGTATTCGAAACGGTTTCGCTCGAAATACTGAACCGTGTACGTCTGACCCGTATCCGGGTTCTTCTCAGTGAACTCCTCGCTGATTGGATAGCCGAAGACGGCGAGTCCCCCTTGCGATTCCCAGAACTGCTTGAACCCATAGGCCAGCGTGTGGCCCGTCGCGGCGAAGTACGTTCGATCTGGAGTCGAATCGACCGGAGGAACGGGTTTGAAGGGGCTTGCCGCTGGAATGGCCGTCACCGCGTACTGAGCCCGCGTGGCGAACTCGGAGTCGCGGCCCACGGCGTAGGCCGATAGCGTACCCTGCGGAAACTCCCAGGCCGGGCCGAGATCGGCGGAAAAGGTGCCTGAGCCGCCGGCCGACAGCGATCGATTGACGATGTAACCGTCCGCGGAACTGGTCCACACCGTCAGCGGTTCGCCCGGTTTGAAGCCATCTCCATTGAGCACCAGGTGCTGCTGATCGTTCGATGTCGAGCTGGAAATAGACGCGCTCGACGTTCCAACAGGGGGACTGGCGACGAGCGCGGCCGCGTAGGCGTCGAGCAACCCATAGCCGGTTTGCGCATCGATCCCAGGACTCTCGATGTCCCTTGCCGAATTGGTGAGGATCTCGCGCAGCACGGAGGCGCTGGCATCCGGTCGCAGACCCGCTACGATGGCAGCCGCTCCGGACACCAGAGGCGCCGACGCCGAAGAGCCGCTGGCGGTCATGTAGCCGTTGCCGCCATCACGACTCCACCAGGTGCTCGTAATGTCGACGCCGGGCGCTGCGATATCGACGTAGGGACCAAACGAGGAAAAGGACGCCAGCGCGTTGTTCTGATCGGTGGCGCTGACCGCGAGGACAGTTGACACCGCCGCGGGGTACGGCGCCTGCTCGTTCGCATCATTGCCCGAGGAGCCGACGACCAGGACTCCGTGTGACTCCGCGTTGGCCAGGGCGTCGTTGAGCGCGGCCGAATCGCTCGCGCCGCTCGCGCTGATGTTGATAATCCGCGCGCCGGCATTGACCGCGTAGTTGATTCCTGCCACGAAGCTTGCCGTCGATCCCACACCGGCGCTATCGAGAATCTTTACGGGAAGAATTGAAGCGCCAGGCGCGACGCCAGCCGCACCAGACCGCGATGAAGCAGCGATCAACCCGGCGACGAAGGTTCCATGCCCGGCATCGTCCGACGCGTCTGCGTTGTTCTGAATGAAATTCCAGCCGGCCAAGACATGATTGGCAAGATCGGGATGCGATGCACTGACTCCGGTGTCGAGCACCGCGACGACGACACCCTTGCCGGTGCCCAGTCGCCAGGCACCTTGAGCGTCAATCGTGCGCATGGCCCAGTTGCCGGTTGAGGTTGTGGTTTCCAGAGATTCATACTGCGCGGCAGAGTCATTCAGATGAATCGCTCGATCGGGCTCGGCGTAGACGACGCTTGGATCGAGTTGCAGCGCGGCAGCCACCCCGGCGGGCTCGAAGCCGTCACGTACGACCACCCGATAGAGACCCGGTTCGCCGAGCGACTCCACCGTGCCGGACGCGCCTTCGCTATCCAGCAATTGCAGCTGCGCCGCTGACGGCACGTCCGATGATGACGATTCATGAAAGCGGACAAGCACCGCACTGTTCGCCGTGCCGACGGCCGAGGCGGACGGGAGCAGCAGTCCGGCGCCGGACGCTTCGCCCCATAAGGGCATCAACGACAACACAAGTATGAGAATGACGCGTGCTACCCGACCCGGAATGATCAATCGCATCGAGACACATTCCGCCGGAACTGTGCAATGTTAAAAGGGACAAGCCATCGCCGGCAGCCTGGCCCGACTACCTGATCATGCCTCAACCATGTCACGAACGAGAGCCCCATTCGGTTCGATCCGCCCACCATGAGTCCGCTCTGAATTTTTCGCCAGTGTTCTTGCGCGCTCGAAGCAGTCGGCACCGCCGCCGGCCGTTTGACATGCCTCAGAATACAAACGTATAATCGGGCCAGCCGTTGCGGCTGCGTGCGTCGGCGCGCTCCGCAGGGCTTTTTTTCTGAGATCTGAGAGGTGGACGACGGTGAAGAGGACGTACCAGCCAAAGCGAATCCCGCGCAAACGCGAGCACGGTTTTCTCAAGCGGATGCATACCCGCGGTGGCCGAGCGGTGCTGGCGGCACGACGACGTCGTGGTCGATGGCATCTGACCGTTTCCGACGAGAAGAAGCCGACTCAGCGCTAACCCTCTTCGATGATCGCTCGTCCGCTTCGCTTGCGCCGTCCGTTCGAGTTCGAACGTGTGCGCAAGCGGGGCAGATCATGGACGACCAGCATCATCGTTCTCGCAATCCTGCCAAACGACCTCGAACACAATCGATACGGATTCGCGGTTGGCCGTCGCGTCGGCGGGGCGGTCACGCGAAACCACGTGAAACGCTGGTTTCGCGAAGCGGTGCGCGACCTGCACCCTGCGTTGAAACCGGGCTACGATATGGTGTTCATCGCTCGTGGGAGCATCGCAAACGAGGGTGTAAACTTGCAACAGGTGCGCGAAGCGACGCGCACGCTCACGCGCAAGGCCGGGCTGCTGGACGAGAGCGATCAGAGCCAACAGATCCCCCCAGATTCCTCAGGGAGCCATCGAGCATGAAGACCCTTCTCCTTTGGGCCATCCGTTTCTATCAGCGGGTTGTTTCTCCAGGTCTACCCGCGGCGTGCCGATTCCAGCCAACCTGCTCCGAATACGGCTACCAAGCCATCGAGAAGTACGGTATTATCAAGGGTGGCGGCAAAGCAGTGTGGCGGGTGATGCGGTGCAACCCGTTCACGCCCGGCGGATATGACCCGGTGGACTAACACCGGGCTTCGTTTATTTGTTGCGTGCTTCCGCCTCTTTCCTTCGCGACGCACCGTCAGTGACACCGCCATCGGGCCGCTCAGATCGCCCGCGTGGCCGATGCTATACTGGATTACTCAGGGTCACCACGGAATTGCTGTCTTCATTCTCATATCCGGTGGGAGTCTTGAGTCCGGCCAAATATGTTGGCTGGCGTGGCTCCATCTGGGAACAGTGGGCCGACATCGTTCACGCTTGGGCGTAAGGCTCAATGCGGATCAAATTTGAGCCAACGTGTCGACCCGATCGATGTCGATGGCAAAGCTGGAGATCGATGAGAAGAGGCGATTTCAGCGTGAGTGCGTATTATGGGACGGCTCAGCTGTGATGATCCCCCTGCGCCGCACCAATCTCGCGATTGAGACGGTGCCGCGAACACGGGCGGGCGGAGAAAGGCAATCGAATTGAGTATGGCTCCGAGAAATGCGGTGGAGATTCAGGCGCGATCTGTCGACGAAGCGATTCGGCTCGCCCTGGAACAGATGGGGCGAGAACGCGACGAGGTCGAGGTTGAAGTGTTGATGGACACCAGCGATCTCGAAGATGGCGAAGCGCTGGTTCGTGTCATACCCAGGGGGCAGGCATCCGCGACCGTGGTCGCTCCTCCGGCTGCCGCGCCGAGAACGATGCAGGCGTCGGAAGAAGCCGAACGACAGGCGAAATTGATCGTCACGGAACTCCTGGCAAAAATGGGGTTCGAGTGTCAGGTCGTCGCCGTCGACAATCCATCTCCGATCGAACTCGGTCGAGACGAGCCTCCGACGATCTTCATCGATATCCTTGGGCGCGACCTTGGCATGCTCATCGGCCGACGTGGCGAACATCTCGCGCAACTGCAATACATGGTGAACGTGCTCGCCAACAAGCACTTTGAAACGTGGACCAGGGTAATCATCGACGTTGAAGGCTACCGCTCTCGACGCGAAGAGTCGCTGGTCGGTCTCGCCCAACGGGTCGCCCGGCAGGTAGCACGGAATCGACGGCCCATTTCGCTGGAACCGATGCCGCCGAACGAGCGGCGCGTGGTCCATGTGGCGCTGCGTGACGACCCCAATGTGACCACTCAGAGCTCAGGCGAAGCGGCATTAAGGCGCGTCACGATTTACCCGAAACAACGCTAGGCTGCTGTGCTGGAACGCGAGAGACGGGACGATCGAGCCTGGTCGAACTGACCCGAGAGGACAGGTTGGCTTCGTCCCGTACGAGTGCACGGCGCCTGACAACCCGATCGCGTCGATCCTGATGCTGATTTACCCGCGCTGAATCCGGTTGGAGATTATGACTGCCCACCAGGCTCCTGAGTATCTCGCCGTTGGTCACATTACCGTCGACCTGCTCCCAGACGGCACACCCGTCCTCGGCGGCACGGCGCTCTATTCCGCGTTAGCGGCGGCTCGCTTCGGCCTACGCGCGGCCGTCCTCACCCGGGGCGATTTCAGCAAACACGGTGACGAGGTCAGTAGCGCCCTGACTCGGTTCGCAAACGAGGTCGAGATCCTGCTGCAAAGCGCGCAGCAGCCGACGGTCTTCACCAACCAGCACGTTTCCGGCCGGAGGTCACAGACGATCCACTCCTGGGCTGGACGCATCGATTTGACCGGCATCCCAGCCCACTGGCGTTCGGCAGAGATCATCCACATCGCACCGGTAGCCCAGGAGATCGATCCGCGACAGGCAGGGAGACTGAGCACCGAATTCCTCGGCGTCACGCCGCAAGGATGGATGCGACACTGGCCGCCATCGCACACCGGCACGGTCACGCTTAGTCCTCTCCGGTTGCCGACCGAGGTGCTGAGCCGCATCGACGCGATGGTGATGAACACGGAGGAGCAATCGCTGGCGCGAGATGAAATCGACGCCGTATCGACGCGCGGATTGGTCGCGATTACCCGTGGCCGGCAACCAGCACAGATCCTCGACCGTGGGCGGCTCATCGAAATCCCCTCGTTACCCACCCGAGCAGTCGACGACGCAGGGGCGGGGGACGTATTCGCCGCGATCCTCTTCGTCATGCGAGCGCACCACGAGTCGACCGCGGCAGCCGGTCGAATGGCGTCCGCCGCCGCGGGTCTCCGTATTCAGGGCCAGGGCCCGGATGCGGTGCCGACACGCGCGGCCGTCGAGGAGTATCTGCAGGCCCATCCGCCACGACAGGGCCGCCGCGCTCGAACATTCTGACGTCGCGATGATCAGATTCTGGCGATCACTCTGGATACCAGCCAATGTATGACGACACCATTGCGGCGGTCGCCACTCCTCCCGGTGAGGGCGGGATCGGCATTATTCGCGTGAGCGGTCCCGCCGCTGCACGCATAGCTGGCACGATTTTCCGGCGCGGCGGGGCCGGGGAAGCCGTCGATGTCTCCCGTCTCGACTCCCACCGGCTCTACTATGGGCGAGTCGTCGACCCCGGACGCGGCCAGACCATCGATGAGGTGATGCTCGTCCGCATGGCGCAACCGCGCACCTATACGCGCGAAGACGTGGTCGAAATCCAATGCCATGGCGGAACAACTCCGGTGAACCAGGTGCTCGAGCTGATCGTCAAAGCGGGCGCGCGCCTGGCCGAACCCGGTGAATTCACCTTGCGGGCCTTCATCAACGGACGGATTGACCTGTCGCAAGCGGAAGCCGTCATGGCGGTCGTCTCCTCCCGCACATCGGAATCGTTGGAACTTGCGGTCAAGGAACTGAGAGGGGGGCTGACCAATCGCCTTGCTCCGGCTCGCTCGGCACTGATCGAGGTTCTGGCGTACCTGGATGCTTCGGCGGATTTCCCGGAAGACGAAGTACCGACGATCGATCCGCGATCGACGCTGGCGACCGCCGAACGATCGCTCGGCGAGGTTCTCGATGCTTCAAACCTGGGTGTCTTGTTTCACCAGGGGATTCAGATCGCGATCGTCGGCCGGCCGAATGTTGGCAAGTCAAGCCTGATGAACAGCCTGCTGCGATCGGATCGCGCGATCGTCACGCCGATTGCCGGCACGACCCGGGACGTCATCACTGAAACGATCAATTTGCGCGGTATTCCTGCCACGCTGCTCGACACGGCCGGCATCGCCGAGACGCGAGACATGATCGAGCAGATGGGTATCGAACGATCGCGCAAGGCGCTTGATTCGGCAAGCCTTGCCTTGTTCGTGGTCGACGGGAGCCAACCAGCGCAGCCAGAAGACCTGTCGGTCGCGAGAATCCTGGCGGATCGCCTGGATCGAGACGGCTCGGGACGCGTGGTTGCGGCGATAAACAAGATCGACCTCGTGAGAGAGTTCGACAGTGACGCGATTCGGAGCGTGCTGCCCGGCGTGCCACTGATCGAGATTTCGACCCTCAGCGGCAACGGTGTAACCCAGCTTGAAGAGACCCTCTACCAGCGTGCAACCGCTCTGTCCGGCGAGGCCCGGGAACCGGCTACCGTCTCGCTGCGGCAGCACGACGCGATCAGAACGGCGCTCGAGAGCGTCGGTGCCGCGCTGTCGGCGATCGACGGTGGAACTCCGCTCGACCTCATCGCGGTTGACGTGCGCGACGCCTTGCTGCACATCGGCGAGATCACCGGTGAGCAGGTGAGCGAGAGCGTACTGGACGAGATCTTCAGCCGCTTCTGCATTGGTAAATAAGAGGCGCGGCTTTCGGATCAGTCGACGCACGGAGTTCGGCCCTGGCTTCACGGCCCGACGACCGTCGCGGTTCAGGCGGCGCTTACGTCAGCGGTTCTTGCCCCGCACCATACTCGCGAACACGCCGAGAACAACGACTGCCGCAGAGATGTAAAACGCATCGTGAAGCGCCAGCACCAAGGCTTCGGCTTGCAGAGCCTGTGGGGGCACGTGGCCGCTTAGTCGGGCGACGTGAAAGGCCACGCGGCTGGAGATGATCGCCCCACCGACCGCGATGCCGAGCACCTGACCGTTGATGCGCATCTGTGCCAGCGTGCCCGAGGCGATACCGAGTCGCGGCCGGGGAACGGATCCGAGAATGGCGCTGCTATTGGGACTAAAGAACAAGCCCTGGCCCAGGCCGATGATCATCAGCCTCCAGATGAGGCTGAAGTTACTCGAGTTCTGGTGAAGCTGAGTCAGCGTGAAGAGGCCGAGGGCCATGATGCCGATCCCAAGCGTGGCCGGCAGCCGCGGACCGATGCGATCAGACACGATACCGGAGAACGGAGCGAAGATCATCGTGGTCAGCGGGATCGGCGTCAATAGCAGCCCCGCTCTGAGCGGGGAGAGCCCCTGTCCCACTTCCAGAAAGAAGGGCAGGAGAAACGTCGCGACGAGCAGCCCGGCAAAGGCGATGAGCAGGCTGATGTTGCCGGCCGAGAACGAACGAATCCGGAACAATCGGAGGTCGAGCATGGGATGCGGTGAATGAAGCTCGACCCAGGCGAAGCCGCTCATCAGCAGAACACTTGCCGCGAACAGACCGACCACAACCGGGCTGGTCCAACCCCAGGTTTCCCCCTGAATCAGCCCGAGCAGCAGCGAAAACAGTCCAGCCGGAGGCAAGAATCGCTCCTGCTGAGTCAAACCGTTGACGGACGCCACGACGATCATTCTTGAGCACGCGCCAGGACCAGACAATCGCGAACAGCCCGACCGGTACGTTGATGAAGAAAATCCAGCGCCATGACCCGAATTCGGTCAACAACCCGCCAAGCGCGGGGCCGATCGACAAGCCGATCGAGACGCTGACGGAGTTGAGGCCGAGCGCGGTGCCACGTTCGCGCACGCCGAAGGTGTTGGTCACGATGGCTGGGCCCATCGCCTGCAACATCGCGGCGCCGATGGCCTGGACCGCGCGGAATCCGACAAGCATCCAGACGCTTTGCGACATGCCGCACAACGCGCTCGCACCGGCAAAGAGCCCGAAGCCCACCAGGTAGACCCATTTGTAGCCCAGAATGTCGCCAACCCGCCCGAACGGAAGGAGCAACGCGCCAATCACCAGCAGATAGGCGACAACGATCCATTCGACCGCCGAAAGATTGACTCCAAAGGCTTGCTGGATCTTCGGGAGCGAGATGTTGACGATGCTACCGTCGAGGGTCGCCATGAAGGTGCCCACCGAGACGGATAGGAGGACGAGCCATTTATGTCGACCGGGTGTGATGTCGGGCGGTTCCATCGTCGACGTGAGTGGGGACACGTCCGGCTGCTTAGACGTCACGGCCCGTCCGTTGTCGTGGCGCACGCGTGCAGTGTTCGCGCGGGAACTCCAGTGAGTCGCTCGCGCGTGAAATGAGTCGCGAGTTGACGACAGCGTTTGACCGAATCAGGGATTCCCTCCCGTCACTCGCGGCGCCAGGCGTTCAGTCACACCGCGTCAAGACAACTATCGCCGTGAATCGGGACTTGTCTAGCGTCAATCCCCTCAGGACGCAATCCGGCCGCTTCGCGAACGAACTCGCCACGCGACGTGCTGGGTAAACAAACGGCTGATCAGCTCTCAGGATCGGTCACGTCCGCGACTGTGGCGCCGGTGAGCCGAACGATTTCATCGGGCCGGATCCGCAGCAAGAGATCGCTCTGCCCGCCTCCGCCAAAGACGACCGGCTCGACGAGCACTGCCGGATCGACAATGACGTTCAGCGTCGTCAAATGACCGACCGGCGGCATCCCACCCACGGCGAAGCCTGTGATCTCAGCGACAGTCGCCGGGGAGGCGAGTTTCAGGTGACCCATTCCTGTGATCTCGGCGAGCCGGTGCCGATTGACCCGATAGCCGCCGCTCGCGACGACCAGAATGACGTCTCCCTGCCGGTTCTGAAAGAGCAACGACTTAACGATCTGCGACGGATGAACCCCAAGCGCGTCGGCCGCGGCCGCCACCGTGGCTGCGTCGGCAGGGGGCTTGATAATTTCAGCCTCGCTGCCGCCAGCGGCCAGAAACTGCCGCAACCGTTCCACCGGGTGCCGGTCGGAGTGATCAACCAAGCCCGCGTCACCCGGTGGGGTGACGGAGGGCCGATCCTCACCCATTGATCGTGACGATGCGCGCCGACATCGTGCCTCTGGGAGTCTGAATCGATACCGTCTGCCCGGATCGATGTCCGAGCAGCGCTCGCCCGACCGGAGACTCGTTCGAAATCTTTCCTTGCAGCGGCTTCGCTTCGACCTTCCCAACGATGGTATAGGTCTCCTCGACACCGTCGATCTCGACTGTCACGGTCGACCCCAGCCTCACCACCGCGCCTCCACGGGCGACCGGTTGGTCGCTATCGATCAGGTCAACGCGACGCAACAGTTGTTCGATTTCGCGAATCCGAGCCTCGATGAAGCCCTGGTCGTGCTTGGCCGCGTCGTAGCCGGCATTCTCGCGCAGGTCACCCTCTTCTCGCGCTTGCTGAATGGCGCGCACGACCTCCGGTCGACGGCGGTTTACGAGGTCGTCGTACTCCTCTTGTAGCTTGACCAGACCTTCTCGGGTGATGGGAATCCGTTCCCGCTGCATGGGCTTCTCTCGTTTCTATCTGTTGTGATTCATCGACATCCGCGCGAGCGTCTCGCAGGCTCTCCAGCTTTTGGAGCGAACACTATCAACGTTGCCACCGTGCGGCGGCAATTTCTTCGATCAGACTCTCGCGCATCAACCATAGACTCTACAACGATCCCCGAGTGCCGCGCAACGAGATCTCGAGCGTGAGAGGGATCCTGGCGAGTCCCGTGAGTTGACATGAAATCCGTACGTCATCAGACCAAAGCTACACGTTCGTGTGAGGCTAATCAGCATAGAATGAAAGCACCGACGCGCGAGAGGAGCAGGAGATGGGATCGAGGCTTCGCATACGCCGGTTGGTATTTTCGCTGTTTCTCGCCCTGGCGATGATTCCTGCTGGGCTCGTCGCTACGTACTCCGCGAGCGCTGCGTCGGCGCAGGTTGTCACACGTCTGAATACGTCCGATCCCGTCATCGCATTGACGTTTGATGCGGGATCGGACCGTGGGTTTGCCGCGCAGATCCTCGATACGCTCAAAGCAAACGGTATCCATGCCACGTTCGGAATGACCGGACTATGGGCGCAGCAGAATCCCGACCTGGTCAAGAGGATCGTCGACGAGGGGCACGTCCTGATCAACCATTCGTGGGATCATCCAGACTTCACGACCATCTCGACGGCCGACCGCATCAGCCAACTCCAGCGCACCGAGGACCTCGTCCGAAGCCTGACCGGCACCACCACACTCCCCTTCTTCCGTCCTCCGTTTGGCGCGTACAACCAGTCGGTTCTGGACGACGTCGGGGGAATCGGGTATCGCTACAGCATCATGTGGACCGTCGATACCCTTGGGTGGAAGGGCGCTTCGGTCTCTGAGATCAGGCAACGAGTTATCGACGCAGCGGCACCAGGCGCGATCGTGCTCATGCACGTTGGCGCGGCATCTCAGGACGCCGCCGCGCTGCAGGGAATCATTAACGACCTCCGCGCCCGCGGCTATCGCTTCGCTACCGTGCGCGACTACCTCGACGTCGAGACGTCACCCGATCAACTCTACTTCCCCGAGACCGGACATTATCTCTCGCACGGGATGTTGAGCTACTGGCTGGCGTTCGGTGGGTTGCCGGTGTTCGGGTATCCGATTACCGAAGAGTTTGTCGAAAATGGGGCCGTGGTTCAGTACTTCGAACGGGCTCGATTCGAGTGGCACCCAGGAGCGTGGCCGTCTCGATACGACATTCTTCTCGGCCGTCTTGGCTCCGAGCTTACTCAAAGCCGTCAAAACGAAGCGGCGTTTCGCCCAATTGCGGCCGCCAGTGATGCGAACTGTACGTATTTCGCTGCCACCGGTCACCGTCTCTGCTTTGGATTCCGCGATTTCTGGACGCAACACGGTGGACTGGCGATCTACGGCTATCCGATCAGTGAAGAATTCGTCGAAAACGGCATCGTCGTGCAGTATTTCGAACGCCAGCGGCTCGAATACCACCCCGAGAATCCCCCGGGTTGGCAAGTTCTAGGTGGCCTGCTCGGACAACTGCGGTACGACCAGCTTTATTAGTCGATCGTCAGCGGGCGTGGCGCGTTCTGTGCGGTAGGTGACGAGAAGCCACGGAACGCGCCGGTCGGCGCCATCCACCCAGCATGAGAATTGTCACGAATTCGTCAGAGCGATCGGTTCACCGTCGCGGTACTGAAACATCGTTGGGTGGATGCTTAGCTGGGGCGAATCGACGTTCGTACGTTCACGTTCACGGAGAGGGGCTACCGATGTTTGAGGACGAAACTCAGGCCCAACTCGCCGCGCTCACTGGCACATCGCTGAAGTTCTGCGACGTGTGCGGCAACCCCATGACCGGGACACACGTGCTGACCCGGGGCCGGGGGAGCTCGCCAGCCGTCGCGGAGCGCCTTCTACTCGTATGTGACCGGTGTTTTGCCGACATCGAAGGCGGTGAGCTCTCGGTGACGGATGACGGGGCAGAATCCCTCGCACCGGACCCTGCGCTCTGAACACGCGTCAGCAAAAGCGCCGGCGGCCGTTCACCGTGTCGCCGTGTGTCTTGCGATCTGGAAATCCGTTGCCGCGCGGCGCTTGACTTTAGGCTGACCATGAGTTACGATGCCGCCACTATGAGTGAGGCACCTGACCACCTTCAACACCAAGCCTGGTATTACTATTATTTTACCCCTCCGGCGTTGCTGGTGGGGCGATCGGTGTTGAACCGGTAGCCAGTTAGCCAACCAGCAGCGTCGGAGGAAGCAGAGGTAACACCTCTGCTTTTTTGTTTCCTCGAAAATGCCCGGGGGATGGAAGCGGAATTACTTCGGTATGAAGGGATGGATGAATCCGATGATCGTGTCAATGCGACCAGATGCGAGCGACGAACAGGCCGAAAACGTCGTGGCCCTGCTTCGTGGAAATGGCTACGAGTTGCATCTCATTCGCGAGGCAGGGCCCGTTGCGATCGGCGTAAATGGGAGACCCATCGGCGAAGGGCTTCCTTCGACGCTGTGTGACATGCCTGGCGTATCGCACGTGCACCAGGGCCAAAAGCCGTACAAGCTCGCGGCACGCGGTGTCCGCCCCCACGGCACGGTCGTTCGAGTGGGAATGGTCGAGTTCGGGTCGGGTACGCCCGTGATCATCGCCGGTCCGTGCGCGGTCGAGTCGCGCGGCCAGGTGCTGCGAACCGCTGACCAGGTTCGGGCGTCGGGCGGCGTGATGTTGAGAGGCGGAGCATTCAAGCCGCGGTCGTCGCCCTACAGCTTCCAGGGGCTCGGCGAGGAAGGTCTGGAAATACTCGCCGAGGCTCGTGAGCGGACTGGGTTGCCGGTTGTGACCGAAGTGCTCGAACCGGAGCAGGCGGACCTGGTTGCTCAGTACACCGACATGCTGCAGATCGGCAGCCGCAACATGATGAACGTGCCACTTCTGCGCCGCGCGGCGGCAACTGGGAAGCCGATCCTGTTGAAACGCGGCTTTGCCGCCACCATCGAAGAATGGCTGCTTTCCGCCGAGTACATTCTCGCTGAAGGAAATGATCAGGTCGTCCTGTGCGAACGCGGCATTCGAAGCTTCGACTCATCGACGCGCTTCACTCTTGATCTCAACGCCGTCCCGTTGGTGAAGGAGCTCACTCATCTCCCGATCATTGTTGACCCAAGCCACGGAACCGGCCGCAGAGAACTCGTCGCGCCAATGTCGATGGCGTCGATTGCCGCCGGCGCTGATGGACTCATCCTCGAAGTACACGACGATCCAGCTAGCGCGCTGTGCGACGGTCCGCAATCGATTACGGCAGATACGCTCGCCGAGATCGTCTCCCGCAGCGCCGCGATCAGCTCACTGATGACCCCGTTCCCAACGCTGGTCGCCTGACAACCGTGCGTCTGATGTGCTCCTCCTCATCAGACAATCGCCGGGACTCCCGTCGGAATCCCGGCGATCTCTTGTCGCGGAGCCAAGATACCGGCCACACATCGAAGAGGTTCCTGGTCGAGACAAACCCGCCAATTCCGTAGTCAAGGTAAGTTACGCGCGCGCGGCGCCGGATTTCGCGGGCAGGTAGTAGGCGAAACCGTCGGCCAGATCGCAGATGAGGCTTCCAGGCGGGAGTCGGAGAACCCTCACAGTCACCCACAGATCGCCAAAGGCTCCAGCGCCATTGCCGGTGAGAAAGACCAGGGTCTGACCAGGCGCAAACGGCCAGGATATGAGGAGGACAAGCCCCAGAATCGAGATCAGCAGTAACGGTGCCAGGCCGATGACCAGATATGGGAAGGGCCGGACCGGCTCCCGAAACGTGGTGTAAGCGAACCCGGCGCCAACGCCATACGAAGGCCGCGCGCCGAAAAGACGGGCGGCTATGCCGTGCACCGCTTCATGCACGGCAGGCATCACCAGCGTCAGATTCAGAACCGCGATGACCACGCCGACAACCGTCACGTGTAACGTGATGTGTGGCGAACCGCCGAACGCTCGCGCCAGTCCAAGGAAGAGGAACGCCCATGCGGGAGCGGAGATCAGGCCAATCAGCGCCACGCGGCGAATGGGAATCCGTTGGCGCTCGACGAGCACGAAGCCATCGACCTGCGGTGGCTCATGGACGAGCTTATCAGCCACGGAAAGCCGTTCGCACTGGTGAAGCGCCAATCCGCACGGGTCCGCATATCACCGTTTCCACAGCGCCTTTCGATCGCCGGCCATCGCCAGGCGCATAGCCTCGAACAACTCTCCCGCATCGGAGCTAAAAGCGGCAATCTGCCCCGGTGATCGATCGTCCAGATCGGCCGCCTGGAGCCCCGCCGTGAGCAATCGGGCAACGGCATAGAACTGCAGGTTCCCGAGCGATCGTGATGAGCTTTGAAGGTATGAGCCAAAAATCGCCTGCGACAGAAGATCAGCATCTTCACTGGGAAGACCCATCTGGCTGATTTCGAAGGGGAGCAAGGCCAGATCGTAGGAGGCATCGGTCACCAGCGCGTGTTCCCACCCGATAACCGCTGCCACCTCATCGTTATCGACGATGACGTTTGCCGGTCGGTAGTCACCGTGACAGAGGGCAATCGACACCTCGGTTGGCCGGTGATCGTCGAGCCACGTCATGGCGGCTTCGGCATGTCCCTGATATTGCTCAGTACAGCGGCCGATCCGGTCTTCCCACTCCTCCATCCAGGTGGCCACCTGAGAATCGATCAAATCTTCCGGCAGAGACTCCGGGTCAGCTATCCATGGCACGACCTTGCGCCAATCAAGATTGTGAATCTTGGCCAACGTCCGCGAGAAGCTGAAGCCGTGTGCGGAAAGCTCCCAACGCATCGACGCGTCCGCAAGGATCTGAGTCATGGAGACTCCAGGGACGTACTGAAATACGAGATATGCGCCCACGCTGGCGGGCTCCAGCAGCAGGATGCGTTGCGCGGGAATCCCGTGTTCGGTAAGCGCTGCCAGCAACGTCTGCTGGGAAGACGCGACATCGATTGGGACGTGTTTGACCACCAACTGCTCGATGCGCGTCAGTCCGCCGGAGGACCAGCGGACCCGGACGACCGTTGGAGAACGATCATCAACGGCCCGGCGTTGCATGTCGACAATCGTGACGTCGGCGGCGCCGAGAAAGCCACGATCGATCGCCGACTTGATGACGTGTTCGAGAGAATCGGTCATGGCATGCGCTCCAGATTTGTACGGCGTCACCTGGCGACGCGCCGTGCTTCGGCATTCACGGAGGGTACGATGTGGGCCGTTACTCGAGTTGGGCAATCGGCGTGCCGGAAAGTGCGCCAGGGGTGGAACCTGGCCGCTGGATGAAACGATACGCTTTTTGGCGTATAGTTTCGACGGATTTCTTGGGTTAATCTTCAGGGCGAGGAGAGTAGACCCATTTTTCCAGGTAGCGGGAGATAGACATGTTCGAAGGCTTGCTTCAACCGACCCATCTATTGATCATTCTGGTCATCATCCTGATCGTCTTCGGAGCCGGAAAACTTCCGGAAGTCGGCGGCGGTCTGGGCAAGAGCATCACCGAGTTTCGTAGGGGCGTCCGCGACGGTTCGTCCTCGGATGAGCCGGTGACGGAATCCCCGGCGACGGTCGTGACCGCGAAGCCGGTCCAGGCGTCGTCGAGCACCTGCTCGACCTGCGGAGCCAGTTTACCGGCCGGCGCGCGTTTCTGTGCCAGCTGTGGTTCCAAGCAGGCGGCCTGATCGGACTGTTGCGGGCTCGCAGTTTCATCAAGGAATGCGAGCCTGGAACTGGCCGGACAGGATTTGAGGCGAGGTAACGTGCCCGACAGCGTGAATTGCGGAGAGGCGCCATGAGTTTTTTCGGCATGGGGCCGGTTGAGTTTCTCGTCATTGCGGGGATCGCATTCATCATCTTCGGTCCCGAAAAATTCGCCGAGGTGGCCGGATCGGTCGGCAAGTTCGTGCGTGAGTTTCGTGCGATGTCGGGTGGTCTCACCGGTGAATTTCAGCAGGCGCTGAATGAGTTCCAGCAGGTAGGCGGAGAGATTCGTCAGGTTACCGACGAGATTCAGGATACCACTCGATCGATGCTGCAGGCGGGTGATCCACGGACAACGTTGCCGCGTACGATTGCGAGTCCGGCGGCGACGCCGTCATTCATTCGCGAATCCAGCACGGTCGGCGCTCGGCCGAGCAAGGACAATCCGCTCGCCGATTTCGGATCGTTCGCGGAAGCACCTCCAGCGCCGGAAAGACTGCCGGCGGCCGCCGAGCCCGTCGAAACGACCTCGAGCGAGCCGGCTGCATAGCGTTCACCATCACGGTCTCGTAGACCATACCTCCAGCCACGTTGCCGCCGGCCAGGCACCGACCGCGACTGCTTTCTCACGCATAAAATACCGGCGCCGGCCCAACAGCGATGGACCTCGACGTCGCTTGTCCGAAGTCAACCAGCCTTGCCGACCCGGGCCCACCCTTTGCGACACACGCGCTACCGTTGAGAAATCGCGCCTACTGGACGACAATGGCAGTCTGAAGCGTGGCTTCGTTACCGGCGGGTTATTCCTGTTCCGTTCCACCAGCGGCCGGTGGGGCCACAGAACGCACGTCAGACAGTTGGAAAGGCGGCAGGATGGCGACCCTTCAAGAGATCGAGCAGCAGATCGCGGGTGAAGCCTGGACTTCAGACCGGACGTATCAGAATCTTCTGCGACTCTGCGATGACTTTGGTCATCGATTCGGTGGCAGTGACAGCGAACATCGGGCCGCCGAATACATTCTGCAGAAGATGAACGAGTACGGCTTGAAAAACGTTGAGATGCAACGGTTCCCAATGTATAGCTGGTCGCGCGGGAGTTGCTTCCTTGCCATGACGGAACCGGTGGAACGGAGCTTCTCGGCGATCTCCATGCCCTATACCGGCAGTGGAAATTTCGAAGGTGAACTGGTCGACGTCGGCGAAGGTGAGGCGGAGGATTTCGCCCGCATCGGCGAGGGCGCACGCGGCAAGATCGTGCTGACCGATGCCGAAACGAACCGCCCGGGTGAATCGAAGAGCCATCGAACCGACAAGTATCAGCGTGCGATCGAGGCGGGCGCGATCGCCTGTATCTTCTTGAACATGAATCCCGGCATGTTACACATCAGCGGCGCGCTCTACGCCCAGAAACCGGGCGGGGGCGACGCGTCCGATCACGAGGCGGCGATTCCCGGTATCGGGATCTCGTACGAAGCTGGTTCGGCAATACGTCGGTTATCGCACCGCGGCACCCCGCACGTTCGCATCCGCGTCGACAACTCCACCTTTCTCTCCCATTCTTCCAACGTGGTCGGCGAAATTCCCGGCGGTGATCTGGCGAACGAGGTCGTTTTCCTTGGCGGTCATTACGACGGCCACGACGTATCGCAGGGGGCAAGCGACAACGCCGCAGGCGCGGTCGTCGCGCTCGAAGTCGGCCGGCTCCTGGCTCCGTTTGCCGGCCAGCTCCGACGCACGGTGCGTATCGCCTGCTTCGGCTGCGAAGAGATCGGTTTGCTCGGTTCCTGGTACAACGCCGAAACCTATGCCTCCGGCAAGGCGGACAAAACGTTGAAGCTGATGGTAAACCTCGACGGCGCGGGACGCGGTCAAGGCGGGCAGGAACAGTTGACCGCCACCGCCGACGAAGCGCTGGCACGATACGTCGCCTCGTTGGCATCGCAGCGCAACCTCAAGCTCGACACCCGCTCGGCGCTCTCGGTCCATTCCGATCATTTCCCGTATTTCATGGCCGGTTTTCCGTCGGTCGGGCTCAGCAGCCGCGACGCCACGGCCGGCATGATCGGTCGCGGCTACGGTCACACCGAGGCCGACACCGTCGACAAGGTCAACCTGCGCGGCCTGCAATCGGCTTCGATGGTCGTCGCTCGCATGGCGGCGGCCGTGGCGGACGACCAAGATTTCCCCGGGGAACGATTCGACCAGGCGGAAGTTGAGGCACGGCTGAGCCAGAGCAAGCAGGAACGGTTCATCACACATCATTGGGGCCGGGCCAATCGCGTTGTTTAGCCGTCGCGTCAGACTCGCTTCTATCGGCTGGCGCAGTGCCAGCCCGAGAGATCGAGTGTAACGATGGGCGTCTTTCGGTGAAGGTCGTTTTCGCGACTCCATACCTGCCCGCGCCACCCGACTTCGGCGGTGCTCGCCGCATGTACGAGCTCATTCGAGGCGAACGCCAGGCACACGACGTTCATGTCGTCAGCCTCGCCGGTCCCGGTGATGACATCGCCGCCGCCGAAGCACAGATCGGCCCGATCACGCCGGTACGAGTCCCGTTTACCGCGCGAACCAGTGCGACTCCCGCGCGACGTGCGGTGCAGCTGAGGTCGATGTTGTCGACGAGATCCTTTCAGCACCGGTTCTATCACCATCGCGCGTTTCAGACCGCGCTCGATCGGCACGTCGAATCACACGGTGCCGATCTCGTGCAACTCGAGTTCTCGCAGATGGGCTCGTACCGGGCACGTCGAGGTATCCCCACGGTTCTCGATGTACACAACATCGAGCATGACCTGCTGCGGCAGATGGCTGCTACCGGATCGCTTACCCGGCGAATCTTCAATGTCATCGAGTACCGCAAGTTTCGACGCGAGGAGCATGCCAACTGGAGGAATGCGACCTGCTGCATCGCCACGTCAGACGCCGATGCCTCAGTCATCGCGCGGCACACCGGCGGCTTGGTACCGGTCATTCCGAACGGCGTCGATCTCGAGTTCTTTCAGTCTCCGCCGGAATGTGAGACGGCCTCAGCCTCGATCGTCTTCGTCGGCGCGATGCGTTACCGCCCAAATGCGGAGGCGGCCCGGTTTTTCGTCGAGCAGATATTACCGATCGTCAAGCGAACGATTCCGCAGGCGCGCTTCACCGTCGTCGGTGCCGATCCGCTGCCGGAGGTCATCGCGCTCGCGGCAACGGACGGAGTCAGCGTTACGGGAACGGTCGCCGACGTCCGCCCGTGGCTGCACTCGGCACAGATCGTCGTCGCTCCACTCCTCGCCGGAGGCGGCACCCGGCTCAAGATTCTCGAGGCGTTCGCCGCCGGGAGACCGGTGGTGGCGACGACGATCGGCGCCAAAGGGCTAGCCGTGGAGCATCGCCGTCACCTGCTGCTTGCGAACGATGCCGCTGAGTTTGCGGCGTGCGTTGTCGAGCTTGCCACGGATGCCGGGTTACGCGATCGCTTGACCACCAATGCGTTCGAACTGGTCCGCGACCGGTATCAATGGAGCGAAATCGCGATCGCGTTGACCAACCTGCATGCTGAGCTGGTGGAGCGTCAATCGCGCCGTGGACAGAACTCGTGAGCTCTCTCCCCGGCGAGAATCAACCTGAACTCGAACCTGGGGGCCGGCGCTGGCGACGCGTCGTCAGCCTGGTCTGGCTTCTGTTCGTCATCGGTTTGATCCTAGCGTTCATCATCGCCAAACGACGCGAACTCGGCGACATCGGCCAGGTGCTGTCGTCGGCCAATCGCGGCTGGATCCTGTTCGCGGGCATCATCGAGCTCGCCATTCTGGTCTTGATGACCAAGACCTACCAATCGATCCTTTCCAGCCTCGGCCATCAGATGCGTCTGTACAAGATCATGGCCTCCTACCTGAGGGGGCTGGCGGTCGGGACCGTCGTGCCGTTCGGTGGGCCGGCCGCGGTCATCGTATTCATTCGATCGCTGACCCAGCAGGGCGTGCCAGCCAACGACGCTGTCTTCGCGTCGACGCTGGCCAGTCTTTCGGGCTTTGCCTCATTTCTGGTCGTGCTGCTGACGGTCCTGCTCGCCCTTTTCCTGACAAGCCAACTCCCCACCATCGTCGTGGGTGCGACACTCGCGCTCGCGATCGTCTTCCTGATTGCCGTCAGTGCGGTCGTGATCCCGTTGCGCTGGAAGCGAATCCCGTCGTGGGTGACTCGATACCTGCCAGGTTGGATGGGAAAGTTCCTGGTGCAGGCCCATGACCATCACATTCACGTGCGCGATCTTCGTCGGCCTTTCCTCTTCTCGCTCGGAGTCGACCTGTGCGGCGCGGCGATGCTCTATTCGTCGTTGTTGTCGGTCGGGCAAGGTTCGAAGATACTGGCGGCCTTCGCGGGTTACCAGGTGGAGATGCTATTCAACGTGATTACGCCGTTATTCCAGGGGATCGGGATCGCCGATCTGTCGATCACGGTGGCCCTGAACCAACTCGGAGTCACGCTGTCCGAAGCGGCGGCGGCGACGCTGGTCTATCGCCTGTGGGACCTATGGGTTCCCTTGCTCTTCGGCGCGCTCATTTACCTGGCCCCACGCTTGAGGGGCGGGCGGTCTGCGTGATGGTTTGGTGCCGCTATCCAGCGACCACGACTGACAGATACTCGATGCAACCGTTGAGCGTCCCGAGCTTGGGATAATCGACCTCCGGGATATCGACACCCAGCTCCTTATGCAGCCCGATGACAAAATTCAGGAAGTCCATCGAGTCAATATCGAGCTGATCCCTCAGGCTGATGCTCGGATCGATGTCGTTCGGGTCGGCCTCCGGCGCGATGCGCGATAAGACCGCCAGCGCCGCTGATCTCACCCTGTCCTCGTTCATAGCTCCTCCGGCTTTCGCAGCAACTCGGCGATCCGCGCCAGGAATAGTCCTCCCCGGTGTCCGACGCTTGCTCGATGGTCGGCGGAGAGCGTGGCAGTAACGATAGGCCTGACACCGAGCATGCCGTTCTCGGCCCACGGTCGCTCCTGAATCGCTCCGAATCCAACCAGAGCGACCTGCGGCGGATAGATGACGCCGTAAACGATTCCGACGCCCTGCTCACCAAGGTTCGACACGGTGATCGTCGGTTCGGAGATCTCCGAGCTTTTCAGCTTGCCGGTCCGCGCCCGCTGGACGAGATCAAGCAACCCGGCCATCACCTCGGAAAGGCTCTTCTTATCGGTGTCGAGCAGCGCTGGAGCGACGAGGCCACCACGCCGTAGCGAAATCGCGACCCCGACATGGACCGCGTCACTTTGATCGAAGCGCCCGCCGCGCCAGAAGCCGTTCATCTCGGGGACGTCCCGGACGGCGACGGCGACCGCCTTCAGCAAAAGGGCGGCCGGAAGCAGGCGATCGGTAACCGGACGCTTCAGGTTCTCCTTCTCGAGCCATTCCAGCGCGCGCGACATGTCGACGTCGGTGCCGAGGTAGTAATGAGGAATCTCCCGCTTGGAACGAGCCATCGCCGCGGCGATCGCGTCTCGCATGGCGTCGCCGCGGTCGGGCGCAGGAACCGCCGGAGGTTGTGGTGCAACGGGCGGGGACTGCTGCGCAGCCGCACGCACGTCGTCGCGGGTGATAGCACCTCCGAGACCGGTGCCGGCGAGATCCTCGATCGACACCCCGAGCTCTTCCGCCAACCGTCGAGCGGCAGGCGAGATCCTCGTCCGGTGAGAATCGACCACGGGCTCCGCGAGCGGGCGCGGCGCCGGTTCCGGAGCGAGTTCATGTGCCGTTTCGATCGCAGATGACGTTGTGCCGTTCAGCGTCGCCAGCGGCGCCCCAACGGGAACCTCGTCTCCTTCGGGAACGAGCAGGGCCGTAACTTCACCGCTCTCGAATATCTCGACGTCGATGATCCCCTTTTGCGTCTCCACCTCCGCGACGATGTCACCACGCTTGACGTGATCGCCAGGCTTGATGTTCCACTTGACGATACGGCCCGATTCCATGTCGGCGCCGAGCGATGGCATGCGAAACTCAGCCACGATCGCCTCCCATCACAGCCCGGACAGCGGCGACGATGGTCACGGCCTGGGGAATGGCCGCTTGCTCGAGGTGCTGCGCGTACGGCATCGGAACCTCGGCTCCACAGACGCGCTGCACCGGGGCATCGAGTTCGTAAAACGCCTGCTCCATGATGCGCGCGCTGATCTCAGCCGAGAGACTGCCGCTCCGCCATCCCTCGTCGACAATGACGACTCGTCGCGTCTTGACAACCGTTTCCAATATGGTTTGAGTATCGAGCGGGCGCAGCACGCGTAGGTCGACCACCTCGGCCTCGATTCCCTCGGTCGCGAGGAGTTCCGCGGCTTGCAGCGTGGCTCGAAGTGTCCCACCGTAGGTGATCAGCGACACGTCGCTGCCCGCTCTCCGCACGAAGGCGTGTTCTATGTCGACGTCTCCGGCGTCGGCCCGAAGGTCACCCTCCATTGGATAAAGCATGACGTGCTCGAAGATGAGGACGGGGTCCGGGTCCTGTAGGGCAGGCCAGAGCATACCGCGAGCGTCTTCCAGTGTCGCTGGTGCAAGGACCTTGATGCCGGGAATGTGCGCATACCAGCCTTCGAGGCTGTGCGAGTGCTGAGCACCCAATTGTCGTCCAGCCCCGGTCGCCATGCGGATCACCAACGGCACGTTGAACTGACCACCCGACATGTGGAGGTACGTTGCGGCATTGTTGAGGATCTGATCCAGCGCGAGCATGCTGAAATTGACCGTCATCACCTCGACGATGGGACGCATGCCCCCCAAGGCCGCCCCGATTCCCGCGCCGACAAAGGTCGATTCGGAAAGCGGGGTGTCGCGTATACGGTCCGGCCCGAACACATCGAGCAATCCGTGGCTCACGGCGTAGCAGCCGCCATAGCGACCGACGTCCTCACCCATCAGAAAGACGCGTTCGTCACGCTCGAGCGCGTCGCGGATGGCCGCGCGCACCGCCTCGCGATAGGTGAGATGGATCGTCTCAACGGTTGTCGCAACCATCACGGCACCTCCGAGTAGACGAAACGCGTTAGCTCCTCAACCGGCTCCAACTCCCCCGCATCCGCGAAGGCGACCGCGTCATCGACCGCCCGCGCGACGCTCGCTTCGACGTGATCAACGTCCTCTTGCGTGATGAGTCCGTCCGCGAACAACTGATTGGTGAAGACGTCGATCGGATCGCGTTCTTTCCAGCGTTCGACCTCGGTCTTCTCGCGATACAGTTCCGGGTCGTACATCGAATGTGCCCGGAATCGATACGTCCGAAACTCGATGAAATAGGGACCCTCGCCGTTGCGCACGGCGTCCAGGCCGCGCTTCATGGCGCGTTCGACTTCCATGACGTCCATTCCGTCGACCGACTCCGCCGCGATCTTGTAGCTCTTGGCTCTGAGAAAGAGGTCGGTTTCGACCTGGGAGCGGTCGAGGGCGGTACCCATGGCGTACAGGTTGTTCTCACAGGCGAAGACGACCGGCAGGCTCCAGAGCGAGGCCAGGTTCATCGACTCGTGGAATTCGCCCTCCGCGACGGCGCCGTCGCCGAAGAAACAGGCGGTGACCGACGAGCGCCTGGCAAGCTTGTCGGCGAGCGCTAGACCGACTGCGATCGGAATGCCCCCGCCGACGATGGCGTTGCCTCCGACAAAGCGGGTCTCGGCATCGAAGATGTGCATCGACCCGCCACGACCGCGACTGCAGCCCTCGACCTTGCCGAACATCTCGGCCATGATCGAGCGAGGGGAAATACCGCGCGCCAGCGCGTGGCCGTGCTCGCGATAGGTCGCGACAATCGCATCGTCGGAGCGCAGGAGGGGTATGGCGCCAGACGCGATGGCTTCCTCACCAATGTAGAGGTGAAGGAAACCGCGAATCTTGCTGGCGCTGTAGAGTTCGACGCATTTCTCCTCGAAACGCCGGATCAGCACCATGCGCTGGAGAAGATCGAGTGCGTGCTCACGTTGCAGCGACCCGCGCTGCACCGTTTCCTGTACGGTCATGACGACTACTCCTTTTCCGCTGGTTCGGTGCCACGAAGCCCGCTCTCCAGAGTCGAGAGATCACCCTCGGGAAGTCCAAGCTCTCGGGCTTTCAGCAAGCGGCGCATGATCTTGCCGCTGCGTGTTCGTGGCAGATCGGTGGCGAAATCGATCTCCTTTGGCGCAACCACGGCGCCCAGCCGTTTACGCGCGAACGCCTGAATGTCTGCTCGAAGTTCCTGGGATGGTTCCCAGCCGGGTGCGAGGAGGACGAATGCCTTGACGATCTCCCCCGCGACCGGATCCGGTTTCCCGATGACTCCGGCTTCGGCGACCGCGTCGTGCTCCATCAGGCAACTCTCGACCTCGAATGGCCCGATCAGGTGGCCGGAGGACTTGATGACGTCATCGGCGCGCCCGACGAACCAAAAATAGCCGTCGACGTCGCGGCGCGCGAGATCGCCGGTGAGGTACCAGCCTCCGGCAAAGCACTTCTGGTAGCGCGCCTCTTCGTGGAGATAGCCACGGAACATGGATGGCCAGCCGGGCCGGAGCGCAAGCTCTCCCTGGACCTCGGGTTCGGTTATCTCACGCACAGCCCCGTCGTCGCTTCGCTGAACGATGCCCGCCGTGATTCCGGGCAGCGGTCTGCCCATTGAGCCGGGGCGAATATCCATCGAGCGGAAGTTGGCGATCATGATTCCGCCGGTTTCGGTCTGCCACCAGTTGTCGTGGATCGGCAGTCCAAACACGTCCTGACCCCAGACGACCGCTTCCGGGTTCAGCGGCTCTCCGACGCTGGCTATGAAACGCAGCCGGCCGAGATCGAACCGGCGTGGGAGATCAGGGCCGATGCGCATCAGCATGCGTACGGCGGTCGGCGCGGTGTACCAGATCGTGACCTGCTGCTCCTGCAGGATGCGATACCAGCGCTCGGCATCGAACTCGGCCTCGTCCACGATGCTGGTGATGCCGTGCGTCAGGGGGGCGATGATGCCGTAGGAGGTGCCGGTGACCCAGCCGGGATCGGCCGTGCACCAGAAGACGTCATCCGGGTGAAAATCGAGCGCATACCTCCCGGTGACGTAGTGCGCCACGACCGCTCGGTGGACGTGAATCGCCCCCTTGGGCATGCCGGTTGTGCCGCTGGTGAAGTGCAGCAAGGCCATGTCTTCCGGATCGGTCGGCACGATCTCAAACTCGTCACTCGCCTGGCTTAGCAATGTATCGAAACTCTCGGTATCCGGAATCGCGTTGATGTCATCGGTTGGCCCAACCAGCAGGACGTGTTCAAGAGAGGGTAGTGACTCGCGGATCGGCGCCACTTTTCGCCGGTAGAACAGGGGCGAGGTGATCAGCACCTTTCCTTCACCGCGGCTGAGTCGCTGCTGCACCGGCTCCGGTCCGAAGGCCGAAAAGAGCGGGCAAAAAACGCCGCCTACCTTCAAGGTTCCCAACGCGGTGAGGTAAAGCTCGGGGATCCGACCCAGGAGCGTAAAGACGCGATCACCGTTCGCGACGCCCAGCGACTGCAGGACGTTGGCAAAGCGATTGGTTTGAGCGCGCAGATCGGCGTAGGTGAAGTCGCGCACCTCCCCGTCTCGTCCCAGCCAGCGAATGGCCAGATGCCGCGCCAGGGCGCCGCCTGCGTGGCGATCGACCGCCTCGTGAGCGATATTCAGACCTTTGTCATCCGGCAGGCCGTCGAGCCCTCGCATCGCTTCATCCCAGGAGAAGGACGAACGGACATCGTCGTAATCGGTAAGGTTCGGCGCGACCGCCCAATCTCGGGATTTCTCGATCGGTTTCCAGATGAGCTCAGGCTGCACGGTCATGGCTGCCTCCAGGTCGCGCGCACCGATCCGTCCGGCCAGCCGCGTGAGATCAGACTGCTGACCCGGCCTTCGACGGCCAGCGCGGCGACGAATCCGGATTCGGGAGTGGCCAGATCGAAAATGCGCCACTGGCCGGCGGCTTGATCCGCGTATTTGTCGACGATATGCAGCGCGCCGTCCGCCGGTGATTCGACGACGTTGAGCTCGCGCAGCGGGCGGACGAGTCCCATCCCGCGCCCCTTCAGATAGGCCTCCTTGCGAACCCAGGTTCGCGCGAAGCTCAGTCGTCGCTCCGGTTCCGGCAACGTCAGCCAAGCCTCGTACGCTTCATCCGAGAAAGTCCAGGGGGCAAGGTCGGCCATGAGGTCGTCATTACGCAGTCGCTGGACGTCGATTCCGACCGGTTTACGCCAGGTGACGGCGAACGCCGCCAGGTCGGCCGAGTGGGAGAGGTTGAAGCGGACCGGACTGAGACTACCGAGCTCCGGCTTTCCCATCGCACCGTAGCTGATCGGGACGGCGAGCGCCTGAATGCCGAGGTAGCCGGAGAGAATGGCGCGAAGCGAGGCGCGTCCGGTGATCCAGCGTTCTCGCGCGTCGGGAGTCGGCATCCATCCGGCGCGCCGAAGCTCATCGCTCGACAGCAGATGTGCCTGGAGCCCGAGGCGCGACTGCGTGTCACGCATGCTGGCCCACCAGATGGTGACCTCGTCGCGCCGGACCTGGCTCGATGCGCGGGAATCCCAGGTCGACGTGCGCTGCTCGATTCTCGCTGCTGGTACGGCCTGTCCGATTGCGCTCCGGTTCATGGGGATCTCCCCTCTCGCTACGCCGTGACTCGGGTCACCGGCTGTGATGTCGAGACGGATCTCGCATCTTTCGGTGTGTCGGGATACGTCTCAGCCTCTATGAAACGCGGAATTCAGCAACACCGGCAACAAAACCGGTGCCCTGGGTGCGACAGTGGCGTGACAATCCTGTCGTGACTGCGAGCGTGCGCTACCGAAAATCGTGCGACGCAGGCGTCAGCTCACGAAGTGAGCGCCGCTCCTCGATCTTTGCTGGGGGGTGCAGCGGGCGACTGCCGATGATGAAGTCGCGTGCCGGGGCGTTTACGAAGGCCTGGCGCGCCGCTTCGAGCGTGTGCAACCGGGTGGCGATGACGTTGATGGTGTCGTGACGGCTCTGCAACCGGCCTTCCACCACCAGGAACGGCTCGGCGCGCACCAATAGTCGCTGCTCTTCATACAGCGCCGGAAAGATGATGACGTTGACCAGGCCGCGTTCGTCCTCCAGCAGCAAGAAGGTGATCCCTTTGGCCGTACCCGGCCGCTGGCGGCAGACGACCAGCCCGGCGATCCGAACCTCGGTGCCGTCGCGCAGCGTCTCCAGTTCCTCAGTGGTGACGATCTCCTCCGGCAGATGTGGCCGGAGCAGCCCCAACGGGTGATAGTGGGGCGAGAGCTTGAGTGTGTGGTAATCGGCCGCCATCTGCTCCCAGGGACTCATCGGCGGGAGGTTGACCATGTCCTGCTCGACCGGCAGCGCCAGCGAAAGCTGGCTCGCGCTTTCCTCGGCTCGTCCCCGTCGCTGCGCCGGGATGAAGAGTCCGAGCTGCCAGAGCGCCTCGCGTCGACCCAGTCCAAAACAGTCGAAGGCACCGACCACGCAGAGGCTCTCGGCCGACTCGGCGGGTACCCGCGTCAGCGGGTGCGGCAAGCGCCGGACGAAGTCGGCCAGCGAGCGAAACTCGCCCTGCCCTTCCCGCTCCTGCTGGATAGCCAGGGCAACATCCTCTCCCACCGAGTCGACGAAGGCGAGGCCGATGCGCACGGCATTCCCTTCGACGGTGCAGCGCGCGTTGCTCCGGTTGATATCGGGCGGCAGCACACGCACACCGTGCCGCTTGGCGTCGTTCGTCAGCACGTGGGGTGGATAGAAGCCCATCGGCTGGTTGTTGAAAAGAGCGCAGGCGAACTCGGCGGGGTGATATTGCTTGAGCCAGGCCGACTGGTAGGCGAGTACGGCGAAGGCGGCGGAGTGACTCTTGGGGAAGCCGTATTCAGCGAAGCCGAGCAGCTTGCGAAAAACTTCCTTGGCTACCGGCAGCGGCACTCCACGCTCCAGCGCGCCCTCACGGAAACGCGTCCAGAAGAAGGCCATCGCCTCGTGCGAGCGCTTGCGGCTCATGGCCCGGCGCAGCCCCTCGGCCTGCCCGGCCGAGAAGCCGGCCAGCGCCATCGACACCTCCAGCACCTGCTCCTGGTAGAGGATCACGCCGAGCGTCTCGCGCAGGATCGGCTCGAGGACGGGATGGTCGTAGCTCGGGCGAAAATTCCGGTAGCGGAGCGAGCGCGCCCGGCTCTGGACGTAGCTGGTGACCGCGCCGCCGACGATCGGCCCCGGCCGGATGATCGCCACCTGGATCACCAGATCTTCCAGGTTGCGAGGCAACGTTCGCGGCAGCATCTGGATCTGCGCCCGGCTCTCGATCTGGAAGACGCCGATCGTATCGCCGGTGCAGATCATGTCGTAGACGGTTGGGTCGTTGAAGTCGATCCGGCTCAGATCGACCAGCTCCTTGCCCGAGGTGACGATCAGCTCCAGGCTCTCCTCGACCAGCGAGAGCATGCCGAGCGCCAGGAAGTCGATCTTGATGAAGCGGGCGTCATCGCAGGAATCTTTATCCCAATGGCAGATGTAGCGCCCCTCCATCGAGGCCGGCTGCACCGGCACCAGCTCGACCAGCGGCTCGGATGAGACGATCATCCCGCCGACGTGCTGCGTGACGTGTCGTGGGAAACGGGCCAGCTGCGCCGCGAGCTCGACCAGATGAGTCCAGGGTGGCGAATCGCGGCGCGTGACGTAGGCCGGGATACGGCCCAGCTCCTCGTAGAGATCGCGAGCCGAACGTGACCCGCTCAGCTTGGCGATCTGATCGAGGTCGGTCAGCGGCACGCCGAGCGTCTTACCGACGTCGCGCACCGCGCTGCGCAGCTTGTAGGTGGCGAAGGCGCAGACCAGCGCCGCCCGATCGGCGCCATAGACCTCGTAGACCCGCTCGATCAGACGCTCGCGGATGTCGCGCGGGAAGTCGAGATCGATATCGGGCACCGAGGACATCTCGTCGTTGAGGAAACGGCCGAGAAAGAGCCCGTGCGCCAGTGGATCGACGTGCGAAAGACCGATCAGGTAGCAGACGATCGAGCTGACCGAGGAGCCCCGCCCCCGGCCGGGTGGCAGGTTTCCGGCGGCGCGCACCGTGCCGACACCCCGCACCTCATTGGCGACCTCTCGCGCCAGCAGGAGCAGATCGCGATAGAGCAGAAAGAAGCCGGCCAGCTTGTGCTGCGCAATCAGCCCGAGCTCCTGGTCGAGGCGGGCTTCCGCCTCAGCGACGTTGTCGGCGTAACGCTGGTTCAGGGCCTCGCGGCAGACACGCGCCAGCACGTCGTCCGGCGTCTCGCCCGGTGCGGTCGGGTAATCGGGGAAGCGATAGGCCAGATCACGCGTGAGATCGAACGATTTACAACGCTCGGCGATCTCGAGCGTGGTGGTGAGCGCGGCCGGATAGCGGCTAAAGAGCTCGGCCATCTCCTCCGGAGAGCGAAGATAGAACTCCGAGTTCGGCCGGCGCTCGCGATGCGAGCCATCGAGCGTGGTGTGGCTGTGGATCGCCACCAGCACGTCCTGCAGGCGGTGACGTGCGCGGTCGTGATAATGGACGTTCCCGGTCGCGGCGTAGCGCAGATCGAGATGCTCGGCCAGTTGCACCAACAGCTCGATGCGTCGCATATCGCCGTAGACCAGATTCTGCTGCAGCTCGACGACGACGTTGCGCGGCCCGAACCAGTCGATATAGCGACGCAACAACTCTTCGGCATCGCGCAGGCGACCGGCATCGATCAGGCGCGACAGATCGCTCTGGCGGCAGCCGGTCAGCAGGATAAGCCCTTCAGCATGTTGTGGGAGTAGATTGGGATTGAGTCGTGGAGGAGGGAGGATGCGACCGTGGCGCTCACCGCTGTGGTAGGCGGCAGTGATCAGACGGGAGAGGTTTCCATAGCCGGTCGAGGTTTCGGCGAGGAAGGTCAAATGTGACTCATTGTCAAGTGTGAGCTCAGCGCCGGTGATCGGCTGGATATCGGCCGCGTGCGCGGCCTGGGCAAACTCCATCGCGCCGTAGAGACCATCGTGGTCGGTACTCGCCAGAGCCTTGTAGCCGAGATCCGCGGCTCTGGCGATAATTTCCTCCGGCAGCGACGCGCCATCGAGAAACGAGTAGGCGGTGTGGAGATGAAGCTCCACATAGCTGGCCATAGGCATATCCATGTGCCGAGCGGTCATGGCAGACTTCACGAGCGAAGCCTGCTGAGAGACCGCATGAGTCCGACTATTCCGGTGGTACGCGTTGAAAGGGGTGGCGATGAGCGGCGAGGTGACCATCCGGCCGGAGCGTTCCGGCGATGAAGCGGTGATCTACGAGATCAACCGGTCAGCCTTCAACGGCGACGACGAGCCGAAGCTGGTCGATGCCATTCGCGTCTCCGACGGATTCATCCCTACCCTCTCGCTGGTGGCCGAGCAGGAGGGCCGCATCGTCGGTCACGTCCTCTTCAGCCGGGCCGCGATTCGCACCGAGGATGGAGAGATCCCGGTGCTGGTGCTGGCACCGATTGCGGTTCTGCCGGAATTCCAGAACCGGGGGATCGGCTCGAAGCTGATCTATGCGGGCATGGAGCACGCGCGGGAACTGGGCGAGAAGATCGTCGTCCTCATCGGGCATCCCTGGTATTACCCCCGCTTCGGGTTCAAGCCCGCCCGCCCGCTCGGGATCGACTATCCGACCCCCATCCGCGAGGAGGCCTTCATGGTGCTGGAGCTCATCCCCGGCGCGCTCGAGGGGATCCGTGGAACGGTCGCGTTCCCGCCCGCGTTCGATGACGTTTGAGCCGCGACCGCACGCTCCCAATGACCCGGGCAGGGATGTTCGCCCGCGAGCGAACGTACGACGCTCCATCAATGCGAACACATGTTCTTATCAAGAGTACGACACGAGACGGCTGAGCGTCGCCCAGCGCTGACGGATCCGGCGCAACGACGGCTACGATTCACGACACCCAATCGGGTATGCTCAGACATCGAACCAGCGCCGCCGCAACAAGGGAGAGCCAACGATGCCGCTGTCAGATACCGCACTGAACGGTCCGCAATCGGGCGCAACCGCCTACATCTGCGTGACCTGCGGTACGCAATTCCCGCCCAGCACCAACCCCCCTGAACACTGCCCGATCTGTGAGGACGACCGGCAGTACGTCGGCCCGAACGGGCAGCAATGGACAACGCTGGCCCAGATGCGCGGCCACTATCACAACACCTTCTATCCGGTCGAACCCGGCGTCACCGGCATCATCACCGAGCCAGCATTCGCCATCGGCCAGCGCGCCTTCCTGATCGAGACCGAGCACGGCAACATGCTCTGGGAAGCCCTCACCTATCTCGACGAGACGACCGTCGCCGAGATCGAGCGGCGCGGTGGCATCGAAGCCATCTCCCTCTCGCACCCGCACTACTACTCAACCATCAACGAATGGTCCCATGCGTTCGGCAACGTGCCGATTCACCTGCCGGAAGCAGACAGACGCTACGTCATGCGCCTCGGACCGAACATCGACTACTGGCAGGGCGTCACGCTCGAGGTCCTGCCGGGACTGACCGTCATCCGCTGCGGCGGTCACTTCCCGGGCGCCGCGGTCCTGCATTGGGCAGGTGGCGCGGACGGCAAGGGCGTCATCTTCTGCGGCGACACGATTCAGGTGATCGCCCACCGGGATTGGGCGAGCTTTATGTACAGCTACCCGAACTCGATCCCGCTCGACCCCGGCTCGGTCCAGCGCATCGTCGATGTCCTGGAGCCGTTCGACTACGAGCATGCCTATGGTGCGTTCGGCCGCAACATCCTGCACGACGCCAAGACGAAGGTGCGCCGCTCCGCCGAGCGCTATATCCACCACATTCAAGAGCCGAGCAGCAACGCCCACGATTGACCGCGCGGTTACTGCGACTCGTTCGCCCGGCAGTCGTCAAGCAGCGCAGTGGCACTCTGGCCTGGCGCCGGGATCGCCAGCACCGTCAATGCGCGTGTTCCCGGCGGACGGTTGATCTCAATCGACGGCGCGTCGGGATAGTAGGCACGTATCATCGGTATCAGGTCAAGATTCCATTCGTGGACCAGGATGACGAGCCCGTGACCATCGGTCTGCACCGGCAGATCGATGGTCGGATCCTTGAGGTCACGCCGGTCGACCGTGGGCGCCAGAAAACGGCTCGGCCCGAAATTGGAGGACGCGTACGGTTTCCCGACGACCAGCGCAATCGTCCCCGGCGGCAACCCTTCCATACACCGAGCCTGAGCGGTCTCAGGCGCGTTGAGTCCCTGGGTAACGCTCGAATCGAAGTAGTGAACGGTCGTGGGCAGGCCGGAGAAGATCGGCACGACCAGCACCGGCAGCGCCACCCATGGCGCCACCCGCCTCGGCAAGCGCCGCCAGACAAACTGGCTTACCTGGTCAATCGCGACCGCGGCCGCGATGATCGCGGGCACCAACGGGTGGATCAGACGGTGTGCCTGCCCGGCGGTATCGGTCAGGATGCTCGCAAAAATGATCGGGATGATGAACCAGATCACGATCAGCCGCGCTCGCATGTCGCGGGGGCGCAGCAGCAGCCCGGCCAGCCCAGCCAGCGCGCAGAACGACAAGATGTAGCCGAGCAAGGGCGCATTCATGAACGTGTAGAAAAACGCGCCGTAGCCAGGATCCGGACGTGAGAAGAATGCTTCGAAGGTCCGCTGTGTTTGCCACCAGAGGATCCCGGCCTTGTTCGACGGTACGGTATGAAACAGCTTCGCCAGGTCGCCCCAGTGGTGCCAGATTCCTCGCTCGGCCATGTGTCCGACGAACTCTTCCGGGTTGCCGATCACATGCGTGATCATCGGCGACAGGGCAAGCAACCCGCCAATGCCGGTCAGCACCGTTCCACGTAGCCACCGGCGCCAGTCGGATCGCTCGAAGGCAAATTGCCCCAGCAACACCAGGACGAGAATCAGCGGAATCATCCGCGCGCCAAAGTGGAAATAGAGTCCAAGGCCGCCCGCCATGCCGGCCAGCACATACCAGCGGTCGTCTCGCTGGGAGATGCCGCGTGCCAGCAGCCAGAGGCTGAGCGACGCAAACAGCGGAACCTCGATGACGTTGATTGCCAGACGGCTGAAATGAATGTGGACGGTCGATGTCGCCAGAAGGAAGGTGGCGATGACGGCCGCGCGGCGTCCAAACAAATCCCGCACCTGAAAATAGAGGAACGGGATCGTCACCGTGCCAAACAGCGCCGACGGCAGCCGGATTGCCTCCATGGTCGAGCCGAGCGCCGCGACGAACGGCGCCACCACGTACAAGTAGAGGGCCGGATCGCCCAGGAACGCGACCCCGAAAGGCGCGGGACCATGATGGTGGGCCACGGCCGCGGCGATGGTGCCGAACTCGCCTTCATCTCCGTGAATGCCGCTCGGAAAGCTCTCCAGCAGCGGTATCCGCAGCGCGCCGGCCAGCACCAGAAGACCGACGACCAGCGCGATCTCAGGCAGGTACGCCCTGAGCTTCGCCTCCCGCCAGAAACGCCACCGGTGTGCCGGCACCAAGGTCTCAGCGCACAGCCCGAGCGCCGCAAACAGGCTGACGAACCAGGGGATAGCGACCGGCCAGAAGGCGTCGTGTCCCCGCACAAGGAAGATGGCCAGAGCCTGACCAAGCACGATCAACCCGACCAGGACAGCACGCGCCGGAGACCGGCCGATCGCCAGGGACATGTGCCTCACCGGATCACCCCGCACGACTCCCAACGACATCGAACGGTGCAAGAGCACCTCGAATCGCCGTGCCCGGCATCCGGATCCCATGTATCGATTTGAAGACGGCGCGGGAGACTATTGAGTTCAGTCCAGTGGGGCTACTGACGGCGTCCGATTCACAAATCATAACGTTCGAAATAATGCCGCCTGGCTGCGTGAATGTCCACGCCAGCGCGACGTCAGCCACGACGATCCGAGCAAGGGCCGCGGGCAGCCTTCAGTCGATCGAAGCCAGAGCATCGATGCCGATCTGTGACGGAGGCCGCCTCATTCAGCGTCGAAGTAGTCCAGATCCACCCGCTTGACCGAGTAGCGCGTCACTTCAGTCACGCCAACTCCATACTCGATCATCAGATCGGCGAGTTGCTCGCCGTCGATCAGGACGATCTTCATCCCAAGGTTCTGCACGTAGTTTCGGGCATCATCGGAAAACCGGGACGTCGTGATGAAGATACCCTTGCCGGCATGAAAACCAGCGAGGCTCCCGGCAAACCCCTGGACGACCGGACGTCCAACCGGACTCTCCCATCGTTTTGCTTGAAGCAGAACCGTATCGAGGCCAAGCCGGTCTTCCTTGATGATCCCGTCGATTCCCTCGTCACCGGACCGTCCGATCGCCTGCCCGGCATCACGTCGTGAGCCCCCATAGCCCATGGCAACCAGCAGGTCAACGACCGTCTGTTCAAAGAAGCTTGGCGGAGCCGCTTTGATGCGAGCCAGGATCTCCCGAGCGAGGTCTCGATTCAGCCTCTGATAGCTCGCTTCAAGCGATTCTTCAGGAGTCTGTTCGTTGAGGGGATCATCAGGAATTGGCGGCGAGGTCGGCCCCATGAGCGGCTGCTTGCTTGATCTAGAACGCGACAAATTCGGGAAACTGCATCAAGAATGGGACGTCAATATGATCTGGATTCGCCCTGAGAACGTCACGGCCACGATCTGTCAGTCGAAAGCGCCCGCGCCCTGGGTAATCGAAAAGGCACGCCTGTTTCAAGTAGGTTCGGGCCCACGCAACTCGATTGTCGAAACGACGCTGCGCCCCACTTGGCAACATCTCGCGTCGATCGTCGTCGCGTCAGATGGAAGTATTCGGCGAGACGATCAACAGCCTCAGCAACGACTACGATCCTGTCCGTCAGCTGCCAGTTCCAGGAGCGGCAGCATGACGGTTTGGAACTCGGGAACGGCCATTCAGCGATCTCCTGACAGAGTCTAAGCAGTTTATCGCACGAAAGCTTCCATCCTCGCGCGTCGTCTTCACGTCGTTTATAGCAGATGGTCGATGGACTTGACGTCGCTAATTTCGCCGACGCCTCTGGCGATCACCAACGGTCGCCGATGCTATCATTTGGAGCCGCGGCGTCATTTGCCCGTGGCAGGTCGCGACCTCGTGGCGACCGTCTGAATGTGACCGGTTCACATCGCCATCGACGGAACAACGGGACACGTGTTGGGAGCGTGACGCTGTGCTGTTGCTTGTACCAGATCGCGCGATGGGGCACTGATTGGATTCGATCTCTCAGGCACCGGGCCAGCTCGCGCACGCGCGGGTCGATGCCGGCACGCAAGAGGCCGGAGGGACGCGCGTTGGTCCGCGATCCAGACGGTTGACGGTTGAGCACGTCATCTACTCAGGCATCTTCGTCGCTGGCGGTTCTGACACGCTTCTGGGATCTCGGCTCGCGCGCGCTGCACCACGACGAGGCACAGCACGCCTACTTCTCCTGGATCTACGCCATCGGCGGCGGCTACGTCCACGATCCGCTGCTCCACGGTCCGTTCCTGTTTCACGCGAACGCGCTGATCTCTCTGTTGTTCGGCGCGACCGATGCCACGGCGCGTTTCATGCCCGCGGCGACCGGCGTCGCGATCGTGATGCTGCCATGGTTCTTGCGTGGACCGAAGCTCTTCGGTCGCTGGGGCGCGCTCAGCGCCAGCGTCTTCTTGCTGCTCTCTCCGTCGATCCTCTACTACAGCCGCTTCATCCGGCACGATGTCTACACGCTGATCGGTGCACTGCTCCTATTCATCGCCATCGCGCGTTATGTCGAACAGCCCGATCCACGCTGGGCCCTCTTCGGAGCGGCATCGTTCGGATTCCTCACGACCACCAAAGAGGTCTGCTTCATCGTCTTTTTCATCTTCGGCATCTTCTTGATCGTCGCTGCCATCTGGCGTATCGCCCCGATTCTCCTGGCCGTCGGCGCGGCTGCCGGCGCGGGATTCCTGGTGATCGCCAAAGCGCTCGGCCGGCTCGGCGCACCGCCGCTGCCGAGCATCCCCTGGTCCAACCCGACCGGAACACAGATTCGAACCTTCACCTTCGAGCTTCTGGTTCATCCGCTGGTGATCTCGGCCGTTGGCATGGGGCTCCTCGCAGTGGTGGTCTCGATCTGGATCCTGAATCGACGGCGACCGCCGGGCACGGGCTGGATCGACGGGCTCATGGCCGATGCGCCAGGCGGGTCGACGGCAGCGGCACTGCGGGAACTCCTCTCGAATCGGCGCCTGCTGCTGGCGAGCATCGGCATCGCCCTGGCGATTTACTCGGTCCTGTATACCAGCCTGTTCACCAATTTCATCGGGCTGGCGACGGGCAGCGTCGGAGCGCTGGGCTACTGGCTCGGCCAGCAGAACGTGCAGCGTGGCCAGGAACCCTGGTTCTACTATCTGCTACTCTTGCCCCAGTACGAGTTCATCGGCGTCGCCCTCTTCCCGATCGCGTTGATTCTGCTCGCCAAGGAGACGATCAGCGGCTGGCGACGACGGATCCCGTTCGATCATCGCTGGTGGACGCGCGTCTTCCTCGCCTTCTGGGCGACGATGATGTTTGCCGTCCTTTCGTGGGCGGGCGAGAAGATGCCCTGGCTGACGGTGCATATCGCGTTGCCCCTGATTCTGATGAGTGCCATGTTGGTCGGGGATGGAATCGCCTGGCTGGAGCGAACCTCTCGTCAATGGCAGCGGACCCTGAGGCATGATCTGGCGTTGTTGGCCGGATCGCTGCTGGCGTGTCGGCGCAGTCGGTTTCACGCTCATGGCCTGGATGTCGGGCGGCCCGATCTCCGGCGTCGGGAACGCCATAGCGCACCAGGTGAGGCCTGAAGCGTCCGCGCACTGGTGGCTGCTGCTCAGTCTGCCCGATGGTCGTATTCGTCGTGCTCTTCGCGCTTGGATCGATCAGGCTGGGCGCTCGCGCCGCGGTCCATGGTTTGCTGGTCGCCACTGTCGCCGGGCTGCTCCTTCTCCAGGTCCATACCGAGTGGCGTCTCACCTATCGCGAAGGCGACGTGCCGAAGGACATGCTGATCTACGTCCAGACAAGCCCGTACGTGCCGCAGCTGACGCAGGACCTGACCCAGTTCTCGCTGCAGCAGAACGGCGACATGTCGCTCAACGTCTGGTTTGACGCCATCACGTCCTGGCCGTTCAACTGGTACCTGCGCGACTTCCCGCAACGGCGCTATTTCGGCACGCAGCTTCCGGCGACGGTCGATGCACCGGTCGTTCTGATCGGCTCGGATGCGGTCAACGCGGGGATCGCCGCGACCCTGCAAGGCCATTACACCAAGCAGGAATACCCGATGCGCTGGTGGTTCCCTGAAGAGCAGACGTATCGTCGCTTCGCCTACGCGCCCGACATCATCTCGGAAGCGCGACAGAACTATCAGGACAGCCGCAAACCGCCCTTCACGGTTGTCGATGTCGCGGAGAGCGTCTTCCACTCAGTGGCGTCACTGCGATCACCCCAGGAGCAGGCCAAACTGTTCCGGCTCGTTGCCTATCGAGAACTGCCGTCACCCGTGCAATCGACGAACTTTCAGGTCTACATCAGGAACGATCTGGTGCCGCAGTTCGACGCCATCCGCTACGGGCCAGGCGGCTGAGCCAGGTGCATCGATGATCTCGGTCTGGCGTGAGTGACGGGGAAGCGGTCTATCCGTATCAAAGCGGACGCTCTCCGCAGGCGGTCGCTCTGCCCGCCACCACACCACGCTTCGTGATGGGTAACACATATTTGCATTTCGGGTGACAGACATCCCGGTCAGGTTGTTGCCGCCAAATGCTCATCGTGTCATGCGATACCTCGCCCGAGTTGGATCGGGAGATGATCGGTGGCTTTGGAAATGTCCCAGCCAACGCTGAGTGGGCCGCGCTCTCCGATATCGGTAACGTCACATCCGCCCGGTCGGCTTCACCCGCTCAAGCTCGTCTGTTGCAGAAGTTGGCGGTGTGTGATTTGGATACCAGATCGGCTGGCAGGGGCGTGCTACGGTAGCTATGATGAATGGAGTACTGCAGCATTTCTGCTAAGGCTCTTGGCAGCGAGCATCCGCGTGGTCCACGAACGACGGTCTCGATGGCCCCGTTCATGCTCCGATCCGGCGGGACGATCGGGTTCTTCACCGATAGATCGGCCTCCTGCCAGTAGCCGCACCAAACGATTCTGGGCGGGCCATTCACCTACGTTGTAACGTTGCCCGGTGGCCATATTCAGATCCAGTGAGCCGGCCGATCCGGCGGACACTGGTGCACCTTGGCGGTCTGCGTGCCGATATCCTCGAAGCTGGAGAGATCCATGCCGGTGATCGCGTAAAGCTAAACGACACCTCCGAACATTGATCGAAGCCATTCAATGAGTGCGTCCGAATGAGTGCGCCCGATTGAACCAGCCGTCCTGACCTGCATCACCGCTGGCTGGGATGGTCTACGGTGCGTTCGTGGCTTCGAATCTCGATGTGACTGATTGACGGACGAGCGATCACCGGCTCGTTACCTTATGTGGGAGAAGACAATGGATCTCGAACACATTCGCTTGCTCTACGCCTACAACCGGTGGGCCAATGCACGCCTCCTCGATCAAGCCGAGAAGCTGACCCCAGAGCAGCTGCACGCGCCGAACCGCGGAGGCTTCGGCAGCGTCCGCGACACGCTAGTCCACTTGATGGAGACGGAGTTCTTCTGGTCGGGCCTCATCTGGCGCGGCAAAGCGATCGACATCGACTGGGAGCCATTCGAGTTCGATCCGAACGACTACCCGGATGTAGCTGCCATCCGAGCGCGCTGGGCCGGGATCGAGTCGGACCTGTTCGCGTTCATCGACGAACTCACCCCCGAGGGTGAGAACAGCCTCGCGCGTATCATCGTCTGGACCGACGTCGGCCCAACGCTGCTGCGCCGGTCGCTATGGCTGTCGATGTTGGATGTCTTCATCCATGCCACGCAGCATCGGAGCGAGATCGCCATGGCACTGACCCGATTTGGGCAGTCCCCCGGCGAGCTTGATCTCTCGCTCTACGTCCGTGAGAACGAGCCGGAGCCGGCCGCGTAGCGTCGTGGCATCGCGCTGCTGGAACGATCATGTTCCAGCAGCGCCGACATCTGCCCGAGCGCTTCTCGCGCCCGTGCGGAGTCAGTTGCAACTACCCGAGCACGTCAGCCAACGTCGAGACCGCAGTGTCGGCCTGCTCCCTGGTCAGAATGAGCGGCGGAAGGAGGCGAATGACCAGGCTGCCGGCCATGAGCGCCAGCACGCCGTGTTCCTGCAATCCACGGAGCACCGGCGTAGCTCGCATCTTGAGCTCAACGCCGATCATCATCCCCTTGCCGCGCACCTCGCGAACCTTGGGGTGATTCAGGGCGCGAATTTGGTCGACCAGGTAGGCGCCCATCTGCGCGCTGCGGTCGAGAAGGTTCTCCTCTTCCAGCGTCTGGAGCGTCGCCAGGGCGGCGGCGCAAGCCAGCGGATTGCCGCCAAAGGTCGTGCCGTGAACGCCGCCCGACAACGTCTCGGCGACATGGGCCGACATGAGCGTCGCCCCAACCGGTACTCCGTTGCCGAGTCCCTTGGATGTCACCAGCAGATCGGGTACGACGCCCACGTGCTGGCAGGCGAAATAGGCGCCGGTGCGGAAGCTGGTCTGCACCTCATCCAGAATGAGCAGTGCTCCTTTGGCGGTCACGATCTCGCGCACGGTCTGCAGGTAATCGTCAGCGGGGATGTAGACGCCGCCCTCACCCTGTATCGGTTCCAGCACAACCGCCGCCGTGTTGTCATCGACCGCTGCGGCCAGTTCGTCGACGTCTCCATAGCTCACGTGGGTTGCCTGCGCCAGCTCTGCCTCGAACGGCTCGCGATATTTCTTCTCAGCGGTCGCCGCGAGGGAGCCGAGCGTCCGGCCATGATAACCGCGTTTGGCCGCGACGATCTTGGTCCGGCCGCTCGTGATCCAGGCAAATTTCAACGCGGCCTCAACGGCCTCGGTGCCGGAGTTAGAGAGGAAGACGTGATTCAACCCGGCCGGCGCTGCGGCGATCAGTCGTTCGAGCAATTCGACGCGCACGTCGTTGGCGAACGACTGGTGACAGTTAAGCAAGGTCGAGGCCTGCCGTGTAATTGCTTCGGTCACCTTGGGATGGTTGTGCCCAAGAATGTTGACCCCGTAATTGCTCATCAGGTCAAGATATTGTCGTCCGTCGCTATCCCACAGGTAGGCACCGTCGCCACGGACGAGCGCGATGTCACGCTTGGCGTACAAGGGTGGCTGCAGATCCCGATCGCGCTGCACGATCTCGGCGGTAGCGAGCTGGCTCATTCAGTGGCTCCAATCGCGGCACTGGCCTGCAGCACCGTTCCTTCTCCGTTGAGTGCCGCACGAATCGGCCGCTCGCGGCGCGCGTCGGCAAAGACGACCTGTCCGATTCCGGCGGCCACGGCATCGCAGCCCGCCTGAACCTTTTTCTTCATTCGACCACCGGCCGCGCTCATCGCTGAATCCACGCTCGCTTCGTTGCTGACGTCGATGTGGCGAATGAGGGAATCCGGATCGTTCATATTGGCCAGTAACCCGGCCGTGTTTGACAGGATGATCAGTGCGTCAGTCTTGAGCGCGATCGCTACCCGAAGCGACAGCTTGTCGCCATCGACGTTGATCGCTTCGCCCTCGTAACTCAGGGCAGGTGGGGTCAGTACTGGCAGATAGCTATTGTCGAGCAGCAGGTCCAGCAACGTCGTATCAATCTCGTCGATGCTTCCGGCGAAGTCGCCTCGCAGGATCTTCGACTTGCCGTCTTCGATCGCGCGTAGGGTGTCCTTGCGCCGCCCGCGGGCAATGCGGCCGTCGAGAGCGCTGATTCCGACGGCATTGACGCCACGCGCCTGTAAGGCTTCGACCAAGCGCTTGTTGACTAACCCCGCGTAGATCGCCAGCATGGTGTCCATCGTCTCGGCGTCGGTAAAACGGCTGACCTGGCCGCTCGCCGACTGCACCTGACGTGGCTCGCGGCCAAGCTTGCGTTCGAACTCATCCATACGCGCGTTCGCGCCGTGGATGAAGACCACGCGCTCGGTTTTCACCAGTTCCGCCAGATCATCGAGTGTCGGTCCCGGGTCGATTCCAGCGCTTCCACCGAGTTTGACGACGAGCATACTGTGTTATTACCTCCTGAAACGATCAACCGCGTTCATATACGTTGGACCGGAGCGAGGGTCACTGCCGGGGAACGCTAAATCGGATGCAGGCCCGCGAAGTCGAGTCCTAGCGTCTCCTCGAAACCGCAGCGAATATTCATCGCCTGAACCGCCTGTCCCGCGGCGCCTTTCATCAAATTGTCGATCGCGGCCATCACGACGACACGCTGGCCGCTACCATCCAGCTCCCAGCCGACGTCGCAGTAGTTCGTGCCCGACAGGATCTTCGGCTCCGGGAAACGATGGACACCGCCGGCCTCTTTAACCAGGCGAATAAATGGTTCCTGGCCGTACATACCGCGATAGATCTTCCACAAGTCTTTGTCCGCCAGCGGCTCTTTCAGCACGACGTGCGACGTCGCCAGGATGCCGCGAACCGCCTCGACGCTGGTGACGCCGAACGCGATGTCGGGCTGGCAGTCGTTAACCGTCAGTTCCTGAATGATCTCGGCGCTATGGCGGTGACCAGTCGGCTTGAAGGGCCGGATGACGCCGCTTCGTTCTGGATGGTGACCGGAGAGGCTCGTATCCGCACCGGCGCCGGAGGAACCGGTCTTGGCGTCGATCACTACCGGATAGTGAGGATCGACGACGCCAGCCCGGAAGAGCGGAGCCAGACCGAGAATCGATGCCGTAGCGGTGCAACCCGGGCTCGCGATGTAGCGCGCGTTACGGATCTCGTCCCGATGCAACTCCGGCATCCCGTACACGGTGTTCGCGATCATGTCCGGGTGCGGGTGCGTCCACTTGTACCAGGTCTCGTAATCGGACGGGTTGCGCAACCGGAAATCGGCGCCCAGGTCGATAACGATCGAGCCGAGCTCCATCAGTGCCTCCACCTGGGGAGCGGTGGTTCCATGCGGCATGGCGGCAAACAGGATGTCCACCTTCTCGAGCTGCTCAGGCGCGACAAACTTGAGCTGCGTTCGCTTCCGGAGATTTGGATGAACGGTGTGGACGAATTTGCCGGCCCGGCTGCGCGACGTGACCTGCGTGACATTCACTTCCGGATGAGCCAGGAGCAGGCGCAATAGCTCCCCGCCCGCGTAACCCGACCCGCCAAGAATCGCTGCGTTCAGTGTCATTGGGTAAAGCTTCTCTCCCTGCCTCGACTGGCGCGACGTTATCGTCGTCGCGGTCACGATTGAGCTAAATACCGTTGAGCAACGCGTGCGCGTGATTCTTCTCTTTCTCACGAACCGCGCACTGGACCACGTAATCGACGATCCGACCCGGGATATCGACGTCGGTCGTCTGAATCAGTCCCTTGAATTCAGCACCCGTGTTGACCTCGATGACCTTCATCCCCTCGGACGTTTCGACCAGATCGATACCGGCCAGTTCCAGCCCCACGGCTTTGGCGGCGCGGAGTGAGATATCCGCGATTTCGGGCGTGATCGGGCACGGCTTGGAGATGGCGCCGCGCGCGACGTTCGTGATCCAGTGCTCATTGGTACGATAGGATGCGGCGATGACCTCGTCACCGACGACGAAGATCCGGAGGTCGCGGCCCGGCTTTTCGATGTATTCCTGAACGTAGAAAACACCGTGATGATAGGAGCCGAGGGCGCGCTTGTGCTCCAGTAGATTGCGCGCCGCCGCGGGCGAATTCACTTTCGCCAGCAGGCGTCCCCAGGAACCGGTTACCGGCTTGATCACCGCCGGGTAACCGATTTTCTCCTCCAGCACGCGCACAGCTGAATCAATGTCGAACGCGGCCGCGGTCCGGATCGTCGGTACTCCGGCCACCGCGAGCGCGAGCGTCGTGGCGACCTTGTCATCGGCGATTCCTGACGCCTGCGAGTTATTGACACAGCGCACGCCGAAGGCGTCGTAAACCTGTAGCGCGACCGCGGCGCGTCCGTGCGCCATGCAGCGGTCGAGCACCAGGTCCAGATGACTGGGCTGGGGGACGGAGAGATCGGTGAGGTCGAAGGCCAGCGTTCGATCGAGCAGGCGCACCGGCTCGACACCACGTTTGACCATCGCTGCCAGCAGCTGCTTCTCCTCTGCTCGGACGTGCGAGATGAGCACGCCTATTCGAACCTCGTTCACGCTTCGCCTCCCCAGCGGCCTGACGCAAGTTGCGCCGATATGCGTTCGATGACCGACGTCAAGACGCCGGTTGCACGGTCCACGTCTTCGAGCATCACGTGCTCGTCCGGCTGATGATCGAGCCGGGAATCGCCCGGTCCGTAGGCGACGATCGGGCATTGCCATGCGGGACCGACCAGGTTCATATCCGAGGTCCCGGTCTTGACCTTGATGCGGGGCGTTCCCCCGGCCGCGCGAATGCCGGCCAGAAAACCGGCGACCAGCGGTGAGCGCTTGTCGGATCGGAATGCCGCGGCATTGACGCTCACCTGCACCTCTCCCAGTTCGGCCAGGTGTTCCAGCACCGGGATGACCTCATGCGGGCCAATCGCCTCCGGCAGCCGCATTCCGACGTTGAGTTCCGCCGTTCCAGTGATTCCGTCGCTGCTGGTATTGATCGCGTTCAGCGTCGGATCAACGGTGTTGAACCCGTTGGTCTCATCGCCGTTCCGCTCCGCGCACCAGGTAAGCAAACGGTTCCAGTAGTCGACGGCCAGCTCTCCAGCGGTCGACTCCGGACCCGCCGAATGGGACATCGGTCGACGGACGGTATAGCGCAGCGCGATCGAGCCCTTGTAACCGATCACGACGCTATCCCAACCACTTGGCTCGCCGATGATCACGGCGGAGGGCGCGTCGATGTTGTCGACCAGCCAGTGCGCGCCACGTGAGCTCATGACCTCTTCCTCGACGGCGCCTACCACGGTCACTCGTGTTCCCTCGGCCAGGTTTGCCCGGGCCGCCGCCGCGACAAACGTCGCGAGCGGTCCCTTGGCGTCGACGGATCCGCGACCGTAGAGCGCGCCATCTCGGATTTCGACCGCAAGATCACCTGGCACGGTGTCAATATGCCCCAGCAGCATGATTTCGAGGGGCCCGTCGCCGCGGCTGCCAATCGCATTGCCGGCATCGTCGGTCCGCGCGGTAAAGCCAAGCTCCTGCATCCGATGGCAAAGCCACGCCACAGCGCCGGCTTCGTCACGCGAGACGCTCGGGATGCTCACCAACCCCTCGAGGAGGTCGATGGCACTGATCGTCGAATGGCTGGAGTCACGAACCAACGCGTTCCCCTCCGGACAGCACTGAGAGCTGCGACACGGTGAAATCGGCGATCGTTCCAGCGACGTCGCACGTTGCAGTCGAGCGGAAGTCGACCAGATTCTCGACCCCGACAACCACAGGGCCACTCTCAGCCTCGAGCACTTCGATGCTGTACGTGCCGCTGCCGAGTCGCTCGATCACGCGCCGGCCCAGGTCGAGCAGCACGGACGCGTTCTGACCGTACGGTTCGTAGGCGGCATCGGAGGACGGACGCCAACCGCGTAGCGCACGCTTTTCGATCGCGAGAATCTCTTGCCCAACAACGACAAGCCGGACTGAGTGATTTGGCCCGGCGACGAAGCGTTGCACCAGCACTCCGCGCTCGTCTCCGAGCGTGACGCGATGTTCGATCATCGCTTCGGCCGCATCTCGATCCTCCACGATTGCGGTCGGATAGCCGCGATCGGTGGTGATCGACTTCAGCAGGACCGGATACCCGAGCGTGGAGATGGCATCGAAGGTCGCGGTTTCGCCGAAGCTTGCGATCGTCGCTGCCACCGGGATATGGGCAAAGGTCAGGTGTCGCACCGCCGCGAGGCGGTCCGCAAGCAGCCTGGTCGTCGCTGGACGATTCACGATCGTCACGCCCGTACCGGCCACCAGCGCTCCGAGCGCAGCGCGCTCCGTCGTCGCGACGCCGCGGTCGAGTGCCAGATCGAAAGAAAAGGACGCTGAGTCCGGTGATCCAGCGACCGCGATCCGCGTGTCATCGCCGCCACCGAAGGCGACGTGCATTGACGACGGGCTGACAAGAACGGCGTCATGCCCACGATTGGCGAACGCCTCGATGAGCAAACGCTCTTCGACTCGGAGTCTATCGGCGAGTAGTGCAATCCGCATCGGCTGCCCTATTCGCCCCAGTCTTCTTCTTCAGCCGGAGCGAGCCCCAAGGTCAACGGATCTGTTTCCAGAACCTCGAGCTCGACTCCGCAATCCGGACATTGAATGATCTCGCCGGCCTCGACATTTTCGAGACCCAGATCGCCACCACATTCAGGACAAGTACCCATCGAATTCCGTTCTCCCTGCGCTTCGAACAACCACGTATCGCCACAAAACAATACGGCGGTGAGCTTTCCGCTCACCGCCGCTCGGGCTTCTCAAGACTTGGTGCCGCTACGAATGACACCCCCCTTGGAATCCGAGACAAACGGGAGCAACCCCGTACCTAGGTGCGGGTTTCCACGTAGGCTCGGCGACGACCGTAAGACCATGCGCGCGAACTGCAGCGCAGTCCACGAGATATTGGTCGGTCACTTGTCGCTGCAACGTGAAAAACATCATCACCCAATCTGCCGTCTCGGACGCCGGCCCGCACATAGTACCACTTCAACTCCGATTTGAGAAGTGCGCACTGCCGATCTGCCGATCCTCGTCAGCCCTGTTCGGCTTGTCGCCTGAGTGCCTCTTCGATCCGCCGCTTCGCACCGCTACGCTCAGACAACGAGACACCGTCTTCTCGCATCGCTCGATGCATTTCGGGCTCACGCAGCACGCGCGGCATGAACTCCTCGACAATCGACGCGACTCGCTCGGGCGCGAGCACAAGGATCCCGTCGTCGTCGGCAAGGATGATGTCGCCCGGGTTGACCATCACGCCGCCGCATTTCACCGGCACGTTCAGTTCTCCGGTTTGGCCACCACCTCGCGTCGTGACCGGCGACAGTCCCCGACCGAAGACATGGAATCCCATCTCTTCGATCTCCACCCGGTCGGTTAGCACACCGTCTACGACGGCTCCGGCGATTCCCTTGACCTGCGCGCCCAGAGCCACTCCACCGCCCCAACACGCGTACCGCATGTCGCCAAGCCGGTCCACGATGATGACATCTCCGGGCTGCGCGGCGTCCACCGCGTAGTGGACGATCGAGCTATCGACGCCGAAGCAGCGCACCGTTACCGCCGGACCGACGAACGAGAACTTGGTCCCAATCGGACGCAGCCCTATATCCATGAACTCGTGCTCGAGCACGTGACCAATCGTTGCCGGCGGGATCTTTCCCAGCTCGAGCCAGGAGTTCCGCGGACACCGTATCTTTGGCGCGCGGGTTGACAATTACCATCGCGATAGCTCCTTCGAGCGGTTGTCGTGCCGCGTGGTCCGACTCGCTGCGTACCGTTGATGACGCGAGTCAGACCACGCCCACACCGAGATCGTCTTCCGGCAACTACTCGGCCGGCACGTCGACATCGAACCAGTTGAATCGCTCGAGCCAACCAGGACCCTGTTCGCCGCTGACCCGATCGTTGAGAAGCAGGTGCTCGGAAACGGCAACGCTCCACGAAGCGGGCGAGTCATCAGACAGTTTCTGCTGGAGTTGCTTGTAGAGAGCCGCTTGCTTCGTCGGATCTGACTCGGCAGAAATCTGGTCGATCAGATCGTCCGCTCCAGTGTAGCCGGAAAGATTGTTCGCTCCATCAGACCGCCAGAAACCTCGCGTCATCTGCGACGGATCAATGCGCGTCACGTACGTCGCGTACATATCGTAGTCGAGGGCCACGCGTCGTTTGGTGATGATGCCTTGCTCGAGCGACGAGTTCTTGATCTTGATGCCGATGTCGGACCAGTACGATGCAATCGCCTCGGTGATCTGCTTGGAAATGACGAGGATCGATTGCGAGATCATCTCCGGCGCCCAGTCGGAGGAGACGTTCGCCTCCTTCAACAGGCTCTTGGCTTTCTCCGGATCGTAGGAGTATTTGGAGACATCTGCCGTATAACCGAACATGAAGGGCGGGAGATAGCTATAGATGACCTGAGCGAGGCCACCGAAGAGGTCCTTGGCGATCGACTCGGAATCGATCGCGTAGCGCAGCGCCTGCCGAACCCGGATATCGTCGAGCGGCTTTCGTCGCAAGTTGAACCAGGTGTTGAACGGTGACATCCCGTACTGGGCTTTGATGAATTTCACTTTGGGATCCGACCCCTTGGACGCCGTGATCGCGATATTGGGGTCGGCGATGTAGAACGCGTCGATCTCGCCCTTTGAAATCGCGAGTGACGCCGTTCGATCGTCGACCGCCATATGAAAGTCAATTTCGTCGATCTTCGGTTTGGTTCCCCAGTAATCGGGATTCTTGGGCATCGTCAGACTCGTGCCGGCCAGGTAGGATCCCCACGTAAACGGACCGGAACCGACTGGGTGGGTGATCCACTTATCGCCGAGCGCCTGATACGCCTTCGGGGAGATGATCTTGCCGCTGGTGTAGGCGATCGTCGCTGGAATGAACGACACATTCGCGTGATCGAAATCGACCTTGATCGTTGCCGGGTCAACGACCGTGATCGTCGATCCCTTCCAATCGGGGCCCGCGGACGAAGCGGTGGCCGGATCCTTGACTCGGTCCCAGTTCCACTTGATGTCATCGGCGGTTAGATCGTCACCGTTGTGAAACTTCACGCCGGTCTGGAGATGGAAGACGAATGTCTTGGCGTCGTTCTGAATCTCCCATGATTTCGCCAGGACGGGAACGATGGTCGTTCCAAGCGGCGGGGTGTACGTGTAGCGTGCCACGTAATCGAATAGCGCCTCCTGCGGGGCGTTGTTTACCTCCGTCGTGGTCTTCGCCGGATCCAACTCGGTAATGGCGCTCGGCGTCCCGACTCGATAGGTCTTCTTCCCGCCCGGCTTGCCGGCGGCGGCCGTGCTGGTCGATGTGGCCGCGGTTGTCGCCGTGGCTGCGGCGACAGGAGTGCTGCTCGATTGCTGGCTGGTCGAAGCTGGACGTTGGCGTGGTCGACGCACCAGACGCTACCGTCGATGACGGCGTGGTCTTGGTCGACGACGAGCCCCCACAGGCCGCCAGTAGTGCAGCTCCGGCGGTGGACGTCGTCACCATCAGGAATCGTCTCCGGTTCATCAGTCTGATCCGGTCGGCGGTCGCGCTTATATCCATAAATGGCTCTCCTTTGAGCTACGAAAGTCGTGACATGCGATCGACCCACATCGACGTCGAATATCAAGAATGCGCAGTTGTCCTTTACACCTCCATCGTGTTTGGCGCGAAATACACCAAGCTCACACACTGCGTCCAATAAACCTGCTGCTTCAGCGGTCCCGCAGCCGGGTGTCCAACGCGTCACGCAACCCATCGCCGACAAGATTGAACCCAAGTACCGTGAGCATGATGGTAAGGCCAGGAAAGAGAACCGCCCAGGGAGCAAGCTGCAATACCGAGCTTCCTTCGCTGATCATCGAGCCCCAGGTCGGTGTCGGTGGCGGGGGGCCGAGGCCAAGGAAGCTGAGCGTTGCTTCCGCCAGAATCGCCGTCGAGACATACAGGGTCGCCATGACGAGCACGGACGACAACGAGTTCGGAAGCACGTGCTTGAGGAGGATTGAACGAATCGGAGGCGCGCCGATCGCCCGGGCAGCAGTGATGAATTCACGTTCACCGATCGTCAGCACCTCTGCTTCCATCAGTCGAGCGAAACGCGGAAGCGTGGAGAATCCGACCGCGATCATGATGTTCGTGAGGCCGGCTCCCAGCGTCGCCATGATTGCCAGGGCTAGCAGCAACGTGGGAAACGCGAGCAGCGCGTCGACGAGGCGCATGATCACCGCGCCAACTTTTTTCCGGTAGTAACCCGCAACCAATCCGAGCGAGCAGCCAATGATTCCTCCGCCTGCCACCGAGATTACTCCCACCGCCAGGGCCAGCGGAGCCCCACGCAGGATGCGGTTCTTGATATCTCGCCCCTGATTGTCGGTTCCGAACACATGAGCAGCGCTGGGCGACTGCAAGCGTTGACTCAACCTGCTGCGATTTGTATCCGCGGGTGTCCCGAACAGCCCCCAGATCGATATGAAGAGAAAGAGGAGAATCAGGACGACCCCGGCCATCCCAGCTCGATCGTGGACAAAACTTCGCATCATGTCGCGCCAGAATGTGCGTGGAGCGCCACGATTCTCGGTCAGCGTGTGAACGTCGGTAGAAAGCTTGTTGCTCGCGGTCACCTGGTGTTCTCCCTATTTCCGGCGCAGACGCGGGTCGGCAAACCCATACAGTGTGTCGGTAACGAAGTTGACTCCGATTACGGCGACCAGAAAGATCGCGATCAGGGCCTGCGAGAGCGGATAGTCTCGTTGCAGGATCGCGTTGATGAGCAACTTTCCGAGTCCTGGACGACCGAAGACGATCTCGGCGATACCAGCACCGCCCAGCAACTGGCCAAAATAAAGCCCCAAGACCGCGAGAATGGGAACCAGAGCCGCGCGAAGGGCGTGAACCCGCACGACCGTCCATCTGGACAGCCCTTTTGCGTAGGCGGTACGGACATAGTCTTCACCCAACACCGCGAGCAGTGCCGACCTCGTCGTGCGGGCCACGAGCGCGGAGGATTCAAAGCCAAGCGCGACGGCCGGCAGGATCAGGTGATGAATATTCGATGAGATGCCTCCGTCGCCGGCACCCTGCACCGGAAACCAGCCCAGTTTGTAGCTCAGCAGATAGATCATCAGCAGGGCGAGGAAGAAACCGGGAGTTGCAACGCCGAGCAGCGCGATGATCATCGCGGCGAAATCGGCGAGCGAGTTGCGGTTGAGCGCGGCAATGACGCCAAGCGGGATACCGATGATGCAGGTCGCAAACATGGCCGCGATGGCCAGCTCGACGGTGTACGGCAGGGAGGCGCGAATCACGGACATGACGTCGGTCTGTTGGGTTATCGACATCCCGAAATTGCCGGTAACCGTGTTTTTAATAAACGTAAAATATTGTACGGGCAACGACTTATCCAGGCCGTACTGCTTGCGGATAGTGGCCGTCAATTCTGGTGTCGCGTAGTCGCCCAGCATGATCTGCACCGGATCGCCGGGCGTGAGCCGCAGAATGAGGAAGACGATCGTCAGCGCTCCGAAGATCGTGAGTACGGCCTGTCCCAACCGCGCGATAACCTGGCTCATCTGTCCGGCCTTCCTCGAGTTGTCGCGTCATCGTATCGATCAGCGCTCGTCGCGACGACCGCTGATCGTTTTCGCGGTGGCACCACCAAGCGTCGTCAGCAACGACGCGGATCGCCGCAATCGCGAGCCGAGAGCAGTTGGGCTGGAATCGATGGGATTCGACTGCTATCTCGCGCGACTTTGGTCCCAGACACGATGAGGATGCGGAGAGGAAACAGTCAAGGGAACCGCCGACTGTGAGAATAACGCATCGAGTCAGGTGGGGGAAGCGCATGCCGAGGGTCGCCGGTCAGCTGGATTCAGGAGCGCGCGACCGCGGGCTGGCGAACTCGACAACACCAGCTCCGTCGCCGGCATGGAGAATGCCGTCAACGTTGGATGCCTACACATTCCGCTCGCGGTTGCCATCGTGAATCTCCCGCGGAAGCCGCACGGTGAACGTGCTGCCGTGACCGGGCTCACTCCGGATCGAGAGCGTGCCGCCATGTCGCCGTACGATCTCATGTGCGATGTAGAGCCCGAGTCCGGCACCGGGAGCGATCTCACTGGCGCCGACGCCGCGCGTGAACGGTTGCATCACCCGGTTCACGTCATCAGCGGAGATGCCGATCCCGTCATCGGTGACGACAATCTCCGCCTCGGCGTCGCGGCCTCGCACCTCGACACGGATTTCACTGCCAACCGGGGAGTATTTCACCGCGTTCGACATGAGATTGGTGACTACTTGGTCGAGACGCGACGCGTCCCAGTGCCCCCAGACAGGAGCGGGAGCAAAGAAGACGAGCTTGTGTGGTGTCTCTTGTTCGAACGCCTGACCGACGCGTTCAACCACCTGGCTCACCAGATATGAAAGATTGCAGTGCTCGTAGTTCAGTGGAATGCGCCCGCCCTGAATTCGCGATACGTCCAGGAGTTCATCGACAAGCTCTTCAAAACGAATTACCTGGTCCTGTAATTGGCTAAACGTACGGTTGACTCGTTCACGATCCGCTGACACGTCATTGATGTGGCGTCGCAGCAACTGCACGTAGCCTTTGACTGTGGTCAGCGGTGTCTTCAGCTCGTGTGAGGCGATTGAAATGAACTCGTCGCGTGCGCCAATCGCCTTGCGCGCTTCTTCGTAGTTCCAGGCGTTGTCGGTCGCCAGGGCCGCGCGATGGGCCAGATCCTCGGCAAGGGTCAGGTCCTCGGATTTGAAGCGCCGCTCCGTGTTTGACAGCCAAAACGAGATCATCCCGATCGCTCGGCCGCCGGATTTCAGCGGCACGCGCATGCCGGAAACCAGGTTTGCGTGCTGCAAGAGTTCGAAATGCTCTGGGCCGCCGGATTCCTGCTCGATGAATCTGGGGCTGAACGGGTCAATTAGTTGCGACAAGCCGGATTCGGCGACCGACTTCACCGACGGGCAATCTTGCAGCGGGCGCGGAAAATAACGCCGCTGCAACGCGACCATCGCTTCAAGCTCCGAGGACGATCCGCTCGAAGCAATCATCCGTACAACCTCGTCTTGCCCGATCACGGTGACGGTGCAAAGATCGGCGACCTCGGGCACCACGAAGCGAGCGAGCCGTCCCAGAGTCTCTCGGTAGTTCAGCGACGAGGCCAGGATCTCACTCGCGGTCGCCAGGAACTCGTTACGGCGCTGCGCGCGTTCCGCGACCCCCCGAGCGTCGCGCTCGGCCTGATAGAGATTGGCGCGGTCGACAGCGAGAGCGATCCGCGCGGCTGCCAATTCCAGCAGGTGCAGCTCAGCCCGGTCGAACTGCCGGGGCGTCATCATCCCCACATGCACCACACCCAGCACGCGGTCATCGACCATCATCGGGACGCCCATCAACGAGCGCACCCCACGATCAATCATGGCCGTGTTCGCGAACGGAAACACCGTGATGTCTTCCAGCACGATCGGACGCTTGGTGGCGGCAATTCGACCGGCGAATCCGACACCGACCCGTACGCGAACCGGTTTCCGCACCAGTCGATCGGGGCCAAGAGAGACGCGCAATGAGAGGGAGTCGTCGCCGGGCTCGATCACGAGAATGCTGGCTTCATCGGTCTTCAGCACGTCACGGATGCGACCAAGCAGCTCGTTGAGAAGGTCGTTGAGGTCGATATGCGCGAGCGCGACGTCGGTGATTCCAAGTATCCGTTCGACGATCTCGGCGGATATTTCGGCTTCCCGTCGCGCCGCGCGCTCGCGCCTCAGATCCATCACCCGTTGTTCCCGCATCCCGGATGTGTCGGGTCGCGGCAACATCGTGAGACCGTAGAACGGCTGTCCCGAGCTCGCGTCAATGAACCGCCGGACAATCAGCCTCACCGGCTGTGTCTCCGAGATGTCTGGTGGCGCGTGGAGTTCGACGTCTACGGCATGCGATTCGAACGATTTCAGATCGATGGCCCGTAACGCCTGGTAGACGTCAGGGAGCGCGGACGACAAACCATTGCCGATGAGCCACTGGTTGTCGAGACTGGCCAGACGAGCGAACTCATCATTGACTTCCGCCAGGCGTAGGTCGGCATCAAGGATTGCCTGCGCGACCGGTGACTGCTGATAAACGGAGGCGATGGCGCCGTCAGGGATCCTCGCGCTGCGAGCAGATGTTCCAGGCTGAGTCGGACCTCGATCGGCCGTCACCGTGGGTTCACCCGTGGCGGGGGAACGTTTCTCGCCGGGAACTGAACGAGGAGAGGATTCGTCGTTATCTGGTTTCATCACGATGTTCCGATCGAGCCGGACGCGATCCGTTCTCTCACGGACGATCCGGCCTCAACGCGGCCAGCTACGGTGACTGAAGGCAACGAGGGAGATCATGCTGACAATCGAATTTACATGTCATGGCCCAGTTTACACTAGTGTCGCTGACCGCTCACTCACCCATCTGTTTCGTCGTCCGGCGCCCAAAGGTGGCCGCCGTTGCTTTCAGCAAACCATTCAACCCAGCTCGTCTGGTCATCGGTCTCGACGGCGCGTGTGTCGTAATGGGCACGTACCCAGTCTACGGCTTCGTTCGCTGCAACTCCCGATAGGACCGCCATGCAGGCGAGCACCGTTCCGGTTCGGCCGAGTCCACCTGCACAACCGATCTCCACCCGCTCACCAGCCTGAGCGCGCCCGTAGGCGTCCCGTATCGCGGCAGCCGCTTCGGCCCAGTTCTCCGGCAACCCGAAGTCGGGCCAGCCAATGAGCCTGGCCGGCCAGGAAGGCGACCACCGTTCGTCGAGGTACAGTCCGAACGAGCGCCAATCCTTGTTGGCGTTTCGTGTTCCGACGCCGGCCGCTCGAACGGTTACCCCGTTGGGAAACCTGACCTCCAACTCGTCTCTCCTGACCCAACTCCAGCGTGCGCGGTGCTAACCGTACTACAACGACCGCGAGGGCCGGCACGATGCCGGCCCTCGTTTCTCATGGATTGATTGACTGACGAAGCGTCAGTCAGCGTTGTGTAGGACGAACTCCGGAGCGATGACCTCCTGCGGCTGGAGCGCCGGTTCCCCATCGATGCGCAAATCTGGGAGCCAATTCAGCCAGGCCGGCAGGTACCAGTTGACATTGCCAAGCAGCGCCATCATCGACGGGACGAGCACCGAGCGTACGATGGTCGCGTCCAACAGGACTGCCACCGCCAGACCAAAGCCCATCTGCTGGAACGCGACCAGTTGACCAGCGGCGAATCCACTGAAGACGACCACCATGATCAATGCCGCACCGGTGATGAGCCGTGCCGTCGACTGCAGGCCGACAGCCACCGATTCGCGATTCCGGTGGGTCTGATCGTAGTGCTCCCGAATCCGGCTGATCAGGAAGACGTGGTAGTCCATACTCAGACCGAACAGCACGCAGAAGAGGAAGATCGGGACCCACGCTTCAATCGTCGGGGACGTCTGGAAGCCGAACAGCGAGTGCAGGTAACCCTTTTGGAAGACCAGCACCATCAGCCCGTAGGTCGCTCCGACTGAAAGCAGGTTCAGCAGAATCGCCTTCAGCGGCACGATGATCGAGCGGAAGGCGAGCAGCAAGAGCAAGAAGCTCAAACCCGAGGACCCACGCGAAGATGATGGGCGTGTAGACATCAATCACGTGGAAGAAGTCGGCGTTGAACGCCGTGGCGCCGGTCACGTAAACACTGGCTCCTGTGCCCGCGAACGCGGTCGGGACGATCTGCCCGCGCAGCGTCTTGAGCGTGTCGTAAGCCAGTGGCGAGTTCGAGTCGGCCTTCAACGTTGCCTTCACCAGAGCCAGATCGCCGCTCTGATTCCAGGTTACCTCAGTCGTCGGCACGAACGAGCTGTTCTGCTTGATCGCGTTGGAGAGGCGATCGATACCGGCTTGAACCTGTGGGCCTTGCTTGCCATCGACGACGATCTCGTACGGGGCGAGCACGCCGGCCGAGAACTCGTTGTTCAGAATCTGGTAGGCCGTTTTGACCTGGCTTTCCGGAAGGGTCTCAACCCCAGCCTGGCCACGGTTCAATTGGAAAAAGGGAATCGCGGCACTACCGAGCAGCACGATTGCCAGGATGGCGGCCAGCGCCGGATGACGCATGACCACACGCGTGACACGGCCCCAGAATCCCTTGTGCACGGTGTCGTCGTCCCACCGAGCCGTCGTCGCCACCGGCACATCGCTGTATCTGCGGCGGCGCGGCCATTCGATGCGATCACCAAGCAAGCTCAGCACGGCGGGGATCAAGGTCAGCATCGCCAGAACCGCGACCACGACCACCAGTACCGCGCCTGTTCCGAGGCTGTGGAAGATCGTCGACGGCATCAACAGCATGCCGGAGAGGGCGAACACAACCGTCATTCCGGAGAACAGAACTGCTTTGCTCGCGGTCCGACCGGTCGCCGCAATCGCCTCGTACTTCTGCACCCCGTGGCTCCGCTCTTCGCGATAGCGCGAGATGATGAAGAGCGCGTAGTCGATGCCGACGGCGAAGCCGATCATAAAGATCATGTTCTCGACGTAGAACGAAAGCTTCATCGCGTGACCGACGAGCGCGGTCAAGCCAAGCGCCACGATGATCGACGCGATCGACAGAATCAGCGGGACCGACGCGGCGATGAGGGCGCCGAACACGATGATCAAGATGAGAATCGTCAGCGGTAACGTGAACACCTCGGCTTTGGCCAGGTCTTTCGACGAGATACTGTTGAACTCGTGGTTGGTGCTGACGCTGCCGACGGTCAGAACGTCGAACCCATTTTTGCTCAGGTTGTTGACGGCATTCACGTATGTGTCGGCATTGTTGTTCGCGGCGGTCAGATCGGTTCCCAACGCCACCTGCATGATAGTGGTGTGGCGATCAGCGGAAACCATCTGATTCGCCTGGGGTGAGTTCGCCGCCTTCGCATCATAGTAGCTGGTGACCGACGTGACGACGCCCGTGAGACCAGCCAACGTGGACGCGTCCTGCTTCACCGCCTGCTCGAACGCAGGTTCGTCGACCGTTGCTGAATTGGAGCGAATGATGACCGTCTCGGTGACCGGCGCCGAATTGTTGAACCGGGCATCGAGAAGGTCGGAGCCTTTGACGGACTCCGGCTTGTTGGTGAAATTTGCGTCGGTCGATAGCGCGTTGCCCAGCCCTGATGCCGCGACGACGCCCAAAGCCAGGATCACCAGCCAGAGACCAATCGTCCGCCAGGGGTGCCGAGCACTTATGCGCGCGAGACCCTCTGTTGAGAACCACGAAGCCATTGAGCGCCCTCCCGTGCTGCCTTCAGCTCCAAACGCAGCTGATTTCTCATGTCCGGTGATGAGCCCTGGCAGCTATCCGTCGTTCCGACGGCCACCGTGTCGATTGAGGCCTGCGAACTCGATTACCGGAAGACGCGGGAGCCTTAATGATACCGTCGCCCGTCTCCGGTCAGCCCTCTACGAGGACCGATCTTAGTATGGTCGCGGGGCGGATGGCGCTATACGTCCCTTGGTTCCGATTCGACCTGTCTTTACGGTCAGGTCAGTATTAGATCATTCGGGAAGGCGTGGAACAGATCTCGAGGGAAAAGACAAGGCACGGGAAAGACGGTTTCCCGCGCCTTGCCAGTCGTCCAATGAAGGGTGGCCGTTGTGCCGCGGCCCGCTTACAACAAGGGTATCTGGCTGAAGCTCTGACCCAGGACCGCGGTTGAATCCGCCTGAAGCCACTGTTCCAGCACGCTGGCGTAGACGCTTCGAAAGTCGACCGCGAATTTGAGGTTGCCGTTGTCGAGATTGGTCAAGCTCGGAGGTTCGCCATAAACCCCGCCCTTGACGCTGCCTCCCAGTACGAACAGCGGCGCCGCCGTCCCATGATCAGTGCCGCCACTGGAATTCTCGGCAACCCGGCGTCCGAACTCGGACCAGGTCAAGATGAGGGTGTCCCCGTCGGTACCGTGCGCCTCGAGGTCGGTGACGAACGCGCTTACACCCTCGGAGAGTGTCGACATCAATTGAGGATGGTGCTGCAGCTGGTTTGCGTGGGTGTCGAATCCGCCCAGCAGCACATACCCAATACGGAGATTCTGCTTGCCGTTGATCAAGGCTGCGAAGAGTTTCAGCCCGTCGCCGAGCGGTGTAGATGGATAGACCGTCGACGTTTGATAGCTCGACGCGACCTGCTGCAGCGCGCTCGAGCTCATGGCGGCGCTTTCGGACGTAGACTCCAGCAGCGCCGCATAGGGCGCCGGGGCCTGGTAACTACCGTACAGCTTCGTCAGCGTGTCGTAACGCTGAGCGCTGAGCTGGGCGTTGCGAGGATCCGGCAGGACACGGTAGCTGTCAGCTTTAGAGATGACCGGGGCAGGAATCGGAGGACAGCAGAGTGCCGGCGGCAAGGCCGCGCCAAGGGCGATCGCTCCCAGTGGATGCCCCTGATTGTCGACCGCTCCCTCGACCAGCGTCGAGAGCCAGCCGGAGTGCCGCGCTTGGGCCGGATCGGCCGACTGCCAGATATCCATCGCCTGGAAGTGCGACAGGCTGGGATGATCGTAGCCAACGCTTTCCACGATGGCTAGCTTCCCTTTGTCCCAGATCGGCTTCAGATTCTTGAGATTCGGGTGAAACGCGAGCCGGTCGTTGAGCGGAATAGCGTCCTCTTGCTTCACGCCGATCGTCGGACGGAGAGTGTGATATTGTCCGTCCTGGTACGGCACCACGGTGTTCAATCCGTCATTGCCACCGGCAAGCTGAATGATGATCAGCGTGCGTTGATCGGCCGTGCTTGCTGCCGCCAACGCTCGGTCCGCGCTCGCGATGTTGAGCGCGCGCTCGAAAATTCCCGGCATGAAGATGCCACCGGCCACCGCCACCATTGATCCTCGCAAAACCTCGCGACGTGTAAACATGCATATCCTCCGTGTCAGCTCAGGTGATATTCCGGCAAAGCCAAAACCAGGTAGAGGGCGGCGCGACCTCGGCTGTCGAGCCAGCTCTTCGTCACGGTCGTCGAGCCGTCCGCCGTCGCAAAGGCGTAAAGAATCTGTCGCTGGGCATCCTCGAGATCGCCATCCAGCAAGAGTTGGACAAGACCGTCGACGAACTCCTGAGCCGATCCGGTCGACTGAGCTCCCAACAGCGACGACGCGTCGAACTGCACCAACGACTGATTGGTCGTGAGGGCGTTGGCCACGTTCAGCCGGGCGAGCCACGTGCCGCTGTTCAGCCAGGCCGCGCCGCCGGGCCAGCCCGCGACGTTCGGAGGGTCGAACAGTATCTGTCCCATGGGCACCATGGCGTACGGGAAGAGACGGGCATCGGACCGCGCGCCGAGCGTGCGCACAGTGCTGGCCAAAAACTCGGCGGGGCTCTTGATCAACCCGCGATAGTTCGCGGGGTCCTGAAACTCCGGGAGGTTCAGCAGCGCGCGTATGGCCTCCCTGGTGCTGAAATTGGTCCGCGTCAGCACGTTCGCCATCGCGGAGACGGTCTCCGGCGCGGGATTCGGAGTGACGAAATATCGCAGCAATCGCGTCGCCAGGAAGGGGGCCGCGGCAGGCTGCTTCAGGATGATGTCGATGATGTCGTCGGGCCCGAAATTGCCCGACTGGCCGAGAAACGTCTTTTGGCCGTCGTCATGGAGGGCCGGCACGAGAACCGTCGCTCCGGTGGCCGGCCGCACGACCAGACCGGTGAAGGCACGGGCGCTCTCACGGACGTCGGTCTCGGTGTAGTTACCCGGTCCAAGCGTGAAGAGCTCCATGAGCTCACGCGCGTAGTTCTCGTTGGCTTGCCCTTTTCGATTTTCAATGGTGTTGAGCCAGCGCATCATCGCGGGATCGCGCGTTATGCCCTTGAGAATCGTTCCGTAGTCGTCCAACGCGTGGGCGCGCAGAAATTGGTTCTGTGTGAGCATCATCGGCGGCTTGGCGCTCGTCAGGGAAGATGTCAGCAGACCGTGCCAGAAGAGCGTCATCTTCTCTTCGAGCGGCCGGCTGGTCCCAATCATCCGGATGATCCACCAACGTTGAATATCAGCGGCTTTCGTCAGGTCGAGATTGAGCGAGCTGAGGTAATCCTCGAGCGGTTGATTGGGGATGGAACCATAATCGACCAGCCTGTTCACCGCACCGGACCACCCGAGCGTCATATATTGATCGAGCTCCGCGGACGAAGCACCGAACCCGGCTCGTCGTAGCAGATGACCGTAGCGCTGTCCATCGCTGAGCGTCGTCGGACGTAGCGTGACCGGGCCAGACGCGCCACCGGACGGGGTGGCGGAAACGGCACCGCTCGTCGATGTCGTCGTTGCCAGCGGCGTCGACGGCGCTGGGCTCGCGGTCGCCGCGCCGTGCGATGAAGTATCGACCCGGCAGGCTGCGAGGAGAGCGCCCATACCCGCGAGCGTGAGACCGGCGATGGCCGTCCGTCGACTCAACGGGGCGTGAAACTCTTCTTGATCCATCGATACCTCCAACCGCAACGTCGGCACCGGTGCCGACGTTCGGATCGTCATCACTCTATGAAGGACTCACCGCGGATTTTCAGGCCCGCTTCACAAGTTACCAAGAACCCCATTGCACAGCCGTCATCGTATGCTGCCTGTGTAAACTCGCGGTAAACGATAGAGTCGACTCCACACAATTCCTGATCGCATGGCCCGGAAGCCATCGCATGGCGCTGGTATCGGCCGCGTTTCCGACAGGTGCTGCCGCGTCCATGTTGGCACTGCTTCAGGTGTTCAAAGCTAATCCGGACCCTGACCGAACCAGCCGTGGGCTCAGGCGACTCCCAACCCTGCGCTCGCGCCCGTAATACATTTAAGGATCATTACCGAGCGATCCCGTAGTATTGACCGCACGATTGATGAGTTGCTCCGCCTGGCGGCGCACGATTGAGTCAGCACGTCGAACGACCGCAAACGATCGACCGAGTTCCCATTGACGAGCACTATGGCTGCCGAGTGGAGCCCTTTCCGCACCGAAAGAGATGACCCAGCGGATGACGATGCAGAATTTCGAAGCTCCCAAGATCCTCATCGTTGAAGATGAGGCAATGGTCGCCGACGTTGTTGGCCGCTACCTCCGGCGCGATGGGTTCGAGGTCAGGCTCGCCGCCGACGGTCAGTCTGCGCTCGACGCGGCGCGCGAATGGTCACCCGATCTAGTCCTGCTGGATCTCATGCTGCCAAAGATGGATGGGCTCGAGGTTTGCCGTCGATTGCGCGCCGATTCGACGGTTCCGATCATCGTCGTGACCGCCAAGGGGGACGAGACCGATCGAATCGTCGGGCTCGAACTTGGCGCCGACGACTACGTAACCAAGCCGTTTAGCCCGCGCGAGCTTGTCGCGCGTGTGCGTGCAGTCCTGCGCCGAACTCGCCAACCGGAGGTGACTTCAGTTGGCGAGGCTGTTCGCGTCGGACCAATCGCGATCGATCCGGCGGGCCGCCAGGCCATGGTGCGCGGCGAACCAGTCGAATTGACCGCCAAGGAGTTCGACCTGCTCTGGTTCTTCGTCCGCAACACAGGGCAGGTGTTTACCCGCGCGCAGCTTCTCGATCAGGTCTGGGATTATGAGTACTTTGGGGACGAGAGCACGGTGACGGTTCATATTCACCGCTTGCGTTCCAAGATCGAGCCCGACCCGGTACGGCCGCAGTTTCTGAAGACGGTGTGGGGCGTTGGATACAAGCTCGAAGGCTAGCTCTGGCAGAGCTCGCGTCATGCTCGGGCTGGCGATGAGGACCGTGGCCACGCTGCTTGTCGCCCCGGTACTCACGCTGGTACTGATCCTGGGGCTCGCCCATCACTACCTTCACGCTGGTGGTCCTGACCTGAAGACGCTGGCGCTCACCGTGGGCGCGTCGGGGGCGGTCGCGTGGCTCTTCGGCTACGCCAGCCTGGGCGTGCTCAAGATGACGCGCTGGGGCACGCTCTGGACGAAGGTCTTCATCCCAGGGTTGATTGCCGTGCTGACGGCTCTGGCGAGCATCGTCATCACCGCGCAACTGATGTTTATCTCTTCGCACGACCTGATCTTGCTGACCTTATTGCTGGTCTTCGCGGTCGGGGTATCGATTCCCTTCGCGATGTTCGCGGCCCGTTCGCTTGCTGATCGCGTCGCGGTTTTCGGTCGCGCGGCTCAGGCAATGGCCGATGGGCATCTCGACACGCGAGTGCGGGTGCAGGGAACCGACGAGATCGATCGTCTCGCGGTGTCGTTCAACACGATGGCTCGACGCCTCGAAGAAGCGAATCGACTGCAGGTTGACGCCGAATCGGCGCGCCGCCAGATGATCGCGGCGATCTCGCACGATCTCCGGACGCCGCTGTCCTCAATTCAGGCCATGGTCGAAGCCATCCAGGACGACGTGGTGGACGAAGAGACGGCTCGGTTCTACCTGTCACAGATCCTGGACCAGGCGCACGGCCTGACCGTGTTGATCAACGATCTGTTCGAACTCTCACGGATCGATGCCGGCGCGTTACGCCTGGAGCTAGAGTCGAATCCCGCGTCGCTATTGATTCGTGATGCAGTTGATACGATGCAGCCCAAAGCGATCAGGCGCGAGATCAGGCTCGATTGTCAGCAGGACGGCGGCAGCGTGCGGGTGCTGGCTGATAGCTCGCAGATTCAACGCGTCTTCTACAACCTCGTGGACAATGCCATACGGTATACGCCCCATGGCGGGACGGTCACCGTCTATGCGGTCGAATCGGGGCAGGAAGTCGTGTTCAACGTCGAGGACAGTGGGCCCGGTATTGATGAAGCGGATCTGCCTCATGTGTTCGAGCGATTCTATCGAGCCGATCGGTCGCGTCACGACGACGGGGGCGCCGGGCTGGGGCTGGCCATCGCCCGCGGAATCGTGGAAGCCCACGGAGGGCGTATCTGGGCGGCAGCCGGCACGACCGGAGCCCGCTTCTCGTTCGCGTTACCGCGAGCCAGCGCGTAAACGACGCGCTCCAAATCGTGCGGATCCGATTCCGCCGCCGGACGCGTCAAAGTGCCAAAGTCCAGGGGGCCACCGGAATCCCGGTGGCCCCCTGATCGATTTCGTGAGCTGTCCATTGCCTGTCTCAGTCGGCTGTGCGTTCGCCCATGCCGCTCAGGCTTCCGACCTGTGGTTCGACCGAGTCAAGCTCGACCATGACCGGAGCACCCTCCGCCATGGCGCCACCGGCCGCCTCCGCCAGCGTTCGACGAAGCGGAACCTCAGTCAAGAAGAAGGTCACAGCCAGCGCCAGGAGCATGAAGACCATACCGATCACGTACAAGTCGGTAATCGCCACGGCCAGCGCGCTTCGTACCGTGAGGATCACCTGATTGAACAGCTGATCACCTTGCCCGCCCATTGCGGTAAAGGACTGCTTGATCTGCGCAACCGCGTCGGGAGACAGGAGCAACTGCGGGTTGTCGAGCTGCGCCAGTTGTTGTTTCGGCACCGCCGCCGTCACATCGGCCGGCAGCTTGGCATAGAAGACGGTGCTAAACCGGCTCGTCATCAGCGATCCAAGAATAGCGACGCCGAGCGTGCTGCCGATGTTGCGGAAGAACTGCAGGCTCGCAGTGACCTCACCCATCTGCCGCAACGGGAACGCGTTCTGCACGACAATCGTGAACAGGCTCATCGTGGTGCCAATGCCAAGACCGGTCAGAATCATGTTACGCACCAGCACGGCGTTGGTGGCGTCCACGGTCATTCGCGAGAAGAGGAACATACCGACCACGGCCACCACCAGGCTGGACAACGCCAGTATCTTGTAGCGACCCGTACGAGACATGATCTGCCCACCGATGATGGCGCTAACCACGAATCCGAGCATCATCGGGGTGAGGACCGCACCGGAGTTCGTCGCGCTATCGCCCATAACTCCTTGCACGAAGAGGGGCAGATACATGATCGCGCCGAACATTCCGCCCGCGATCAAGAACGACGCGAGATTCGAGACGGCGAAGGTGCGGTTCCGGAAGAGCTTCGGGCTCAGAATCGGTTCCTTGGCCCGCGACTCGATAAACATGAAGACAAGGATCATGGCGACCGAGAAGGCCAGCAGGCCAATGATCTGCGCCGAGAGCCACGCGTACTTGTCCCCCGCCCACGAGAACGCGAGCAACATCGGCACGGTACCGGCTACGAGCGCGCCCGCGCCGTAGTAGTCGATCGAGTGCTTGCGCGATGAGCGAATCTTCGGCAAACCAAAGAAGGCGGTCGCAATCGCGATCGCTCCGACCGGCATGTTCACATAGAAGACCCAGCGCCAGCCGAGGTTATCGGTCAGCCAGCCTCCGAGCGTCGGCCCGATGATCGACGCGATGCCGAACATGCCGGAGGTCAGCCCCTGCCACTTGCCGCGCTCAGACGGAGGAAATACGTCGCCGATGATCGCGAATGCGATCGGCATCATCGCGCCCGCGCCAAGTCCCTGAAGAGCGCGAAACATGATCAGTTGATTCATGGTCTGCGACATGCCGGACAACGCCGAGCCGGCCAGGAATATCGCCATGCCGCCGATGAAGAACCAGCGGCGACCATAGATGTCCGACAGCTTGCCGTAGATCGGCACCGTCACCGTCGAGGACAGCATGTAGGCGGTGAATACCCATGCGTAATGGGACAGGCCGCCCAGATCGGCAACGATTCTCGGCATCGCCGTGCCGACGATCGTCTGATCGAGCGCCGCGAGCAGGATGCCCAGCATGACGCTGGCGACCACCGGAAGTACCAACCGAATATCGAATTTCTCTACCGCTTCGCCATGACCTGGCGATGAGACTCTATCCGCCATACGTCTCCCCTGAAAATCTCTTACGTATCCGCTTAGCGCGACTCAGCGACCTGGGTCGCGCTCTCACCAGCGCAGGCTTTCGTAGACGCCGCGATCTTCGCCAGATGGTCCATACCGTGAGCGAGCGCGGATAGTGATCCATCGTCCATCAGCGTCAGCCAGTCGAGCAGCGAATCGCGACCTCCCTGGCGCAATCGCCTCGTCAGATCTGACCCTTTGGTCGTGACCGCGGCCAGCGTGCGGCGACGATCGCCTGGATCCTCAGTCCGATCGACAAACCCACCGTTGACCAACCGGTCGATCAGGTGGCTTGCGGTTGGCAAAGAGATCCCCAGCCGTTCCGCTGTTTGGCCGATGGTGGCAGCGCCACCGTATTCCAATGTGAAGAGCGTCTTGAGCTGGGCCATCGTCAGATCGAGCTCAACCCAATCGCCGACTGTCTGGCCGCGCAGAAAGCGCGAAATGAGCTCAAACGCTTCCACGACCGACGTGACCTGTGAACTCCTTGAATCCGGCATGTGCTCCCATTTCCTCTCGAACATCGTTAGATAATACGACAATAGTTAGATGGCGTCAAGGTATTTGACCCCATCGATTGAGTCGGCGTTTGACCATCCGTAATGGATCATGATCCGCGATGGAACCATTTCCTCAACTCTTGCGTATAAATAGGTAGAGAGACTGGTCCCCGACAATCCATCTCTCGACTCCCGAGATTTGGAGCTTCGACGCTCCGCCCTTCCCTTCCCGGCGTAGATCGGGCCAAATGGCCCGGTCTACGTTTTTTTGCAGACTATGCCCGCGAACGGCATACTTGCGATTGTCAGCGTGCCTTGTTAACATGGGCAAAGCCGGTCGTACGTACACCATGCCGCGATCGGCGATGGCAACCGGGGGATTCGCGCGATGCAACCCAATCAGCTCTGGCAAGCGGTACTTGGTGAACTGCAGACGCAGCTTTCCCGAGCCAATTTCGAGACCTGGCTGCGTAACACGCAGATCACGAATTGGGACGGCGAGTCGGCCACCATCGGCGCGCCCAATACTTTTGCGGTCGATCAGCTGCGAAACAAGTTCGCCGTTCAGATCCAGCAGGCACTCTCGACCATCACCGGCACATCAGTAGCCGTCCAGTTCGCCCTCCTCAACGGCGACCGGCCCGGCGGCTCTCAGCCATCCCGGCGTGCCGCTCCGGCGCGTGCGCACAGTTCCGCCGCGCACGCGGAACGGGAGACGCATCCTGAAGCCTCTCCGCAGCAACTCGAGCTCAGTGCCACTCCCGAGAGCGGCCTGAACCCGAGGTACGTCTTTGAAAAGTTCGTGGTCGGAGCGAATAACCGGCTGGCTCATGCGGCGGCACTCGCCGTGGCGGACAAACCTGCCGCGACCTTCAATCCACTCTTCATCTACGGCGGCGTCGGGCTCGGCAAGACGCACTTGCTGCATGCCATCGGTCACCGTGCACTGGCGCGCAACCCGCGACTCCTGGTGCGCTACGTCTCGTCGGAGACCTTCACCAACGATATGGTCAACGCGATCCGCCAGAACCGGAACGAGGAGTTCAGAAGCCGTTACCGGACGATCGATATCCTCATGATCGACGACATCCAGTTCATCGCCGGCAAAGAGGGGACGCAGGAAGAGTTCTTTCACACCTTCAACGCCCTCTACCAGGCCGGGAAGCAGATCATCATCAGCAGCGATCGCCCGCCGAAAGCGATTCCAACGATGACGGATCGTCTACGTTCCCGTTTCGAGGGTGGGTTGCTCGCCGACATCCAACCGCCAGATCTGGAAACGCGCGAAGCCATCCTGGCCGAAAAGGGCCGCGAGCTGAACGTCGCCGTCCCAACCGATGTCCTGGAATACGTCGCGCGCCGGGTTCAGAGCAACATTCGTGAACTGGAAGGCGCGCTCAACAAGATCATCGCTCTGTCGCAGCTCTATAAGCGCCCGCTGTCGCTCGAGCTCACGATTCTGGCGCTCACTGACGTACAACTCGATCAGCGACGCCGGCAGATCACCCCGGATCGTGTGGTCGACGCCGTCTCCGATTTCTATCAGGTGGCGCACATCGACATGATCGGACCCGGTAGACGCCGGTCGGTCGTCGTGCCGCGACAGGTCGCCATGCTCCTGCTGCGTGAGGAGACCGAGTCCTCCCTCGTTCAGATCGGACAGATGCTCGGCGGTCGCGACCACAGCACCATCATGCACGGCATTGAGAAGATGGAACGACAGGTCGAAAACGACTCCCAGCTTCGGAGCGAGATCCTGGCCATACGGGAGCAGCTTTACGCCGACAACGCCTGATTGAGACACGATAATTACGGCCTCAAGACCTTTCCTTGCCGGGCCTGAGCCAGGCGTGCCAACATCGCGGTGGCGAGCGACCTGGGCGAAGGGGGAGTAACAATGTCGACAATACCGCCGGATCAATTCAGAACCACGGAAGCCTATTACCATCTGATTCTCGAACGAGTGCCGCCGCGCCCATTCCCCGCCTTCGACGCACCCGAGATGCAGGAGCGCGTTTGGGGGCGATCCTGGGGAGTACACAACGACGTCGGGCGGCTGCGCGTCTGCGTCGTGCACCGGCCGGGTGATGAGATCAATGTCATCGATCTGCATCGCTTCGACCCGGCAATTGGCGCCTTCATCGACGACGAGGAGCAGTGGTACTGGCGCGACAGCAATGCTCCGAATTTGTCGCTGATGCAAGAGGAACACGACCGCCTGGTCCAGACGCTCCGCGACGAAGGCGTGGAGGTTATCTACAACGATTGTCCGGCACGTGATTCTCATGCCGTCTTCCAGCGCGACACCGCCGTCGCCATCAAGGGCGGCGCGGTGATCGCGCGCATGGGACTGGTGAGCAAGAGTTCGGACTACGGTCGCCGTGGAGAAGAAGCGTACGCGACGCGCCTGCTGGCCCGGCTGGGGATGCCAATTCTGCTCACGATTCAAGGCACCGGTCTGTTTGAAGGAGGGTCGTTCACCTTCCTCAACGAGACGACCGGCGCCGTGGGAATGGCCCCGCGCCAGAACGAATCAGGGGTTCGGCAGCTGGAAAACGTGTTGGCCGAACAGGGCGTGCGCGTGATCCGGGTTCCGCTGACTGGCTTCGCCATGCACCTCGACGGCGCCTTCATGATGGTCGATCACGACAAGGCTCTAATCAACGTGCCGCAACTTCCGTACTGGTTCCTCGACACCATGAAAGAGCTCGACATCCAACCGATCCATATCTGGCCGACCGATCGCAAGGCAATCAACTGCCTCGCCGTGCGGCCTGGACGCGTCATCATGCCAACTGGCTGCCCGCGTACCGTCGAACGGCTGACCAACGCAGGCGTCGAGGTCGTCGAGATCCCGTACGACGAGATCCTCAAGAATGGCGGCGGCATTCACTGCTCGACGCTCCCGCTGGTCCGCGATCGCGAATGACCCTGACCTCCACGCATGCCTGCCGCCGGGCGGCCGCTTCGGCGCCGGGTATGCCTCTCCGCCTGGGTCATTCTCCACATTCAGCCCACTCGCATCCATGGGTCGAGCGGGTAATACTCAACAGAGAGCCCGGCAGTCTCCGGCTCGTGTCAACGCGCTGCGGCAGCGGTCGCCGAAGTTGTCAGGGCGCGGCGTCAACGAGGGCGCGCAACCTCAGGTGAGCACGATGGGCGGTGGCACTGTTATTGGCGCCGCGATGGTGTACTCGCCCGCAACGACGACCGACATACATCAAACAGGAGGATAGTTCATGCCCGATCGCGTGAGAACCGTTGAAGCGCTGATCGAGATTCCGCAGGGAAGTCGCAACAAATACGAAATGGACGAGGCGACCGGACGAATTCGCCTCGATCGGGTCCTTTACTCGTCCGTCCACTATCCCACCGATTACGGCTTCATTCCCGAGACGCTCGCGCCGGACGGCGATCACCTCGACATACTCGTGATCACGCACGAGCCGACCTTCCCTGGTTGCTGGATCGAGGCGGAGCCAATCGGTGGGCTCGATATGGTGGACGAAAAAGGGAGCGACTTCAAGGTGCTGGCGGTGCCGACCGGCGACCCCCGCTTCGAGACGATCAAGGATCTGAAGGACCTCGAACAGCACTGGCTGCGCGAGATTGAGACATTCTTCGACACCTACAAGCTTCTGGAGAATAAGACGACCGAAGTGATCGGCTGGCATACCCGCGAAGAGGCGTGGGCGATGATCGAGCGATCGCGCGCCGCGTACCTCGCCCGTGGGAAGACGCTCTGATCCGATCGCGCCAAGCGCGAACGCCGTCTCCGGTCGGCGCGAGATCGCGCGCGATGCAGGCGTCATCGCCCGTCAAGCGCAAGCGTGCAGCGCAGACCCCGCAGATGTTCGATGGCGGTGTCCAGCAACGCCTGGTGTTCGGCCTGGTTCAGCCAATGGCTCACACCCGACGGATGTGGCAGTGGAACCACGTACGCGGCGCCGCGCCGGAAAACCTTCCCGATCAGCCCAGCCAGCGGCGCCGCGTCGATGAAGTACGTGATCGAGAGCCGGCCCAGGGGAAGAATGAGGTTCGGGCGTACGAGTTCGAGTTCTTGCACGAGATGCGGGCGGCACAATCCAATCTCGTGCTGCGACGGCGCTCGATCTCCCTTGTTACCTGGCTGCGACCCAGGGAAGCATTTCGTCAGCGAGGTGAGGTAGAAGCTGGAATAGAACGCTTCCGTGTCAAACCCCGCCCGCGCGAGCCAGCCCTGTAACGTTCGACCGGTGGCCCCCGAATAGGGAAGCGGCCGCTCGTCTCTCGGAGCGGCAGGCGCCTGACCCACGATCATGACGCGAGCCGACGCCGAGCCGTGAAAGACCGGCAAGGCCGTTTCGATGTGACCAGCGTCGACGCACCGACGGCAAAGCGACATCGCACGCTGGTGACTGTCGAGCCGACGTTGCATCTCGATCTGGAGCCGGGCCATCTGACTAGGATTCATCCCTGCGGTCACGGGCGACTGGCTCCTCCCGGCGACTCTCCGTGCAGCGCCAGCGCCAGGTCATGAAAGGCAGGTCGCGCACGTCCACGAAGGACGGTTGCAACCGCTTCCTCAATATCAAGCTTCTGGCCGCTGCTGAGTCGCAGAACGGACACATCCGATTCACCGGCACCTGGCCGCTCCCATGCCGCACCCAATGACGCAACCAGTACTTCTCCAATGTAGCCGGCCAGCGGTCGCGCGAGTGAATCCATCTCACGGGCGTCCAGCGCATCATAGACCGATGCCAGGTCGATCCACTCGGCTAGGAGCGCGTCGAGCCGGGACAGAGACGGCAGGTCGAAGTCCAGGCGAACGCCAGTCTGCGCCTCGATCTGACGGGCAAACTGCTCAGCATCTTCCCGGATCGCGTCCATCTCAGATCCGCTCACGTCCTTCTTCCGCGACTCATCGTGGGATCATCGGCTCCGCGAGCCCGTCCTTTCGACCGCGCCATTTGCACGGTAGAGACCACCCGGCTCACGCGCTCGACCGTCAATGACGCGGTTCCACCACGCTCGATGAAGTATGGCGCAGGAGAGCCTGTTCAGGCAGGTCCGGATGATGAGCCGGGCATGGCGGTCGACAAACCATCGAGAGCGTCACCGGGGATTCGACACGACCACTCGTGGGTCGGCTGCGATGCCCGTGCATACTGGCGGGCGTGTCCGGCCCAGACGGGCAGCACGCGGCGGAGCGCGGCGACACAACGAAGGTCCAGCTTGGCACCGGCCTCCTGATCGATGATCTCCAGAGCGCGCTCGACGCTCCAGGCTTCCCGGTAGGGTCGAGCCGAGGTAAGCGCGTCGAAGACGTCCGCCACCGCAATGACACGAGCGTCCATCGGAATGGCGTCACCTTGGAGGCCATCTGGATAGCCGGTCCCGTCGAGTCGCTCGTGGTGGTGCCGCACGCCCGGAATCTCTCGCTGCAACGATCGCGCCTGCTGGATGATGCGGTGGCTACGAACAGGATGCTCCTTGACGATGGAGAACTCCGCGTCGGTTAGCCTGCCGGGCTTGTTCAGCACAGAATCGGGAATGCCAATCTTGCCGATATCGTGCAACATCGCCGCCTGGTTTAGCACCTTCAGTTGCTGGGAGCTGTAGCCAATCTCTTGTCCGATCAATACCGCCAGGTCGGCCACTCGCTGCGTGTGACCGCGCGTGTACGGATCCTTCGCTTCGACCGCCTCGACCAATGCCACGATCCACCCGACGTCCACGAGCCTGTCCCGCGTCCGCTATGGCCCGGGCTGCGTCGCCCGGCATCGGGGACAGTGGAGGGGACGCGGCCAGGGGTCCCCTTGCGGCAATCTGACGACGAGGTCAGCCGGGATAGTGGCGCAGCCCTCCACCGGTGAGGCCCCTGCCGTAACCCCGTGCGGCGGGGCCCGCTCCGTTCACAGATTGACAGGCAAACCATGCCGCCAAGAATGGTTGAGCGGCGTACCTTCTGGGCAGTGGGACCCTGCCGCCTCCGGGGGAAGTGGCAGGGTCCTACGCCATCCGGCGCGTGCGAGCTCCCGTTCGGCGCGGCGGCGCGCCGGCGCCCTTCCGATTAACCCGCCTTGCTGCTCTCCTATCGCGAGCAGTGGCTCACCTAGTCCGTTCCGGCCGACCCGACCAGACCCGGCTAGAGGCCATCGCAGCGCGAGGCCCCGCACGTTCCCCCGGATGTGCGGGGCCTCGTCGTGTCCGGGGTCGTTCGTCGAACCCGGCCTCGCGCCCAACCAGTCAGGGCGGGCCCCCCACCGCCAGAGGCTGCCGCGACGGTCGAAGCGTGGACGCGCATTCCCACGCCAGGTCGAAGCCTCGCACGAAGGGCACTGGCTCGCCAGGTGGGTACCCGCCGTCCGCCGCGATCCCGAAGGAACCCGGCGCGGACTGGTCACCTAGTGCGCGCGGCAGCAGCCACGCCAGCGAAGGCGGGCAGATGCACCTGTCCCGGATCGACGCCTCGTCGCGGTAGCCATCGGTCCTGGAGGTGGTGCAGGCGCCGTTCGTCCGCGTCACTCGGGTCGAGAGACCGTCCCACCACGGCACTCGCACTTGGCTGGTTCAGGTAACGGAAGGGGTGGGTGGGCCCACCAGATGTCAGGGTTGCGATCCGGGTCGCTAGCGCTAGCCCTGCCACTCACGCGATGGCCCTCAACGCAACAGCGCACGTCGTTCGGCCCGTACAGTGGACGAGACGAATCGGCCCGAGCCCTCGGGCCGGTGGACCCCCGCCGAGTGGCGCACGATGCGCCCCGGCCATGTTGACGCCGCCCCGAAACCGGCGGCGGCCGAAGGCAAGGACGTTGATGAGTTCTGCATTCACCCTCACGTTCCAGGCTCCACCCGCTCGGGAGCTCTCCGATGCGCAGATCGAGGCCGACGTCGAGGCGCTCGAAGCCCACCCGCAGGCCCTGCCCGATGTCGAAGTCCCAGGCGAACTGGCACCTCTACGGTTGAGCAAGGGCGCCCGGACCGCAGCGGCCGCCGACGGGGTCAGCGAGGACGCGATCCGCACCGTCATCGCCGCCCCGCACGAGATCCAGCCCGACGCGACAGGCAACGGGCGCATGCGTCTGCGCCGCGGGAGCCTCACCGTCGTCGTCGCCCGCGACGGCGCGGTCCTCTCGATCCGTGACCGCAAGCCCCGCGCCCAACGCGACTGAGGACCAGGCTGGCTCACCGCCTGAGCGTCGGATCTACGACCCGTACCGCTTGTCTGGCAGCCAATCCGGCAACGCTTCTGGCAACGTGGATAGTCAGCATGGGCGCATGCCCACACCGCTCAGAACTACGACAGGTTGTCCCTCCGCAGCTCACTAACCTTCGCGTGCAAGGCGACTGATCCGCGATCAGAAGGTCGCCTGCTCGCCGAGCCGGGGCTGCTGAGTCTCTGCAGGTACGGGTACGTGATCGTCGGCGCCACTGCGTCAACCGCGCGCTAACGTCCGCGGACTCGCGCCCGGGTGCAGAGAGGGCTACGCCGAGGCTCCCGGACTGTGGCATAGGGACGGTTCTGTTCGGCCGCTCATCAGCGTGAGTCGTTTTGGTCAAGCTGTTGGTCGGTGCCTCGTCCGTCGTCGGTCCCTGCATAGCTGAATGGGGTTGGTCCCGGCAGCGCGTGATCGGGTTGGTTCGACGACGGGCGGGGCTGCCCTTGATGAGCGTCGAGATCACCGAGGTGTCTCAATGCCGCGTGGGGCTCGCCCCGACCGTCAGCTTGGGCCGCAACGACTGACTCAGGCCGCGAGGGGTGCCGTCATTGGGCTGGTGTTGCCGTGGGTGGCGATGGTGGGGTCCCAGGCCTGGCCGGTGGTGATCACGGCATGCAGGTGGCGCAGGATCGCGGCAGCGATGACGCTCTGCGCCTGGGTCGGCTTGAGCCTGTTGTTTTGCCTAGTGGTCAGGTGCCGATACCTCGCCGCGTAAACGGGGTTCGCCCGTTGGGCACCCCAGACTGCGCGCCAAGCGGCAAGCCGCAACCCGGGCCGGCCCTGCCCGGTGAGTTTCGTCCGGCCCTTGAAGTTGCCCGACAGCTTCTCCCTCGGTGCGAGACCGGCGTGCTTGACCAGGGCCCGGGCTGTGGCGAAGCGGCGGGGGTCACCGGTTTGGGCCAGGATCGCGGCGGCACCGACGGCAGAGATGCCGGGGATCGAGCGGACCAGCCCAGTCAGCTGCAGCTCGTCGAGCACGGCCACCATCCTGGTCTCGGTGTCGGCGAGGCGCTCGTTGGCGTGAACCCAGTCGACCAACAGCAGCTGCACCCGCTCCAGCGCTCCGGCCCGGTGCGCGGCCACTCCGGCCTGATCGTCGAGTGCAGCGAACAGCTCGCGCACGATCCGCAGACACGGCTTCACGCCGCCGCGACTGGTGATCTCGCGGCGGATGGCGTGCTCGAAGCGGGCCGCGCCGAGACGGCGGGTGCGGGCCAGGTCACCACCGTCACGGTCGACGACCACGGCCAAGCCGGCGATCCAGGTGTGGGAGCGGAACGGCTGTTGCGCTGTGTCAAGTACCGCCGGCCAGACGCATTCGAGCAGGTCGCGCATCTGCTGCACCTGAGCGGTGGTCTCGGTGATCAACTGCTCTCGACGGGCACCGAGGTGCCGCAGTCGGGCCCAGGTCTCGTCGGTCTGTTCGGGGACGTAGCAGCGCAGCTGGGCGGTCAGCCGGGCGATCAGGACCGCGTCCTTCTCATCGGTCTTGTCCACCGTGAGGTCCTCGGTGCGTCGCGCCGCCGAGGTCAGGGCCGGCTGGACGCAGACGAACGGCATCGACCGTCGCCCGGCGAGCTCGCCGAGGACCCGCCACCGGTGACCGGTCGGCTCACACGCCACCGTCACCCCCGCGAACCCCTTCGCGACGGCCCGCTCAGCAGCCCAGTCCAACGCAGCGCCGAGGTCCCACGCCTTGCACCGGAACGTCCGCCGCGCGAGCACCTTCGAGTCGTGATCGCACACCACGACCATCTGCTTGTTGTCGGCCAGATCGATGCCGATGATCGCGTTGCTCACCGGCACCAGCGACCGCAGCTGAACGAGTCGTGCGTTGCGGTTGCGATCACCCCGGGACACGCCGTTACCGTTGCTCACGAACGTCCTCCTCCTGCGATGGGACACCAAACCCGCAGCGCATCAGGAGGACGTTCCTACGCCCGGCAACGACACGCAGAACGTCTTTCTATGCCGATGACAGGGCGATGCATTCCCCGGTGAGGCCATGCTGCGAGTGGCCTAGCCTCAACGCTACGAGGCGCGCTGCGGCGGACAGGTCGCGCCATGCTGAAGGGGTTACCGATGGCGGTGCGTCTCGCCGAGTTGGAGATCGACGCTCTTTCTCCACGGGGGTTGGCGACGTTCTGGTCGCGCCTGCTCGACCGCGATGTCAACTTGGCAGACGTCAGCCTTCCCGGCCGGTCGGAGCCTGACTTCACCCTCCGGTTCGTCGTGACTGACACGCCCAAGTCCGGGCGGCACCGGATGCACTTCGACCTGACCAGTTCCTCCGCCGAGGATCAACAACGCACCGTGGACCTGGCGCTGCAACTCGGTGCACGACACTTCGATGTGGGCCAGCGCGGGGACGAGGGCCACGTGGTGCTGGCCGACCCCGAGGGCAACGAGTTCTGTGTCATCGAGCCAGGCGGCGGGTTCCTTGCCGATACCGCGCGCATCGGCGCGCTGGCGGGGGACGGACTGCGCGAGGTGGGCTACTTCTGGCGCCGAGCCCTTGACTGGCCGCTGGTCTGGGACCAGGACGGGGAAACGGCGATCCAATCCCCCCGCGGCGGGACGAAGATCACCTGGGGTGGTCCGCCCGTCGCCGCCAAGCAAGGCCGCAACCGACTGCGTTGGGTGTTGGAGACCGCCAACTCGCTAGACACCGAGTTGGACCGGCTTCTTGGACTGGGTGCCGCGCTGGAGGGCAAGGACGCCGAACGCGCCGAGCTCGCCGACCCCGACGGCAACGAATTCATCCTGATTCAGACCAGACTCTGACAGCGCAGCACCACTCATGGCCGGCTTCTCGTGCCGCTGGGCGGGCGGTAGTGCCAGCGATGACTTGATTGGTGCGTTCACGGTCAATGGACCTCATCGGCATTGCAGGTACGTGGCTGTGGGCATGATTCAGGCGTGAAGATGCACGAGGACGAGCTCGACGTCGATGTCGAGTTGGTTCGGTCCCTGATCGCGAACCAATTTCCTAAGTGGTCGAGACTGCCGATCCACCAGGTCGCACCGGCGGGCACAGTGAACGCCATCTTCCGGGTGGGCGATTCTCTGGCAGCCCGTCTTCCGCTCCAAGCGGGCGACCCGAACGCAGTCCGAGACTGGTTGACCGAGGAAGCCGGTGCAGCGCGTGAGTTCGTCGGCGTTTCCCCTGTTCCGTCGCCCAGACCAATCGCGCTGGGAGAGCCTGGGCATGGCTATCCGCTGCCGTGGGCTGTTCAGTCCTGGGTTCCCGGACGGGACGCAATCGCTGAAGATCCGGCAGGCTCCGCGGCCTTCGCTCAGGAACTCGCGAACTTGCTCGCTTGTCTCCGCGCGGCGGATACACATGGTCGGTGCTTCGCTGGCGAAGGGCGTGGGGGGCACCTCCCGGACCACGACGAGTGGATGGACCTGTGCTTCGCGAACAGTGAGGGACTGGTCGACGTGGTGAGACTGCGAGCCCTGTGGGAGGAGCTGCGAGTCCTTCCAGAGGTCGACCCGGACGCGATGTGCCACGGCGATCTAACCCCGCAGAACGTGCTGGTGGACGCCGGTCGTTTGGTGGGGGTCCTCGACACTGGCGGCTTCGGCGCTGCCGATCCGGCGCTCGATCTCGTGGCTGCATGGCATCTCCTTGATCACGAACGGAGGGAACTGGTCCGGCACCAGTTGCAGTGCGGCGAGGTTCAGTGGCGTCGCGGGATGGCATGGGCGCTCCAGCAAGCGATGGGCCTGGTCTGGTACTACCCCGCGACGAACCCCGGGATGAGCCGGTGGGGTCAGCGGACCCTGGATCGCCTTCTCAGCACAGCCAACGCATAGGTACCGGGAAGCTCGGCTGGCACTCCCAGGAAGTCAGCCGACGGTAATGCCAGTTGCTGACGGTCCACCAACGGCGAGGTGCTGGCGGTGCCACCTCGAATGCTGGCGAACAACGACGCTAGCGTGGCTGTCGTGAGCGGCTCCGGACTGGTGTTGTCCGACGTCCGGTTCGCCTTTCGCCGCGGTGCACCAATGGTCCTGCGGCAGGTGTCCCTCCGGGTGCCACCCGGAGCTGTCACCGTGGTGCGTGGGTCCAATGGCAGCGGCAAGACCACGCTGCTGCGCCTAGCCGCGGGGATCCTGCGGCCGGTGTCCGGCAGCGTCGACCGCCCGGACGTCGTTGGGTACCAGCCTCAGGCGCTCGGTGACCCGCCACCACGAATGACCGCCGGTGCGTGGCTGGCCACGTTGGGCCAGATCCGCGGTCGTTCCTCTGCCGCGCTCGCAGTGGACCTGCTGGAGCGGCTGGGCGGTCGACCCGACCTTCCGCTGTCCGCGTGTAGCCGGGGCACCCTGGCGAAGGTGCTCGTGGCGGCCGCGCTGGCCGGCCCCCCCGACCTCGCTGTGCTGGACGAGCCGTTCGCGGCGATGGACGAGGACTCCAGCCGCACCGCAGTGGAGCTGATTCGGCGGGCGGCTGACGATGGAGCTGCCGTACTGATCGCGGATCACAGCCCGCACCTTCCGGTACCAGGGGCGAGGACGGTCAGCGTGCAAGACGGCCGTCTGGTCGAGCCGTCGACCAGTCAGGACGCACCTTTGTGGCGGGTGGAGACCCTCGGACCGGACGGGGTGAGGCTTGTCCAGGAGCTGTCCGCGTCGGAGCGCGACCGCGTTTTGCTGATGGTCCTTCGTCAGGGCGGCCAGGTGATTCAGGTCCAGGCACTCCCATGAGCACCGCGGTGGGGTACTACCTGAAACTGCTGCTCGTCAGGCAGAGCGCACTGGCCCCCGCCGTCGCCTTCCTCGGGCTAACCACGTTGCTCTACGCCTCACCAGCCGGCCCCGCGACGCAGGCCGGGGCGGTGACCGCGATCGCACTGTTCCCCGTCAGCGCGTGGCTGTGCCGTTTGGTGAGCACCGCGGAGAACCCGCCGTACGCCCAGGTCACCCTGGTTGCGTTGGGCTCTCGGTCCCGGCGGATGCTCGCCCGGGCGATAGCGGCGCTCGCGGCTTCGGCGCTGCTCGGGGCGGTCGCGGTCGGTTGGGCGGCCATCGCCAACCGAAGCGAGTCCTACACCGCAACCACCCTGACCACGCTTCTCCTCCTGCACCTGTCCCAAGCCGTCGCCGGTGTCGGCCTGGGGACCCTCCTCTCACCACCGATCGCCAACCGCCCCGGCCCCGCGGTGGTCGCCGTCACCGTGGTCGTCACACTGTCGCTGGCCATTCCCTGGCTACCACCACTCCAGCCGCTGCTACACATCGCGAACCACCCGTCCGCGGCAGGCGTCCTCGCGGTGACTCTCCAGGCCGCAGCGGTTGGCGTTGCCTGCTTCCTCGCGGCGGCCCTGCTCGACCGACGGAACCCACGCGGGTAACGCCGGACCTCCCGAGTCCAACTGGCGCCCGCCGCGTGCCGTGACGATCGGCGAGTGCTCTCGCCGTCAACCGAGCGGTAGTGCCAGTTCAGGTACATCCGCTCACTCGGCATTTGCACGAGACTCTCCAGCTCACATCACGCGGCCATCTGCACGAACATCCTCTGCGCCGCTGACAGTTGTAGCGATTCGGTTCGTCCACTGACGCAGCCGCAGCCGGATCAACGCCCCACCGCAATCACCTGGGTAGCCCGGGACGGCTATGCGCTCGCTTCCGCGATCACGCGGGACGTCTGCTTGCGAACGCGCGAGCGCTTGCGGGTGGGGGTGAGCAGGTCGGGGCACTGGGTCCACAGGCTGACGGCTTCGAGGATGGACGCGACGGCCTCGTCGAAGTCGTAGTCGTGGTTGCCGCTGCACAGGCCCAGGCCGTAGCCGTCTTCGAGGGCGATGATGTTCTCGGCGATGCGGTGCGTTGAGGCCTGCGGGGTGAAGTGGCCCTGCTCGGTGCCCTCGTCGAGGATCTGTTGGTAGAGGCGGACCTGCTGGCCGCACAGGTCGGTGATCATCTCGCCGTGGTCGGCGTTGCGGGCCTTGGCGACGGTGACCTGGTACAGGGCCAGGGACAGGGGCACGTCCTGGGGGCTGGGCAGGCCGAGCCGGATCAGGGTGGCTACCTTCTCCCGCGGGTCGGTCAGTCCGCTGATCGCCTCGACCCGGGAGGTGTAGTAGCGCTCGTAGGCCAGCGCGTGCACGTGCCGCAGCAGCTCGTCGACGTTGTCGTAGTAGTAGTAGACCGACCCGGTGGCCAGTCCGGCGGCGTCGGCGACGTCCTTCATCTGCACGTTGGCCGGGCCGTTGGTGTTGATCACCTGCAGGGCGGCCTCGAGCAGCTGCTGGCGGCGGGCGGTCTGGTTGCGCGGGCGTGCCATCGGTCGGTGCTCCTCCTGGTGATCGGTCCCCATCTTCACCCGCCGCCGCCGCCCGCCGCCACGGCGACGTGGAGAACCGGCTGCGAAAGACGGTCGGTGGTGACCCTTGACACATCCAATCATTCTTCGAATACTTCGACGAATTATTCCCCCGTTCGAGGGAGCGCCATGAGCCAGCACGGTCCCGGTGGTTCGGCCCAGCCGACCACCGCGCGCTACGAGCAGCAGCTGTCCCGGTCCTTGACGTTGCGGGGGAACGTCTTGATCACGCTGTCGTCGGTGACGCCGGCGTCGAGCGTGTTCATCATCATCCCCGCGGTGCTGGTCGCCGTGGGCGGCGCCTCGTTCGTGGCGTTCGTCGCCGCGGCGATCGTCGGGGTGTTCATGGCGTACTGCTACGCCGAGCTGTCCTCGGCGTTCCCGATCGCCGGCGGGGAGTACTCCTTCGCGGCCCGGGTGCTGGGCAAGGGCACCGGCTTCGCGCTGTTCCTGATGAACGCCCTCAGCCTGGTCCTCATCATCGGGGTGATCGCCCTGGGCACCGGTGAGTACCTGTCCGCGGCCTGGTCGGGCGGCAACTCCAAGTGGGTCGGCGTCGGGGTGATCGTGTTCTCCGCGGTCGTCGCGGTGCTCAACATCCGCACCAACGCCTGGGTCACCGGCACCTTCCTGGTGCTGGAGATGGCCGCCCTGGTGGTGCTCACCCTGCTCGGCTTCCTCAACGTGTCCCGCCCGGTCAGCACCCTGTTCCAGCCGCAGACCGTCGGCACCGGCGGGGTGCTGGTCTCGGTCGGCTGGGGCCTGGTCGCCGCCCAGATGGCCATCGCGATCTTCGCCTACAACGGGTACGGCGCCGCGGTGTACTTCGCCGAGGAGACCCGCAACGCCGCCCGCGGCATCGCCAAGGCGATCATGTGGTCGCTGGCGATCACCGTCGCCGCCGAGCTCATCCCCACCACCGCGGTGCTCCTCGGCGCCCCGGACCTGACCAAGCTGCTGTCCGACCCCGCCCCGATGCAGTACTTCGTCACCGCCCGCGGCGGCGCCACCCTGAACACCATCGTGTCCCTGGCCATCGCGCTGGCCATCATCAACGCGGTCGTCGCGATCACCCTGCAGGCCGGGCGCACCGTCTACGGCTCAGCCCGCGACCGGGCCTACCCCGACCCGATCAGCAACCTCCTCAGCTGGGTGCACCCCACCCTGAAGACCCCGCTGCCGGCCACCCTGTTCGTCGGCGCCGCCGCGGCCGTCGTCGCCTCCGTCGTCCCGCTGAACACGCTGATCACCGCGACCGGCGCGACCCTGGTCGTCCTGTACGTCATGGTGGCGCTGTCCGCGATCGTCGGCCGGCGCAACGGCACCACCGCGCACGCCCACTACAAGATGCCCGCCTGGCCGCTCGCCCCGGTCGCCGTCATCGCCACCCTGGCCTACGTCACCTACCAGCTGTGGCAGGGCAACAAGTGGCAGGTCATCATCGCCGTCGGCGCCCTGGCCGTCGGCTACGCCTACTACTACGCCTACCTGTACCCGCGGCGGGCGCACCGCTGGACCATGCCCGCCGCCCCGCACGACGAGCACGCCCTGGAGGACGCCGGCGCCGTCCTGATGGGACCCATCCTGGAGATCCACGCCCCCGGCGTCGACGACGAGGTCCAGGCGTGAACCCGCAGACCCACTCCCCCGCGGGCGAACCCCGCGCCCGCGGCCTGGGCATCCCCCTCGACGGTGAACCCGGCGGCTGGAACGCCATCACCGACGTGCCCGGCGTCGAGGTCGGCTACCACACGATCATCGAAGGGGACGGGCCGCTCACCCCCGGCGCCGGGCCGGTGCGCACCGGGGTCACCGTCGTGCACCCCCTCGGCAAGGACCAGGCCGGAGTCTCGGTCCCCGCCGGGTGGCACAGCTTCAACGGCAACGGCGAGATGACCGGCACCGCCTGGCTGGACGAGGCCGGCGCGCTCTCCCTGCCCGTCGGGCTGACCAACACCCACGCCGTCGGCCCCGTGCACCGCGGCGTCATCGACTGGGCCGTCACCCGCCACCGCCACCTCGCCCAGCGCTGGCTGCTCCCCGTCGTCGCCGAGACCTGGGACGGCTACCTCAACGACATCAACGGCCCGCACGTCCAGCCCGCCGCCGTCGTCGACGCGCTCGACCACGCCACCAGCGGACCCCTCGCGGAGGGCTCCGTCGGCGGCGGCACCGGCATGAACTGCTACGCCTTCAAGGGCGGCACCGGCACCGCGTCCCGCCGCGTCCGCTCGGCCACCACACCTACACCGTCGGGGTGCTCACCCAGGCCAACTTCGGCAGCCGCCGCGAGCTCGTCGTCGCCGGCCGCCCCGTCGGCAAGCTGCTCGCCGACGACAACCCGATGGAGGACACCGACTGGCTCGCCCCCGCCGGCGCCGGCTCCTGCATCGTCGTCGTCGCCACCGACGCACCCCTGCTGCCCGGCCAGTGCAAAGCGCTCGCCCGCCGCGTCCCGCTCGGGCTGGCCCGCACCGGCACCACCGGCAGCCACTTCTCCGGCGACCTGTTCCTCGCGTTCACCACCGCCAACGCCGGACAGCTCGACAGCTCCATCGACGACGCCGCCCTCAACGGGGCCAGCACCCGCACCCTGCAGTTCCTGCCCTGGGGTGCCATCGACCCCCTGTACGAGGCCGTCGTCCAGTCCGTCGAGGAATCCGTCCTCAACGTTCTCGCCGCCAGCCGCACCATGCACGGGCGCGACGACCACCGATCCCCCGGCTTCCCCGTCGATCGGATCGCCGAACTCGTGCTGGGCTGACGGACCCTTCCCCGGGGGCGCCACACAGACAGCCCTTGGCGCCGGGAACGGCACGGTCCTCAGATAGGCGACCGCATCGCTGATCGCAGAGCTCCGTCCGCGATCCCCCGGCAGCCTGCAGTAGAGGCACCGCCTGGGCGTGAACTCGCTGGGCTCCCTTCCCCGAGCGTTCGACCCGGACCGCCCGAGCGCTCCCCGCCGCACCCCGCCTACTGGCCGGCACCCGTGACTGAGCAAGACAGAGGGCTACTATCTTGATATCAAGATAAGATGCCTATGCCGGGTCGGCAACTATGCCGGGTTGAGCTTGGGTGCGGCGGGTTCGCGCTGGTCAGCGGGGTGCTGCCGGCGGCGGGCTCGGCATAGTTGCGCTTGTTGATCACGCTCGTCTTCGGGTGTTCCCGTCCGGAGAGGAGCCGGTCATGTGTTCACGTCCGCTGTCTGTAGAGGTCGGTCCGTTGGCAGGTCACGCCGACGGGTTCCGGCAGGAGTTGCTCGCCGCCGGGTACTCGGCGAGCACGGTCGGTCCGTACGTCCGGCTGCTGGCCGTGTTGAGCGGCTGGCTGGCCGACAACGGTCTGGTGCCGGGGGATCTGACCGATGAGGTGGCGGCCCGGTTCGCCGCGACCCGGCGCACGCCGGCACCGCGGGCCGGGGGGCTGGGGTTGCGCCCGCTGCTGGCCTACCTGCGGGCGCAGGGGGTGGCGCCGCCCGCGGTGGCGGTGACATCTGCGCACGGGGAGGTGCTGGCAGCGTTCGCCCGGCATCTGACCGTGGAGCGTCGGCTGGCCCCGTTGACGGTCACCGGCACGGTCGGGACGATCCGCCGGCTGCTGGGCACGCTGCCCGCCGGGGTGGTGCTGGCGGAGCTGACCGTCGAGCAGGTGCACCGGCTGGTCCGCGCCGAGGCTGACCGGCTGTCGATCGGTGCGACCCGCGCATCGCTGTCCGCGCTGCGGGTGTTCCTGCGGTTCCTGTTCGCCACCGGGCGGCACGACCTGGACTTGTCGGTGACGGTTCCGGCCGTCGCCGGGGCGCGGCTGGCCGGACTGCCGCGGGCGGTGGACCCGGCGACGGTTGCTGCGCTGCTGGCGGTGGCCGGCACCGGGCTGGCGGCTCGCCGCGACGTGGCGATCTTGACGTTGCAGGTGCGGCTGGGGCTGCGCGCCGGCGAGGTCGCGACCCTGCGGCTGGACGATGTGGACTGGCGGGCCGGGGAGGTGGTCGTGCACGGCAAGGGCGACCGGGACGAGCGGATGCCGCTGCCCGCGGATGTCGGGCAGGCGCTGGTCGACTACCTGCGGCACGAGCGGGCCCACGACCCCGGAGCGGGCGGTGTTCCTGCGGGCGGTGCTCCCGCCGGGGCCGATGTCACGCAACGCGGTGGTGATGGTCTCCCGCACCGCGTCTCGCCGCGCCGGGCTGCCGGTCGTCGGCGGGCACCGGCTGCGGCACACGGCCGCGACCGAGATGCTGCGCGCCGGCGCGTCGCTGGCCGAGATCGGGCAGGTGCTGCGGCACGCCGATGAGGCGACCACCGCGATCTACGCGAAGGTCGACCAGGCCGTGCTGTCACAGGTGGCACGCCATGGCCGGAGCCGGCCCGATGAACGACCTGGCCGCGCACGCCAAGGACTACCTGGCGATGCGCCGGGCGCTGGGCTACAGGCTCGTCGACCACGACCGGCTGCTCGACGGGCTGCTCGCCACCTCGAGGCCCGCGGCGAGTCGCACCTGACCGTGGACGCGGCACTTGGATTGGGCGGTCGCCGGCGGCGCAGTCAGCCGCGCCCAGGCGGCAACCCGGCTGTCGGTGGCCCGCGGGTTCGCGACCTACCTGGCGGCGTTCGACCCGGCCACCGAGGTCCCGCCGACCAGGCTGCTGCCCGGCGGGACCGTCCGTTCCACGCCCTACCTCTTCACCGCTGACCAGGTGCAGGGGCTGATCGCCGCGGCCCGGCGGCTGTCCCCGCCGCTGCGGGCGGCCACATCGGCCACCTTCGTCGGGCTGCTCGCCGTCACCGGGCTGCGTCTCGGCGAGGCCCGCCGGCTGGACCGCGACGACGTCGACCTCGACCGCCGGGCTGCTGGTCGTGCGCAACACCAAGTCGGGCAAGTCCCGCATCGTGCCGCTGCACCCCACCACGGTCGCCGCGCTGGCCCGCTACACCCGACGCCGCGACCGGCTGTGCCCGCGCCCGGCCGAGGCGGCGTTCTTCCTGTGGACCGACGGGCAGCGGCTGACCACCACCGCGGTCACCACCACGTTCCGGCGGCTGCCGCCCAGGTCGGCATCACCGTCCCACCCGGGCGGCGGGCACCCCGCCCGCACGACCTGCGCCACAGCTTCGCGGTCGACACCCTGCTCGGCTGGTACGCCGACGGCGTCGACGTCCAGGCGCCGGCTGCCCGTGCTGTCCACCTACCTCGGGCACGTCAACCCGGCCAACACCTACTGGTACCTGCCGGCCGCCCACGAGCTGCTGGGCGTCGCCGCCGACCGCCTCGAGGCGTCCCGGGCGGTGCGGCCATGACCGCGCTCGCCCCGATCGCTGCAAGGCGTTCTTCACCGACCGGCTGGCCCAACGCGCGAGCCAGCCCACACACGATCGCCTCCTACCGCGACACCTTCCGGCTGCTGCTCGGCTTCGCCCGCGACCACACCGGCAACCGCCCCGTCCGCGCTCGACCTCGACGGACCTCGACGCCGAGCTGATCGGCGCGTTCCTCGACCACCTCGAGACCGACCGGCACAACAGCGCCCGCACCCGCAACCTCCGGCTGGCCGCGATCCGCTCGCTGTTCCGCTACGCCGCGCTGCGCCACCCCGAGCACGCCGCGCTCATCCAACGGGTCCTCGCCATCCCCGCCAAACGGGCCGACACGCCGACTCGTGACCTTCCTCACCGCGACGAGGTCGACGCGCTGCTCGCCGCGCCCGACCGCACCACGCTGGGCCGGCCGCCGCGACCACGCCCTGCTGCTCGTCGCCGTCCAGACCGGACTGCGCGTCTCCGAGCTGACCGGGCTCGACCTGCGCCGACGTCACGCCTCGGCACCGGCGCGCACGTGCGCTGCCACGGCAAAGGCCGCAAAGAACGGATGCACCCCGCTCACCACGACCACCCAGCGCCGTGCTCCGCGTCTGGCTCGCCGAACGCGGCGGACGACCCGACCGACCCGCTGTTCCCGACCCGCCCCGGCGGACGCGCTCAGCCGCGACGCCGTCGCCGACCTGCGTCGCCAAACACGCCGCCACCGCCGCCAGAGCGCTGCCCATCGCTGAGCCGCCAAGCACGTCACCCCGCACGTCCTGCGACACACCGCCGCCATGGCCTGCTGCACGCCGGCGTCGACACCACCGTCATCGCGCTCTGGCTCGGCCACGCCAGCACCCGCTCGACCAACCCCTACCTCCACGCCGACCTCACGATCAAGGAAGCCGCCCTCGCCCTGACCGCCCCACACCCCGCCGCCCGGCAGCGCTACAAGCCCACCGACTCCCTGCTCGCCTTCCTCGAGAACCTGTAACTATGCCGACCCCAAGCCGGCCGAGTGGCCGCCCGCCAACGCCAAAACACCGGGACCCGGCATAGTTTCCGACCCGGCATAGGCATCGCTACTCCGGGCCCG
>CAVSAD010000011.1:0-336859 GCA_963725815.1 uncultured Chloroflexia bacterium
TTCTCCGAGGTCACCTTCCCGATCGCGATCACGTCACCTTCGAGTCCGCCTTCCGGAGTCGAGGTGGCGAAGGCGTGCGTTGCGCAATGGATCGACTCCGACCCGCCACCGCTCAGCAATTCGAGCGACGCCGACTCCGGCCAGGAAACGAGTGCGGGATGCGAGTACCGGTGCGTGTCCAGTCCGTATTCCTTCAGCTTGGCTTCGATCCAGTCGAAGGCGCGGGCCTCCTCGTCAGTGCCCGACAGGCGAATCCATTGCGCGATCGACCTGGTGGAGTTCATCAACTCGTCGGTCGAAACCGACGCGATCAAGGATGGTTCGAGGTCTGCACGTCGTTCCGGGGTCACGTCAACGTCCTCTCGCTCTGTTCTTCCCCACGGCGCGAACCCGCTCCCGACGCACGGTGCGTGGACGGATCACGGCATCGTTCAGAAACCACGGTGGACTGAGCGTGTCAAGGATCCAGCGACGCGCATCCCCCGGAATTCAAGAAGCGCTCCATCCGCCGCGTCATGGCATGCTCACCCTCGCGCGACGCGGCCGGGTTGTCCGGCTAGGCAACTGAAACAGACTGAAACCGTTTCGATCGCGACATAATCGTCGTTCTCGTGGTAAGTTTGGATACTATTCGACGAGAACCTGAACATTCGGCGTATGAGAGTTGCCAGGTGGCGATGTCCCAATTCTCGGCCCATTCCCGAATTTCCGAGTATCGCGCGTCCATCGGGACCGTGCTGAGAGGGCTGCGCGAATCCAAACGGATTTCGCGCAGCGAGCTCGCACGCAACTCCGAGGTTTCAGCTTCGCGCCTTGGTCACATCGAATGCGGCGAGATCTGCCCGGATGAGGAGACGGTCGCGCGTCTTGCACCTGCACTCGGAATTGAAGCGGAGGAAATCTGGTCCCGAGCCGACTCGGCGTATCAGGAACGCATACAGCTCAACGGGTTCCTGGAAGACCTCGGCATCCCGCGCGAAAACTGGGAAGAGTTCTCTGCGCTCGATCCGAACGCGCGGGCTGCGTTTGCTGACTCTATGCGAGTTCGGCTGCCCTCTCGATCCGCGCGCCGGGCCCGGGTTCAGGCAATCGAGGACACGATCGAGCGCGATGGGCTCGAGGGCAGCCTGGACGCGATCCTGACCGGTATCGCCGAAGATGGGCTCTCGCCAATCGAGTTCATGCGCGCGACGGTCGAGCTGGAGGAAATGCCCGGTGAACGCGCGGTCTATGCGGATCGACTCCCGATCAGCCCGGTCAGGGTTCCCGTTGATGAGCTGTACCTGTTTCGCGCGAGCTATGGAATTGACCCGCCGAGTCCGTCACTGCTGAAGTGGTGGGCGGAGACCCGGCGCAGCGCGATGGACGTCACCCTGAAAGACCACATATCGCGAACCATCGTTCCGATCGATCGTCTTGAAGCGTACATTCGCACAGGAGAACGAGCCCCCAACATCCTCCTGCCGCACGACATCGTCGCATCACATCTGGCGGCAACGATCAATCTCCTACGGATGCACCCCCATTTCAACGTTGGGCTTACAGAGAAGAACCTGCCCGTGCTCTATCGGATCAAAGGGGATCATCACGTGCTCGTCACCATGCAGGGGTACGTTCTCGGTCCGAACCCAGAAGGGCGGCGTATGACGCTCCTGCTGTCCCGTCCATCCGTCGTCAAGCGATTCAGCGAGCATTTCGAGCGCGAGTGGGCCGGTCTCGCGCCGGAGCGCAGGGAACGACTGTCCGTCGCGACGTGGATCGAGCGGAAGCTCATCGATGCCATTGCTGAGGGAACGGGCTGAGCCAACCGGTGGACTCAACGGGGCCCGGCGGTCGAGTCCAGCTGCCGGGACAGACACGGGGGAGTGAATGGAACAGAAGCAATATCGCTTCCGGCGCGCTAAGCGTGCCGGGCAGCGTATCGGGCCAGCAGTGCGTGCGCTGCGACGCCGCGAGGGGTTGACACTCGCGGCGCTCGCGTTGCGCAGCGGTCTTTCGAGCGACGTCATCTCGGCGATCGAGAATGGGCGACGTGACGTGACCCTTCCAAGCCTGATGAGCCTGTCGGCGGCATTGGGCGTGGACGTCACCTACTTCACGTCCTATCACAGTGCCGTCACCCAAACGGAAGAGGAGTTGCGTCAAATTCTGGCCGAAGTCGACCTTAGTCCCGAGGTCGTTCCGGCGTTTCTCACACTCAGCTTCGAAGCGCAGGGAGCGCTGCTCGATGGTCTCCGCTGGCTGACAATGGCGCAAAGCTCGCGCCCATTGCGCGCCAAAGAGATCGTCGGTCACGTGCTGACGCAGGGTGTCCAGGCGTCGATCGCCCATATCTTGTCGGGGATCGCCAACGTTGGTCTCGACGACAACGGATTCTGTCGCGCCATCACTCAGATGGAGGAGATCGCCAGCGACCGCCTGGTGATGTCGGACCGGCTGCTGAGTGTGACCGATCCCAATAGCGGGCACATCGATCCGCTCGAGGTCTTCCGCTCGATCTTCGGCGCGATCCGGATGATCCAATGCTCGTGCGTTTGTGGGCACAGTCAGTCCAGTCTGCCGTTCGTCAGAACGTGGAGCACTTCCCGACGCGCACGATCTACCCGCTGTCGGCAATTCGCACCTACATTGAGTCCGGTTATTGGGGCCGCGGCGTAGAAGTCGAGTCCGCCCTGATGCAGCGGCACGTCGCCGGTCTAGTCCAGACATTGCGCACCAACCCGAACGTGTCGGTCGGACTGCTCGATGAGGACGTCCCCTTCAACCTGCTGATCAAAGGCGAGAAGCAGGCCATGGCCTACATTCGGCGTGGAAACGACATCTTCCCCGGCCAGGGGCCAGGAGTCGCGTTTCGCACGCTGCGCACCGACATGGTCCGAAAGTTTCGTGAATACTTCGACGACGTCTGGCGCGAGATCCCCGACGAACGCAAGGACTCCGACGCGGTAGCGGCCTGGCTCGAGGATCAGATCGCGGCGACCGCAATCTCGGAGAGCGACCGACGTTAGATGTCCAGATGGCCGAGTTGATTATCGTTGGGATGCTCTGTCACGTGCTGGGACCAGTACTCGGCGACCTCATGACCAGACGCAAACCAGACGTCGGGGAACCCGCGGATGTAGTCGATCAACTGTTGCAGCATCTGTAAGCGACCCGGCCGACCGATGAACTGTGGATGCATCGTCAGGTTGAACAACCCGCCGTAGCGATAGATGCCGCGAAACTCCTCGCTCCAGGCCTGGTACGCGACGGATGCCGGTTGAATCGGCCGCGAGGGACCAGACGGCCTGAAGAGGAAGTACGGGGCGTCATCCAGCACCCATTGAACGGGGAGCTCGATCACGCCGGTCTCGGCGTGCTGCCACGGGATGAAGTGGCTCATCATGTTGGTCGAATACTTGAACCCGTATTGATGCAATAGAGAGATCGTGTTGGCCGAGAATTCCCAGGCAGGCGATCGATACCCGGCCGGATCCTTTCCGGTTACCGTTCGCAACGCGTGCAGACCTTTTTGCAGCACCTCCTCTTCCTGGTCGCGCGTCAGTTGGGTCGGCTCTTCGTGAAGATACCCGTGGTGGCCGATCTCGTGCCCTTTACTGTGGATCACGCCGATCATGTCGGCGTGGGTCTCAGCGGTCCAGCCGGGGACAAAGAAGGTTCCCGGAATCCGATTCCTGCTCAACAGTTCCAGGATCAACGGGACTCCGACGCGTGCGCCATAGGTCCCCATCGACAGGAGTCCCGGCTTTTCGAGATTGGTCAGGTCGCCGGCCAGCCAGAGCGTCTCGGCGTCAACGTCGAACGTGAGCATGACCGCACATTGTGCCCCGTCTTTCCAGCGTCCCATCGAGTCTCCAATCTGTCTCACGACCGCGTTACGGCGGCTCGATCCGTCGAGTTGTCACCCATGCTCATGATGGCGGCAACGAGCGTTAGATGCAAACCACGACGTCTCCGGCGTCGTAACACCCTTGAGCGGCTCCGAACTCCCGACGACTTCGCAATAGTCCCGGAGTCACGGCACGATATTTGAGTAGCAATGATTCCGACGTACTCGTCATAATCGGTCCCGTGACGACACGGAGCGGTGCTCCCAGGACAACGGTTAGCGAGGCGAGTTGACCGGCTCATCTCAGACCAAGCCGCACCGCGTTCAGACGGCTCGATATACGTCGCGAGAAACTCCTGACCGCCCCGACGTTGACGCCGTCGCGATCGTCGCACGGCGGATCCTGGGGCGGAAATCGGAATCCTCGCCAGCCCGACGCCGTTGGCCGGAGCATGCCAACCAGGACTTTTGTCCTGGGACACACCTCGCGCAGATCCGAAACCCACACGCAGAACGTACGTTTAGGTAACATCAAGCTATCGGTTGACATATCTGAGCACCTACCGTCACGCAGTGGGCTCGAACGAACGCTTGGCTCGTCGTTGACATCCCGGCATTCACCTCGATACGGCGGCGCTGACACTCGAGTGAATGGCCTGAGTGAGGCCGACGACGCCGTACAATGGGCCGCTGATAGCGGGAATCACGCGCAGGCGCGATCCCTGATCAGCAGCGGAAGTCCGCCGAAGCGCGCGACGATATAGGTACATGTTTCGGGTATCGGAGCTTTCGCCGGGGGCTGGAACACCGAATCTCCGATCAGGCGAGTCGCGGCGCTCGATTCGCATCGATGATCGGCAGGACGAGCCGGACTTATCTGTCCTGAACCACCCGCACGGGGCCGGTTCAGACACTCCAGACACGCATCAACATCATCGCGATGGAAATTGGTCGGAGACGCTGGTCTCTTCGATCGCCCAGGCAGGACGATGCGGGGCGGTTTGGAGGCGTTTTACCCGCGTGGTTCGGCTCATCTCCCGGCGCTGTTTCGGGAGCGCACTCGGGGGCACGGCCCGTGGAGACCACGAGTTCGAGCGGGCTCCATCGTTGATCGACTCCGGTCGTTGTTCGGAAGCGGCCGGCACGTTGCAGTAAGGATCGGAACACATGGATCTCTTGGAACGACTGGGCGCGTACCGCGCCGAAGAGCAGAGTCTGACCTGGGACGGAACCTTCGCGCAGTACTTCGACCTCGTCACGAAGAATCCGAACATCGCTCAACTTTCACACGCGCGCCTCTACAGCATGATCGTCAATAAGGGAACCGAGGAGACTGACGCGGGTCAGAATCGCTACAAGTTCTTCGACGGGGAGATCTTCGGCATCGACAAGTCGCTGGAGCAGATCGTCGAGTACTTTCACTCGTCGGCCCAGCGGCTTGAGGTTCGCAAGCGCATTCTGCTGCTGATGGGGCCGGTCGGCGGCGGCAAGTCGACCATCGTCACGCTGCTCAAGCGCGGTCTCGAGCGCTACACCCGGACCGATGACGGCGCCGTCTACGCGATTCGCGGCTGCCCGATGCACGAGGAGCCGCTGCACCTCGTGCCCGAATCGATTCGCGACGAGCTGATCCGCGAATACGGCATCTACATCGAGGGCGACCTCTGCCCCTGGTGCCGCTATCAGCTCGAGCATCCGGATCAGGGCGGGGGCCACCCCTGGGGCGACCCCGGCAAGCCGTTCAGCGGCCGCCAGGAGGACGTCCCGGTCGTCCGCGATCGCCTTCTCGGAGAAGCACCGCGTCGGCATCGGCACCTTCACGCCCGTCCGATCCGAAGTCGCAGGATATCTCGGAGCTGATCGGCGGCATCGACCTCTCGACCATCGGCGAGTACGGCACCGAGTCCGACCCGCGCGCCTATCGCTTCGACGGCGAGCTGAACATCGCCAACCGCGGGCTGATGGAGTTCATCGAGATGCTCAAGACGGACGAGCGGTTCCTCTACGGGCTGCTGACACTGTCGCAGGAGCAGAACATCAAGACCGGCCGCTTCTCGATGATCTACGCCGATGAAGTGGTCATCAGCCACACCAACGAGCACGAGTACACCGCCTTCGTCGGCAACAAGAAGAGCGAGGCGCTGCAGGACCGCATCATCGTGGTCAAGGTGCCCTACAACCTGCGCGTCACGCGACGAGGTCAAGATCTACGAGAAGCTGCTCAAGCAGAGCGCGCTTCGCGACGTCCACATCGCTCCCGACACGCTGGAGACCGCCACCACCTTCGCCGTCCTCTCCCGCCTCGAAGCCGAGCAAGAAGGCCGGGCATGAGCCTGATCAAGAAGCTCAAGCTCTACGACGGACAGACGGTCGAAGGCTTCACACCCAAGGACGTCACGGAACTGCAGGACGAGGCGCTCGCGAGGGCATGGACGGCATCTCGCCACGCTACGTCATCAACCGCCTCTCGAACGCGCTCGTGCACGACGGCGTCACCTGCGTCAACCCGATCGACGCGCTCCGCGCGCTGCGCGACGGTTTGGAGCAGCACACCAGCATCGACCGCGATGAGCACGAGCGGCTGCTGAACCTGATCGCCGAGGCGCGACGCGAATACGACGAGATGGCCAAGCGCGAGGTGCAGAAGGCCTTCGTCTACTCCTTCGAGGAATCGGCCCGTACGCTGCTCAACAACTACCTCGACAACGTCGAGGCCTTCTGCAACAAGACGAAGGTCGCGCGACCCGATCACCGACGAGGAGGTCGAGCCGGACGAGCGGCTGATGCGCTCGATCGAGGAGCAGATCGGCGTCACCGAAAACAGCAAGCGGCGTTCCGCGAGGAGATTCTGATTCGCATCTCGTCGCTGGCGCGCCGCGGCCAGAGCTTCGACTACACGTCGCACGAGCGCCTGCGAGGAGGCGATCGAGAAGAAGCTGTTTGCCGACCTGAGGGACGTGGTGAAGATCACGACCTCGACCAAGACGCCGGACGCCGATCAGCTGCGGCGTATCAACGACGTGATCGACCGGCTCGTCAGCGAGCACGACTACTGCCCGGTCTGCGCCAACGAGCTGCTCAAGTACGTTGGCACTCTGCTCAATCGCTAGGGAACAGCCCGAAGAAGCAACGAGGTGCGCGTCCCATGTTCACCGTCTCACTCGAACGTCAAGACTGGTCGCTGCACCGCAAGGGTGCGATCGACCAGGCGCGTCACAAGCGGAAAGTCAAGGAGGCGATTCGCCAGAACCTGGCGGACATCGTCAGCGAGGAGTCGATCATCACCACCGACGGCAAGAAGATCGTGAAGGTGCCGATCCGCACGCTCGATGAATACCGCTTCCGCTTCGACCCGAACGACCAGCAGCAGGTCGGCCAGGGAGACGGCAAGTCTCAAGTCGGCGACGTGCTGGAACGCTACGGCCAGAAGGACGGCCAGGGCCAGGGACCCAGGCCGGCGATCAGCCGGGCATCGACTACTACGAGGCCGAGATGACGATGGACGAGCTGGCCGGAATGATCTTCGAGGATCTCAGCCTGCCGAACCTCGAAGAGAAGCGGCTGCAAGAGCTCGAATCACCGGCCGTGCGCTTCACCGACATCCGCAAGAGCGGGCCATTCTCGAACCTCGACAAGCGCCGCACGCATCCGCGAGAACATCAAGCGCAACGCGATACAGGGAGCGCCCCACTTCGGCAAGCTCACAGAACGACGATCTGCGCTTCAAGACCTGGGAGCAGGACATGCAACGCGAATCGAACGCGGTCGTCATCGCCATGAGGGACGTCTCCGGCTCGATGGGGAGTTCGAGAAGTACATCAGCCGCGCCTTCTACTTCTGGATGGTCCGCTTCCTGCGCACCAAGTACGACAACGTCGAGATCGTCTTCATCACGCACCATACCGAGGCCAAGGAGGTGACGAGGAGGAATTCTTCACCCGCGGCGAAAGCGGCGGCACCAAGGCATGCTCGGCCTACCAGCTGGCGCTCGATCTCGTTGCAGGAGCGCTACGCGCCCTCGCGCTGGAACATCTACCCGTTCCACTTCTCGGACGGCGACAACTGGCCATCCGACAATGAGCTGCTGCGTCGACCTGACCAGCCAGCTGGTCGACAGCTGCAACCAGTTCGGCTACGGCGAGATCCGACAAGGACGCTACTCCTACCAGAGCACGCTGATGCACACCTTCGAACGGATCAGCAATCCGAAGTTCATCTCCGTCACGATCGCCGATAAGGCGGACGTCTATCCGGCCCTGCGCAGCTTCTTCGGAGCGGAGGTGAGCGGCCGTGCTTGACCGCGACATGGAGCGCTACGCCCAGGAGCTCGAAGCAGGGATCGAGCGCATCTGGGACGATCGCGATGCGCTCGGGCTCGAATCCTTTCCCAACCCACTTCGAGATCGTCCCGGCAACCGTGATGTACGAGTTCGGCTCCTACGGCATGCCCGGCCGCTTCTCGCACTGGACTCACGGCAAGGCCTATCAGGTTCAGAAGACGATGTACGACTACGGGCTCAGCAAGATCTACGAGCTGGTGATCAACACCAACCCGTGCTACGCCTTCCTGCTGGAAACCAACACGATCCTCCAGAACAAGCTGGTCGCGGCGCACGTGCTGGCGCACAGCGACTTCTTCACGAACAACGCCTACTTCCAGAAGACGTCGCGGCGCATGGTCGACACCGATGGCGCTCAACGCCGAGCCGGATCCGCGACTACGAGTTCGAGCACGGCACCGATGAGGTCGAGAAGCGTGCTCGACGCGGTGCTGTCGATCCAGGAGCACGTCGATCCCTACGCAGATCGGGCGGACGCCCAGGTTGACCAGCGGCCCGCCACGGCGCCGGCGGAGCGGGAATTCGACGATCTCTGGAAGCTGGACGACGACGCTCAAAGCGATCGACGACCGCGACAATCGAGCTCGCGACGACGGCCTGCACGCCGAGCCGCCCGAGCACGACATCCTCCTCTTCATCATCGAGCACTCGCCGCGACTCAAGGACTGGCAGCGCGACGTCGTCGCCATCGTGCGCGCCGAGATGCTCTACTTCATCCCGCAGATGCAGACGAAGATCATGAACGAAGGCTGGGCCTCCTACTGGCACGCCCGCATCATGCGCGAGCTCGACCTGACCGAGGACGAATACGTCGAGTTCGCGCAGCTTCACTCCGGCGTTCTTGCAGCCATCGCAGCGCAGTCTGAACCCGTATCATCTCGGCTTCCGGATGTTCGAGGACATCGAGCGCCGCTGGAACGAGGAGGGCAGAAGACGGCCGGGCCAAGCTGTTCGAGGTCCGCGAGACCGAGAGCGACGTCTCGTTCATCCGCAACTACCTGACCGAGGATCTGGTCGACGACCTGGATCTCTATCTCTACCAGCGGGTCGGCGACGAGCTCGTCATCGTCGACAAAAGCTGGGAGGACGTGCGCCAGCGGCTCGTGACGCAGCTGGCCGAGTCATGGCATCCCGGTCATCTACGTCGAGGATGGCGACTACAACGGCAATCGCGAACTCTACCTGCGGCATTCGTGGGACGGTCAGCCGCTCGATCTCGACTACGCGCAAGAAGACGATGGAGTACATCTTCAGCCTCTGGGGGCGCCGGATCTGGCTCGAGACGCGCAAATCGGACGACGAGAAGCTGGTTCTGTCGTACGACGCGAAACAGGGTCACGAAATACACGCGTAATTTCGAACGCCTCGCACGAGAACACAATGACGGCGGCCACGCAAGGCCGTCGTCTTCATATCAGGCGGAGTCATCTTCCCCATCGTGATACTGGGGCAGACATAGGACGTACCGGAGAGCCACGTGTCAACCGGCGGGATTTGGCCGTCTTCCGGCGTGGGGCCCGAATCGTTATGAACACCCCTGCCGGCGATCCGCCGTGGGCCCTGTGCCGGGCAATGACAGGTTCAGTCCATAGGCTGGACACTGTCTTCCGCGACAAAAGCCGATACTTGCCTCGTGTGGATCGACGCGTTGAGATCACATCTGCCTCAACATGCGTAGCGTAATTGTTTTTCCACCAGTCCTGTGCTATGTTCCGCGGCTGAGATCCTGAACGTACAGCATCTCACGGGACATCACCGCCCGCACGGAGCGGCTGGGCGATGGCGAATACGAGGAGCGACACTACATGACCGTTGGAACACACCGGGGAATCCAACACGTGCGACGAACCATGCGCTGGTTGGTCGTCATCGCTCTGGTAGTGATCGGAGCATTGGATGGCCTCGCCGCCGTGCCGGTGGCGGCAGCCTCTCCATTGAGCACCGGCAACCTCGCGCTATCAGGCACGCCCGGCGTGAGCCTGAGCGGCAGTGGCGGAGATACCTGCGCTATCAAGACCGATGGCACGCTGGCGTGCTGGGGCGATAACAGCTTCGGCCAGACCACCCTCCCCGGTGACCTCGGCACCGTCACACAGGTCAGCGCGGATTATCACTATACCTGTGCGATCAAGACCGATGGCACGCTCGCCTGCTGGGGTGACAATTCCGCTGGAGAGACCAGCATTCCGGCTGACCTCGGCACCGTCACCCAGGTCAGCGCCGGTGGCTATCACACCTGTGCCATCAAGACCGACGGCACCCTGGCGTGCTGGGGCGATAACAGCTACGGCCAGACCGTCATACCAGCCAACCTCGGTACGGTCACCCAGGTTAGCGCGGGTTTTGACCATACCTGTGCGATCAAGACCGACGGCACCCTGGCCTGCTGGGGCTACAATGCCGACGCTCAGACCAGCATTCCGGCCAGCCTCGGCACCGTCACCCAGGTCAGCGCCGGTTACTACCATACCTGTGCCATCAAGTCCGATGGCACCCTCGCCTGCTGGGGCTGGAATATCGCAGGGCAATCGACCATCCCCAGCGGCCTCGGCACCGTCACCCAGGTCAGTGCCACCTACTTAGATACCTGCGCCATCAAGACCGATGGCACGCTGGCGTGCTGGGGCGATAACAGCTTCGGCCAGACCACCATCCCTGGTGACCTCGGTACCGTCACGCAGGTCAGTGCGGGTTATTACCAGACCTGCGCCATCAAGACCGACGGCACGCTCGCCTGCTGGGGTAGCAATACACTTGGCCGAACCAACACTCCCGGCGGAACCTTCTCACGCATCCAGGTCAGCGCCCGCAGTTTCCACACCTGCGCCATCAAGACGAACGGCACCCTCGCCTGCTGGGGTGACAATACCTTGGGCCAGACCAACGTTCCCGATGGGACCTACTCGAATATTCAGGTCAGCACCGATGGCTCGTTCACCTGCGCCATCAGGACTGATGGCACGCTTGCTTGCTGGGGCGACAACAGCTCCGGCCAGACGACCATTCCGGCCAACCTCGGCACGGTCACCCAGGTCAGTACCGGTTATGCACACACCTGCGCCATCAAGACCGATGGCACGCCTGCTTGCTGGGGCGACAATACCCACGGCCAGACGAACATTCCGGCCAACCTCGGCACGGTCACGCAAGTGAGTGCCAGTGGCTACAACACCTGCGCCATCAAGACTGATGGCACGCTTGCTTGCTGGGGTGACAACATCGCCGGCCAGACGACCATCCCGAACGACCTCGGCACGGTCACGCAGGTCAGCGTGGGTGACTCGTACGCCTGCGCCATCAAGACTGATGGCACGCTCGCCTGCTGGGGTCGCAACACTTTAGGCGAGACCAGCATCCCGGCCAACCTCGGCGCGGTAACCCAGGTCAGTGCCGGCCAAGTCCACGCGTGTGCCATCAAGACCGATGGGACTCTCGCCTGCTGGGGCGATAACAGCGCCGGCCAGACGACCGTTCCCAATGACCTCGGCACCGTCACGCAGGTCAGTGCCAGTGTTTTGGACACCTGTGCCGTCAAGACCGACGACACGCTCGCCTGCTGGGGCGATAACAGCGACGGCCAACTTGGCGCCGACGCGCTGATCACCAGTCCTGCCATCAACACGGACATCAACGGGTCGTTCACCGGGATCACCGTCACCGCGAGCGGATCGCCCGCGCCCACCTTCAGCATCACCTCCGGCAACCTGCCCGACGGCCTGAGTCTCGATCCCACGACGGGCGAGATCTCCGGCACGCCGATCACCGAGGGGACGTTCACCGGCACCATCACCGCCAGCAACGGTCTCTTCGCCCCCGATAGCCAGAGCTTTTCTTTCCTGGCCGATCTGACCAACCCAACCATCTCGGGCGCTCCGACCACTGATCCCAACAGCAACGGCTGGTACAACAGCGCCGTCACCATCCACTGGACCTGCAGTGACACACTCTCGGGAGTCGCCTCCTGCCCGACCGACCAGACCATCAGCAGCGAGGGGGCCAACCAGACGGTGTCCGGCACCGCGGTGGACAACGCCGGCAACAGCACCACCGTCAACAGCAGCGCCGGTCAGCATCGACCTGACGGCTCCGACCGTCACCTACTCCGGTAACGCCGGAACCTACACCGTCGACCAGACGGTCACCATCACCTGCACGGCGACCGACGCCCTCTCCGGCGTGGCCTCGACCACCTGCCAGACCATCTCCGGTCCCGCCTACTCCTTTGCCCTCGGTGTCAACACCTTCTCGGCCACCGCCACCGACAACGCCGGCAACGTCGGGACCGGCTCCGTCACCTTCACCGTCGGCGTCACCCCCACCAGCCTGATCACCCTCACCAACCGCTTCGAGACCAACCGCCTCGTCGCTCACCAGCTCGACTCGGCCCTCGAGGGGGTGATCTGGGCGGAGGGCATGCACAACGCCGAGATGAAGGCCAACTTCATCAACACCTACATCATGGAGGTCAACCTGCAACGCGGCCATACCCTGACCAACCAGCAGGCGGACATCCTGATCCGGCTGGCCGGAAGCCTCTAACCACCCACCAACGCGGCCTGGGGAGATGGCCTCCTCAGGCCGCTACCGGGGCGAGTGCGATGGGTTAGACCCTCGCCAGCGCTTTCAATACCGCCTGTGCCGCGTTGTGGCCGGGAGCGCCGGTGACCTCGCCACCGGGATGCGTGTCGGCCCCGCAGAGATACAGGTTCTCAATAGGGGTGCGGTAATCGCTCCAGCCAGGCAATGGCCGCTGGTTGAGTAGCTGCCCGGCGATCATGTCGATGTGGCGGATGTTGCCGTCGGTCATACCGACCCGCCGCTCGATGTCGGCCGGCGTGAAGCAGACCCAATCACGCATCACACGGCGAATATTCGGCGCGTACTGCTCGAGCGTGCCGATCAGCATCTCGCCCGCTTCACGCGCGAGCTCATCCGTCCACTCGCCGCCGTAGGGCCGCACCGGCGCGTATTGCACCCAGATCGACATCACGTGGCCACCCTGCGGCACCAGCGTGCGATCGTAGACGCTGGGAATCTGCACCGACATCACCGGTGAGTCGGTGATGCGGCCGTGCATGGCGTCATCCCAGGCCTTGCGGTAGTAGTCGACCGACGGGCATATCTTGATCTGCGCCAGCATGCGTGGGTCATACTCTTTCCCGAAATAGGCGGAGAAATCGGGCAGGTCATCCAGCGCCGCGTGAAACTTGAAGTAGCCCGCCCGCGTCTGAAGCCCTTCGACCGCGCGCGCGAAATCGTCCGGCAACGCCGCGCGCGGAACCATGCGCAAGAAGGTGCGCTTGATATCCGCGTTCGACAGGACGACTGAGGCCGCGATCTCCTCGCCGCTTTCAAGGCGCACACCGACCGCGCGCCCGTCCTGGATCAGGATGCGTTCGACCGTCGTGCCGGTGCGCACCGAGACACCCTTGGCTTCCACCGAGCGTCGCATCGCCTTGGTGATGCCGCCCATGCCGCCGACGACGATCCCGGCGTTCTCATCCGGCGTGAACTGCGAGATCGCCGGATAGATTCCGCTTAGCAGGCTCCCCGGCGCGTCCGGATCACCGGCGTCCCAGGCACTGGTCAGGGCCCCCTTGACCTCGTCCGATTCGAAGAACTCGTCGAGAACTCCGGTGACCGAGCCGAACAGCAGCCGCTCGAGCAATGGCTCATCCTCGGTTCCTGCCAGGGCCGCGGTCATCTCGGCCAGCGATGGAGGCGGTGTCAGGAACCAGCGATAGAAGATGCCGGCCAGGCGTTCACGGTACGCCCGGTAACGTGGCAACGCCTCGGCATCATGGCGCGAGAAGGCCGCAATTTCGGCGGCCGCCTGCTGGTCGTCGTCCCAGTTCAGAATGCGCCGCCCGCTCGGGAAGGGCGTGAAGGAGCCAGGGCTGAGGTGGTGCACGTCGAATCCGTGCTCGCGCAGGTCCATGTCGTCGATCACTTTGGCCTGGAGTAAATAGCAGATGTACGAGCAGGTTGGCACGGAATAGCCGGGCCAGAGCTCCTCGGTGACGACCGCGCCACCGACGAAATCGCGCCGTTCCAGCACGAGCACCCTGAGACCTGCATCGGCTAGATACCATGAGGTAACCAGACCGTTGTGCCCGCCTCCGATAACCACCGCATCCCAACGCGTTGCCGTCATCGCGAGATTGTCTCCGTTCCGTCCCGCGCGTGCCGCTCGCTCGCGCGGCGCTGGTTGATGCCACAGGGCTGTCTGGCCAGCGTAGCACGGAATGGAGACATCCTGCAGGAGAGCGAGCAGGCGGTGTCAGGCGGAAAAACCGCCAATGCGGATCGATGCGCCGGGAGAGCGGTCAGCGCGAAGGATCAGGCTCTTCTCGCCGCTGTGTCAGACTGAGCTCAGCACGAACGACGACATCGCGAACGGACCGTGCGACGTGCGAGCGAGGCTTGCTCCGCGTTTGTCTCGCCAAGAGACGATGCTTCAGATCCTTGAGCGCGCGATGCTGGACGACGGAGACGTTGTTCTCGCTCTTGCCGAGAGCGCTCGCGACCTCCGCGATCGACAACCCCTCGATGAACCGCAGAACGATCACCTGCTGGCGATCCGGACTCAGCTCCAGCACCATGTCCCGCACCATGTCGCACGAGTCGAGCGTCGCCACAATGTCCTGCGGGTCGTCTTCAAGGGCATCGATCTGCTGGTTCACGTTACCTGGTAGCTCTCGAGCGCGGCGGAGCTGGCTGATCGCGCTGCGGCCCGCGATGGTCAGGAGCCAGGCCAGAATCGGCGCACCGCTCCGCTCGTAGCGGCCGATGGCCTGCCAGGCCCGCAAGAAGGTCTGCTGAGCGACGTCTTCGGCGTCGGCCCGGCTCCCCATGTAGTAGTAGCAGTGGCGGTAGACGCGATCCACATGGCGTTCGTAGAGCCTGGCAAACGCGTCCGCGTCGCCACCGACGGCCAGATCGACGAGCGTTGCCTCGTCATGACTCGTGAGGGCTGTTTCGGAAACCGGCGATTCTCGCTCGCCGGTTTCCGTCGAAGTGCGGAGTCCCAATGCCACTCTAGTTCCCCCCGTGTCCATTACCACCACCGTGCGATGAGTTGCTCGACCCATGAGACGATGATGTCGTGGGCGTTGAGGTCGGAGTGGTCGACGAGTTCGTCGCTGGTGTCGCGGTCGGAGTTGGCGTGCCATGAGCCACTCCGCTCACGTCCTGACCATGGTTGTCCTTGGCCACGTTGCTGACCTGCTGACCGTGGTTTTCTCCTGCTTCAGGCGTGGATTGGGCCACGTTTGAAACGTCGGAACCATGATTGGTCTCGGGCGTGGCCTGCGCCGCGTTGGAAACCTCCTGGCCGTGATTGCCCGAGCCCTGGTCTTGCTGATCCGTTTCAGTCGCGGTCGCCGTGGCCGTGGCAGTCCCGGTTGCTGTCGCCGCTGCGGTGGCCGTTGCCGTCGCGGTGCTGGTGGCGGTCGATGTGGTCGCCGTGCTGGTTGCCGTCGCTCGGTCGTGACCGTGGTTGTCACGAGCGACCTGTCGAACCTGCTCACCGTGGTTCTCGCCCGGCTCAGGTGTCGCTTTGGCGACGGTTGAGACGTCGAGGCCGTGGTTGTCCGGATGAACCGGCGTCGCCCCTGGCGTCGCGTCCGGCGTTCCGAACGGGCTGGCTTCGCCAGACATCAGCGCTCCCGGATTGGCCGGTGCGCTGAACATATGGCGAACGCCGTTGCTGACCGACGCTACCGTTCCACTCACGCCACCGGGCCCAGCCAGCGCCGGAACGACGAGCAGCCCGGAGAGGCAGGCTGCCAGCGCGACGGCCGCGAGTCTCCGGGAGATCGGCAAGTTTCGCAGCAAGCCGCCTCTGCCGGACGCCTGGGTCAGGCGGGCGCGGCAACGCGCCCGAAACTCAGGCGACGGCACCGATCCGGGGTCGGCATCGAGATTTCGTGCCGATTCTTCCAGCACCTCGATGATCGAATCGAATTCATGCATTGGCGTTTCTCCGTACAGGTTCCAACCGTATACCCGGAAAACGCCGCAGGGAACGAAACCTTACACCGGTCCGGCGAAGGTTTCGCAGTACTTCTTGGCCAGCAAATTGGTAAGGGTCGCCTCACACGGCGCTCGATGAGCGCCGTGATCGCGGCATTGACTAGCTGTCGCTCAGGCGGAAGAAGACGTCCGGCCGGCCCTGTCCGCCATCGACGGGGATGTTCGCGCCGTTGATCCAGCTGGCCCGGTCGGACAGGACGAAGGTGACCACGTCCGCGATCTCCTCCGCCTTCGCCAGGCGCCCCCAGGGGAATTCGTTGCGTTCGAACTCGCCAAAGACCTCCGGGTTCAGGCTTCTGAAGCGCTCCCAACCGCCACCGGGGAAAATGGTCGAGCCGGGGCTGACCGTGTTCACCCGTATACGCTGCGGACCCAACTCCCAGGCGAGCGAGCCGGAAAGAAAGATCTCAGCCGCCTTTGAGGTGCCGTACTGCGAGCGCGGGCCCGACTTCCAACCGGAGATCGAAGCGATGATCACGACGCTGCCGCCGCCGCGCTCCAACATCGCGGGAGCCGCGGCACGAATCGCTCGCACGGCATGAAACAGGTTCGTCTCGAAGGTCTGAATCCAGTCTTCCGGCGTCAGCGAGAGGAAGGTCTTGCCCGACATCCCGCCCACGTTGGCCACCAGCAGATCGACGCCGCCGAGGGCTGCTTCGCATTCTTTTACAAAGCGCTCGACCTCGCCCGGCTTGGAGACGTCGGCCGAGACGCCGTGCGCGTGCACGCCACGCTCGCGAATCTCGCCGACCGTCCGCTCGACTCCTTCGGCGCCGCGGCCGCAGATGCCGACGTGGCAGCCCTCGCCGGCGAGCGCCAGGGCGGTGGCCCGGCCAATCCCGCGACTACCTCCGGTGACGAGGCCGATCTTGCCGCTCAATCCGAGATCCACGCTGCGCACCTCCAACACGATACCCAATCCCCGACTGTCGATTCTTGTGGGCCGGATCATAGCACCGGCACCGCACCCCGGTCAGCACCGGCCGTGAAGCATGCAGGCGCCAAATGCCATTCGCGGTTATCATCCGGAAGACCTATCAATCGGTACAAATAGCTCGGGCATGGTTTCGGCAGCGAGGGGAAGGCGAGACAGTACTATGACCACCAGCGACATCTGCTTCATGCGCGCCACGGACCTGGCAAATCAGATTCGCGACAGGACTATCTCGGCGCGGGAGGTGATGAGCGCCCACCTGGATCAGATCGCGCGCGTCAATCCGAAAGTGAACGCGATCATCACCCGGATTTCGGACGATGAGGCGTTGAAACTGGCCGACGCCGCCGATCACGCCGTCGCGGACGGGGAGACCCTCGGCCCGCTGCATGGACTGCCGATCGCCCACAAGGATCTGGTCCCGACCAAGGGCATGCGGACTACTTTCGGCTCGCCGATCTACCGCGACTTCGTGCCGGATCAGGACGCGTTGATCGTCGAGCGGCTCAAGCGGGCGGGTGCGCTGACGATCGGCAAGACCAACGTCCCGGAGTTCGGCGCCGGTTCGCAGACCTTCAACCCGGTCTTCGGCGCCACGCTGAACCCCTACGACACCAGCAAGACGTGTGGCGGCAGCAGTGGTGGCGCGGCGGTATCACTCGCCTGCGGCATGGTGCCGATCGCCGACGGCAGCGACCTGGGTGGTTCGCTGCGCAACCCGGGCAACTTCAACAACGTCGTCGGCTTCAGGGTCTCGCCCGGCCGTGTTCCCAACTGGCCAACCGGACTGGCCTGGTGGCCGCTCAGCGTCGTCGGACCGATGGCGCGCAACGTTCAAGACGTCGCCCTCATGCTGAGCGCCATCGCCGGGCCTGACCCGCGCTCGCCGATTTCGATCGAGCAGCCCGGCGAGATGTTTCGCCGGCCGCTTGAGCGCGACTTTAACGGGGTGCGAGTCGCCTGGAGCCCGGACCTCGGCGGATTACCGGTCGATCCCCGCGTCTCCGGCGTGCTCGAAAGCCAGCGTCACGTCTTCACCGATCTCGGCTGCGCGGTCGAGGAAGCAACGCCCGATTTCAGCGACGCAGACGAAATCTTCCTCACGATGCGCGCCTGGAGCTTCGCCGCCGGGCACGAGCTGGACATCAGGGATCACCGGGATCAGCTCAAGGACACGGTCATCTGGAACACCGAGGAGGGCCTGAAGCTCTCTGGGCTGGACGTGGCCCACGCCGAGATCAAGCGCAGCGCCCTCTACGAGCGCGTGCGACTGTTCCTCGAGACCTACGAATATCTCATCTGCCCGGTGAACCAGGTGCCGCCGTTCGATGTCACGCAACCGTATCCGACCGAGATCAACGGCGTGACCATGGAGAACTACATCGCCTGGATGCGATCGGCCTACTACATCACCGTCACCGGGCTGCCGGCCATCTCGGTGCCGTGCGGCTTCACGCCGGAGGGACTGCCGGTCGGCGTGCAGATCGTCGGTCGACACCACAACGATTTCGGTGTCCTGCAGCTGGCGCATGCCTTCGAGCAGGCGACCCAGGTCGGCAAACGCCGCCCGCCGGTGGTGGAGTAGGAGGCGATTCGTTGCGGCGATGTTCCATACGACAACGTTCAGGTTCTGACGTGCGGGTCGAACACAACGCATCGCGGGGTTGGAAGTCGCGGCGGATGGGAAAGGCAAACAGGTGAGCGGACACGACGGTCTCAAGCTGGGGTTGGTCCTGCCCGAGGGCGAGCGGGACATGGGTGGCCGGACGGCGCGCTGGTCCGACTACGTCGCCATGGCGCAGACGGCCGAAGGCATGGGCTTTGATTCGCTGTGGTTCGTCGACCACCTGCTCTATCGCGAAGGCGCGACGGTCGAGCCGCCGCAGGGCGTCCGCGAATGCTGGTCAGTGCTGGCCGGCCTCGCCGCCGTCACCTCCAGGGTCGAGCTGGCGCCGCTGGTGAGCTGCACCGGCTATCGCAGCCCGGCATTACTGGCGAAGATCGCCGACACCGTCGATGAGATCGCCGATGGGCGGCTCATCCTCGCGTTGGGCGCCGGCTGGCACCAACCGGAGTACGAGGCGTTCGGCTTTCCTTTCGACCACCGCTACTCCCGCTTCGAAGAGGCGCTGACGATCATCCATGGACTTCTCCGAGACGGACACATCGATTTCGAGGGGACGTTCTATTCTGCCCGCGACTGCGAGCTACGGCCACGCGGGCCGCGCGGCAACGGTATTCCGATTATGCTCGGGACGACAGGTGAAAAGATGCTGCGCCTGACGGCGCGCTATGCCGACCAATGGAACGCCTGGCTGGCGATGACCGATAGCTCTCCCGATCGCGTTCCGCCGCTGAACGCGGCCGTCGACGCGGCCTGCGTCGAAGTCGGTCGCGACCCGTCTTCGCTGGAGCGCACCATCTCGATCATGGTCGACGTGGGAGGGAACAGCGAGATCCCGGCCAGCATGGGCCGTGGGGTCGCAACGCCAATCAGCGGGTCGGCCGAGGAGATCGCGACGACGATCCGGCGCTTTGCCGATCATCACGTCAGCCACATCCAGATGTACCTGCTGCCCAACACAGTCGAGACGATCCGCGCCTTCGAGCCGGTGCTGCGGGAGCTCGGCCGGGCGTGACCCCCTCAGTCGTGTGATGAACGAGGCTGGTCGCCGTTCACGCGACCAGCCTCACGTCTTACCAGCCCCGATTCGTCATCAGATTTGCGCCCAGGCGTTTGAGCAGCACCGTGAACGGCTCCGAATTGTTCGGGTGGTACTCGAAGACCGCCCGTTCGAAGTACTGCGTCACCAATCCCGTCTCGGGATCGACGAACTCCTCCGATATCGGGTAGCCGAAGAGTGCCAGACTCTCGCGGTACGACACTCCCGCATCGCCAAAGTCGAGTCCGTGCGTCAGCCAGTAAGTCTTGAAACCGGAACAAATTCGATGGTCCGTCACGGCGAAGAACTGGCAGTTCGCGTCACTCGTCGTCCCGGCGGGCAGCGGCTGGAAGGGTTGCGTGACGACCAGGTTACGCGCCGCGGCATCCTCGGCTCCAAGCCTGCCGAGCGAGGTCTCATACGGCGTGCCGGCCAGTTCGGGGTGGTATTCAAAGCGCTGGCGTTCGAGATACTGCACGGTGAGCATCTTGCCGAGATCCGGATTCAGCTCGGAGAACTCCTCGGTGAGCGGATAGCCGAAGACCGGCAGGCCGCCGGATAGGGACCAGAAGCTCTTGAAGCCGAAGCTGAGGTAATGGCTCGTCTCCGGGAAGTAGACCCAATCGGGGCTGGTCGCGCCCGGGTCGGGGCGCGGACCGCTCGGCAGCACCTGCCACAGCCAGGCCGTCTCGATATCGATCGCGGAGCCGACCATGAAATCGGGCCGGGTCGAACTCTCCCAGACCAGGGCTCCGTTGGAGAGATCAGGGAAGCCATTGCTGAGCTCAGTCGCCGGCAGGTCGAAGAGGCTCACGCTCTGGGTGTCGTAGCCGCGCAGCTCTGGAGGGCGGTCGATCGCGGTCTGTGTCTGCCAGAAGATATACCGCCCGTCGGTCGTCGGATAGGCGGCGCGATCCGCTATCGTCGTGCTCGCGAAGCTGTACAGCGAGACCTCGATCAATTGACCGTAGAGCGGATCGGTGACACCCCCGACCGTGTAGACGAGCGTATCCCCGGAAACGGCCAGAGCGACACTCCCGCCGAGGAACGACACACCCGAGGCCACGATGGGAGCTCCTGCATATCCGAGTATCGTTCTTCGAATCTGCCAGGGATAGGTACGATTCGCATTTGCCGTCTGCTCGACCCAGACAACCTGATCGTCTGAGATGGCGACAGGTCCGATCGTCCAGCCATCCGGCGCGGTCGCGACAGTCACCGGGTCGGCCATGGTGGTGATGTTTCGCGCCATCAGCGTGTTCCCGGCAGACCAGACGACCCAATAACCGGATATCCAGAAACCAGCGATGTCCGTGAAGGTGAGACTTGTTCCCGGCGCGGCCACGGTGAATTCATCACCCCCATTGAGGTCGCGCGCGTGAAGCTCGTCGCACGGCGGGCAATCCGATCGGGACACCGTCCAGATGACGACGCTACCGTCAATCTTCGGGTTGATCTGATTGTCGGGGCCCGAGGCGACGGTAAAGACCTGCCCGTCCGATAAACGTGCTCCGAAGACATCCGCGTTGATGGTCGTGCCACCCACCTCTTCGGACCAGACCACCACGTCGCCGTTGGTTTTGGCCTGGGAGGCCACCAGACCGGGCGTTGGAGGTGAAACCGCTGGAACCACGCCGCTAGCTAGAGCCGGCAGCGACGGGCTGACAGCCAGTCCGAGCGTCACGAGCAGGACAACCAGCCAGTATTTGTGTTGGAGCATCTCGCTCCACCCTTTCCGTGTTGTGTGGACGCACCATCTCAGTTCACCAACGCACCGCACGGAGGCGTTGTAAATTCGGTCGCAGCCGATCTCCCTCCTGATGCCGGTCTCGCCGCGCCTGCGCCACCCTTCCCGGCAGTGCCGAGACTCCACATAACCTCATAGCATTTCGGCTATATGAATGGTGTTACAGCCGGTGCTCGGGATATGCCGAACGCGTATCAAACTGGAGCACGGGACTGAACGTCGGCGTAGTCAAGCGCCAGTTGCTCCCCAGGCTGTTCGGGATGACGGTGCGGGATCGACCGGAAGACTCGGGGGATGGCGTACCGGCGCGTTCTTCGTCCCGCTCTTCGAGAAACGCACGGCACAAGTGGAAGGTCGAGATCGCGGGAATCACGCATCTCGAAAGTGCCGGGTGAACCAGTCGATCGCGAGACGGGTGACGACCTCCAACGTGCCCGGCTCTTCGAATAGGTGCGTGGCGCCGGGAACGATGTCGAGACGCCGTTCGGCGTGCAGGACGTCATAGGCCCGCGAGTCGAGCACGATGACCTCGGAGTCGAGGCCACCAACGATCAGCAATGTTGGTGCGGCGACACGGTGCAAGGACGCGCCCGCCAGATCCGGACGTCCACCGCGCGAAACGACGGCGGTTGACGATGCCGGGCAGGTCGGCCGACGCCATGAGCGCGGCGCCCGCGCCGGTGCTGGCGCCAAAATAGCCGATCGGGAGCGCGGCCAGATCCGGCTGTTCCCGCACCCATCGAGTGGCCAGCACCAGGCGACCGGAGAGCAGCGGGATGTCGAAGACGTTGGCCCGATCGGCTTCCTCGTCGGGCATCAGCAGATCGAACAGCAGCGTCGCGATTCCGGCGCGGTTGAGCGCCTGAGCGACGGTTCGGTTGCGCGGGCTCATGCGACTGCTGCCGCTGCCATGGGCGAAGATAACGATGCCGATCGCCTGCTCGGGCACGTCGAGGAATCCGGGTAGCGCCAGCGTCGCCGATGAGACGACGACCTCGCGAGAAACGGAACCTCCGGCGGAGCTGCTGGATCGACTATCTGACATATGCGCGTCTCCGATCGTGGGCCGGTCGCTAGATGTCGAGCAGGCAGCGAAGCAGAACCCGTCCCGGCTCTTCCACCACACGCAAGCCGGAATAGGTCGCGGCCTTGACCTCGCTGGCGATGCCGTGCCGTACCATGTCGACCGGTTCACCCCGCAGCCTGCCGGCAGCCCTGATCCGACCGTCCGACGTTTCGAGGCTGTCCAGTTCGAACGTGCTGAAGAAGTTGCCGGTGATGTCCTGTTGAGCCAGCACCGCGTTCAGCAGGGCGACGAACAGGCTGCCTAGATCGGCTCCCTCGGCGCTGACCAGCGTGGTCGATATAGGCCGCACGGTTCCGGGATCGACCATCAGCTCGAGCAGGCCCTGTACGCCCGACTCGAGTGCCTCGGCGGCATCCGCGCCTGACGCTTCGATACCGACGTCGGCTTCGTGATCGAGATAGGTGAACGGCATCCTGGGAACCTCCGGGTAGCGAATCAGCCCTTGATGCAGATCAGCGGCTTGACCCGCGCGACTTTGTCGACGATACCGGCGTCAGCCATGACCGATACCACCTGCTCGACATCCTTGTACGCGGACGGCGCTTCCTCGGCCAGCGAGCGACGCCCATGCGCGCGCACCAGGATCCCCTTTTCACGCAACTCACGTGCGAGTTGATCGGACCGGAACTGCTTCGCCGCCTGCCGCCGGGATTGCGCGCGCCCGGCTCCATGCAGGGCGCTGCCGAAGGTCTCAGCCATAGCGGCATTGGTCCCATGCAGGATGTAGCTCGATGTGCCCATCGTGCCACCCACCAGGACCGGTTGCCCGATATGGCGATAGGGGAGCGGAACTTCGGGCCGATCTGGTCCAAACGCCCGCGTGGCTCCCTTACGATGAACCAGCAGATCCCGCTCGGCACCGTCGACGACATGCCGTTCCAGCTTCACGATGTTGTGGCACAGCTCATACAGCGTCTCAATCTGGTCCGGCTGCAGACCCAGCGTCCGAACCAGCGTCTGGCGAATCAGGTGCGCCAGGACCTGGCGATTGGCGAACGCGCAGTTAGCCCCGGCGCGAATGGCCGAGAGATAGCGCTGCCCTTCGGGGCTGGAGATAGGTGCGGCAACCAGCTCGCGATCCGGCAGCTCCAGGTGGTATTTAGCGCTGGCGGCCTCCAGCACGGTGAGATAGTCGGTGCCGATCTGATGCCCGAGCGCCCGGCTACCGGTATGAAACGTGACCAGGATCTGATCCTTCTCGATCCTAAACGCTTGAGCCGCTTCGCTGTCGTACACGTCGGAGACGACCTGCACCTCGACGTAATGATTGCCCGCGCCGAGCGTCCCGACCTCTCGGTGCTGCCGCTGTTTGGCCATGGCACTCACGGCGGCCGGATCGGCACCGGCCAGCATGCCCCCTTCCTCGATGTACATCAGGTCGTCCGGCAGTCCAAAGCCGCGGGACACCATTTCACGGGCCCCGCCGACCAGCACTCGGTCGAGATCCTCGCCGGCCAGAGCCAGCTTGCCGGTAGCCCCCAGCCCGGCCGGTATCTCCAGGTAGAGGGCCTCGAGCAGGCGCTCCTCCTTACCGACGAGATCGGAGCGGTGCAGTGGCGTACGCAAGGTTCGCATGCCGCAGTTGATGTCGAACCCGACTCCCGCCAGGCTGACGACGCCCTCGTCGGGATCGAACGCGCCGACACCGCCAATCGGAAAGCCGTAGCCTGGATGCACGTCCGCCATCGCCAACGCCGCGCTCACGATGCCGGGGAGCGTGGTGACATTCACGAGCTGGCGCAGCGCGCTCCAGTCTTTCTCACGCAGATCGCTGCGCAAGGCTTTGATCCCGGCCGCGTCGGTGTAGATGCGGGCCGGTACGCGCATCGGAGGTGTCTTCGGTACCTCCCAACGATTCACCCCGATGGAGACGAGCTTGAGATCGTCGAGAACGGCCTTGAGGTCGATCGTCAGCTGCTGCATCGTCATTCGGCTTCGTCTTTCGTCGCATCGGGCTGGGCTGAGAAGTGATCCGGCCGGGCAAACAGGTTTACCCGGCCGGACCTGAGGAGAAACGAGCGATCATTCGATCGGAAGTGAGGGCTCCGGTAACCAGGACGGCTTGCGCTGCTCGTCACGAATCCCCGGCTCTCCCTTGAGCTTGGCGATGAACTCATCGATCTGATCGTACAGATCGTCGAACGCCTGCCGAACCGCCATCGCCTGTCGCTCGGCGGTGGCACTCGCGACGATGGTCCGATCCAGCACGTGGAGCACGAGCTTCGCCGTATAGGTGTCGCTGCGCAGATGATAGTCAAAGGTGATGTCAAGCAACTTGAGATCGTCCTCGACGTGCGCCAGCCGTTCGTCGAGCAGCTTCGCTTCCGTGTCGATCGTCTCGCGAATAGCGTCCGCGATGTGCGTGCGACTGTGGTAGCGGAATCTCATGGCGTTCCTCCGCCTACTAAATACCTGAATTCCACCCGTGATGGAATTCGGAGCGCACCGGTGAGGAGGATTGATCCGGCGCAATGTGAGACGATCCCGATCTCACCGGTGCCTCGGTGAACTCCCCCAACTCCGGCGGTTGTTCACCGTTTGTGTGGAGTCCACGCCTAGATAGTGCCGCAGCGGGCGCGCCAAATGTGTGCCGCCGGACGATGCCGACGTGACAATTTCGTGCAGACTGGCACAGCGCCCCTCGCACCTCATCGCCAGACGTCGTTCCGCGTTGCGTCACTCACCCCCGCGCCCACCCGATCCCGCACATTTTGATCCGTTGACTTCACAGTGACGGGACAATCTGGCTATTATTGCCGTCAACGACCGATTTTAGAATAGACACGATGGTCACGCTCCAACGTCGCACTGATCTCGTCGGCGTGTTGGCTCGCTGAACTCCGGCCCACGGCAGGCGCGGCAGAAGCCTGAAAAAGCTCCGGTCGTGCTCTGAATCGCGCGAAATCGAGAGGAACTACCGGTGGACTCAGTGACTGCCCCGTTCCGTCCGCTCACCGTTTCCGATCTCATCGATGAGACCTTCCAGATCTTTCGCCGGAACTTTGTTCTCTTCGTGTCGATCGGTGCCGTGCTGTTGATCCCGATGGCGGTCGTCCAGGTGCTGCAGCAACTCGCGTTGCAGCGCCAGGGCTCAACGCAAGGGATCGTGGCGGTCGGACTCGTCTCGCTGGTGATCGGTCTCCTGCGTCTTCTCGTCTTCCTGGCAGTGCTCTCGGCCATCATCCACGCCGCCTCGGAGATCCGGATGGGCCGGCGCCCGAACGTAACCGACTGCTATATGAACGGCATGGACCGCCTTCCAGCCATGATCCGGACGGGAATTATCCTTATCATCATTCTTCCGCTGACGTTCATCACGATCATCGGGATTCCCGTGGCCATCTATCTCGCGGTCGCCTGGCTGCTCTCGCTGCACGTCGCGGTGATTGAAGGCGAGGGGGCGTTCGCGTCTCTGAGCCGCAGCCGAGCGCTCGTGAAGGGCAACTGGTGGCGTGTCCTCGGCATCACGATTCTGGTGACGATGATCGTGTCTATCGTGAACCTGATCTTTTCGATACCTTCGCTGATGGTCGGAATTCCCCTCGCGCTGTCCAACAACACGCACACGATCAGCGCCGGGGCCGCCGTGATCAGCACGATCTTCGGCACGATTGGAACCATCATCACCGGTCCGGTCATCTACATCGCCTGGCTGCTGCTCTACTACGATCTCCGGGCTCGCAAGGAAGGAATGGATCTCGAGATGATGGCCAGTCGAACCGAGGCTGAAGCGCAGGCCGCTCCGTATTGACCGTAAGGTGACGATGGGCCAGCCGCCGGAACAGACGTGGTCGTCCCGGAACGATCGTCGAGGTTCGATCGCGATTCTCAGCGCAGTCCTGGCGATCCTGCTGTCCCTGTCACTGTCTCGCCCGGCCCACGGCAGGACGCTCGATCTGAGCGCCTACCGCCAGGTCATCCAGACGGCGCTCAACAACCTGCAGCGCGATCCCGGTGAAGCGCCGCAGATCGCGTCGGATCTGCGCTCGATCTTCCAGGTGACCCTGCCGGACGGATCGACGGTTGAGCCGGATCTGGCGGCGATCGTGTCGGCTCTCGAGGCACGGCCCGCTCAAACGATTGATGCGGCGACGGGCCTGTCGTCGATCCTGACGCAGCTCGATCGCGCGCAGGCCGTGAATGCGAGGCTCGATCGTCCCGGCAACGCCGCCGCGAGTCTGCAAGACATCCTGGCGCGCTCTGAGTTCCACCAGCAGTCGCAAACTGACCAGATCAGCATTACGAGCTGGGTCCGTCACGAGCTTGGTCGCTTGCTTGGCCCGATATTCGCGCCGTTGGGCCGTTTGATCGCCGATTTGTTGGGCGGATTTGTGCCGCCGCGAGCCGTCTGGGAGATCGGGCTGGCGATCATCGGTCTGATCGCCATCGTATTGATCGTCCTCGGTGCGATTCGCGGCATCCGGCGTGGCTTCGGCCCGACCATCGCGCGGTTTGCCGCCCTGCAGGACAGCCCACGCCTGAGCGCCTTTGAACTGCGCAACGAGGCCGAATCGCTGGCCGGCGCCAACTCCTACCGGATGGCGATCCGAACGCTCTACCTGGCGGCGCTGATCCGGCTCGAGGAGCGGGGTGCGCTACGCTTCGAGCGTTCGTTGACCAACCGCGAGGTGCTGAAGACGGCGGCCGCGAGCGGCGGCCCGGCACTCTCGGATCGGCTGGCACCGCTGGTCGAACGCTTCGATCGTTACTGGTACGGCGCCGATGCCTGCACCGAACAGGACTATCGCGAGTTCGCGCGGCTCTCCGATTGGGCATGGGAAGCGCCATGACGGCGACACGACATCAACGTCGCCTGCTCGGCCCGGCCGTCTTCGGGGCACTCCTGTTGTTCGCCGCTGTCCTGGCAGCCATCGCTGCTCAGCAGGGCGGATCGCCGCAGAGTGCCCAAACCTATCCGACTTACGACGTCCACTCGTCCGGACCGCAAGGAACCCGAGCCCTCTCGCTCTGGCTGGCTCGCCTGGGCTACCGGCCCAGAACCCTCGAGTACCAGCCGTTTCGCCTCTCCGACAGCGACACGCTCCTGCTCATGCTCTTTCCTTCGCTCGATCCCACCAGCCAGCAGGTGAATGCGATCCTCAATTGGGTCGAACAGGGAGGAACACTGGTCGTGGCGTCGGGCGAGCAAGACTCCCTGCTCACCCAGCTCGGCGTCACCGTGTCGCCGTCTGACGCGCAGTCCGTCGACGCTCATGCTGCCCAGGCTACGTTGCTCAATCCCCCGATTAGTCCGGTAACGGTCGACACCTACGCGGAGTTGTCGTTTCGCGACGCCGCCTGGATTCCCCTGCTCGACGGACCGAACACCGGCGACGTCCTTGCTGCTTCTCTGACGAGGGGCAAGGGGGCGGTCGTGGTCTTGTCGACCGGGGATCCGTTCACGAACAGCGGCCTGACGCAACCCGGAAACGGCGCTTTCGTCTTGAACCTGCTGGCGTCCGTGCCGGCCGGCGGCGGTGTGGTCATCGACGAGTATCACCACGGGTTCACCGAGCAGGGGACCTTCACCCGCCAGCTTCTCGTGCAGCCGTGGGGCAGGGCGATCCTGTTCGCCGTCGCCGTGATCTTCACGTTCATCGTAGCGAGCGGGCTCCGGTTTGGGCCCGCCGTGCGGCCCCACGCGCATACGTTGAAACGGCGACGCTCCGAATTCGCCGAGACACTGGCGGCGATGCTTCACCAAAACGGTCATCGCGAGTGGTTGCGCGACAACTATATGGAACAGCTCAAACGCAGGCTCGGCGCGCGGTTTCGGGTGCGTTCGAACCTGCCAACTTCGCAGTTCGTCGAACAGCTCATCCAGCGCGACCCGAGCGCAGCGGCGTTGGGGGCGCCACTTGAGCAACTGGAAGCGGAACGGGCGCCGGACGAAGGACGGCTCGTGGCACTTATTCGTGACACCGACTTGATTGCCGCACGGCTAATCGAAGAGCCTGCGGCGCGACACACTGAGAAGCATGCCAGGCAGGCGGGATTACTGGAGCGCGCCGTGAGAGAGACAGGGATATGACGAACGCACGAGCCCTTCGCGATCGAGTCATTGCCGAAGCCGGGCGCGCGATCGTCGGCCAGGAAGAAACGATCGAGCTCCTCTTGGTGGCGCTCCTCTCCGGGGGCCACGTGCTGATCGAGGGCGTGCCGGGCACGGCCAAGACGCTGATGGCCAAGACGCTGGCGATGCTGATCGGCGGCGCCGATTTCACGCGCGTGCAGTTCACGCCCGACCTGATGCCGTCGGACATCGTCGGCACCAACGTCTACGACTGGCCAGCGGGCCGCTTCCACCTGCGCAAGGGGCCGATCTTCACCAACGTCCTGCTGGCCGACGAGATCAACCGCGCCCCGGCCAAGACGCAGTCGGCGCTGCTGGAAGCGATGGAAGAGCGCCAGGTGACGCTCGACGGCACAGCGCTACTCGCTGCCGACCCGTTCATCACGGTCATCGCCACGCAGAACCCGATCGAGTACGAGGGCACCTATCCGCTGCCCGAAGCGCAAATCGATCGCTTCTTCTTCAAGGTTCTGGTCGACTACGCCTCGCAGGAGGAGGAGAACGAGGTGTTGCGGCGCTATCACGAACGGCTTCGACGCCCGGGCGCTCGACGCGATCGGGCTGCAGCCGGTGCTGACGAACCAGGAGGGATCGAGCGCGTGCGCGCGGATTGCCAGGCCATCCAGGTCGACGACGGCATCGTGAGCTATATCACCAGCATCGTGCGTGAGACGCGCTCGCTCGCGCGATATCCGGCTCGGCGCCAGCCCGCGTGCCGCCATCGCGCTGCTGCTGGGGAGCAAGGTGCTGGCCGCGCTGGACGGTCGAGACTACGTGATCCCTGACGACGTGAAACGGCTGGCACTGCCGACGCTGCGACATCGTATCATCCTCAAGCCCGAGGTCGAGCTTGAGGGTATGACCCCAGATATGGTCGTCAGTAACGTCCTCGCGGCCATCGAAGTGCCGCGTTAGGTGCCCATTCCGACCTGGCGCCTGCTCCTGCTCACCGTGGCGGCGGCCCTGCCGCTGGCGCTCAGTTCTGTCGTGCGGGCCGCCCTCTACGTCGCGCTCGTCTACCTCATTGCGCTGATCGTGGTCGTGATCGTCGACATTCGCCTCGGGCCGGATGGCGGACGACTTCTCGGTGGAGCGGCACCACGACCGGCACCTCTCGCTCGGCGACTCGAACACCGTGACGACGGAGGTCCGCTGGCTGGCGCACACAGCGACGGCCGGATCGACGCGCGCCATCCGGCTACGCGACGAAACGCCGCCCGAATTCCCGGACGAACAGCCGATCCTGTCGGGCACGATCGAGCCCGGCGGCGTGTGGCGCGAGACCTACGAGCTGCACCCGATGCGGCGCGGGACCTATCAGTTCGGCGACGTGTGGCTGCGCGTCGAGAGCCCCTTCAAACTGGTCGTTCGACAGCTACGCGTCTCACGGCAGGAACCGGTCCGCGTCTATCCGAACCTGCGCGCCATTCGTCAGTACGATCTGCTGGCCCGGCGCGGCCGCCTGCCTGAGGTTGGGGTTCATCGGACGCGCAATCTCGGACGTGGCAATGAGTTCGAACGACTGCGAGACTACCAGCCGGACGACGAGTACCGGCGCATCAACTGGAAAGCGACCGCGCGCCGGCTTCATCCCGTCACCGTCGAATACGAGACAGAACGGAGCCAGAACCTGCTGCTCATGCTCGACACCGGGCGGCTGATGGGCACACCGGTTGGTGCGCTGGATAAGCTGGATCATGCGTTGAACTCCGCCCTCATGCTGGCCTACGTAGCCTCCAAGATGGGGGACCGCGTCGGCGCCCTGGCCTTCGCCGATCAGGTGCGCGTCTTCGTTCCACCGGCGCGAGGCGACCGGCAGTTTCAACTCCTTCTCGATGCGTTACACGCTGTGCGCGTCCAGCCGGTCGAATCCGACCTGCGCCGCACGGTGTCGTTTCTCGCGTCGCGACACCAGCGCCGCTCGCTGGTCATCTTCTTCACTGACCTGGCCGGCGAACTGGATGCGACAGCCATGATCGCGAGCCTGGGGCTGCTGGCTCGCCGGCACCTGGTGGTCTGTGCCAGCCTGAGCGACCCGGATCTGCTGGCGATGGAGGAGCAACTGCCGAGCGATTCACTGCAGGCCTATGAGAAGGTGGTCGCGCGCCGGTTGATCGACGAACGCCGCGGCGTCGTCGAGAAGCTGGAGCGATTCGGAATCGCTACCATTGAGGGCTCGCCCGAATCTCTCTCACCGGCCATGATCAATCACTATCTCGAAACGAAGGCGCGCTCGCGATTGTGACTCGAGACGGGGGAGGGGATCGTGTCGCGCTCCGGCTCGACACGTGCAGATGCACCGCGGCCGGCGCCGAGCAGGTACGCGTACAGCACGATCAGCGCGATGGCGCCAATGACGAATTTCGCCAGCATCGGGATGCCGCTGGGCGAGACGAACCCTTCCAGCGTGCCGGCAATGACGAGGAGCGGCACGCAGCCGAAGAGGAGACGGACCGCTTTAGCCGCGGCCAGCGCCAGCGCGGCTCGTCGCGACAGGAGACCCGGGCTCAGCAGGGCGTGCCCGATGCGCAGCCCGGCGCCGCCGGAGATGAAGATGACCGTCATCTCGATGCCGCCGTGCGGCGACACGAAGCTGATCAGCGCGCCGCCGAGGCCGTGCCTGATGGCGAGACCGGCGGTCGCGCCGAGCAGCAGCCCATTCTCGATCAGCGCCACGACGGTGCCGAGTCCGAACAGGATGCCTCCTGCAAAGGCGAAAAACGCGACACGAATGTTGTTGGTCATGATGAATGACGACGCCAGGCCACGGTCTCCGCGCGCGATCTGCATCCAGCTCTGTCCCTGCTCGATCTTGTCGACGAGCGCACCGGGCGGAAGGATCATCCGTCCCACGGTGGGATCGATCAGCGTCAGCACGATCGACAGCGCGAACGGGATGAACAGGAAGGAGAAGGCCAGGAAGGTATACGGTCCGGCGTCGCGAAAGGCACGCGGGAAGTCATGGGCGAAGAACCGCGCCAGGGTCTGCCATTGACGGGCCTCATGATGGTAGACGGCCGGATGTGCCCGCCCGACCAGCTGCTCGAGATACTGCCGTACCCGATCGTTCGGAAAGTCACGCCGGGCAATGGCAAGATCGGACGTCACCTGCCGGTAGAGGCGACCGAGCGATTCGAGATCGCCGGCCGAAAGTCGTCGCGCTCGCCGGCCGCGGGCGCGGTGCAGCAGCGTTTCCATCTCCTGCCAGCGATCGCGCCGCTCCCGAATGAAGGCGCGAGAATCAGAGGAACGTGACAATGGATTCACCGTCATTTCAACTCGACGACCGTTATAGCTTCGAGACGCCGGAGCAGATCGACGTCTCCTACGCCATCGCTGGCATCGGTTCGCGCTTCATCGCCGCGCTGGTCGACTCGATCATCATCGCCACGGCACTTTTCCTGGTCCTCGTCCCCGGGACGCTCGGAGCGTCGTTGCTGATCGGTTTGTTCCTGAGGGTAATCGGTCGCCACATTACGAGTGGCGATGTCGTCCCCTTCGCGCTGGCAGGCACCGGGTTTCTCAGCTTCTGCGTGATCGCGTTCTACTACGTCCTGCTCGAAGCGTTCTGGCATGGCCAGACGCCCGGAAAACGCTGGCTCGGCATTCGCGTCATTCGCGAGGGCGGCTACCCCGTTACCTTCTCGACATCGGTGATTCGCAACATCATCCGCCTGATCGACTTCCTGCCCAGTCTACTATATGGCCGGACTGATCGTGATGTTTATCGACCGGAAGTCCCGACGTTTGGGCGATCTGGCGGCCGGCACGATCGTGGTCAAAGAGCAGAAGGGCGTGAAGCTCGAATCGCTCGACGCCGGCACGCGCGTCCTGACGCAGGCCGAGCCGTTCGCCGTCGATCCCACCGGTCCGCCGATCCGCGATATTCGCTCGCTGACGCCTGACGATCGCCTTCTGCTACGCGAGTACCTGCGGCGACGATCGACGCTCAGCCAGGAGTCCGCCGACCGGATTGCGCGGTCGCTGGCGCGGGCCTTCGCCCTGAAGACCGGCTACGACCTGGGCGACGAACCCGCGATGCAGTTTCTCGACCGGCTGGCCCGTACTATCGACCAGCAGGAGGACTAGCGCGCGCTATCAGTCAGCACCGCGAATCGCTGGATCACCTGGACGCCGTGCCCAATCTGCGGTGGCCGTCGCGTTGTCGAAGTGCTTCACAAACGCGATCGCGAAACCGACGACGCGCTCGATCCAGACCTGGCCACGTTCCGCCGTCGCCGGAGATGGATCGCCGCTCGATCCGTTCGGGAAGTTTTCGCTGTAATCGAGAAACACGGTGCCGCCAACCGACTGACCAGGAATCTCAATCAGATTGTCCCGTCGTGGTTTGAACGGCCCGGATGTGTTCGGGTCCCTCCCGGCCATCAGATCGGTCACGACGTCGTCCGGGAACATCCCCATCATGGCGGATGTCTCGGGCTCGCCCCCATGCCCGTAGACGAGGGCCGGGTCCTCGTAGGTATCACGCATCAACGCGTAGCCGAGGTTCCATGGGTAGATGTTGCCGATCACCAGGCCGTGCTTGGCCTTGAGCTCGCGCGCCACCTGCTCGCAGGAGGCCTGGTTTCCGCCGTGGTTGTTGACGAAGATGAAACGCCGGAAACCCTGGTCGAGCAACGCCTCGCAGACGTCACGCAGGACGGCGGTGAGCGTCTCGGGACGAATCGAGATCGTCCCGGGGAAATCGTGAAAGAGGGCCGAGTAGCCGTAGTTGATGGCCGGCGCCAGATAGGCGCCGGTCGCCTCGGCCGCGCGGCGCGCCACAAAATCGGCCACCATGTTGTCGGCATTCACCGGGAGGTGTGGGCCGTGCTGTTCCACCGTGCCGATCGGGATCAGCACCACCGGGTTTTGGGGCAGGATCTCCGCGACCTCTTTCCAGCTCATGCGTCCAAGCTCATACGTCCGTCGTTGCGCCATCACTCTTTCCTCTCACCGGCAGCCGGTTCCATCCGAGAATCCGATCGCGTGTTCAAAGTCGTTCCCATTCTGACTGGTGAATTCCAGTTTGGAAACAGATCCGGGGATGTCGCGCCAGAGCGCGCCGCGACCGGCCAGTGACGCGCGAGGGCTCGCTTCGACAGTGGCGGTCTCTTCACGCTATAGTGGCAGCGTCGGCTGGCGCGACCAGTGGTTCCCGCGCCGATCCCCGCCGCATTTGGTGTATTCGCACCGGCCTTCATTACATGGAGTCCGGTCAACCGTGATCTGATGATTCGCGGTGGATCGGCATGACATCACCTCGGAGCATCCGGTGGACAACGTGACGCTTCTCATCAATCTCACCTTCGCTCTGGCGGTCGCTTCGCTCGGCGCGGCGCTGGCGATTCGACTCGGCCAGTCGGCCATGCTCGGATACATCCTCGCCGGAATCATCATCGGGCCGCATACGCCCGGCTTCGTCGGGGATCCCGCGACGGTGGACGCTCTGGCGAACATCGGGGTGGTCCTGCTCCTCTTCTCGATCGGCGTGCAGGTCTCGGTTCGCGATATGCTGCGAAGTGGCACGGTCGCCGGTATCGGCGGAACCATCCAGATTCTGCTGACCATGGGAATCGGCTACCTTATCGGGTCAGCGCTTGGCTGGAACTGGCTCGAGTCCCTCTTCCTCGGAGCGGTCGTGTCGAACTCGTCGACCGCGGTCCTGACCAAGGTACTCGATGATCGCGGAGAGAATGGTTCGCTCCACGGCACCATCGCGCTGGCCTGGCTGACGGTGCAGGATCTCAGCACCATCGTCCTGGTGTTGGTGCTGACGAGTCTGTCCAAAGGAAGCGACCACATCGGCGCGGATCTTCTCCCGGCGCTCGGTCGGGCCACGCTCTTCCTCGCGCTCGTCATCCCAATCGGCGTTCTCGTTCTCCCACGAATCTTCGAACAGATCGCCGCCCTGAAGAGTCGCGAGGTGCTGGTGATCGCCACGGCGGCGTTCGCGCTGGGCACGGCCTACCTGTCGACGCTCTTCGGGCTATCGCTGGGGCTGGGCGCCTTCGTGGCAGGCATCGTCGTCAGTGAGTCCGATCTCTCCCATCAGATCGCGGGCGAGATCATGCCGCTGCGCGACATCTTCGCCGCCCTCTTCTTCGTTTCGGTCGGAATGCTGATCGACCCTGGATTCGTGCTGAAGCACCTGCCGAGCGTACTGCTAGAGCATGTTGCGGAGGCGTTGACGGTGTGTCACCGTAGGCATGGGGGACATCGGAGGGAAGCCGATGCGTGCCTACTCGGTGGATCTGCGGGAGCATGTGGTGGTGGCAGTCGAGGCGGGGCGTCGACGCGTGGAGGTGGCCGAGGTCTTCGGGATCAGTCTGCGTACGGTGGAGCGCTATCTCCAGCGACAGCAACGGACGGGTGATCTGCGGCCCAAGCCCTTGCCCGGTCGGCGCCGCGAGATCCCGCCCGAGCAGGAGAATCAACTGACGGCCCAACTCCAGGCGCAGTCCACGGCCACACTGGAGCGACAGTGTCAGCTCTGGGCCGAAACCACGGGGGTCCGGGTCAGTGCCACGACCATGTACCGGGCCATCAAACGCCTTGGCTGGACGTGGAAAAAAAAGCGCTGGTGGCCGCCGAGCAGGATGAGGACGCCCGAGCAGCCTGGCGCACCGAGATGAGCCAGCACGATCCCAGCCAGTTCGTCTTCGTGGATGAGTCGAGTGCCAACACGACGCTGACGCCGCGCTATGGCCGTGCCCCCAAAGGTCAGCGGGCTCCCGGCTCCGCCCCGCGGAATTACCGCCACAACACGACCCTGGTGGCGGCGTTGACGCCGGACGGTCTCCAGGCCCCTATGACCCTGGACGGAGCCATGGACAGCGATGCCTTCGCCGCCTACGTCCGTCAGGTGCTGGTCCCGCACCTCCAGCCTGGGCAGATCGTGATCCTGGATAACCTCAGCGTCCACAAGCGGGCCGACATCCGCCAGCAGATCGAGCAGATTGGCTGCCAGCTGATCTTCCTGCCGGCCTATTCGCCGGACTTCAACCCCATCGAACAGGCCTTCAGCAAGCTCAAAGCCTGGTTACGTCAGGCCGAAGCGCGGTCCCAGCACACGTTGGAGGAAGCGATCGCCGTCGCGCTCGCCACCATCACCAGTTCGGATGCCCGCGGCTGGTTTCACCACTGCCGCTATGATCTGAACCGACAACCACTATGAAGAACGCTCTAGTGCTACTGGTCATCGTGATCGTCAAAGGTCTAATCAGCTCCGGGCTGGTGGCGGCCTTTCGCTTCCCGCCCCGTGTCGCGCTGCTCACCGGAGTCGCTCTGGCGCAGTCGGCGGAATTTTCCTTCTTGCTGGCGCGTGTCGGTCTCGACGTCGACGCCGTCTCGCGCCCGGTCTACGACACCATGCTGGCCGCCTGTGTCGCCAGCATCCTCCTCGCGCCCGCCCTCCACAGCGTCTCTCAGCCCATCGCGCTACGCCTGGAACGCTGGACACCGTACCCCAGGCGATTACTCCATCAGGGCGACGACATCGATGACGACGGCCTGCGCGGCCACGCGGTGATCTGCGGCTACGGGCGGGTCGGGCAGGTCGTCGGCGAGGCGCTCCATCGTCGCGGATTTCCGCTGCTCGTCATCGAGCAAAACCCGCGCATCGCGCGCCTGCTGCGAAAGCAGGGCATCACGGTGCTGCTCGGTTCGGCGGACAACCAGGTGGTGCTGGAACGGGCTCTGGTGGCGCGTGCCCGCGTGCTGGTGGTCGCGATACCCGACGCGATGATCGCCCGGCGGACGGTCGATTACGCACGCCGTCTCGCGCCTCGCCTCGACATCGTCGCGCGGACCCATTCGAACGGCGAGCGTCGAGACGCTGGCGAGACTCGGCATCAATGAGGCGGTCATCGGCGAGCTGGAGCTCGCGCTTGAGATGACACGCCACACGTTGCACAGGTTCGGTCTTGGCACGCTCGAAACGCAGGCGATCCTGCAGGGACTGCGCGAACGACATGGGGCCGCCGAGTCCAATCAGGGACTGCCCGATCTCTGAGGTACAACATGCGCCGGGGTTCCGCTCGATCCGGCAGCCTTCAGCGTTCAATGCCTGGGGGAGTGACGCCGCCGCGGGATCAAAGCCGGTTCGCCTATTTGTAATCCCTCTGGCCGCCAGCCTGCTCCTCCTCGTGGGCGGCGCCTGCATCGGCTACGGCAACGTCGGCACCGTCACGCAAACGATCGACCTGGTAGTTCTGCCGGACAGGATGACGCTCGACGTGCGATCGAGCACGGGCAACATCACCATTCGTACCGGCGACTAAGCCCTGCTTAACCTGACTGTCACAGAATTGACACACCGGCTCGCCGGATCCCGACAGGGATGTCACGCCTTCCGGGTAGAGTAGCTGAGGGTAAACGGCGGCTATGTAGCGGAGAGAACATGATTGACCCGGTAATCGCGGTAATCGATCCAGATCCAAACTTCTTGAGCACTATTAATGAAGCACTGGCCCGATCGGGCTACATCGCGGTCCTCAGCCAGGGAAATACCGAGACCCAGCACCTCATCCACCGCGAGCACCCGTCACTGATCATCATCGATCGCAACTTGTGCGGCAACGAAGGGACGAGCGGGCTGGCGGAGTCCGTCATCGCGGATGCGACGGTGAAACACATCCCGATGCTGGTGACGGTGTCGAACCGTAGCGAGTCGTTCCCCGGGTCGGGCGGACAGATTGACCAGTGCGAATCGCTGGTGAAACCCATCGACCCGACCGAGCTGGAATCGAAGCTGCGGCACGCGCTCGGTCAGCTGGCCGTGCGGGAACGGCCCTGATCGCCTCCGGGCGACATCGCCCGCGTATCCACCACGACGACGAAGATCAGCGGCTTGCCACCGTCAGGCGACGCCTCGACCCAGATCATCGCTTCATGCTCGAACACCGGAACTCGCGCCGGCGGGCCGACCTCGGCAGGGATTCCTGCCGGGGCTTCTCGCGTGCGAGTGATCGGCGCGGGATCTTCCCGCTACGAGCTACGCAGGTCGAGCTTGCCCACACTCATCTTGACATCGAAGGTGATCGCCGGGCCGCTGCCGTTGAGCGCATAACGATTGCCGCTCTTCGACCAGGCGCCGGACGTCGTCACCGTCGCGAGAACGCCGTTGACGGTCGCGACAGCCGGTACGCCCGCCGGAACGGTGATCACGACGTTTCCCGCGGCCGCCGTGACGCTCACCTGAAGATCGCGCTGCAGCGATCCAGCAAAGTCGAGCCTGAGATCTCCCGCGCCACCCTTGAACTCCATCTTCCGGGCATTGGCGTTCGACAGGTCGTTCATCACGGTTTTGGCGGCGCCGGCCTGGTAGCTCAACGTGTCGAGCGTCGTTCCATTGAGTTGGCTGAAGGAGACGGTGAAGTCCGTCGCGCCCTGAGTGACGGTCAAATCGGTCAGCGACAGACCGCCCAATTCGAGCTCGCCTTTGGCGGCACCGGTAGACAGCTTCAGCGCCATGGGAGCGTTACCCAGCGTCAGGTTCCAGTCGTTCTTCACGTGTCCCGTGAACGAGCGAAGGCTGGGCCTGCCTTGCTCGATCCGCACCGTGCTCCCGCTGGTCGTCACCACCGGCTTGAATTCGTCCACGTTGTAGGTGACGGTGCCCTGCACGATCTTTTCTCCGGCGCCCGGGCTCAGGTTCAGCGTTCCCGCACCCATGGCAAGTTCCAGCCGGTATGGACCGCTCCCAGGCGGAGTGCCGACATCGATGGTCTCAGTATTGGTCGATCCCACGCTCACGTCTCCATTCTGTGCTCCGCAGGCCGGAATCAGGGTCAGGCTCAGGACGAGGATAGTAATCGCAGCCACAACCTTCAAGGTGTGCCTCCGCATGCAACGACGCGCACGATTCACACGACAGCCCCTTGAGCCGCCGTTCTTGTCAGGATAGCAGCGACCTCAGCGAGGTACGGCAACAACGGCGGGGTTAGACATAACAAACTCGTTTCAACCCACGGACCGCCGATCATTGGATCTTGTCGCCGCCTGCCACGGCGGCGGGTCAACCTGTAAGCAGTTTCCGACCCAAATTCCCCGTGAAATCGCGCGTCGTGTAACACTCCGTTTACATATCGTCATTACAATACCGTGCTGTGTACGGCCAGACCTTCGTTGCCTCTACCCGCTTTGGCGCTGACCGCGTCGGCATTCGCTCCGCTCTGCGGGGCACTCAGAAGGAACACCACGTTGAGCGATCAGACGATGCCCCTCCCGGTGTTCGGGCATGACGCCCGTCCCCCACGACTCGGCTTGTCCCGTGCGCGGATCATCACGGTCGTCCTCGTCTTCATCGGCAGCTTGGTCGCGGGAGACTACAGCTACACCCGGGCGACAGGCGCCAATAAGCCGGCCGCCGCGCCACCCCAGACGACCATCGCTCGTCTTGGAACCCTGTCCTCGACCGTGGCCGCCACCGGAAACCTGCAGACCGCGGCGGACCTCAACGTCAATTTCGAAACGACGGGCCGGGTCAACGCGGTGAAGGTAATCGTCGGCGACAAGGTCACGAAAGGGCAGGTGCTCGCGACCATCGATCCGACCACGCTGCAGAACGCGGTCACGCAGGCGCAGGAAGGCGTCGACTCGGCCAACAACAGCCTTCAGCAGCTGTATGACAGCTTTGGGGCGACCAACGTCGCTTCCGCGCGCCAGTCGGCGTCGAACGCTCAGCAATCGCTGGTCAACGCTCAGAACACGCTCCAGACGTTGCAGCATCCGACCGCGTCAGACATCGCCTCGGCTCGACAGGCTGTCTCTCAGTCCCAGGCCGGGCTCGTCACCGCGCAGAACAACCTGGCGACGCTGTCCAACCCATCAACGTCGGCGGTCAACTCGGCGCAGCAGGCGGTCAATTCAGCCCAGACGGCACTGACGACCGCCCAGAACAATCTCACCAACTTGACGAATCCAAACCCGGCGGACCTCTCGTCCGATCAGGCGGCGGTCACGTCGGCCCAGAACAACCTGCTCAACGCGCAGACGGCGCTCAACAATCTCGAACACCCCACTGCCTCGGCTCTGGCGGCGGCCCAGCAGTCACTGAGCCAGGCGCAGAACAATCTCACGAACGCGAAGAACACGCTGGACGCGCTCACGAACCCGTCGGCCGCCGACATCGCCGCCGCGCAGCAGGCCGTCGATTCGGCGCATACCGCCCTGGGCAACGCCAACAACCAACTGAGCGCGCTCGAGCATCCGTCGCAGGACGCCATCACCGCGGCTGAGTTAGCGGTCAGTCAATGCACGACCGCGACCAGCTGCCAGTCGGCCCAGCAGGCACTCGACAAACTCTTGCATCCCGTCTGCTTCCGACCTCAATGCTGCTCGGGCCGCCGCGCAGTCCGCGCAGCAGGCCTGGAACGCGGCTGAGGCCAAGCTCAGCGCCCTCCAGAATCCCGCACCGTCGGACGTCCAGGCCGCCCAGAACAGCGTCAACGCGGCGCAATCGGCCGTCGACGCGGCGAACGCCAACCTGACGCAATTGCAGAACCCGACCGCGGCGGACCTACAGCAGGCCCAGAACGCCGTCTCCGCTGCGCAGTCGAGCCTCGATGCGGCTCAGGCCAAGCTCGATCAGCTCAAGAACCCGACCGCGCAGACCGTCGCGGCCGACCAGCAAGCGGTCTCGAACGCGCAGGCGTCGCTCGCCGCCGCGAATACCAGCCTCAACGCGCTGTATCACCCGGACGCCGCGACGGTGAAGAGCGCACAGCTCAACGTCGATAGCGCTCAAGCGGGCTTCGACGCGGCCAACGCCAAATTGAACGCGTTGCTCAATCCGACGGCGGCGGACGTCGCGGCGGCACAGGCGACCGTCAACTCGGCTCAGGCGTCACTCGATGCGGCCAACGCCAACCTCCAGTCCGTGCTGAGCGGCCCGCAGAAAGACAGCCTCAACGCCCAGCAGCTTGCGGTCCAGCAAGCGCAGAACGCGCTGACGCAGGCGCAGGCGAACATGGCGGAGGCCAACCTGACCGCTCCGATCGACGGCACCGTGACCGCGGTCACCATTCACGTGGGTGACAACGTGAGCACCAGCGGCAGCACCGGCGCGATGACGATCCTCGATCCAACCGGCCTCTACGTGCAATCGTCGGTGGCCGAAACCGATCTGCCGAATATCAAGGTGGGGCAGCCGGCCATCATCACGCTCGACGCTCTGCCGAATCAGCGCTTCACCGGCCAGGTAACCACCATCTCGCCAGCGCCGACGGTGACCCAGGGCGTGGTCACCTATCAGGTGCTCGTCTCGGTTACGAACCTCCCGACTACCGGCGGGCCGACACCCGGCATGACCGCGACTGCCACGATCACGACCGAATCCCGGAGCAACGTGCTGATCGTTCCTTCCCGCGCCATCCAGCGGAAAGGGGCACAGCAGATCGTCACCGTGATGGTCAGCGGCAAGCAACAGACGATGACGGTCACGACCGGTCTGACCGCCAACAGCGAGACCGAGGTCGACAGCGGCTTGAAACAGGGTGACGTGATCGTCATTCCCGCCACCACGACCACGGCCGCCACGACCACGGCCGGAGGCGCGCGCGGGTTCGGCGGCGGCGGGTTCGGTGGCGGCGGGTTCGGCGGCGGCGCGGTTGGGCGGCAGCCATGATCATCACGCACGACCTGAGCAAGATCTATCAGCTCGAAGGCGTGGTCGTTAATGCCTTGCTCGGCGTCTCACTGACGATCCAGAACGGCGAGTTCGTCGCCATCATGGGCGCATCCGGGTCCGGCAAATCGACCTTGATGAACTTGCTCGGCTGTCTTGACGCGCCGACCTCAGGCACCTACGAGCTCGATGGCATACTGGTCAACGGCCTGAATGACGATGAGCTGGCGGGGATTCGCACGCATAAGATCGGCTTCGTCTTTCAGAGCTACAACCTCCTGCCGAAGCTGGCGGCGGTTGACCAGGTGAGCCTGCCGCTCATCTACAGCGGCACCCCGAACCGGCGCCAGATCGCCAGCGAGGCGCTGGTGACGGTCGGGTTGGGCGATCGACTCAACCACCGGCCCACCGAGCTCTCCGGCGGCCAGCAGCAGCGCGTGGGTATCGCGCGTGCCCTGGTGAAGAATCCGAGCCTCATCCTCGCCGACGAGCCGACCGGCAACCTGGACAGCCATTCCACCAGCGAGATTCTCGATCTGTTTCAGCAGCTCAACCAGGAACGCAATATCACCATCGTGCTCGTCACGCACGAACCCGACGTCGCGGCGCGCGCCCAGCGTGTCGTCACGATGCGGGACGGTGAGCTCTTGTCCGACGTTCGGAACGGCGCCGTCGCGGCGCGGAGTGAGCGACCACAATGACGATCGATGACGCCTTCCGGATCGCCTTCAACGCGTTGACGGCCAACAAGCTGCGGACGTTACTGACGATGCTCGGCGTGATCATCGGCGTGAGCGCCGTCATCTCGCTCATCGCGGTCGGCCGTGGCGCGCAACAGCAGGTGACCAACCGCATCGCCGGCCTCGGCTCGAATCTGCTCTTCATCCGGCCGGGAGCAGCCACTACCGCCGGAGTCCGCGGCGCGGCGGGATCGAGCTCGACATTGACTCTCAACGACGCAACGGCCATCAGCCAGAACGTCGGGCTCGTCAGCGGCGTGGCTCCCGAATCGGACAGCAACGCCCAGCTGGCGTACCAGGGTCAGAACGTGAATACGCGCATCGTCGGCACAACCTCAGCCTACGAGGACGTGCGGAACTTCCACCCATCCGAGGGCACGTTCATCACCGATCAGGACGTCAGCTCCGCCTCCCCCGTGATCGTGCTGGGGGCCAACGTGGCGCAGGAGCTGTTTGGCACGAACGACCCGGTGGGGCAGGAGATCCGCCTCAGTCGCGGCAGCTCCGCGCTGCCGTTTCGTGTCGAAGGCGTCATGGAATCGAAGGGCGGCACCGCGCTCGGCAACCAGGACGACCAGGTCTTCATTCCGATCACGACGCTGGTGACCAAGGTTCAGGTCGCCCGCACCAGCTCGGGCTCCTATGAGATCTCGACGATCAACGTCTCGGTCGGCAACAAGAATCAGATGACGGCCGCCACGAACGACATTACGGCCCTTCTCATGCAGCAGCACAACGTGGCCCAGCCTGACTTCACGATTCAGAGCCAGCAAGATACGATCGCGACGCTCACCGCCTCGACCCAGACCTTCACCATCCTGCTTGGAAGCATCGCGGCGATCTCGCTCGTCGTCGGTGGCATCGGGATCATGAACATCATGCTGGTCTCGGTGACGGAACGAACGCGTGAGATCGGCATTCGCAAGGCCATGGGGGCGCGGCGTCAGGATATCTTGATGCAGTTTCTGGTCGAATCCCTGACGGTCAGCGTGCTGGGCGGCTCACTTGGCGTCGCCCTCGGAATCGGCACGGCCCACATCGCAAATGGGCGCCAGCTGGGTACGGAGACGTTTTACACGTCGGTCGCGACGAGCTCGGTGTTGCTGGCGTTTCTGGTTTCGGCGGCTATCGGCGTCTTCTTCGGACTCTACCCAGCCATGCGCGCCGCGCAGCTCAATCCGATCCAGGCGCTCCGCTATGAGTAATGGTATCCGGCAACTAGCGCTGTTGCTCGATGGTAACAGCCGCAACATCTTGGGAAAGGTCGTGGGTGAATGAAGCTCTCGTTCGGGAAGATCCTGATTGGGGTCGCGGTCTTCGGCATCTGTCTGGGTGCCGCATTCGCCGCAGGCACCGTCTATGGCCGTCATTCGACGACGTCGAATGCCAGCGCGGCCTCGATCGGGTCGTTCACCCGCGCCAACGGAACGAACGGCGGAACAACCGCTGGTAACACCGGTGGAACGAACAGCGGTACGAACGCCAACACGAACAGCACCGGCGCGCAGGCGTCCGCCAGTCAATCGGCAACTCCGCAGGCGGGCGGCCGCGCGGCTGGCGGAGCGGGATTCGCGGGCGGATTCGGTGGACGGCCGATTGAAGCGAAGGTCGCTTCCATCGCCAGCGGGCAGCTGCAGGTCACGCTCGCCTCGGGCGCCTCGACCACGGTCGCTCTGAATGACCAGACGACGTACGCGTCGTCGCAGAAGGCTGACAAGAGCGCCTTGAAGTCCGGCGCCGAGGTCTACGTGACGACGACAGCCGCCACGGATGGAACCTTGACGGCGCAGTCAGTCGTCGTTCTCCCCGCGAGCCCGCAGAGCGCCAGCAGTCAGCCGTCCGGCGGGTCGAACGGCGGCGGAACCCGTGGCGGCACGGGCGGCACCGGTGGTGGCTTTGGCGGCGGAGCGGCCGCGAACCGGCCGGTAACCGGCACGGTGGCGTCAGTCAACGGCCAGCAACTGCAGATCACCCTCGCAAACGGATCGACGACGTCGGTGACGCTCAGCGATCAGACCACCTACGCGACGACCCAGAAGGCCGATCAGAGCGCGGTTACGACGGGTTCATCCGTTCTGGTGACCATCAGCCGCGCATCGGACGGCACCATCAGCGCCCAGTCCGTCGTCGTCCTGCCGGCTTCCGGCCAGACGAGCTGAAACCGACGCAAATGGGGAGGACTTCACGTCCTCCCCGGCATCCCCATATTCTCGTTATCAGAATTCTTGCGAGCGCGCGTACTACATGATCGTTTGCCCGCCGTCGGCGACGAGGACGGTTCCAGTCACGAAGCTGGCGTCGTCGCTGGCGAGGAAGAGCGCGCATGACGCCAGTTCAGCCGGCATGGCGTAGCGGCGAAGCGGAATCCCCTTGATCGCCTGCTCGAGTCGCTCCGGTTGGGAGACGATGTCCTCCGTGAGCCGGGTGCGCACCAGCCCGGGAGCCAGGGCATTGACCCGGATCCCCTCCGGCCCATAGCTCACCGCCATCGACCGCGCCAGCGAGATGAGCGCTCCCTTGGTCGCCGCATAGGCGTGCGTCGGGCGCGCCGAGGTGCCGATGAAGGCGCTGCTGGATGAGGTCAGAATGATCGACCCGCCGCCACGCGCCCGCATATGCGGCAGCGCCGCGCGCGTCAGCGCGTAGACGCCGCGCGTGTTGACGCCGAAGGCGAGATCCCAGCGTTCCGGCTCAATCGATTCGACGGTGCCGCCGATCACGATCGTTCCCGCGGCCGCGTTGGCAAAGACGATGTCGATGCCGCCGAAGGCCGCGGCGGCCTGGTCGACGACCTCGCGCACGCCGTCCAGATCAGCGACGTCGCAGGCGAAGAACCGCGCCTTCCCGGCGCCGCCTGAAAGCTCCTCCGCCAGTGCCCCGCCATCCGCCTCGTTGAGATCGACAATCGCCACCCGCGCCCCTTCGGCCACGAATCGCCGCGCGGTCGCCGCGCCGATACCGGTCGCCGCGCCCGAGATGATCGCGATCTTGTCGTCGAGCCTGCCCATCTTCGCTCTCCCGATTCCTGTTGCGTCCACTACCTCTTGTGAGCATCACCCATACCCTCGACAGGATATCATTGCCTGCGTTCGGCAACGTCGTTCGGAGCGCTCAGTTCGGCTTGACCCACGGGGGTGAACCATGCTCCGGCTAAGGATGCTCATTCGCCGCCTCTTGCGGGCGCGCACCGATTCAGAACCTCTACCACCCGTTCCGCCATCGTCGGTCGACCTGGAGCGCATGGCTCAAGTCGTCATCGAGCGACTGTCCGAGGACGAAACGTTGCGCGGCCAGCTCACCGACGCAGGGTTCGGTCCGATTCTGACGTTCGTGACGTCGCTCGTACCCGTCGCGGCGCGCCGGGCTGCGGAACACTCGTCCGCGCAAACGGCCGAGGATCAGGTGAGTCGATCGGCACGCGCGCTGACCCGCGGCATCGTGGCTGCCGTTGAGACCGGCGACGCCGCGGCGCTTGACGGCTGTCTGGGCGCCCCAATGCTCAGCCCCGACGAGGCGACGAGAGTACGACAGTCGGTTTCGCTCGGGTTGGACGCTGACGGCGTTACCGGACGTCCGAGCGGAACGCGCGATCGACGCATTGAAAGCCGCGCTCCAGGAGCAGGGTGTATGAAACGTGGGCTCGCGGGCTGGACCGCGCCGATCGCCGTCGTCCTCATCGCCGTGGTCCTGGTCCTTGGCCTGGTCCTGGTCCACCGGCGCACGACGCAGCCCGCGCCCACCTCGCCGGCCGGGTTCAGTGACTGGTATCAGATCTACTTCACCGATCCGAAATATCCCGACAATCCCGCCAACCATCACGGCGGCATCGACACCCAGCTCGTCGATCTGATGAACAAGGCGACCAAAACCATCGACGTCGCCAGCTACGATTTCAACCTCGGCGACGTGGCGACCGCCATGGCTCAGGCATCGCGGCGGGGAGTGCGCGTGCGCATGGTGACCGACACCGACACGCTGACCAGCACCGACGCTTCCGTGCAGGCGGCGTTTGCAACGCTGAAGCAGGCGAAGATCCCAGTCGTGGACGACCAGCGTGAGGCGATCATGCACGACAAGTTCACGGTCGTTGACGGCGAATGGGTCTCGACCGGGTCCTGGAACTACACCGACTCAGACACCTATCACCTCAACAACAACATGATCGTGATCCACTCCGCCGATCTGGCCGCCAACTACACCAATGAGTTCGAGAAGATGTTCGTGGAGCACGACTTCGGCAAAGCCAAGAACCGCACAAATCCGCACCCGGTCCTCTCTATCGAGGGCACGTCGGCACGAACCTGCTTCTCCCCCGAAACCAGCTGTGCCCCCCTGATCGTTCAGGCCATCGACGGAGCGCGCACGAGCGTCGACTTCATGGCCTTTTCGTTCACCTATAACGATATCGGCAACGCCATGCTGGCCAGGGCCAGGAATGGGGTTGCGGTCAGCGGAGTGTTCGAGACGACCGGATCGGAGACGGTCTATTCACAATATAAAAAGCTGAAAGACGCCGGGCTCGCTGTCTACACGGATGGGAATCCCTGGTCGATGCACCACAAAGTCATCATCGTCGACGACCGGATCGTCATATTCGGCTCATTCAACTTCAGCGCGAGCGCGAATACCAGCAACGACGAGAACCTCTTGATCATCGACAACGCGGACCTCGCGCATGCCTTCACCGCCGAGTTCCAGCGCGTACTGGCCGTCGCCAGGAACCCTCCGGCCCATTGATCGAGACATCGCCGTCGCTTACGGTCAGTGCATCAGGAGAATGATGATCGTACCGGCGCAGAGATACGCGCCGTACGGGATGTAGTCGCGCCGCGTGCGCCGGCCGATCGCGACCAGCAGCACACCACCCGCGGCGGCCAGGAGCATGCCGACGAAAAGTGCGGGGATGATCGAGCGGATGCCGGTCATCGTGCCGATCAGCACCGCCAGCAGAATGTCGCCAAACCCCAGCGCCTGCTTGCGATAGATAAGGACGGCCAGCGCGAAGAAGGATGCGAACAGAAGCCCGGCTCCAACTCCGGCGATGCTCGCCGAGACAAGCGCCGACGGCGAGCGCAACACCGCCAATGCGAGCGCCAGGACGATCCCGGGAACGATAGTAATCGTGAAGATAAGATGATGCTGCCAGTCGATACGCAAGATCAAAAGCAGCAGCAGGCTGAAGAGCGCGACCCCGACACCGAGAAGCGTGGCGTGGTAGACGATGATGGCCGTCATCGCGAGGGCCATCGCGGCGACCTCGGTCGCCCAGCGAACGCGATTGTCGGCGAAACCACAGGCCGCGCAGGTGCCCGACCAGCCGGGGAACATCGCGCGTTTCGGCTGTACCACGGAGCAGCTGGCGCAGATAGGCGGACCAATCGGATCGAGATCGGACGGCAGGCGCACCGCCGCGGCATGGATCAGTGATCCCGCAAACGCGCCGGCAATTCCGGCCACAACGACGAACACCGCTAGCAACATCGCGTCCACTCCAACGTCATCAGCATGGTCTGGTTCGATCGCGCATCCAGGCTGCCCACGCACCCGGCCGCTCAATCACGAGCCTACCAGCCGGACGTTCGACTGCGTGTGGGACCGTAGTCACAATTCGCGGGTTCATCGGTGACGATCAGCGGGGGAGGGCGGCCGCCCTCGCGGCATCGAGCATGAGGTCCAGCGGCGGTTCCTGACCGGTCCAGCGCCGGAAAGACTCGGCGCCCTGAGCCACCAGCATTTCGAGCCCGTCGAGCGTCGGATGGCCCAGCCGTTCGGCCATCCTGAGGAGCGACGTCGCTCGGTAGGTGAGGTCGTACACGAGCGCGCTGTGTGGCAGCACAGCGAGCACCGCTTCCTCGATGGGGAGGAGATCGCCTTCCCACCCAATCGAGGTCGCGTTCACCAGCATATCGGCTTGTCGCAGATGCCGCGTGAGCTCCGCGTCGAATCCACAGGCATCAACCGCTCCACCCAACTCCCGGGCCAGCGATCGGGCCCGCTCCGTCGTCCGGTTGGCGACCACGATGCCGGAGCAGCTGACCGACTGAAGCGCCACGACGACGGCGCGCGCCGCGCCACCAGCGCCCAGCACGACGACCTTCATCTCCGCCTGCAACAGATCTCGCGAACGTAACGGCGCCAGGAACCCGGCGACGTCGGTATTGTCGCCCTGCAGCTCGTCACCCACCTTGACGATGGTGTTGACCGCCCCGGCACGCCGAGCCAGATCGCTGACGCGGTCGACCAGGTCGAACGCGCGCTGCTTATGGGGCACGGTGACGTTGGCACCGAGGATATCGGCCGCGCGCAGCCCGGCAACGCGAGACGGCATCTCCTCCGGCGGCGTTGGCCACAATTCATAGCGGACGTCCAGCCCGAGCGCGTCAAACGCCGCCTGCTGGAAGGCCGGAGAGAGACTATGCTGGACCGGATAGCCGATCAGGCCGACGCGTAACATGGACTGGCGTCCTTCGCCATCTGACGTCTCAGGCCCCGGATCACCGATCTCACCCGCCGCCGTACTTCTTGATATTTTGCAGTTGCTCGTCGTACGTCTTGGCGAAGACGTGCGTCCCACTACCGTCGCCCTTGGCGACGAAGTAGAGATAGTCGGTCTGAGCGGGATTCAACGCGGCGTCGATCGACGCGACGCTCGGGTTGCAGATCGGCCCAGGCGGCAGGCTCGGGCTCTGGTAGGTGTTGTACGGCGATTGGACATTCAGGTCATTGGGAGTGATCTGCGGCCACCAGTTACCCGTCTTCCCAATGGCGTACTGCACCGTGGGGTCAGCCTGCAACGGCATGTTCTTCTTCAACCGGTTGTAGTAGACCGAGGCAATGATCGGCCGCTCCTCGGGAACGACGGCTTCCCGCTCGACGATGGACGCGACGATCATGACCTGGTAGAGATTCAAGCCCAGATCTTGCGCCTTGGCCTGCTCACTCTGCGGAACTCGCTTCGCGAAGTTCGCGAGCATGGTGTTGATGATGTCGTCCGGCGTCGCATCGGCACGGAACTGATAGGTATCCGGGAACAGAAAGCCCTCCAGCGACGTTTGGCTCGGGCGGCTGGCAAGAAAATCGTAGTTCCAGGTGCCATTCTGGATTACCTGAGTGAGTTGATCGGTCGTCTGGATCAACCCCGCCTGCACGAGCTGTTCCGCGAACTGCTCGGTGCGCCAGCCCTCCTGAAACCGAATATTGATCACCTGAACGTTGTCGCCCGTCGTCAAGGCGGTGATGATCTGGTCGACCGACATCCCCTCATCGAGGGTGAAACGCCCCGCCTTGAGCTTGGAATCGGCATTGCTCAGCCGCATCTTCAGTTTGAAGTAGGTGCCGGAGCGGATCAGATGGGCGTCCTGGAGCCGCGTGGCGACGCTGCCGACGCTCTCGTTCTCGGCGACCACGAAGGTGACCGGCTGGCCGGACGACGCGCTCGCGCTATTGAGATAATGAAATAGCGTGCGTTGCGAGACGAAAATGATAGCGAGAGTCAAGACGATAATCGCAGCGATTTTGAGTGACTGGATCATCAACCTGAGCAAGCAACCCTCCTTAGCCCGCCACTCACGACCGCGTTGGATCGAGACGGGTACATGAACGAAACAACTGTAACAACCACCCCATCGCCAGACAAGAAACCTGTTATCGCGGTTGTGGGCGCGACAGCGGCCGGCAAGACCGGCGCGGCGATTCGACTGGCACGAGCGGTGCACGGCGAGGTTGTTTCGGCGGACTCACGCTACCTCTATCGCGGCATGAGCATCGGCACCGCGACACCGGCCGAGAACGAGATGGAGGGCGTGCCCCACCACCTGATCGGCTTCCTCGATCCACAGGACGACTATTCCCTGCCCCTCTACCAGCGCGACGCCATGCGCGCCATCGCCTGCGTGCACGAGCGGGGGCACGTGCCGATTCTGGCCGGCGGAACGCCCCTGTACGTGAACGCTCTGCTCGAAGGCTGGCGCATACCGGAGGTGCCACCAGACCACGAGTTTCGCGCCTCGCTGGAGAAGCTCGTCCAGGCCGAAGGACCGGAATACCTGCATCGCCGTCTCGAGCAGGTCGATCCGGCAGCTGCTTCACGTATCCCGTTCATGAACGTGCGCCGGGTCATCCGCGCGCTCGAGATCCACCATCACACGGGGAAGCGCATGAGCGATCTCGAAGGGAAGTCGCCGCCGCCCTTCCGGGTGCTGCTCATCGGCCTGACCCTGCCACGAGACGAGCTGTACCGGCGAATCGACGCACGCGTCGATGAGCAGATCGCTCAGGGATGGATCGACGAGGTTCGCGCGTTGCTGAGCGCGGGCGTCTCGCCCGACTTGCCCGCGATGAGCGCGATCGGCTATTCGGAAATCATCGACTTCCTGCACGGTCGGGCGAGCCTGGAGGAGACGGTGGAGCGCATCAAGTTCCACACGCATCGCTACGCCCGGCACCAGCTGACCTGGCTGCGGCGCATGACCGGCGTGACGTGGTACGACCCGCGCGACCCGGACTGGTTCGAACAGGCTCGTTAATCGAGTGAACGCATTTCTCGGGAATAAAACCGATATCACGTCCGGCGGCGTAGCATTAAGACGTCGCGAGGTGAAACACCACCCCGGCACGTGAGGAGGAGGGTGGGGCGGTCCGCAGTGATCGCCCCACTTCATTCTTTCGGACAACCTCACCATTTCGACAATCCAGCCGTACCCCATTTTCGGATAGACCCGTGCTGCTCATTCCCCATTTCCATGCACCCAGCCGCGACATCGGCGGTGGCACGGTGATGGCATCAAGGGCCGACGACTGCGTCGGACCACCAGAAACCGATTCCTGACCACGGGCTCTGCATCTGTGCTGCGGGCCATCTCATCCCAGGACGCTTGCAGGCGGTGTTGGTGAAGCTCAAGATCGGGAAGGGAGCCACCCCTGTTCCCAACAGTGCGGACGCCACCGTCAATCAGCCGCATCTTCTTCCTCCGGTCCGCGCCGGCGCGGGCGTCCGCGACGCGGCAGGTGGCCGATATCGGCCGGCAGCCGTCCGGCTTCAGACAGTACGCGCCGCAGCAAGAATTCGATCTGGGCATTGGTGCTACGCAGTTCGTCGCCCGCCCAGCGTGCTAGCGCATCGTGCACCTTCGGGTCCAGTCTGAGGAGGATGTTCTTCCGCTGATTCATGAGCGACGCTCATTCCGATCAATGGTAGAGGGATCCGACATTGACGATCGGCTGAGTGCCGCGCTCCCGCAGAGCACGACCAGCAGGTTACTGACCATCGCCGCTTTGCGCTCGTCATCCAGTTCCACCATGGCGTGTTGCTCCAGGCGCGCCAACGCGAGCTCGACCATACCGACAGCACCCTCCACGATGCGCTGTCGGGCTGCCACCACGGCCGCGGCCTGCTGCCGTTGCAGCATCACCGAGCGATCTCCGGCGCATAGGCAAGCCGCGTGATCCGCGCTTCGATGACGGTCACGCCGCCGGGGCGACGCGCGCGGCGATCTCGCGCATGCCAGCTGCTCAGTAATCTCGTCGGTGTCGCGCAAGCTGAGCTGAGCGCTGTCGTGCGCGTCGAGGGATAGCGTGAGCGCGACGTGCCGCACCGCCGTCTCGGCCGGATCCGGCGAAGGCGACGAAATCCTCCACTGCGAAGCAGGCCTGCGCCGTATCGGTCACCTGCCAGACCACCACGGCGGCGATGTCGATGGGGATGCCGTCGGCGTCGTTCACTTTGGCCGTCGTGCTCTCGTGATTGCGAATGCGGGTTGAAATCGTCGGCCGGCGCGTTAATGGGTTGACCCAGCGGAGACCCGGGGTGCGCACCGTGCCTCGGTAGTCGCCGAAGAGCAGGATCACTCGTGCGTTGCCCGGCTCGACGGTGATCAAACCGCGGAGCGTCAGAAGCGCGAGGAAGACGACCAGCACGCCGAGGATATGACCGGGCCGGCCCCCAACCGCGATCAGCAGGGCGACACCGGTGGTCGCCGCCCCAACCGCGCCGCCCAGCAACGGGAATCCTGACAGACCGTCGACGCGCCGCTCCTGAATCGGAACACGCGGCGGCGCCGTTACCGTGTCCTGGACGTCGCTACGCCCCATGATTGGACCCCCTCACCGCGCTCGTTGACAACGGCCATGGGCCACCCTTATGGTGATATCACTTTTTGACGGATCTGACGCAGATGTGAACGGTTGGACTCGACGAACGTACGTGACACAGTCGCAACACCGGTTCGCCACGCACCGATGATCGACGTGCAGCACCTGACCAAGCGGTTCGGCGACGCTATCGCCGTTGATGACGTCTCCTTCCACGTTGACGAAGGTGAGATCTTCGGCTTTCTCGGCCCAAATGGTGCCGGCAAGACCACCACCATGCGCATGCTCTGCTGTCTCATTTCCAAGACGAGTGGGGACGCGCACATCGGTGGGTATGACATCGCCAACCCCAAGGATTCATTGCAGATCCGCAAGATGATCGGTCTGGTTCCTGATAACGTCGGCCTCTACGAAGAGCTCAGCGCCTACGACAACCTCGATTTCTACGGCAAGCTCTACGAGTGCCCACAACCTCAACGGCAACAGAATATCGAAAAGTTCCTCACCATGCTCGACCTATGGGACAAGCGAGACCAAGCGGTTGGGAGCTTCTCGCGAGGCATGAAGCAGAAGGTCGCGGTGGCACGGGCGCTGGTGCACGATCCACAAATCCTGTTCATGGATGAGCCGACGGCCAGCCTGGATCCGGAGTCGTCCAAAGTCGTGACCGACTTCATCCTTCAGCTGCGGCGTGAAGGGAAGACGATCTTCCTCAACACGCACAATCTGGACGAAGCGCAACGCATGTGCGATCGCATCGGCATTCTGAGAACGAAGCTGTTGACCGTGAATGCCCCGGACGAGTTGCGCGAGCGGATCTGGGGAAATAAGACGGTGATCGAGCTGGCCGAAGTGGACGACGCGATGGTCTCGGTCCTGCAGCGTCTAAAGCCGAAGAATCTGATCCGCGAGGGAAACACGCTCACCATCGACGTCGACGATCCGTTGAATGACAACCCCAAATTCGTCGCTGCGCTGGTCGCGGCGGGCGGACGCGTCCAATACGTCACGCAGCTCAACCCGGCCCTCGAAGAAACGTATCTGCGGATTATTCAGGAGACGCGATGAGACTCTCGAAATCGTGGCTGATCGCGTCGAAGGATTTCATGGTCTTCCGCAAGAAACGGAACATCCTCTATTCACTCGTGATCTTCGAATTGTTGACGGCGCTCGGGTTTCCGTTCCTGGTCAAATACATTACCAGTAAGACCACGAACACCACTCTGGTGGGGGCGCGGATTGACGCCTTCTCCTTTTGGTTCGCGATCGGCGCGGCGATCTTGCCGGTTGGCATCGCCTCCTACAGCCTGGTGGGTGAGAAGGTGCAGCGGAGCCTGGAGCCGCTGCTGGCGACGCCGGTGACGGATGGCGAGATCCTGGTTGGCAAAGGGCTCGCGGCCCTCCTGCCGGCGATCGTCGCGAGCTACATCGCCGCGGTGCCCTTCATGGTGCTGGTCGACGTCTTTGTCCATGGCACGTTCCACCGTCTCTACTATCCGAACTGGAACATCGTGGTGATCCTGCTGCTGCTCGCGCCACTCGTGAGTCTGTTCAGCGTCGCGTCGAACGTCCTCATCTCCGCTCGGTCGACAGATGTGCGCACGGCGCAGCAACTCGGCTCAGCCATTCCCATGCTGCCATTGATCGTCATCTATCTCCTCACGGAGATTCAGGTGCTGAAGCTGACGGTCACCAACCTGCTCCTGATCGCCGCGGCACTGGCGGTGCTCGATGTGCTCACCATCTACGCGGCGATTGGCACGTTTCGCCGCGACCAGATCCTCACGGAGTGGACGTGACGTCGCTGTTCGAGCATGTGCGGTCGATGGCGCTGAAGGCTGCGTCCGGTCAAGGAGTACCTGCGGACTCACCCTCTGGGGATACGGAGCGCTCAGGCTCAGGCGCCTTCACCGACGCAGAAGATCGGCTATGGAAGGAGCGAAGACCAGTGCCAAACATAATCGTCGCGATGGTGATTGCCCCGCACACGGGCATTCGACTTGCCGAAGTCGGATTCTTGCTCGTCCTGATCGCTGGAATCTGGCTGGTCGCCGCGGAGATCGGAGCAATCAAGGTGGGCCGATTTCGGACCGTCGTCGCCGGGATCGCACTCGCCGTCGCTGGCGCGCTCCTGATCATTGCCACGCACTGGGGTCACTTCGGCTAAAGGATGAGAGCGCTGCGGTTTTCCGCCAGGATTCTCAGCGGGTGAAACGAGAATGCTCAGAGGAGAAGACACGCGGCTCAACCGATAAGGAGAACGACGATGCCGGCAACGCTCAAAGTGACGCGAAAAACAATCGGCGTTGAAGTCCGTCGCGGTACCTTCGATGTCTTGGTCGATGCGGAGCGTGTTGGGTCGATTGAATTGCACGATACGCTCGAGACGCCCGTCGAACCAGGACGTCACACTGTGCAAGTCCGCAATGGTCGCAACTCGAGCCGAATTCAGACCTTTGATGCGGCCGAGGACCAAGTCATCGCCTTCCGCTGCAGTGGGAAGAGCATTTTGCCGATTTTTCTCCTGTCGTTCGTCGTGCCATCCCTGGCGCTCTCGCTTAGTCGCGAATGATCGCAATGTAACGGGCGCACCGTGCCGTCGGGAACAGCGCATGCTCTTGACCGGAGCCCCCAGTTTGGTCCACCTGAAACGTTAGTCCGCCGCCTTTTCAGAGGGCTCCCAACGGGCCAGGAAGGCAGCCAGAGTCCGCTGGCATGATTCTCCCGGCTTGTTCGACCCTGCTGTCGAACGCCATCAGTAGCCAACGTTTGCGGATTCCCCTATCCTGTCAGTGCCGGAGTCAGCCAGATTCCGAACTCCGGTGAAGTGGACCGTTCGTAGCGAAGGTGGAGGGAAGATCATGCAGACCGAGGCCCGCCTCAAAGAGCTGGGGCTCACGCTCCCCGCACTGCCACAACCGGCCGGCAACTACGTCCATTGGGTGAAGACCGGAAACCTGCTCTATCTTTCCGGCAAGGGACCCTATAACGAGGACGGCACCCGGCCCAAGACCGGCAAAGTCGGCACGGACATCACGACCGAAGAGGCGTACCAGCAAGCTCGCACGGTCGGGCTTACGCTGATCACGGTGATGAAGGATGCCGTCGGAGACCTGGATCACGTCAAGCGCGTGGTGAAGGTGCTCGGGATGGTGAACTGCGCTCCAGACTTCGGCGAGCAGCCGAAGGTGATCAACGGCTGCTCGGATCTCTTCGTGGAAGTCTTCGGCGATCGCGGCCGCCATGCGCGCTCCGCGGTCGGTATGGGCGGACTGCCCGGCCAGATCGCGGTCGAGATCGAAGTCATCGTCGAGGTCGAGTAGACCTCTACCTCAGCTCAACCGGCTGGCCGCTCTCGGCCGACTGCCGCACCGCGGCTAAGAAGTCGAGAAAGGCCAGCTCTCGGGCCGGCTCGTGGATGTCGGTCGTCTGAACGGCAGCCTCCACGAAACCCGGCGCCTCGTCCGGCCACCAGGCGACATCCCGCGTCTGCGCGTCATGCCCGGAAACCTGGATGACCTGCCTGGTCGGTTCGGCCCGCAGCATACCCCCCGAGCCGGTCGCCTCGAACAGGATCTGCTCCGGCGCCGGGGCACTCGCGGACAGCGACGCCGCGAACTCCAGCGTGACGATCAGATCGTTCGCCCCTCTCGCGATGACGAACCAGGCGTCGCCACTCGCACCGAACAGATTCGCGCGCGTCGTCTGCACGCGAACCAGCGGCTCGTCGAACAATTCGAAGGCGAAGTGCAGCAGCGGCACGCCGACTGAATCGAACAGATCGGCTCGTCCCTGACGCACCCGGTGCGCGCCGAAGATACCGTACGACATGCCGGCCTTCCCCGCTGCGCACGTCGGCCCGGAACGCCTCGAGCGCCGAGAAACCACGCAGCGGGCTGACCTGGACGATGCGACCGCCGCCGAGCGCCGAGCGCGCGGCGTCGTCGCTCGTCGCCAGCGGCAGCGTCGCCACCGGCAGCTTGGACGATGCCAGCCCCTTGAGAGCCGCTACCTGATCCGATCCCGTCGCCAGGTTCAAGACCATTCCAGTGCCATCGGGCACCGGCTGACCGGCTGCCACGGCTCCGGCGAACTGATGCGACGGCGAGTGGCGAATCGCATTGCTGACCGCATCGGCCAGATCGCTGCTACCGATGACCGCGATCGGTCGTGATCCGCTCATCGCGCACCTCCCGGACGATTGGCCGCGGGGATCTCGACTCTCGCGGCCGGTTCGACTCGACTCGACGGCCGCCACCGAGAGGGCCACCGCTTGCCGTGCCTCCCACGGATCGAGCGGAACCGGGGTATCGTCGCGAACACTGGCGGCGAACTGGTGTAGCTCGTTGACATAGGCTTCGTCGACGTGAATGAGCAGCGCGAAGTTGGTCGGGAAGTGCATCCCGTCGGTCGTCCAGATCTCGTAGGGTGACATCGGCGGATCGGTGGCCCGGATCGTTCCGTCGGTGCCAAACACTTCCATCATGTGGAAGTAGGGGTAGCCGGTGGGTAGCTGGTTCACCACCTCGGCCGCGCCGATCGCGCCGTTCTGGAAGGTGATGGTGTAGCTGATCATGTCGGGCACTTCGCCGCGCGGATCGAGGATGCGCGCCTCGGCGTAGACCGCGGCTCCATCCTGTCCGGCGAACCAGCGCGCCAGATCGGTCTCGTGCACCGCGTTCGTCAGTGCGGCGCCTTGCGTGTACTGCGCCGACGCGATCCATGGACGACCCTCTTCGGGAGCCCAGTAGCCGGCCCAGCGGTTGAGCGCGGTGTACATCGACCCCGCGCGGCGCTCGTTCTCGCGGACGATGCGCACCTCGCCGATCTCGCCGCGCGCGATCGCCTCGCGAATGCGCTGGTAGCGACGGCGTGAAGCGGCGGCTGTGGCCGATCATCAGCTTGACGCCGTTGCGGCGCGCGGCTTCGATCATCGCGTCCGCTTCCTCTACCGTCGAGGACATCGGCTTCTCACAGTGGATATGCTTACCGGCCTCGGCCGCCGCGACCACCTGCTCCCGGTGCAGGAATTCCGGCGTGCAGATATCGACGAAATCGATGTCCGGCCGGGCCAGCAGCTCGCGATAGTCGCTGTACCAGGCCGAGGCGCCGTATTCCTTGGCGGCCTTCTCGGCCATCTCCGGCCGAATATCGGCGACCGCGACTAGCTCGAGCTCTTCGTGCAGGTGCGCGATGGCCGGCAGGTGCGCGCTGTTGGCAATGGTGCCTGTGCCAATCAGTCCTACCCTGAGTCGTCGCATTCTTTTCTCCTCTCCCTCCAAACGGAGTTGGGATCATCCTAACGCCCAGCGAGCTGCCGTAAATCGTCGCGACGCTGGATCCGCGCGGCATACTTCGTGCCCGGTGGTTGCTGGATTGATCTTTGGCGATCCCTGTGGGAAGCTCGTATCCGATTGAATGCCCGCCAGAACGAGAGGAAAATGGAGATGACTCGCGGCCACACACGCCCCTATCGTTTCGTGCAGGTCGACGTCTTCACCAACCGCATCTTCGGCGGCAATCCACTGGCCGTCTTTCTCGACGCGCGCGGACTCTCCGATGGCGAGATGCAGGCGATCGCCAACGAGATGAACCTCTCAGAGACGACATTCGTGCTGCCACCGGCCAACCCTGACCATGTCGCCAGCGTACGCATCTTCACCCCGACGGCCGAACTCCCGTTCGCCGGGCATCCAACCGTGGGCACCGCCTGGGTCCTGGGAGATCAGCGCATGCTGCCTCCCGGCTCCACGCCGCATCGTGCTGGAACTCGGACATCGGGCCGATTACCGTGCGTGCCGAGCAGACTGCCCACGGTGAGTTCGTCTGGATGGATCAAGGCCCGGCCTCGTTCGGCAACGTCTTCGAGGATCGGGACGCGATCGCCGCCGCGCTGGGCCTGGAGAGGGACGATCTGCTGCCGGATGCGCCGGTGCAGCAGGCCTCGACCGGGTCGCCGTTTCTTTACGTGCCGTTACGCGACAAGGAAGTCGTCGATCGCGTCTCGCCGCGACTCGACGCGTATCGCGATTGCATCGCCAGGGCCGGTCAAGGAGTTCGCTCCGCCTTCATGTTCGCGCCGGAGCCGGACCGGAATCGCGCGTACGCCCGCATGATCGGCGTCGGGCGCGGCATGTTGCGCGAAGACCCGGCGACCGGCAGCGCCAACGGCCCCCTGGGCGCCTACCTCGTCAAGTACGGTCTGGCCCACGGCCCGGAAGTCATCGAGATCGTGAGCGAGCAGGGGACCGCCATGGGCCGCCAGAGCTTCATCCATCTGCGCGTCGAGAACGACCATGGCGAGCCGGGCCGGGTCGAGGTGGGCGGCCAGGTCGTGCCGGTCTTCGAGGGAGAGCTACGCCTGTAGCAGAGACGCGGGCCCATGGCCGGATCTCGGTACTCCACCGGCGCCAGCGGGTAAAATTGACGTGTGACTGAGACACCGAACGCCCAATGACCACACCCGATCCCGGCGCGATCTCCCACCTGCGCGACGATCTCCTCGCCTGGTATCGCGCCAATGCGCGCGATCTTCCCTGGCGCCGCACGCGCGATCCCTATCGCATCCTGGTCTCGGAAGTCATGCTGCAGCAGACTCAGGTCGATCGCGTCATCCCGAAATATCACCAGTTCCTCGACGCGTTTCCCGACCTTCGCGGCGCTGGCCACGGCCCCCACCGCCGAGGTGATCCGGCTCTGGTCGGGACTCGGCTACAACCGCGCGCGGTGAACCTGCAGCGCACGGCACAGGCGGTGATCGAGCGCCACGAAGGGCAGATGCCACGCGATCTGGCCGCCCTGCGCGATCTGCCGGGAATCGGACCATACACGGCGGGCGCGATCGCCTGCTTCGCCTTCGAGCAGGACGTCGGCTTCTTCGACACCAACATCCGGCGCGTACTCCATCGCCTGTTGCTCGGCCCGGAGCTTCCGCGGGAGCGGGTGACGACCCGCGAGCTCCAGTCGCTGGCGGATGAGCTGGTGCCGGAGGGCGACGGCTACGAGTGGAATCAGGCGCTGATGGAGCTCGGGGCGGTGCAATGCACCTCGCCGCGGCCTGCCTGCCTGACCTGCCCGCTTCAGGCACACTGCGCCGCCTTCCCCGAGATCCAGACGGTGATCGCCGCGCTCCCGAAGGGGACGCGCAAGAAGAAAGAGGAGCCCTTCAACGGCTCCATGCGCTACTACCGCGGCCGGGTGATCGCGGCGCTGCGTGAGCTCGACAATGGGCAGTCGGTCGACCTCGACACACTCGGCCCACGCGTGCGCGACGATTTCACCGACGCGCACGTGATCTGGCTACGCGACATCATCGACGGGTTGAGCCGGGACGGTCTGGCTGAGATTGCCGAAGAGAAGGCAGCCTACGACGCCGCCGAGGCGGCTGCCATCCGCGTGCGCTTACCCTGAGTCACGGAGTTCGCGGGTCTCGCTCGCGCAACGAAATGAGGATGCCGATTGGCATCCCCGGCTCCTCATCGATTGTTGAGACCGGTTACTCGTCGCCGGACGAACCCTGCTGCCGCTTCAGCCGGGCCAGCGCCGCCACCTTCAACGGCAAGCCAAACAGGTTGATGAAGCCCTTGGCGTCGGCCTGGTTGTAGACCTCATCCACGCCGAACGTGGCAAAGTCGTAGCTGTAAAGCGTATTCGGTGATTTTCGGCCGGTGACGATGCAGTTGCCCTTATAGAGCTGCATGCGCACTTCGCCGGTCATCGGCTTCTGCGTCACGTCAACAAAGGCGTCGAACGCCTCGCGCAGCGGCGTGAACCAGAGCCCGTTGTAGACGAGCTCAGCGTAGCGTTGCGCGATGAGGTCCTTATAGTGGAACGTGTCGCGATCCAGGACGATTGATTCCAGTTCCTTGTGCGCCGTCGATAGGATGGTCGCGCCTGGCTGCTCGTAGACGCCATGGTTCTTCATGCCGACCAGCCGGTTCTCGACCAGATCGATGCGCCCGATGCCGTTCTCGCCGCCCAGCTTGTTCAGCGCGAAGACGAGATCGACCGGATCCATGACCGAACCATCCAGGCTGACCGGATAGCCCTCTTCGAAGCCGATGACGATCGAGGTCGGCTTGTCCGGAGCGTCCAGCGGGTGAACCGTCAGCTGAAACATATCCTCGTTCGGCGAGATCCAGGGATCCTCGAGCTCGCCACCCTCATGGCTCAGATGCCAGATGTTCTGGTCGCGGCTGTAGATGTTGGTCTTCGACTGCGCCACCGGGATGTTGTGGGAATACGCATAGTCGAGCGCATCCTCGCGCGAGCGAATGTCCCACTCACGCCAGGGGGCGATCACCTTCAGGTGCGGCGCCAAGGCCTGATAGGTGAGCTCGAAGCGGACCTGATCGTTGCCCTTGCCGGTGCAGCCGTGCGCGACGGCGTCGGCACCTTCCTGCAGGGCGATCTCGACCTGATGCTTGGCCGTCACCGGGCGGGCGAGGCTGGTGCCGAGCAGGTACTTACGCTCGTAGAGCGCCCCAGAACGGAGCACCGGGAAGGCGTATTCGGTGACGAGCTCCTTTTTCAAATCCTTGACATAAAGCTTGGACGCGCCGCTGGCCAGCGCCTTCGCTTCCAGGCCCTCGAAGGAATCGCCCTGGCCGAGGTCCGCCGTGTAGGCGATGACCTCACAGCCGTAGTTCTCTTTGATCCAGGCAAGGATGACGGACGTATCGAGGCCGCCGGAGTAGGCGAGGACGGCTTTCTTGATCCCGGAATCGGTCGGCATGCTCGGTGGACTCCTCTACACATGTGCGCGCGTTACGCGACGCGCGGCCAAAACGCGACGGCTAAGGTCTGGAATTCGACCGGCGGCACCTGGCGCGTCCGGGCATGCGGTAGAGCATGTTCGAGTCATACCTCCATAACGGCCTTGAAGCCGCGCAACACCGCCGAGAGGTTACTAACGCCGGGGTGGACTGTCAAGGAAGGTGAGTACCGCTGCTCGGCACAACTGACGACCCCAAGAGTGGTGGAACGACACCCACAGTCACGGACTACCGTCTCCGTTGCCGCCGTGGCCGTTGCCGCGTTCTCGACGGTGTGACAGACTCGGATTGAGGCCTTGGCGAGTGAGCACTGGTCGAGTGGAGGAGCACCAGATGGCGGAGTTTGCGGACGTCGTGATCATCGGCGGCGGGATCATGGGCACGAGCCTGGCGTTCGCCCTGACGAAGCTCGGGGTGCGCGACGTGCTGATCGCCGAGCGCCGCACGCTGGCGGCTGGCGCAAGCGGCCGGACGGGTGCTCTTCTACGCCAGCACTACACCAATGTGCCCGAGGCAACGCTGGCGCACCGCAGTCTTCAGACCTTCGCCAACTGGGGCGATGAAGTCGGCGGCGATTGTGGCTTCGTGCGCACCGGCGCGATCATCACGGTCTCGACCTCGGGTGACGACGTCGTGAACATCGAACGCATGCACCGCAACATCGCCATGCAAAACCGGGTCGGCATTCAATCGGAGGTGGTCAGCGCCGAGCGACTACGGGAACTTCAGCCATTTGCACTGGTGGACGACATCGAGGTGGCGGCTTACGAACGAGACACCGGTTACGTGGACGCCGTCGCCGCGACACGTGGCATGGCCGAGGCCGCCATCCGCGGCGGAGCGCGCGTCGCCGAGGAACGAGTCGTCACCGGCCTGCTGACTGAAGGAGATCGCATTATCGGAGTCGAGACCGATCGCGGAATCATCTCCACGCGCACGGTCGTGTGCGCGGCCGGTGCCTGGTCGGTTCCGCTCCTGAGGCAGATCGGCGTCGACGTTCCCGTCGAGGCGCAGCGCGTACAGGTCGCGGTGTTGAATCGGCCGATCGACATGCCCGAATCGGGCACCATGACCTACGTCGATACTGCGGCGGGATTCTTCTGTCGCAACGCCGGGCCGAACCGCACCCTGGCCGGTGTCGGCGGGGGCGAGTTTCATGATGTGGTCGACCCCTTTTCGTACGACCACCGGATGGACCCGGGATTTGATGTCGCCGTCAAGCAGTCTCTGGCTCGACGGATGCCGGCTATGGCGCGCGCCACGACCCTCTATGGCTACGCCTGCCTTTACGACATGACGCCCGACCTGCACCCGATTCTGGGTGGCGCCGATAGCGTCGAAGGACTCTACCTGATGCTTGGTTTCTGCGGGGCGGGATTCAAGAAGGGGCCGGCGGTGGGCCAATGCATGGCGGAACAGATCGTCCACGGTCATTCGACCACCGTCGACCTGACGCCCTTCCACTTGGGGCGCTACGCCGACGGCACCTGGGAGGCGCCATGGAGCCCGGATGAATACAGCCTCTCGTCCGACTTCGGCCACAAATTTTAACGACGGTACCCCCGGGGGAACGCGCGGGCGCGATCAATCGCGCCCCTACCGTTGCAGCCGGCGCGTATCCCTCTGTAGGGGCGACATTTATGACGCCCAGAGCGCGGGCGCGATCAATCGCGCCCCTACCGCTGCAGCGCCGGCGCGAATCCCTCCGTAGGGGCGACATTCATGACGCCCAGGGCGCGGACGCGATCAATCGCGCCCCTACCGCTGTCCGTTTGTGGGGGCGACATTCATGGCGCCCAGGGCGCGGACGCGATCAATCGCGCCCCTACCGCTGCAATGCGCCGGCGCGCATCCCTCTGTAGGGGCGACATTCATGGCGCCCAGGGAATCCCAAACAACAGGGACACCCTGCTGGCGCCCGGCGTGGAACCAACCGAAGAGAACGTGATTGATCGCTCCTCAACGGATCAAGCCCGCCAGTCGCCGTCGCGCATGACGTCACGATCCGCGAGTTCGGCGGGGTTGCGCCAGGCCTGGATGCGCCTGGGTGTGAGCCGGATATAGACGTACACGTCCGGCCCTTCACGCGCGTCGAAACCGGCTGCCCGGGCGTGCGCTCGCGCCAGGACGTCATCGGCATCAATCGCGAGCTCCTCTACCGGGCCTTCCAGCACGACGACATCGCGCGTCGGACCCAGCGCCATTCTGGCCCAGCCGGCCCGGCGCAGGTTGCCAGCGGTGCGGCTCCGCTTGGGTGTTGCGATGGTCAGCGTGGCGCCGTCCCAGTAATAGGAGAGCGGGATCAGATAGGCGTCGCCGTCCGCACCTGCCGACGCGACCCAGATGTCGACTTCGGATTCGAGCTTGGCGCGCACGTCGGCCACGCGCTGTTGGATGCCACGAACCTGCATGTCACCGTCCTCTCGAGTCGATCAGGCTGGGAACCGGTCCGGATAGCGCGCAAAGGTGTAGATCGCGACTGCGTCGACGCGCAGGAAGGCGCCGGTGCCCCAATCGCGCACGCTCGCCCCGCTCTCCTCACGTTGAATCGCTTCCAGCGCGTCGAATTCTGGGTGCTCTTCGTCGAGAATCGCTCCATTGCCATGAACGATCACGGCGAAGTCGATCCCCTGGAAGAGGGTGAGACTCAGACTCGGCTGTCGCCGGACGTGACGCACCCGGGCTGCTTCCATCGTAGTCGGGATGTGAAAGCGTCCTCGATAGAGAAACGCGCCGATCGGCGCGACGCGGGGCTCGCCTCTTTGCCGTTACAGTCGCCAGCGCAATCGTCTGGATCCCGTGCACATATCGGCAGAGCTGCCGTGCAGAGAGGGATTTTTCAGGCATCTCGAACGAGCTGCGCAAAAACGCGCCCGCACGCTGGATGCTGGCGCTCAAGAGCCCGTCGAGCAAATCAAGATCCTGTGGCGTCTCGTGCATAATCCCCTCCGGCTTTGCCCCACGCGATGATCGGCGCCGCTCCTGGCAAGGTGCGCTCCGTGTCACGCCTCATCTTCCTGGGCGAAACTCATCCTCGTTGACGCCGCCGTTCCGGCGCACTTAGCATATCCGGCCAGCACTTGATGCTTACTGGACCATGCCAATCGCTGGGCCGGTTTCCCTCAAGATTACCCGTACCGCGGCCGCGTCGCATCCGAAAAGTGGCGCAATTCCGGTGCGACCCGCCTCCGGCTCGCGTCCCGCGGCACACCCGGTGTGCGAACGGGAACAGCACCATGCTACTCTCGTCACACGGGAACCAAGGCCGAAATTCGTTCGTTGTAGCTTGTGCGGCCAGCGAGTGATGAACGGCCAGGGCCATGTTCATCCACGGCCCGCATGGCGCCTACGTCTCGCTCAAGATGGAATGGGAGGATGCCGCGCATGCCGAGGTCTCAACCCCGGATGACGCGCTTCGCGGTTCTCAGCCTCATGCTCACCGCGCTGACCTTGTTCCCGGCTATCCCCAACGCGCTTGCCGATAACCTGCAACCGAGCAGCCTGGTCGCCTATCTCGACCGGGGCAACAATCTCTGGGTCAGTCAAGACAACGGGCAGAACCCGCGACAGCTCACCACCACCGGCGGCTTCAACGACATCGCCTGGTCGGCCGACGGCAGCCGCATCGCGACGGTCGGGCCGTACAACGGGGCGGTCGGCGTCTACATCACGAGTCCCGATCCGGCATTCGGATTGCGCGGCCTGTCGACCGGGTCGAACCCGCTCTGGTCGCCGGATAGCGCTCGCGTCGCGCTCGTCGACAACGGGACGATCAAGGTCTTCGATCGCGAAGGTACCCACGTAAGCGACGCAGGGGTCGGCGCGGACGCCATCGCCTGGTCGGGCAACGATCATCAGATCGGCTACACGCAGGTCATCAGTAATCCGTACGGGACGACCTGCCCGATCCGCCAGCTCGGCGTGTTCGACATCTTCTCCGGCGCAACCCAGCAAGTAGCGCAGACCATTGGCAAGTTCGCCTGGGCTGGCGCCGGCAACCTCCTCATCTACGTCTCGGCCAGGGACGGCGCGATCAGAAGCTACGACACGAACAGTGGAACGAAGCGCCAGCTCTCGACGCGCCTGTCCAACCCGTGCGGCGGGCCTTTCTTCACCACGACCGATGGCGGCAAGCTGATCTTCCTCGACTACGGTGCTGGTGGGCACGACCTGGTCGTGCTCGACGTGAACACCGGTAAAGAGAAGGTGATTCCGAATATCCCGATCGGCTACCCATCCGACACCCTGCCGGAGTCCTACCTGACGGTCGACACGGACGGTAATTTCGCCTACTCGGTTCAGACCTACCCGACCACCGTCACCCGCATCGATCTCAACAGCGGCGCTCAGACCACGCTCCTCTCGAACGACTCGCGCATGTTCCTCGGGTTCTCTGCTGACCATTCGAGGATGGCGTTGATCGATGTGCCGTACGGCAAGCCGAGCGTCATCTCGATTCGGGACGTCGCCAGTGGCGCCGAGTCGTCGATCAGCAACATCGGCTGGCTCTCCTGGCAATCGTCGGCCATCACCACCTCGGCGGAGATCGCCTGGGATCGCACCTGGGCGCGAGAGGATCAGCCGGTTGCGAGCGGCGCGGCTCAGCGCACCTGGGTCTGGGGGCCGAGCGCGTTCGCGACCGTCGTCGAACCCTACGACAACGCGCCGAACGGCGAGCGTGCCGTTCGCTACTACGACAAAAGCCGCATGGAAATCACCACGCCCTACGGCGATCAGAGCACCCCATGGTACGTGACCAACGGCCTGCTGGCCAAAGAGCTCATCACCGGCCAGATGCAGGTTGGTGACAGCCGTTTCGTCGACAAAGGTCCAGCCAACGTCCCGGTCGCCGGAGACCCCGACGACACGAGCGGCCCGACCTATGCCGCGCTCAACGGCGTGCTGACCGCGCCAGCGACGCAACCCGGCACCGAGATCCACGCGACGATCGATCGCAACGGCAACGTCGGCAACGGTGGGCCGGGCGGGGTGCACGCGTCACAGCTCATCAGTGAGACCAACCACACCGTGGCGGACGTCTTCTGGAACTATCTCAATAGCACCGGCACGGTCTGGAACGGCTCCGCCAACGTCAACGGCAAGCTGTTCGACCCGACGTTCTTCGCCACCGGCTACCCGATCACCGAGGCGTACTGGGCCAAGGTGAAAGTGGGCGGCCAGGTCAAGGATGTGCTGATCCAGTGCTTCGAGCGACGCTGTCTCACCTACACGCCATCCAATCCGGCCGGCTGGCAGGTCGAGATGGGGAATGTCGGCAGGCACTATTACCTCTGGCGCTACGGAGGTTGAACGCCAAACACGAGGACGACACGGTCCCGCGGGGTTGACGGCCCCGCGGACCTTTTGTAGAGTTTGGCCGATGTAAATACTGCCAAGATCATCCGGGATGGGATCCCCCGGCTGTGGCTGGCCTCAAGGGGACAGGAGTCTACCTATGGCACAGAACCCGGCCGACCCGCGGGATGCCGAAAATCCCGTCAGCGGAATGGGTCCGCTTCTCTTCATCGTCTTCATCATGGTGGCCAGCACCAGCACGCTCTGGCCGATTCTCACGCCCTACGCGAAAAATCTCGGTGCCAGCGGCTTCCAGCTTGGTCTGGTCGTCAGTGCGATCTACTTCACCCGGCTGGTGCTCGGGCCCTGGATCGGTCGCATTGGCGACCGACGCGGTTATCGCGGGCTGCTGCTCATTGGCGTACTGCTTTACATTCCCATTGGGCTTGCCTACGCCGCCGCGAACAACGTCTTCGCGCTGGCCGCCGCCCGCGCGCTGCACGGGGTCGGTTCGGCAATCGTGCTGCCGATGGTGATGGCGGTGATGGGACAGCACGCGCGAGGCAAGAGCGGCGCGGCCATGGCTCGCTACAATGCCGCACAGTGGCTCGGCTACGCGCTCGGTCCGCTGGCCGGCGGGTTGATCGTGCACCAATTTGGCAACAACGGCGTCTTTCTGTTGCTGGCGCCGGCGGGCGTCGTATCGGCCATCGCCGTGCTGATGGTCGATCGTCGCCTCACCGACCCGCCCGCGCAGGTGAAAGATCGGGCCTCGAACAAGATCCGGCTCGACCGCCCTTCGCAGCTCTTGCTCGCCTACAACTTCATCGTGGCCCCGACCAGCCTCGTCGTGCTCTCATTCTTCCCGTTGCTCGGGAATTCGCGTGAATACGGCCCAATCCTGATCGGCGGTTTGCTTTCTATCGCCAGTTTCGCGACCGCCGCGGTGCAGCCGCTATGGGGGAACGTGGCCGACCGCACGGGAATCCAGCCCCTGCTGCTCTTCGGCGGCGTCGGCACGCTGATCGGCCTGGTGGTGCTGGCCAACTTCTCTCTGCCGCTCGTGGCCGCCGGAGCCACCCTCATCGCCGGGGTCTCGATCGCCGGCCTGGTGGCGGGTGTCTCGACGTCGGCTGTCGACATGGGCCACCGGCACGGCATGGGGACCTTCATCGGCATCTTTCAGTCGGTCGGGAGTCTCGGCCAGGCGCTGATGCCGCTGGCATATGGCGTGCTCCTGGGGCAGATACAGGTTTCGGGCCTGCTTTCGGTCGTGGGAGGACTGATCGCCGTCGCGACGCTCGCGTACCTGGTGACGATCACGCCCTTCTTTGGCCGCGCCGGTGTCGAGTCAAGACCGGGGTCGTGAATCTGGGCGGTCGACCAGAACGGGACGATCCCGTGCGCTGATCGGACTCTCGGTCAGGCCAGATGAAGGCAATGTTCGTCTGGCTTTTGCTCACCCTGGCTTTCGGGCAACGACCACCATCTGGGTGCTCCGATTGAGTAGACGGCAGGTTGCGGAATACGGCAGCGTGGCGAGAAAAGCGGCTACGGTGGGTAGCGGATGCCCCATGGCCTTCCCGAAGCGTTCGCCGATCCGTCGCCGAAATTGGCCCGCATCAGGGTTACCCTTGAGCAGCATCACCGTACTGACGACGTTGAATATGAGACCGTTATGGCTGGCTCCCAGGCGCCCACGCACCGTGACGACTTCGGTCCTGTCGAAGCCCGCTTCGTTGACCGCCTTCGTGATGTCGGAGCGACGGAAAACGGAGAAGTGACGGGGTATGTCCAACCCGATCCAGCCCGGCCCGAACAACCTCGCGTCGATCGAGTCGCGATTTGGTATCGACATCACGGCCACGCCGCCCGGACGAAGGATTTCTAAAATTTTGCATAGCGCTTCACGCGGCTGAGGCAAGTGTTCGAGCACTTCCCAGAGAGTGACGGCGTCAAACGATTCGGGTGGGTAGGAGACCTCGTCAAGCCGAGCTATGTCGATGTCGAGGTTGTAAACCGCGCGAGCACGCTTGGCCGCAACCAGTGAGGGCTCGACACCTCGTACCTCCCAGCCTCCACGGTCTCGCATGGCTGCCAGGAAATCTCCAATGCCAGCGCCGACATCGAGAACCGAGCCGCCCTTCTTGTACTCGAGGACGGCATCGCATCGTCGGTCGAAGTCGTCCTGCCGCAACCCCCGAAAGAACGGATCCTCTTCCTCTGCCATCGGGGTGGCGTACATCCCGTATTCGGGTGGATAGTAACGGTCGATTTCGGTCTCGTCGGGACGCGGTGACAGGTAAAGAAAACCGCAATCAGTGCACTCGACCAACGTGAACGTGCCGGGAACGCCGCATTGGCGGTCACCGCCGGTGAAGCGGACCTGCCGATTGCGTGATCCGCACATGAGACAGTCAACAGACTCCACTAGTCCACCTTTCCCGGAATGGTTGACCACGCGCTGACAATCGCCAGCGTCGGACAGAGATCGCCAATCCTCCCCTTATCGCACAATTCCACACCGTCGGACAACTTCTCCTTCTGTACACAACATATGGCCGTGGTCCGACGCCTGGGAGCGATGGAGTCGACGGCATAGCAGAAGGCCGCACGTGACAGGCGTGCCCGTATCGAACGTAGCGGGTCGGGTCGGGTCGACAGCCCAACTCATCGGAGCATTATGGGCAGGTTCGTCGCGCTGGCTCACTTGCCCCATGAGACGGCTAGCCCTCGATCAACAACGCGCGCTTGACTCTGGCGCGATCAGAGGACATCAACAAGTGATCGGGAATCGTGGCCACCTTCGTCCGCACCGTTCAGGCGTTGATCTGAACGCTCAATCCGCTGCGGCCCGGATGCGCTCCGGCCCATGGAAATCGACGTGTTGCGGGAAGTGTGGCAGATCGGCCAGCCCAATCGTCCACAGGTTTGACTCGACCTCCCGAAAACCGCTGCGGATCAAGAAGTCTCTGAACATCCCATTCCGCGGTCCAGGAACGAACGGGGCCACGAGCGTCTCCGATCCGTGCTGGCGCGCGATCTGGGCGATGCCGTGCAGGAAGGCGTCCTCGACGCCGCGCCCGAGCGCCCGGCAACTCATCAGCAACGTGTCGATCTCCAATGTGGCGGGCTCTGAGCCTGGACGCGCGATCGAGACTCCGACGAGTCCGTAATCGCCGAACCGGTCGCTCGCCTTGAGAACGAACACCGAGGTATCGGGCCCCAATGTCTTGACCTCTTCGAGGGTGCGTCGCTTGAGCGACAGGCTGAACTGATTCGTCCGCTGGGTGAGCTGCGCCACGCGCGGCCATTCCTGGTCAGTCGGCGGGGACATCTCAACCCGCAGATCCAGACTGGCCAGGAACTCATCGAGGCTACCGACTGACCGTTGCTCCCGCTTGCGGCTACTTTCCTCCTGCATCATCCGGGTCCGGGCAGCGTCAACCGCCGTCACCTGAGCGCCGTCAAAGAGCCACAGCTTGGAGAGCGTTTCACAATACGCGGCCGGGTCCTCCGGCAGTGGGACGACGTGAACTTCAGGTCTCCGAGTCATCACCTCATGCCGCACCGCCGGGTCGTCGTCGAGGAACACGAACGAATCGATACCCAGGTTCATGTCGCTGGCCAGTTCGGCAAGATTCTCCGATTTGTGGTTCCAGTTCACCGCCCAGGTAGCGATGTCGTCTGGGCGCAGAATCATCCCGGGATGCTTTCGAATACCTCGAGAACGTCACGCTCCTCGTTCCGGCTGACGACGGCCAGGAGGATGCCCCGGTTCTTGAGCTCTTTGAGATACTGCTGGAAAAGCTGAAAGCTGCGTCCCGGGCCATCTGGACCAATGGTGATCCCGTCAATCCCGACCTCGCCGACGACACCGCCCCACAGCGTGTTGTCGCAGTCGACCGCGACGACTTTGGCCGGACTGCGGCGCCTAGCTCGTAGCTGGCGGACAAGCGCGATGCCGAGCTCCTGATACAGCCGCGGAGAGTATGGCGCCCGGTGCAACGCTTCGCCGACGTTGCTCCGGACTTCATTGATCCCAATCTGTTCGACGACCCGGCCGAAATCGAACGACTGGACACTCGGCGTTGAATCAATGCGCGCGCGCCAATCGTGGCGCGTTTTCTCGAGCCATCTCGCGATCTAGCGTCGAGAAGGACGATACGACCGGAGGGAGCGTACCTATCAGGAGCTGTCCGCTCTTGGGTCCACTGCACTCGAAGTGCGTGGCTGCCTGGAAGATCTGGTCGACGTAACTGCTCGTCTTTTCCTCGGAGTCAGCGACGACATCCTCCGGCCGTGCGAGGATCACGTTGACGCCGTCTCGGTTGGCGCAGAACGGGCTAGAATCGTCGAGCAGCGTCCGCACGATCTGGTTGTAATCGGCGAAGTGGCAGTCGATGTCGAAGCCACTGGCGCGGCCCCAGAGCCGAAGCGACGTAGCAACCGGTTGAGCGGTGAACGTTGCAGCAACAACCACCCGAATTGGCGTAAGATCGTCGCTCTCCGTCGCGTCCTGGAAGCGTTCAGCCAGCAGACGGGTCGCTTCCTGTGGATCGAGCAGCGGCAGCATTTCGAAGTCCTCGGGGAGCGATCCGACAGCGCTCACTGCAACCGGTTCCACCGGTTCGGTCTCACTGAACGTCTCGTGTGGCGTCTGGACATCGACCGTCGTGCCAAACGGACCACCAGCGGCCGCGTAGGCGACATCACCCAACGTTCGCAGCCTATAAAGAGTACCTTCATCCAGGGCAACACCATATCGATCGAAGATGGCTGAGGCGATGGCGATTTGACCGAGCGAGTCCCAGTCTGGGCAGGTATCGGCACTCAATTCGGTTGGGACGTTCTCCGACTTCAGGCCAAGCGCTCCGATGACGAGGTTGCGAACCTCGTCGAACTCACCCGCCGGATCCGGCGACTTGGGCACTTGCGGCGACTGATCACGGACGCCATTTGGGCTCGACGCTGTCGCGACGATCCGGGCAGTCCCGTAGCCGTCCGGAGACGCTCCTGATCCGTCTCTCTTACGTTGGAACTGCGCCGGATTACCACCCCATACCTCGCCGGCCGGAATCCGCGTGAACGGAGTCAGCACCGAGCCTGCCTCGATGATCGCATCGTCTCCGATCGCGCAGCCAAGTGTGACGTGAGCGGAGCCACCGATGGTGACGCGGTTGCCGATGGTGATCGGCGCGCAGACGAAGACCACCGCTCCATCCTGTCGTGTCGACATTCCGTGAGCGACGACCGACGCATTGCTCCCGACGATCACGTTGTCGCCGATTTCGGTCAGATCCGGATCGTAGATATCACCCCAGTTGACCAGACGCGATCCAATATGCACCGACGGCGAATACGAGCGTAGCAAAAGCGAGCTCAGCAACTGTGACTGGGAAGCCGCGCGAAAGAGCGGCAACGACGAAATGATGGCTGCCTCTGCATAACAGAAAACGATCGTTACCAGACCAGATGTCTGAGCCGGGTCAGCCGGTCGGCCGGGATAGGTGGCGACGTACTTCGGCTTCACACTCTTACGGCCGACGAAGCCAGAAAGAAAGCCGGCGAACGTCAGTACCATCAGGAACCAGACCGAATAGACAAGAGGGGAGGCAGTCAACCAAACCAACCACGGAACACTGATGAGGCGACCGACGAAATAGATCGACGCGCCAACGACTGCCGATGCCAGCATCAACGGAGAAACGATGAAAACATAGAGGAGAATTCGCACAGTCCAGACGACAGAGGCCGCAACAAGACCGGGGCGGACGCTCGTACCAGATGCTTGGTCGCTCACCACTCACTCCAGATCATTCGCTCTCACATGCGTCGGGCGTCCTGAAGTCGACAAAATACCAGATGGCGGCCGATCATGGAAGTTGAATACGTACCTGGATGGGCCTGCTGGTCCCCATCTATAATGCTTAGCATACAGCGAACACAGAATTGTTAGGTTTTGATGGGTCGCATTTGCCAGGACGGTGAGATACAGCTTGGCCGATCTGGATGTCAGTTCACGATCTCATGGCCTCGCATCCTCAGAGTTCAGGGGGTGAGAGAAAAGTCCCATTCGTCGCGTCCGGCCAACAAGCAAGGAGCTACCATTGGTGCTCACGGTACTCGCCGCAAGGGTCATTACCATTATCGTGGGGCTTTTCACCATCGAATCCGCGACGGGTGTCCGTCGTGAACGGCGTCAACCTGTCCTGTGGGCAATCACCAAGCTGATTCGTGCCGTGCCTCGCCTTCGCAACCTCGTGGTCAAGGCCACGCTCTTCTCCATCTACCAGACAGTTAGCTATTTCGGTCCCGAAGATTTACAGTGCATTAATTACGGATATGCGTCAATCGACGATTCCGAGGAGCCACTTCAGCTTCTTTCCGTCGAGGAGCAAAATCGATTTGGAATTCAGCTCTACCGTGCGACGGTCGGAGACGTCGATCTCAGCGATAAGGACGTGCTCGAAGTCGGCTGCGGGCGTGGAGGTGGAACGTCTTTCATCGCCCGCCACCTCATGCCGAGAGGAATAGTCGGCGTCGATCTTGCCCGCAAGGCGATCAACTTCTGTAACAATCATTATCGGGTCGATGGCCTCTCGTTCCGACAAGGCGACGCCGAAAACCTCCCGTTTGCGGCTTCCTCGTTCGACGCCATCGTGAACGTCGAGTCTTCGCACGGATACCCAAACATTGAACGATTCCTGGCCGAAACGTTTCGTGTCCTTCGTCCCGGCGGGAGATTCCTGCTCAGCGATTTCCGGCAACACCGCGACGTCGATACGCTGAAGCAGCAGATGATCGATGCCGGGTACAGCATTGAGTCGGTGCGAATAATTAACGAAAACGTGGTGAAGGCGTTGGACTTTACCAGCGAGCGGACCACACAGATGATCCGCTCCCGCGCTCCAAGGTTCTTGCAGGGCTGGATGCTCGAGTTCGGTGCCACACAAGGGAGCGAGACATACGCCAAGCTTGCTTCGGGCGAGATGCAATATCTGCGGTTCCTCCTGAGGAAAGCGTCGCTGGACGGCAATGAAAACGAGCGACAAACGGTCGACGCACCGCAGACAACGGACGCCGACGACGACCGTGTATCCGATGCACACTCACCCGTGAGCGGTCGATGACGACGTGTTTCGCCGGAAACGGGAGCAAGGACGCAGCGAGGTGAGCCATCCGGACGCCGTGAAAGCGACGGTTTCGTCTCCACCCTCTTGATCGACGTCAGCCACGACGACCTTTGCGCCCGCGCGCGCAAACGCCAACGCCGAGGCACGGCCGATACCGGAGGAGGCGCCGGTCACGAGTGCCACGCTTCCATCGAAGCTCAGCACCGGCAGATCCGTGGAACTCAATCAGTCTCCCTTTTCCGAAGGCAGGCCTCAGATCCGCGGTCGGCACCACGGCTCCGTGCTCGGGACATCACGACGATGGTTAGCGCGGGTTCATGGGTGAATTGGCTAACGCCTTCTCCGGGTGATCACGGCTTCCGCAACGCGAACCGTATGTACGCCCACCGGCCGGCTTCAAGGGCATTGTAGAGCTCGCCGTTCTTGACTCCTAAGAACGCGCCCGCAACGTCCTTGAGCCAGCGAGGTGCATGACGCGGGATCATCGCGCGCCGGGTCTCTTCGTCCAGATCAAGAGACCGAAGCACGTTGGGCGTAATTTGCTCTTCTTCGACAATCTCAAAGCCAGCAGATTGAAAGTGTCCACGGAGTTCGTCAATTGCCCGTGTGGGCCGCAGATCAGCAAAGACAAAGTTGCCACCGGGACGCAACACGCGATGAACTTCGCTGACGAACCGCGGGACGGAAGGGTAGGTGTGCGACGATTCGACATTGACGACGACATCAAATGATTCCGCTGGAAAATGAAGATTCTCGGCATCGCCTTGTTGAAACGACAGGCCAGGATGCCGGTGGTGGGCATTGGCCATGGAGACGGCCCTGGCAGCCAAATCGACACCGGTGAAGCTTCTTGGCGCGAAGTAACGGGTGAGGAATGATGCGCCTCCACCTCGGCCGCTTCCAACCTCGAGCACATCCTTGTTCTGCAGATCAGCCGGGCGGACGACGGCGTTGTAAAGCTGAATACAGAACCGATTCGCCTCGTCTTCGGGCTTGAGCGTGAGATCGTGTCCCGATCCGTCGAGTGTTGCGTATCCATAGTTCATGAACGCTTTATCAGCATCACGATTGAAGAGGCAAACGAATTCGTACGCGACCCGAATCATCACCTTTTGCGTAACCGGCTTGAGCCCTGGGGCCACCCGCGAAACGGCGGCCAGCATCCGGGCGGCAGGCCGGGCGCGGTGGCGAGGCATGCCGGCAGCCGCGTTGATCGATGGCTCAGGGATCATGCTCTGCGGCGGGGGAGCTTCGTACATTTCACTGCCTCCAACATTCGGTCATTAGAAAAAGCCAGCCGAGATTTCGGGAATCCTATCGCTTGACGTGGAGCGTTCGCCACAGAGGCCCGCGCGGACTCGCCGCGAGACAACACCGCGTGTCAGGCGCCGCGATCCACGAGCGATCACCCGGTGGCTGATGTGCCCAAACACCTCGTGATCGCGCCCGGCGCCACGTCAACATACGTGGCCAAGATTTAGATTGGTCGCGCGATAAGACTGGATCTCGGACGAGAGACGCGCTCGCGACATCATGGCCGCCTTCGCAAGATCCGCGACCGTCACCACTCGATCATCAGCGGAATGCTGCGGCCCCCGGGCTCACCGTCTGTCGATACCTCTCATAAGGTTACCCGAGTGAGGGGAACTCGTCCGCACTCGCGGTCTATTCCGGTGCGGGATCCAGTCGCTGTATCATGCCGCCAACGATTCTCACTCGTTTGGATCAGCGGTTCGTTCGAGCGCGCGACAGATATAATCACTCACCATCTTCATGAGACTGGGAGTTACAAGGAGCCTTTTCATGTCATCTACGTTGGACACCGGCGACAGCACCGCGATGACCCGGCCGAAGGTTTTCGGCATCGGTTTGGGGCGAACCGGAACGACCAGCCTGACGCAGGCACTTTCACTGTTGGGGTATCAGCCGAATCACCTGCCGGCCGATGAGGTCACGCAGCGCGAGATGTACGCCTATTTCAACGGCAATCCGCACACCACGGAGCCATTGAGACTCTCGATCCTGAACGAGCACGATGCGCTCACGGACACACCGGTCTGCTGTGTCTTCAAAGGACTGGATCGCGCCTATCCTGGCAGCCGGTTCATCCTGACCGTGCGCGACAAGGAGACCTGGCTGGCCTCCTACGAACGGCTTTGGCAGCAGATTCTGGTGCCCTTCTTCACCGAAAACGCGACCGCTCCGGACGTGCAGTATCTGAATTTCCTCACCAAGACCCTGGTGGCTCGTGCGCTTGGTGACGACGCGGCCCAAATCTTCGGCGATGAATTTCCCGGGGTGGCCTATTACGACCGAGAAACGTTCTCGCGGCTCTACGACGCCTATCATGACGACGTGCGCGCCTACTTCGCGGGCAGATCAGACCAGCTTCTCGTCATGAGCGTCGTTGGTGGCGAGGGCTGGGAAAAGCTGGCGCCGTTCTTGGGAGCCCCGACCCCGGATGAGCCGTTCCCGTTCGAGATGAGACTGACCAGACGCGAGACCGCCGCTGGATCCGCTGACGCTGAGGGGCTAACCGAAGTCGACGCGCAGGCCAGAGAGCGCAAGATACTGAAGGTTCAGGAGTATCTGGACGCGTTCCAGCGTCATGATCTCTCGTCGTGCCTGGACTTCTACGCCGATGACGCCGTGTTGAAGTTCTTCGACAAACGCTACGAGGGCCGCCCCGGCATCGAGAAGTGGCACCGTGATCGCTTCGCGGCGCAGGTCTCCCTCGTGAGCATCGACGGGTTCGACGCCACGGAAGACACCGTCATGGCGGACCTGACCATCAAGGCGAAGTTCCTGCGACGGCTATCGGTCAAGGGAAGCGGCCGCGCGGTCCTCCGCCTGGACAATGAGAAGATCAAGGAAGTCGGCTTTGAAAGCATGCGGCTGCTCCGCTAGCGGCGCGCGCAGAAAGCCGGGTGACTGAACGTAATGACGATCGCGACCGATGACTGGGTTCGCGGCCGGCAATCGAGCAATTGTCATCCTCGGCCCGGCGGCTTCAAGACAGGCATGAGTCTCGTGAGGATCAACAGGGCGAACCGTCCGTAGCGTGTTCGCCCTCCACAATAACTCCGTCGTGACGTCGCCCGTCTCTGTCGGCTCGCTTCGCAGGAATTCAACCGTTACTGTTCTCACCTTTCAATGTCGCAGTCGGGTCATACTGCTGGCTCCATTTACGCTCTTCGGGTGACCGTTGCGAGCAAACGCGGCGCGTTCGACTACCTGCCTGAGGAGATGGTGCCCCTCGACCTGAGCGTCGATTGCCGGGGTGATCGTAAAGCTGACGTGTTCTTCCCAGTCGTCGACAATCTGGCTCAGTTCCCCATAGCTGCCAGCTTCGATAATGGCGACCACCTGCGCGACGGCGTTGTGGGTCCAGTACTCCCCGATGACTCTGACTCCGACCGGAGCCTGCCAGACAAGCCGCTTGCGCGCTCGTGCTTCAGTTGTACTCGATTCCTTGAGTATTCCAATTGCCACGAATATCATCGTGATCTCCTCTTCGACTACGAGGAAATTCGGCCCAGCCGTAGGCGGAACGGAAAGATGGAGGCCGGCCACGGCCGGCCCCCCTGTTCACACGTGCGACCAGCGTTTCAATACTTCGCCTGCGTGCGGTCGGACGGAACCGGCAGCAATAAGATTCCCCATTCCTTTACGGATGTGGATTTGCCGCCCGTACATCGCGTTGACCGGCTGAACTGTCCACCTCGTTCGTCCCTTGACTGTCGCCTGCCGCAGAAGATGTTTGCCCACCGACGTTGTTGAGGCCTTCTCCGGGACCGATCTGCCGCAGCAGGTTCCCGCGACCAACTTGACTCGGTTCCAGCGACACGGAGGAGGACACTTGCACATCCCGTTGACCGGCTAAACTGCCGTCTGGATTCCTCCCCTGGCCGTCGCCAGTCGCAGAAAATGTCTGCCCAGCGACGAAGTTCAGCCCTTCTCCGGGACCGATCTGCCGTCCATCACGAGCGACGGCGTACGCCGCACCCATCTGTGGTGCACGCTCCAACGACGCCTGGGCACCAGCGTCGGTCGACGTATCCGTCTGCGGTTGTAGCTGTGGGAGGCTCGCCAGCCCAGTTCCAAGGCTAATGCCTGCTGTCAGCGCGATCCCCATGAGTAGCCCGACTATCCCACCTTTGAACTCTGATCGTCGATATCGGAGAGCTTGCATCATGCACCCCCTTGTCGCGTACCACGACATGTGAACTGCGCGCCTTTGTGCTTGTCGGAGTCGATCTGCTGAACAAGCTTCATCCCCCTCCTTCTACCCACCCCACTCGTGAGGTTGGGAATTTGGGTCGGTTCGCGGTGGAGAGCCTGATCGGTGGATCCGGATGCAGCGCCGCGAATCGCCGGTGAGAAGATCAGTACTTGGTCGACCCGAAGACTGGCTCCGGAGGCATGCCCACCGCGTTGTCACCCGTGACGGATCGTTTTCGGTAGCTCTGATACTCATCAAGCGGCGGTGGAACGAGTCCGACGCTCTCTCGCAATGCGGCCAGGCTCTGGTGATAGTGCTGATACTCATCCGACAGGGGTGGTAACAAGCCCTCGTCTTTCAGCGCTGTTGCTGGCTGGACCACAGCCGCGCCGTCGCGGTTGTCGGTCTGATGCGTCAGAACACGTCCGATGCCCACCGCCAGGCTGACAGTCAACGAAACGGCGCATGCCACCCCAATCAACCAGCCCATGATCGATTCACCGCTGGACCGCCGTTGGCGTGCGCTCAAATTGTTCATATGGCGCCCCCGTCCCGAGACTGTCCGTTGACTTTCCGCGCGATCGAGATTCGTCTCCCGGCCAGGGTTGAATCGGTAACTGTCTCGATGGTAGGGCTAAGGATTCCAGGAGACATGGGGGATGCCACCTAGATGGCTGTTCGCGGCGATACCCATTTTGTGGCAGGGGGCCAATAGGTACTGTCGAGTTGACAGGTGACTTGTGGACCTACTATTCGGGAAATACCGCGGGAAACTGGGGATTACGAATTCTCAGGAGCGGTTGAGAGGCTCTGTTGGACTGCGAACGCAGCCAATTGGGCGCGGGAGGTGAGGTTGAGTTTGCTCAGGATGTTGCTGACGTGGTGTTCGGCCGTACGCTCACTGATGTAGAGCTCGTCGGCGATCTCTCGGTTGCTCAAACCTCGCGCCACGAGTTGCAGCACCTCGGCTTCCCGTTTCGTCAATCCTCCGGGGAGTGATGCGGCATGTGGTTGAGGCGTCCCGACGTTCAGCCGGATGGCAAGATCTACCGCTTTTGCAAGCGCTGGTTTGGCGCCCAACGCCTCAAAGATCTCTCGCGCGTCGGCAAGAAGCTCCGCGGCATCCTCCATTCGTCGCTGCGACGCTCGCAGCTCTACTTGCGTCAGCAGAGTCAGAGCACGTTCAAACGGCGCGGCGCATGACCCGGCAATCGCCAGTGACTGGCTCAGCCTCTCTTCCGCGTCGGCGAATCGCCGCTCCTCAATGTCCAACTGCGCCATCAAACGAAGAACGGCAGTCAGGGTAAGCGGCTGGCGTGGCTCGCTGGCGTGAGAGAACGCCTGTTGTGCTCGCTCGCCGGCGTACTGACGGTCACCGGCTGCATGGTGGTATCGCCCCCACAGGAGCGCACCGTCAGCCTGTCCAAGGATCGCGCCGGACCAGGCCATCCACCGGTCGTGCGCCTCGAGCCAGGTACGAGCCGCTGGAAGATCACCTGCGTCGAGAGCCATATCGGCCGACAGTCGCTGAAACTGGAGCCCGATCATGAGGAAGGTATTCCCTGGCTCGGTCGCCGGTCCATCTGGAAGTACCTGTCCGATGAGATGCTTGGCAAGATCAACGTCGCCTTGCAGGCGAGCAAGAATCGCGAGACACCGCACGCCGAGCAACCAAACCGGCCAATATGGCTGCGCATACGCCGACTCTGCCACCTGTCGTGCTCGCTGCCATGCCCCTTCGACTATCAACACGTCCAGGTCCGCGTACTGTGGCGCGACGCTTCCAGCGACCACTCCGCTGGCACGCCGTATCGCCTGTTCTCCTTGTGCAACCAGGAGTGCAGTTCGTTCTCGCGCATCCGGGAAATAGGGGATTTGCAAGTAGCCAAGCTCATCACCGCACACCATTGCACACGCGGCGTGATGCTCGATCGCCAGATATGCCTCACGTGCCTGCCGAAACGCATTCCGGGCGAGATCCGTGTGTCCCAGCATAGATCGGGCGATTGCAATCCCGTACCAGACGATGGCAGGCGAGGACCCACGTTGACCTTCAGCAGAATCAGCTGGTGGCAATTCGGTCATGGTTCGCTCACCGACTGCAAGCGCATCGAGTAGGCGGCCCGAGTTGGCAAGCCATGCCGAAAGATGACCTTCCGGTGGCCCCGGGTCGGCGTGGGGGAGCGACAGGACCCTGATCCGGTCGAGATCGGAAACTCTTCGCAGTTCGTCGATGGCCCGCTCCATGGTCGCGAGCCCCTGGAGAAGTCCCTGCTGTACACACTGCATCATGCCCATGGCAAACAGGCAGTAGCTGGCTAGCCCGACGTCACCACCATCGATTGCCAGACTGCGAGCATCCCTCAACAAGGCGAGTGTCTGCTGAGGGTCGGTGTAGCGCTGCAAATTCGCGATTCGATAGGCAACGACCGCGCGCCTGGATGGGTTCACCCCATTGTCGTTCATCAGCTTGAGCGCGGCTTCAAAGCGGTGCACGGCGGTAACCCAGGCGTACGATCGCTCGGCGCGCATCCCTGCCTCGATCAGCCACTCGATCGATCTCAGATCGCCGGCTTGCTGATAGTGAAAGGCGACGGCATCCGGGTCAGGTCGAGGCAGCTCCTCGAGTGTTTCGGCCGCTTGTCGATGTCGCAAACGACGTTGAAACCCGCTTATTTCTTCATACAGCGCCTGACGCACGAGGGAATGCTTGAAACCGTAGCCTGGAGCATAGGCAAGCTCGTCGATCAGCTGTGCCGCCACTCCCTCGGCAACCGCACCAGCCAGTGCGTCGTCGTTCGCCCCACTCACGCGCAGCCACAACTCTAGCGAGACATCCTGACCCAGTACTGCCGCGATTTGCAGGTACGTGCGCGTCTCCTCATTCAACCGGCGAAGCCGTCGCTCGATCACCTGAAGCAGCAATGACGGCACCCTCACTCGATCGAGTTCACCCAGCGTCCACGTAGCAGCGCTTCTAACGAGGACACCCTCGTCCTCGTAGGTCCGCAGCAGTTCGCCTGCGTAGAGAGGATTGCCTTCGGCATGGACCTCCAGATGGTCCGCCAACCGGTCGAGGTCCGCGGCCGGCAGGTCATAACGGCTCTGAATCAACGCCCGATTCCCAGCCTCCGACAGGCCGCGGAGGTCCACGCGAACGGCGCCCGCTTCGCGAACCAGGAGCGGGAGGATCGCATACAGGTAATCGTCTCGACTGAGCTCATCCGAGCGGTAGGTCACGAGAAGCAGAACCCGTTGCTGGCCGGTCTGGCGCGCGAGGACGCGCAAGAGATCGATGCTGGCCCGATCTGCCCAATGCATTCCATCGAGCACCAGCACCACTGCGCATTCGGCGGCAACTGCCGAAAAGAACTCAGAGGCAGCAGCGAAGAGGACACTTTGACTACCCGGCCTGTCTGGTTCCGTCTGGTTGTCAATGAACTGGGGAACGCGCGGCCATGCGCCTTCAAGCGAGCGATACCGATCAAGAATCTCAACCCACGGGCCATACGGAGGAGTGACGGATAGGTCGTAACAGCCACCCCGGAGGACGAGGCAGCCGCGCTGCTCGGCCTGGCCCACCAGCCAGTCCACCAACGCGGTCTTCCCGATGCCTGCCTCGCCACTGATCAGTACCAAAGAGCCGTGGCCGGACAACATTTCGTCAAGCGCGTGGCGTACGACGGCCTGTTCCCGCTCACGACCAACGATGGTCAGGCGAGGTCGAACGTTGTCACTGGAAGACGATGTATTCGCGCTAGACACCGGTCACCTCGTCTCAAACGAGGCTCCATTCCAGGACCTAGATCACTGATTTTTACCGTTTAAGGAGTATAACACCTCCTGCACTATGCACAGCGCGCAACATGAGGGATAGAGCCATTTCAAGGCGTGCGAGTCGCCACCACACCACCGCGCCCACGAGCACGATGATCACCCGCCCGTGGGCGCGCACGAAATCGTTGGGAATCAGTCGTCGCGGGCCGCGGTTTCCGCGGACGCCGGATCGCTCTCAACCAGAACCCTGCGATACTGGTCGCGCAGCGGCGCCTTCATGAACTTACCGGTCGACGTGCGCGGGATCTCATTCACGAAGACGACGCTGTCCGGTATCCACCACTTGGCGAAGTGGGGCGTGAGAAAGTCGAGCAGCTCTTGCTGGCTGGCCGACGCGCCTTCCTTGAGCACCACCACGGCCAGCGGCCGCTCCAGCCATTTCGGATGCTCGACCGCGATCACGACCGCTTCCGCGACCGCCGGGTGCGCCATCAGTTGATTCTCCAGGGCGATCGAGCTGATCCATTCACCGCCCGACTTGATCACGTCCTTGGCGCGATCCTGAATCTGAATGTAGCCGAGTGAGTCGATCGACACGATGTCTCCGGTGCGGAACCAGCCGTCATCGGTGAACTGAACGTCTCCCTCGGGATTGTTGTGATAGCTGGAGGCGACCCACGGCCCGCGTACCTCGAGCTCGCCCATCGATTCCCCGTCCCAGGGCATGATGGTCTCGCCGGCGCGCACGCGCGCCTCGATCATCGGAACCGGCCGCCCCTGTGTCGAGAGGAATCGTAACTTGATCTCGTCGGATTCGTTCACGTGATCGGTCGGCACGTAGGTGACGCTCCCGAGCGGCGCGGTTTCGGTCATCCCCCAGGCGTGCATGATGTGGATGTCGTGGCGGTCCTTGTAGGCGCGGATCATTTCGGCTGGCGCGGCCTGACCGCCTACCGCCATCCGCTTCAGGGAGGAGACATCGACGTTCCCCTTGTTTTGATCCAGGTATTGCAGGATCCCCAGCCAGATCGTCGGCACCCCAGCCGAGAAGGTGACGCGCTCCCGCTCCATCAGCGAGACCAGGCTGGCCGGATCGAGATATGGGCCCGGGAAGACCTGTTTGGCGCCAGCCAGCGACGACGAGAACGGAAGCCCCCAGGCGTTGACGTGGAACATCGGGACGACCGGCAGCACCGTGTCGGCCTCGCGGATTCCAAGCGCGTCCGCGATGTTGCTGGCCATCGAGTGCAGAACGATGGCTCGATGCGAGTAGACGGCCCCCTTCGGCCGGCCGGTCGTGCCGGACGTGTAGCACATCGCGGCCGCCTGGCGCTCATCGATCTCCGGTTCGATGAAGTCAGCGGGGTCCGCGGTCGACAGCAAATCTTCATACGAGAGCAGGCCATTCGCGACCGTCTCGTTATCCGACATGACGACCACGTGGTCGACGTTGATCCGCGGAATCACCTTTTCGAAAATGGGCATCAGCACCTCGTCGACCAGCACCACTTTGTCTTCCGCGTGGTTCACGATGTAGGTGATGTCGTCGGGGTGCAGTCGAATGTTGAGCGTGTGCAGCACGGCACCGATGGCCGGCACGCCGAAATACGCCTCGAGATGCCGATGGTGGTTCCAGGCAAAGGTGGCCACCCGATCGCCCGGCTCGACACCGAGCGTGGTCAACGCGACGCCAAGCTGGCGAGCGCGCCGGGCCATCCCGGCGTAGGTGTAGCGATGCAGGCTCTTGTCCGGCCGCTGGCTGACGATCTCGCGCGTGCCGTAGAGGGTCTCCGCGCGGCGAAGAATCGTGGTGATCGTCAGCGGATAGTCCATGATCAAACCGTCCACGGGTATCCCGTCCTCACATTTAAGCCAAATCCATACGCCCAATTGGCGGTCGCTTGACCGTTGATCGGACCGGCCGGCGATCGATCAACACAACCAACTCAGCTGCGGGTGTTCTAACGCTCTCAACTGTCGGATCGATTGCTATCACTATAGCCAACCCGGCGATCACCCGCCAGATGGCGAGAACGCCATCCCAGCGCCTGCTGTGGTCATTTTTTAGCATGACGGCAACAATCCTTGCGCTCGGAGACGCAGCGGCACCATACTAACGAATGCTATGGAGTACGTGTCGGTCATCATAGTCAATCACAATACGGCGGGGCTCTTGATGCAGTGTCTGTCGCGCGTGTTCGAGAGCCGGCTCGATCATCCGATCGAGGTCTTCGTGGTCGACAACGCTTCGACGGACGACAGCGTCTCGCTCGTCAAATCCAACTTCCCGGCGGTGAAGACGATCACGTCGTCGCGCAACCTCGGCTTTGCCGGAGGGAACAATCTCGCGCTGACGGAGATCCTGGCGCACGTTCCGCCCGGTGCGGACCGGCAACAACGCGGTGTGCTCCTGCTGAATTCGGATTGCTTCGTGGAGATGGAGACGATCCGGCTGACGTCCTGCTTCCTGGATGAGCATCCTGACGCGGGCGTGGTCGGTCCGAAGCTCACCTTGCGCAACGGCGATCTCGATCTCGCCTGCCGCCGTTCCTTTCCGACCCCTGCCAGCGCCTTGTATAAGCTGAGCGGGTTGGCGCGGCGCTTTCCGAACAGCCCGCGATTTGCCCGCTACAACCTGACATATCTCGACCCAAACAAGATCGCGGAGGTTGATTCGGTCGTCGGCGCCTACATGCACGTGCGACTGGCCGCCGTTGATGATGCCGGCCTGCTTGATGAGTCGTTCTTTATGTATGGAGAAGATCTCGACTGGGCATTCCGCATTAAGGAACGTGGTTGGAAAGTGTTCTACGACCCGGAAGCGCGAGCACTTCACTATAAGGGTGCAAGTAGCTCACGGCGCAGCTACCGGCTCATCATCGAGTTCTACCGGGCGATGTATCTCTTCCATCGCAAGCATTACGCTCCTCAGACGTACGCGCTCATCAACTGGCTTATCGCCGCGGGAATCTTCTTGCGCGCCTGCGTCGCCCTCGGTCTCAATCTTGCTCGACCTGCGACCGAGAAACGAGTTGCCTGAGACAGTCCGTGGGACTGTTTCCGCTATGTGAGGGCTCACACGTGAGTAAACGCCGAGATCCGGCGCGGAACGGAACCGCGCCCCACTATTCGCGTGTCTTCGCGACCGACATTTCACGAGACGATCGTCGACAGGCGTCCCTTCTTCGACCCCTGGCTATGCGGTCGGTTGTCGACGGCCTCCTGCTCGGGGCTGTGCTGTATCTTTCCCTTCAGATTTCGCGTTGGCCCGCGGGCATGCGACCCGACCTGGCCGCATCCCTTTGGGACCGGATGCTGCTGGCGGGGGTCGGCGCGTTTTCGCTGGCGACGTTGCTCACGATTGCCGGGCTCGTCAGAACGCCGCGCGTGGCTCCGCAGGTCGACGCCGGAATCGTTGCCGTATCGCTTTCGGTCACGCTCAGCATGATGATCGCGGCCATCGTCGACGCGAGCTTCCTGCACGCCGGTCTGAGCGAGGCATCGCCGCAAATCGTCGCCGCGGGACTCGTTACCATCGCGGCCATCGTTCTGGAACGGTCATTGTTCGCCGGTGCCAGTCGATATCAATTGGAGACGTCACCTACGCCAAAGCCGGCTCTGGCGCGTGCAGGGCAAGCGATCTCCGTCGCGCCGGATTCGTATTCCGCGGTGCGCGTACATGATGTCGCAACCGGTGCCAGCGTCGTCGAGATGCCAACGGATAAAGCGCGGGCCGGCCAGGGCGGTGAGGAGGTCGTATGGGTCTCCACGACGATCGACTGGCCGCGACGGTCCAGTCCCTCAGTCAGCCGGTCCGTCAAGCGCCTGGTTGACCTCACGGTCAGCCTGGTGGCGCTCTCATTCCTCTCTCCGCTGATGCTGATCCTGGCCATCCTGGTACGGCTGGAATCTCGCGGCCCGGCACTCTTCGTACAGACGCGCGTCGGGCAACACGGGAAGACGTTCGATCTGCTGAAGTTCCGCTCCATGCGGGTCGATGCCGAGATGGGCACCGGGCCGATCTTCGCCAAGCCGCATGACCCGCGTTGCACGCGTATCGGCCGCTTCATGCGACGCCACTCGCTTGATGAGCTACCCCAGCTCATCAACGTTCTGCGCGGCGAAATGAGCATCGTCGGGCCGCGACCCGAGCGACCCTATTTCGTGGCCCGCTTCAGCCAGAGCATTCCTCAGTATGGGGAGCGGCATCGTGAAAAGGCGGGCATCACCGGCTGGGCCCAGATCAATGGGCGACGCGGCAACACGTCCATTGACGAGCGCATCGAGTATGACCTGTTCTACGTCGAGAACTGGTCGCTCGCGTTCGACCTGAAGATCATGGTGCGGACCATCGTCGAGATTCTGCGGGGACACAACGCCTATTAGAGCGACGACCGGTCCCTGGAGACCAAAACGCGGCTCGGCGACAGGAATGATTCGCGGCTTAAGGAATTGTCATTGGCGCGATAAACCGCATGCGGACGGCGGATTGATGGCGCGACGCCGCCGGATTCCACGCTCGAGCGTGCTGCCCGCCAGCCCACTGGCATATCCGCTGCATTATCTATCACGGAGGATAGTTCCCTCGATCCTCATACCGAGCGCCCGAAGCGGTTTGTGACCACTCGCACACCCAATACCAGACTATCCTCCGCCGGATCCGGGGCCTGGCCAGGACGAACATGACTCACCTCGCCAGGCCACCGGTCCAATCCTCTTCGCCGCGAATCCCCGAACTCCGGTACGGGAGGGCAGGCTAGTCGTCCGCGGCGGCGAAGGATTCGCGCACTTCCTCGAGGGCGCCGGACGTGTTCAGAATGTCGACGGCGCTGTAAGCCATGACCGCCGCGGCCTGCCGCAGCCAGCGCTTCCCACTCTCGGAGCCGGCCGCCTGTGCGAACTCGACCGTGTGCGGCGCGTGGCCGTCGGTGCCATCGAGTTCGAGCATCAGGTGCATGCCGGGAATCTCCTGGCTCAGGTTCGCGAAGTCGGTCGATCCCTTCCCCATCTCGGGCGAGTAAGGCACGTGCGGTACCCCAACCTCGTCGAGGTTTTGCCGGAAGATCTTTTGCAGCGCATCATTCTGCTTGTATTCGGTGGCGTACGAGAACTGTGGCCGGTCACCTGGACGGCCCTTCACCACGGTCACGGTCGCACCGATGGCCTCGGCCGCTCCTTCGGCGACGCGCGTGATCTGCGATATCACGGTCTCGACCCGCTTCCACTTGTCGGCTCGTACTGAGTAGCGGATCTCGGCAAAGTCAGGAATAACGTTCACCGCCGAGCCGCCATTGGTAATGATGGCCGAGATGACGAGGTCTTTCGGAACGCGCTGTCGCAGTCCGTTGATGCCGACGTAGGTCATGACCAGTGCGTCAAGGGCGTTGATGCCTTGCTCGGGCGCGGCGGCGGCATGGGACGGCTTGCCATGAAACTGAAAAACGACCGAGCCGGCCGCCAGGAACGGCGTGTCGACACTGGAGGCGGTGTGAATCGGGTGCGTCATCATCGCGGCGCCGATTCCGTCAAAGACGTCGTTTTCGAGCATGATGACCTTACCGGCGCCTCCTTCTTCGGCCGGAGAGCCAAAGAGCGTCACGGCTCCATCCAACTCATCGGCCACCGACGCGAGCGCGAGAAAGGCACCAACCGCGGCCGTGCCGATCAAGTTGTGTCCGCAGGCGTGTCCAATTTCCGGCAAAGCGTCGTACTCGGCCAGTATTCCGACTCGCTGCCCGCTCTGGTGTCCCGGAACTCGCGCCACAAACGCCGTCGGCAGCCCGGCAACGCCGGTTTCGACGTCGATTTCGTGGCGACGCAGAACCTCAGTGATGGCCGCGACTGCATGATGTTCCTGAAAACGAATCTCCGGGTGCGCGAAGATGTCATCGCTCAACGCGCCCAGCTCGGGCATGAGCTCGTCGATCCTTTCCCGAATCCGATCCTTGAGCGTCGTACCCCGGTCAGGCTCATTCATGGCAATCCTCCAGCATGGCAAGTTGTTCAACGGGAGGAGTATAGCCGCTTGGACCATCGGTTCAGCGCGCTCGAATCAGCCCGATCACGGCACCGTGATTCCACTCGGTAGCCGTACCGGTCGCAAGCCACGTTCGAACTCGCCCCGGCGCGCCTCGTACCAGGGAGGCAGCCTGACCCCGCTCGCCAGCGCTTCCACCGGCTCGTCGATCGCGAAGCCGGGCGGATCGGTCGCGATCTCAAACAGAATGCCGCCGGGCTCTTTGAAGTAGATCGACTTGAAATAGCTGCGATCTCGCACCGGCGTTACGGAAAATCCGGCTGACGTCAGGAGCGTGCTCCATTGCTGCTGCTCGGCCTCATCGCGCGTGCGCCAGGCAACGTGGTGGACGGTGCCGGGCCCCTCGGTGCCCCGCGCGTCAGGAGGCTGCAGCACGAGATCGACCGTGGATCCAACTTGAGACGCATCCGCCACAAAGCGCCTGATTCCGTCATGCTCACCAGCGACGTTGAAGCCGAGGAGCCCGGTCAGGTGGGCGGTCGTCTCTTCGGGAACGCGTGAATAGAGGGTGACGCCGGAGAACCCGGCGATGGCGTGCTCCGGCGGCACGGGGCCAGCGTGCCAGCTATCGGCCGGACGTGTTCCCGGCCGGTTCACCAGCTCGTTGAGCAACCCGTCCGGATCCGCAAAGGAGACGACCTGATCCTCGAAGCGGCTAACCGGCCCCGCGACCGCGACGCCATTCTCACGCAACCGGTCGAGCCAGTAGTCGATCGAGCCGTCCGGGATGGCAAAGGATGTGACGCCGACCTGCCCCGATCCAATGCGACCGGGCACGGTGTGTGGCCACGGGAACGTCGTGAGGATCGTCCCTGGAGTGCCGGCATGATCGCCGAAGTAGAAGTGATACGTCTTGGGCACATCGAAATTAACGGTGACTTTGAGTGGGCGCAGACCCAGCACGCCGGTGTAGAAGTCGAGGTTGCGCTGGGGATCGCCGACGACAGAGGTAACATGGTGAATGCCGGGGATCTTCATTGTCATCCGTTCGACTCCGTTCCGTGAGCCACAGTATGGAAACGCGTGGTCTGTCATTGCCAACAGGAGACAGCCATAAGTATGACAGACGCGCGGCCTCGGCCGCGCGCCGGAATTGGAAGCGCCACCACGCGAAAACTGCCTGGCGGCGCCGATCATCCTGTCGAATTCAAGCGGCTTGGGAGATGTCTATCTCCAGGGGCCGACCGCCGCGAATCAGGCGCAGCCTGAGCGGATCATGCCGAGCGGCCGTCGAGAGTTCTTCGCGCAGGCGCAACGGATGTTGAACCGCGCGATCGCCAACTCCGAGGAGAAGGTCACCAGGATAAATCCCGGCCAACTCGGCCACGCTTCCCTGTTCGACTCCGGTGACGAGGAGCGCGTGCTCGACGTTATCGAGCGCCAGCCCCCGCCAGGCCAGTGGGAGCGCGACCGGGGTGAGCTCGAGTCCCAGGACCGGGGACTGGCCCGCGATGCGCGCGAGGAACGCCCGGATGGTGTACTCCGGGACCGAGAGGGCGGTGCCGGGACCGGCCACCATGGCGTTGATGCCGATCACGCTGCCGCTTGCCGTCAGCAGCGGGCCGCCCGAATTCCCTGGGAGAAGATGCAGGTCGGAGCGGATCAGCGCGCGCGGATCGGAGGGCGACGGCAGCCCGCTGACGATTCCGACCGTGACCGCGTGCTCGATGCCCATGGGGTGACCAATCGCAACGACGATCTGTCCCACCCGCACCGTGGTCGAATCACCGATGATCGCAGGCTCTGGCGTGCCCTCGACGCGCAAGGCGACGATATCGTTGTGTGGATCGCGCCCGATCACCTGTCCGGTGGCCTGCCGTCCGTCGCTGAAGACGAGATCGGCCTGGTCACCACCAACGACGTGGTGGTTGGTGATGATCATATCCGGCGACCAGACGACGCCGGTGCCTGACCCTCGCCGGCCGTCACGCACCGCGACGATCGATTGCTGCAGGCTGGCCGCGAGGTCTCCAAGCTGCTCCGACAACGGCGATGTGAGGGATTGCAGCGGCGTTGCAACCATCGTGCTACCGCTCCCCAATGGTGACCGTCACTTCGGTCAACTGCCCGGCACGGACGATCCGTGCGCTCTGTTGGCTGCCCGCGCTCCCGGGACCGAGCGCGTCCTGCAGTGCGGTGATTTCCGAGGTGTCACGACCACCAAAGGCGACAAGGGTGTCGCCCAGCAGCATCCCGGCGTGCTCCGCGGGGCTGCCGTCCTCAACGTTCACGATCAGCAAGCCGGTCTCCTGCTCGAGCCCGAGCGCCGAGCGCAGGTTGTCCGGCAGCCGGACCGGTTGCGTGGCGACTCCCAGGAAGCCACGCTTGGTCCCCGTTCCGCTCAAGAGCGCTTCGACCACGCGTGACAGGACCTCGCTCGGAATCGTGACCGCCAGGCCACGCGCCAGAATCGACGTGTTGAGGCCCATGACCTGCCCGCTGGCGGCGAGCAGCGGTCCGCCCGAGAAGCCGGGATAAAGCGTCACGTCGGAGCGGATGACTCCCTCGATCGAGCCGCCGCGCCAGGTGCGCCAGGTCCCACCGACGGCGCTGACGACTCCGAGCGACGCCATCACCTGATCACCGCGCGGCCGTCCGAGCGCCAGGGCGAGGTGGCCGACCTTGACCGGTCCTGACCGAAGCTCTGCCGCCGCCAGCCCGGTTGCGTCGACCTTCAGCAGCGCCAGGTCGGTTCCCTGGTCGCGCCCGACGAGGGTCGCCTGCAACTCTCGACCATCCGGCAGCCCGATCGTGATGTCGTCCGGTCGCTCGATCACGTGGTCGGCCGTCACGATCAATCCATCGGCGCTCCAGAGCATGCCGGTCGCGCCGAAACGCCGTCGGCCGCTGACGCGCACGATCCAGGGCTGCGCCTCTTCCACCACGTTCGCCAGGCTGTCCGATACGTCGATGAGGAGATTGGTGCTGTTTCCGCCAGATTCCATGGGATCGTCCTCCAGTGTTGATGTCGCGACCGCGATCGCCACAAGCGATTCGCGCGATCTGCCGCCGCTCTCTGTGACCTGTATCGAGGATAGATCCCGGATGGTCGTGCGGCACCGCCCGTCCTGCTAGCGGCAATCCTCGACGAATGGCTAGGTACCGTCGCGCGCGTCTGGCATGGAATGCTTTAGAGGACGATCAGCCCGACCCGAGCAGCGCGTGCCAGGGCTTCGGCACGGCTCGATGCCTCGAGCTTGGTCAGGATCGACCCAACGTGAAACTTCACGGTGTGCTCGCTGATGCCGAGCGCGAGCGCGATCGTCTTGTTGGGCAAGCCCTGCGCGATGAGCTGCAGCACCTCGTGTTCCCGGGGCGTCAGTGACTCGTACTGGCCGTCGGGGTCCGGCAAGGTCCCGGGCAGCGACCGGCGTTCGAGGAGTGAGGCGACGGCACGGCCGTCGAGGACCGTCAGACCGGCGAGCGCCGAGCGGAGCGCGGCACCGATCTCGTCGGCGGAGGCATCGGGCAGAAGGAATCCGCGAATACCGTTTTCGAGCGCCTCGGCGACCGCCGCGATTGCTGGCGCGATCATGACCATGGGCGGCAAAAGTCGGCCACTCGAAAGCGGCTCCAGCCCCTCGAGTAGACCATCGACATCTCCACCTGGATCGAGCAGGATCACGTCCGGGGCGAGACTCTCTAACTGGTCAACCATCGCGTCGACGTTCTCCGCCTCGGCGGCCACCGCAAAGGCCGGATCGCTCTCGACGACCGCCTTCAACCCGGCTCGCAGCGTGAGATACGGCGCCACGATCAGCACGCGGATCTGGCTGTCTGTTCCTCGACCAGTCATGTTGTACTCCATGCCGGCCGGCTAACCTGCCCGTCGGTGACGACCATTATAGCGAGGTGCCGAGCAACGCCTGGTCATCATCCTGCCAAGACGAGGATGGTGAATCGGGTAGGATAGACGTCAAACGTGCGCCGAGCGAACGGAGTTTTGATATGGAGCATAAACACACACTCTTGTGGGGATTCGCGGGAACGATCGTGCTGACGTCCATTCTGCGGGCGTGCCAGGCGCTCGGGCTGACGCGTATCGACCTTCCGCTGATGCTTGGCACGATGATCACCAGGCGGCGCGATCGAGCGAAAGTCTACGGATTTCTCCTGCATCTCCTTAACGGCTGGGTCTTCGCCTACGCCTACGCAACGGCGTTCGAATCGATCCGCCGCGCGACCTGGTGGATCGGGATGATCATCGGCGCGGTGCACGGTTTCTTCGTGCTCGCCGTCGGCATGCCCTCCTTGCCCGGCATTCACCCACGCATGGCGACCGACTCGACGGGCCCGGAGCCGACCCGCGATCTGCAGCCACCCGGATTCCTGGCGCTCAACTATGGCCAGCAGACGGCTATCGCCACCATGGTGGCGCACGTGATCTACGGTGCGATCCTGGGAGGGTTCTACCCGGAGCGGCGGCGCTAGAAGGGCGCCTGCACCGTGTCAGCGATCGATAGCGTGAGCGCGGCGTTGATCAGGCCAATGTGGCTGAACGCCTGCGGAAAATTGCCGAGCAGCCTACCGTCTTTCACGTCGATCTCCTCCGACAGCAGCCCGAGATCGTTGCGCCGGTCGAGCATGCGCTGAAAGAGCTCATGTGCTTCGTCGGCCCGCCCGATCCGTGCCAGGGCCTCGATCAGCCAGAAGGAACAGATCACGAAGGCGCCTTCCTCTCCGGGCAGACCGTCGTCACCGAGATAGCGGTACACCAACTCGTCGCGGGACAGGTGGCGCTGAACGGCATCGACCGTCCCGATGATGCGCGGATCCCGCGCGTCGAGGAACGAGACGAGTGGCGACACCAGCAACGCGGCGTCGAGATCGCCATTCGGTGTGCTCGTCAACGATCCGGTTCGCGAATCGAACCCATGTTTCACGACCCATTCGTGAATCGCGTCCCGCGTCGCGGCCACCTTCACCGCGTCGATCTTCAAGCCGTCGTTCTTCACCAGTTCGAGGGTCCGCTCCAGACCGACGAAGGCCATGATCTTGGAGTGGATGTGCTGCTGGCGTCCCGAGCGCTTCTCCCAGATACCATCGTCCGGCTCCTGCCAGCGTTTCATGATGACCTCGGCCATGCCCTTGATCAATTGGCGGCCATCGCGATCGAACTCGCCGCCGGAGCGGCGATACAGTGTGAGCGCGTCGATGACCTCACCATAGACGTCGAGCTGAAACTGGTTGATCGCGGCGTTTCCTACCCGAACGGGACGCGAGCCGCAATATCCTTCGAGATAGTCGAGCTCTCGTTCCGTGGCTTGCGACTGACCGTACGTCGTGTAGAGGGTCCGGATTTCGGGGTGCGTCAGCCGGGTAGCGTAGAGCAGCCATTGCGCGAAGGCGTGCGCCTCGTCACGATAGCCGAGCTCGAGCAGCGCGCGCACGGTGAACGCCGCGTCGCGCAGCCAGCAGTATCGATAATCCCAGTTGCGCGCGCCGCCGATCACCTCCGGCAAGGATGTGGTGGCGGCGGCGATGATCGCGCCGGACGGCGCATAGGTGAGCAGTTTGAGCGCCAGCGCGCTCCGTACCACCGCCGCGCGGTAGGGGCCACGATAGGTGCCGACGCCGGACCATTGCCGCCAGAAGCTCTTCGTCAGCTGCTCAACCAGGTCAAGTGACTCTAGCCGCGGCAGCTCGGCGGGTGCCTCCTCAGAGTAGGCAAGCACGAGGTCGACCCGCTCGCCACGCGCAAGGTCGATGACGCCCGAAAGGACGCCGTCCGGCTCGACCGTCAGCGGCACGCTGCTCACGAGATGCAGGGCAATGCCACCCCAGGAGATCATGTAACAGCCCGGCCAGTGCGTGCGAATGTGTGGGCTGCGACGCCCATAGTCAGGCCGAACCTTGACGCAGACGCGCAGCTTAACCGTGCCGGAGAGCCCCTCGACGCGCCGGATGATCTCACGGTCCGGGATGGGGAAGGTGTGCTTTTGCTGCTCGGTCAGGGCCGGCATGAAATCAACGAGCCGTGCCGAGCCGCTGCCGGTGGTGAACTCGGTCGAGAGAATATTGGTGTCGCCCAGATACCTGCGGCTCATGGAGTAGTCACCTACTGGTTCCACGGAGAAGAACCCTCCGAGCCGAGCGTCGAGCAACCGGGCAAAGACCGCATCGCCATCGAACAACGGAATGCACCACCAGTCGATGGACCCACTGCGCGAAACCAGCGCGATGCTCCGCGAATCTCCGATCACACCATAGTCGGCGATGGGAAGGTAGGGTCCGTGTGTCTGCGCCTTCTCAGACTGGCTTCCCTGCTCGATTGATCTGGTGAATGACAATCGCGTCTTCTCCTGCCAGTGCGGGCCGTCCCGCCCCGTGTTCCGTTTGGCCGTCCATGGTATTATCGCTAGCTTGTTGCCGATCCATGGAACTGAGGAACGCCGCAATGGACCAATCGCCCCATCATGCACTCTGGGATATGACCTGGTCGGAGCTCGAGTCGGCGGCACGAGACATCGATCTCGTATTGCTGCCGGTCGGCGCGACCGTGCAACACGGTCCAAACAGTACGTTCGCGTCCGACGCCATGCGAGCGTATCAGTTCGCACTCAAGATCGCAGAACGGCTGCATCCGCGAGTCCTCGTCGCACCGGTGATGCCATTCGGAATCGCGCCGCAGCACATGAGTTTTTCCGGCACGATTTCACTCTCGCCCGAAACCTTCATCAACGTGCTGTTCGAAGTGGTCGAAAGTCTCGCGGAACACGGCTTCGATCGCTTCCTCTTTATCAACGCGCATTCCGGCAATCAAGCAGCGCTCGATCTCGTGCTGCCTCGCCTTCGCAGCAAGCTGGACCTGAATACGGCCTGGGTCTCGATCACGTCACTGGCATCGGATGTGGTCGGCCAACCCGTACCCGGCCGACAGCATGGCCATGCGGATCGCGATGAAATCAGCCAGCTCCTGTACCTCGCACCGTGGACGGTTCGTGGCGAGTCCCTTGCGGCGGGAGAGCCCCTGGAGCCAGAATATCCATTCACGTCCGCTTCGGGGCCGATTCATACCGCCTACACCATCGACGAGCTCAGCGCCAACGGAGTTCTGGGTGATGCGCGAGACGCGTCGTTCGAACGTGGCGAACGAATCATCTCCACCGCGCTGGATCGTGCCTGCGCCTTCATCGATGCGTTCATCGACGGCGACACCTTCTAACCACACCTACGCAATTTGGGCTCCGCACCAAATGCCAGGGACGCGGAACCCGATCAAGACTCCGCCTTCCGAGCGCCCACCGGTCAAAGATTCATTATTGAGCACTGGGAGCTTCGACCCGCTGAGAATTCAGACTTCTGGGGCATGCGAGATCGTCCGTTTCGCCGATATGCTCGGCAGATCTGGATTCCACGTTCGGGTAGACGAGCGGAATTGAGCGTTCGTCAGCTATCGCACGTTTTCGAGCGCGAACGGCAAAGGTGATGCTCGTTCAAAGCGAAGGACACAACTCCAGCGTACCTGCGACCAAGTTTCTCTCACCTTCCATACGTCCCGAACGATTGGAGGAAGCGGTCCGGCGTTGCGAGCAATTGGCAAGCAGCGCGTTGCGCTGCTCCGTCTCGTACTGGCAGCCCGATCATGCGGAGCCCTTCCCCTGGCAGGCAAACGGCCGGTCAACGAGCACGACGCGAGACGACAGCGATCGGCTGGCCCAGGCGGCCGAACCCGCGTTCGTGACGAACGACGTCGTGGTGATGCCCGCCGATCGTTCCGCGATGACCGGCAGCAACCGTGATTCATGGACGTATGTGGCGGTTCCGGTGCGCCAGCTGGGTGTGCCGGTTGGTGTTTTTGTGGCGAGTAGCAACCGCGCGAGAGACTGGTCGGGCGCGGATATCGAGACCCTGACCAACATCGCATCGCTGGCGGAATCGCTGATTCTGAGCCCATCCGAGGCGCTCGGCCATTCCGGTGAACCGTCCCTCAGTGATGTGTTCGACCGCATCATCGACCCACTGATCGTCGTGCGAGCCGATCTCACCATCCAGCTTCTCAACGCGGCCGCCTCGACCTTGATCGCGAGCGTGGTCGACGATGACCTCACGTCGATCATTGGAAGCACCATCCCGGAGCTGTTTCCCCACGACGTCGCGGGCCAGCTGGCAGCGATGGTCGACACCTGCCGGAGCACCCACACAACGATCCAACGGCGCTATTTCTGGCCCGCCCTCGGACGTTGGTTCAGCGCGCACGCCTATCCGTCGCCTGACGGCGCGACGCTACGCCTGCATGACATCAACGACCTGAAGCAGGACGAGGAACGCCTGACCGACGAGGCGACGCATCTCGAGGCGATCATCGCGGCTCAACGCGACATCTCCGCCTGCGCGAACGATCTGGCCAAACTGGTGACGACCGCCGTCGAACGGGCCGGCGCGATAACCCGCGCGGCCGGGGCAGCCATCGAGCTGGTGCACGATGGTCAGCTGGTTTGCGAAGCAGCAGCCGGAATCCTGGCAGAGCGTGTGGGGCAGCGCTGCGCGATCGCATCCGACGAGGCGAGCCAGCACCTGCGCGGGAACATGACTATCTCCATTCCGGACATCTCGGACAACAATGATCCGGTCTGTCATTTGGGGCTGGCCACCGGAGTCCGGTCCATGGTTCTCACACCCTTGAACGAGCTCGGGCTCTATCGCGGTGTGCTGCGGGTCGTCTGGACTCGCCCGCACGGATTCGACGACCGCGACGTGCAGTCGCTGCAACTGCTGGCAGCGATGATCGCGTCCACCCTGATTCGCGCGGAAGATTACGAGACGAAGCAGCGCCTGCTCTCTGAACGCACTGAGGCGCTCAACGCGTTACGAGAGAGCGAGGAAAGTTTCCAGAAGGTATTCGCCGAAGCGGCTGTGGGAGAGTTCACCACCTCGCTCGCGGGGCAGTTCCTGCAGGTCAATCGTGCGTTCTGCCAGATCACCGGCTATTCGGAGACGGAGCTCAAGGCGACCGAGATCCTCGCCATCACGCATCCCGATGACATCGACAAGAGCGCTGAACGATATCACCAGCTTACCGGTGATGTGATCCCGTACTTCCATCTGGAAACGCGTTATCGGCGACACGACGAACGGGTCGTGTCGGTCCTCGTCAGCGGTTCGATCGCGCGCGACGCCGCCGGCAACCCGCTCTACGTCATCGGGTTGGTACAGGACGTCACCGAGCGCAAGCTGGCGGAGGCTCGCCAGCGAGAAGCGGAAGCGCGCTACCGGTCGCTGGTCGAGCAGGTGCCCGCGGTGATCTACATTGCGGCGGCCGACGAGCTCTCGACGACGGTCTACATCAGCCCCCAGATCAGATCGCTGTTGGGGCACACGCCGCAGGCATGGTTGGCGAACCCGCGGTCCTGGAGCGACGCCTTGCATCCGGATGATCGCGACCGGGTGCTCAGCGAGACCGTGCCCACGTCGAGCGCTGCGTACCTGCGCAGCGAATACCGGCTGCGCGCCGCCGATGGTCATTTCGTCTGGGTACGAGACGAGGCGATCCTCATCCTCGACGCGGCTGGAACGCCGCAGTACTGGCAAGGTTTCCTGCAGGACATCACCGAGCGCAAACACGCCGAGAACGAACTGGTCGCGCTCGAGAAAAAGTATCGCTCGCTCGTCGACAACGCCAACGACGTCATCATCATGTACGACGCTGAAGGACGACTGAACTTCGTGAACCAGAGCTTCGAGCAGCGCTATGGCTACAGTTCGGCTGAAGCGCTGGCACTGACGATCTTCGATCTCGTTCATCCCGATGACGACGAGCGATTACGCGATTTCTTCAGCAATCACCTGCGCGGAGTGGACGCCCCCGACGCCTATCAGATGCGCTCGATCACCAGCGACGGTTCGATCGTCCATGTCGACGTCAACACCAACCCAATTCTCGGGCCGGACGGCCGGGCTAGCGCGATTCAGGCCATCGTCCGCGACGTGTCGGAACGGCATCTCGCCGAGCAACGCCTGGCCGAGAGCGAGCAGCGCTATCGCTCGCTCTTCTATCACAACCCCGACGCGGTCTTTTCGCTCGATCCACGCGGCCGCTGCCTGGCGGCAAATCCAGCCTGTGAGACGATCACCGGCTTCACATCCGACGAGATTCTCTCCAAGCCGTGGTCGGCATTCATCGTTCGCGAAGACCTTCAGGCGACGCGGCGCCACTTCGCGCGGACGGTTCGAGGCGAAGCACAAACGTTCGAGATCAGCATCATTCGCAAGTCGGGGCAGCGCGCGCGCCTGAACGTGACCACGCTCCCGATCACCGTTGAGGGCCGGATCGTCGGGATCTACGGCATCGCGAAGGATGAGACGGACCGGCGCGCCCTCGAGGAACAGCTCGCTCACCAGGCTTTTCACGATTCGCTCACGCACCTGCCCAACCGGATGTTGTTTCTCGACCGGTTGCAGCATGCGCTTTCGCGGGCGGAACGCAATCAGTCGCTGCTGGCGGTTCTGTTCCTCGACCTGGACAATTTCAAGGTGATCAATGACAGCCTGGGACACGAGGTCGGCGACCAGCTCCTCCTGAGCGTGGCCGAACGCCTGCGCGGCAGCATGCGCCTGGGCGACACGGCCGCCCGGCTCGGGGGCGATGAGTTCATCCTGCTGCTGGAAGAGATCCACTCCGTATACGAAGCGGAGCGGGTGGCGCAGCGAGTCCACGACGTCCTGAAGGAGCCGTTCTTCGTCGGGCAGCGCGAGGTATTCGTCACCCCCAGCATCGGCATCGCGCTCAGTACGTCGGCCGACGATCGGCCGGACGACCTACTGCGCAACGCCGATGTTGCCATGTACCGCGCCAAGCGCAACGGCCGCGCCTGCTACGAGATCTTCGATCCACTTATGCACACGCACGTCATGCAGCGCCTCGAGCTCGAGCATCACCTGCGACAGGCGATCGAACGCCGGGAGTTCTTCGTCCTGTATCAACCGAAGCTGGACCTTGCCACCGGCCGCATCGTCGAGATGGAAGCGCTTGTTCGCTGGCGACATCCGGAGCAAGGGATCATCTCGCCCGCGGAGTTCATTCCGCTGGCCGAAGAGACCGGGCTGGTCATCCCGATCGGTCGCTGGGTCCTTCACGAGGCCTGCAGTCAGATGCAGGATTGGCGACTCAGATTCAGAAGTCGCGCCCCCGAACGGGTCAGCGTCAACCTATCGGCGGTTCAACTGCGCATGCCCAGCCTGGTAGAGGATATCTCCGCCACCTTGCGAGAAACCGGGCTCGATCCGTCCTGCCTGTGCCTCGAGATCACCGAAAGCGCGGTCATGGACAACGCTGAGCAGGCGATGACGACGCTGGCCGAGCTGAAGAAGCTCGGGATAGAGCTGGCGATCGACGATTTCGGCACCGGCTACTCGTCGCTGTCGTATCTCAAGCGATTCACGGTGGACGTGCTCAAGATCGATCAGACCTTCGTCGACGACCTCGACGACAACGCGGAGAACGCGGTGATCGTGGGGGTCACGATCAGGATGGCACACGCTCTGGGCATGCGCGTGGTGGCGGAAGGCGTCGAAACCAAGCAGCAGCTCGACCGCCTGCGCGAGCTCGAGTGCGATCTGGCTCAGGGTTACTACGTTGCCCGGCCTCAACCAGGTATCTCCATTGCCGCGCTCATCGGCAGCGGTGCCATCCGCTGACGCACGCCCGCAGGACGACACCCCTTCCAGGCGAATCTCCAGGGCGTATGCGTTCTCGTCTGCGGTGGCCACGAAAGCCACCCAGGGACGGTCATGCTGAGCGCAGCGAAGGATCTCTTCGTCATCCGTGCCAGGAAGAGATTCTTCGGCTGCGGCCTCAGAATGACACCTGGCACATCCATCGTGGTCACCTACTCAGCATGACAGCGGAGTGGCACGAGGGTGGCGTCAGCACACCACATGCTCCCAGAATGCATTGCCCTACGCAGAACGCATAACCTTCCCGAATCTCCACTTCACTATGGGTCCCGGCGCGCCAGCGTGTACAATGGCTCGCGCGACGATATCGTGATCTATTCGCGTCGACGAAGGGACGATCGTGACACGACGATCGGACAGCCATTATTCAACCGGTGAGCCGCGCAGCGTACATGACGCCGGCCTGCTCCCGCATTCCACGGATTTTCGGCGGGTTCTTCCTCTTCCCCTGCCCGACCCTAGTTGCGGTTCTCAGCCCGCGCCGTCTGGAGTCATCGACTAGCGAATTCAGTCGCTGTTCAAATCTCCGGAATGGTCGGGCGCCGAGAAGGCGCCTTTTTCGCGTCTGAGAGCCGCTCGCCCGCACGTATTCGACACCGTACCGACAATGCCTCGTTCGTACTGCGACAACGGAAAGAGAGAAGGGCTCGTGCACACCATGCAAGAAACCACCTCCCAAAACGCGCTCTGGAACCGGCGCATCGCCTTCATCGGCTGCGGCGTGATGGGCGAAGCCATCATGTCGAGCTTGCTCCGCGGCGAGCAAGTGACCACCGGCCAACTGGTCGGGAGCGATCCGGTCGAGACACGCCGTCGCGACCTCTCGGCCAAGCTAGGCGTGCGACTCGTCGACGACAACCGCGCCGCGGTGCAGGGCGCGGACATCGTGCTGCTGACCGTCAAGCCCCAATCGCTCAACGACGTCATGGCCGGGCTCTGCGGCAGTCTCGACGAACGGCAGCTGGTCATCTCGATCGTGCCCGGAGCAACGGTGCGGCAGCTCTCGAGCGGTTTGTGCCACGAGCGGGTCGTTCGCTCGATGCCGAACACACCGGCCCAGATCGGCTACGGAGCCACGGTCTGGTTTGCCGGTCCGGCAGTCGATGCCGAAGGCGAGGAGCTGGTGTCGTCCATTCTGAGCACGCTGGGGACGGCTGTACGGGTCAACAGCGAGGATGCCGTCGATATGTCGACGGCCTTGAGCGGCACCGGTCCGGCATACATCTTCCTGGTGATGGAAGCGCTGATCGACGCCGGTGTCCATATGGGGTTCCCGCGCCGCACGGCCGAAGAGCTGGTTCATCAGACGATGCTCGGATCGGTCCTCTTCGCGCGCGAGTCGGGAAAGCATCCGGCGGAACTGCGCAACATGGTGACGACGCCGGGCGGCACCACCGCCGCCGCGATCTATGAGATGGAAAAAGGTGGCCTGCGAACCGTCATCGCGCGATCGGTGTGGGCCGCCTACAAGCGGGCACAGCAGCTGGGCAAGGGAAGCCCAAACAGCGGGCCTGACGATCTCTAGCGGATACGCGCCGGAGCCACGGGTTTCCGGTTTCGCGAAACGGCAATCGAACGACACGCTAAAGGAGCGCTGATGAGCAGCAAGTTGCCTGGATGGTGGCCGGATGAGCTCGCGCACGCCGGTGAAGAGCATCTGGACCCCGGCTACGTATCGACCTACGATCGAAAATCGGCGACCGACCCGAGCCAGGACGTGGCGCTCCTGCGAGAGCTCGGCCTGAACGAAACCAGCACCGTCGTCGATCTCGGCGCCGGAACCGGCACGTTCGCCTTTGCGATCGCGCCATTCTGCCGGCGCGTCGTGGCCGTCGACATCTCGCCTGCCATGCTGGCCGCGTTGAATGCCCAGGCGAAACTACAGGGCGTCACGAACGTCGAGACAGTTCGCGGTGGGTTCCTCAGTTACCGTCATGAGGGCGAGCCGGTCGACTTCGTCTACTCGCGTAATGCCCTCCATCACCTGCCGGACTTCTGGAAGGTGGTGGCCCTGACGCGAATCGCGGACATGCTCCGCCCCGGCGGGGTGCTGCGCCTGCACGACCTCGTTTTCGACTGCCAGCCCGACGAGATCGGACCCTACGTGGGCGAATGGCTCAATGGCGCCGCCGCACGGCCGGAGGATGGCTGGACTCGACCCGAGTTCGAAACGCATCTCCGCGAGGAGTACAGCACGTTCAGCTGGCTGCTGGGGCCGATGCTGGAACGCTCCGGCTTTACCATCGCGAGTGTCACGCAGCGACCCGGTCGGCCGTACGCTGCCTACACCTGCATCAAGGGCTCGTGAACCGGCGCACGTATGTGCTGACCGGCTCGGGCTTCGCGCTCGGGTTGGCGGTCGCGCACGTATCGCCAACCATCGCGCGGTTACCGAGCGGACGGCGCATCTTCCCGGCTCTGACTCGCATCCAGGGTGCGGGAGCCGTCGCGCTGACCTTCGACGACGGGCCTGACCGGTCAACGGAGGTCATCCTCAAGCTACTCGCCGAGGCCCACGCGACGGCCACCTTCTTCGTCACGGGCGAGCAGGTGGAGCGATTCCCATCCCTGCTGCCGGAGATGCTTCAGGCGGGTCACGAGATCGGCGTTCACGGGTATCGCCACCGGAATCACCTCCTCCTGGCGCCGCCCCAGATTACTGATGATCTTGCGCGAGCGCGGGCGACGATTGAAGACGCGACTGGTCGACGGACGACCCTCTACCGGCCGCCGCACGGAATCTTCAGTCTCTTCTCATGGCGCGAAGCCGGCCGTCACGGCTGGCATCGGGTACTCTGGTCCCGCGCTGGGAAGGATTGGCTCGCTGATGCGTCACCCGAGACCGTCTTGCAACATGTGGGGAAGCCCGAAGGAGGTGAGATCGTCTTGCTGCACGACAGCGACCGCTACGCATCTCCCGGCTGCTGGAAGACGACCGCGGCCGCCCTGCCAGCAATCATCGATCAGATCACCGAGCGTGGACTGCGGGCCAGATCAATCGGATCGCTCCTCTCCACCCGCTGACGTCGATGCCGACGCTCGATCCTTCAGCCGCGCGACGCTTCGCTGCCGCATCGTCTCGGTCCCGAGCCACATCTCCCCCGGCCACAACGTCTCACGCGTCCGTGAGGCGTGCTCCCAGCCCTTGGGGTGATACAGGGCGATCAAGCCGACCATGAAATAGCGCACCAGCCCCCAGTAGGGGGAATGCGGCAGGCGGTACACCTCGAACCCGAGACGATGGCCCATCGCGGCAAAGAGGGTGACGCCATGCATGGCCTTTACCTGCCCAAGCGAGCCGCTCGCAACCCTCTCTTCGAGAATCGAAATGTCTCGCGCGGCGAGGCGCAGGCCCTTCCACGGCGTGAACCGGTTCTCGCCGATCAGTCGCGTGATGTACGGGTTGTTGAAGTGGAGCTCTATGATCGAATCGCCTCGATGGAGCCGCGTCCCATCGGCGAGTACCCGATCCTTTCCGGAGTAGCGTGAGAGGGAGTAGAGGAGAAAGCTGTCCGGTCCGACCGGGCGCACCTTGAAACGCCAGTTGGTGAATCGCTCCCACCAGACCCAGACGCTGAGCACCCCGACGGCACTGCCACCTCCCGAGCGACCGAGACGAAGCAATCTCCAGGGGAACCGCTCGAGCCAATTCGTCCCCTTACGTCTTTTCAGTAGCGCCATCGCCGGCCGATTCCTGCTTGCGCCATGGCCCAGCGGCCGAAGGTGGCGACGAGTCCGAGCCGGAACGGCGCGGAGTGAAGCCTGCGGGCCGAGGTGGCGATCGAGCTGGACCTGAGGTGACGTACGTCGACCCCGCTTCGCTGCAATCGCTTGAGGAACTCCTTGTCCTCAGCCACCCGGAGGTCTTCGTTGTAGCCGCCGTGTGCAAGAAAGAGCTCCCGCTCGCAAAAGAACATCTGGGCGCTAATGCGGAAGAGGACCTTCCCGAATTCGAGAAGATTGAAGAAGCCTCGGTCGACCCTATCGCCGGAGTCAGCGACGATGCGAATGCTGGCGGCCGAGCACTCCTGCCCGAACGTGACGATGTGCTCCGTCAGGTCAGGCGCCATGCGGGAGTCGGCGTCAAGAAAGAGTAACCATCGTCCGCGAGCGGATCTCGCGCCGATGTTCCGGGCACGCGCCGCGCCCGGACGCCGTTCGACCAGGAGCGTGAGGGCCAGTTCAGGATGAGCCGACGCATAGTCACGAACCACCGCAACCGTTCGATCACTCGATCCGTTGTCCACGACGACGACCTCGAGACGTGAAATCGGCCAGGTCTGCGTTGCCACGGAGTCGAGCGCGCGCGTCACGTAGGCTTCTTCGTCGCGCGCCGGGATGATCACCGACAGATCGCAGTCGGGCTGCGCCGTATTCACCATGGCGAACCGTGCGCGCATCCCCCGCGGTCCACGCCTTCACGATCAGGCAACCGTGTGATCGTGCGCCGAACTTGGGGAAACCGATATTGCTGCATGACCGATCCAGTCGCGCTCCATCGTCGTACCGGGAGGCATTCCGTGCGTTGACCCCCGGCAGACACAGTGATTCAGCAGGAATTCAGTCTAGGTTTGGCTACTGGAATCCGCAAGTCGGAGCCTCCGATCGACATGGAGACAGAACGAGCTCACGGGATTCTTCACGGGTAGCGGTGATGAGTAGGGTGGCAAGGAGGCGTGCGTCGCCCGTACCGTCGGTGCGCTCCGGTACCTGAGGTAGAGGACTGCGCCGCTCGTATCACTATTGCTACGGGCCGCTGCGCTTGGTGGCGACGATCTTGATCACCTGCTGGTTGCCTGCGTCGGCAATGTAAAGCGAGCCATCCAGCCCGATTGCCATGTCGACTGGCTGTGCATAGCCGGTCGAGAAGTCGACAACGTCCGGCAGCGAACCGTCCGCATTGGGCTTGAGGCTAACGATCTTGCCCTGATTTCCGTCGGAAACCGCCGCGAAGATCGTGCCGTCCGGCTCGTTTGGCCAGAGGTTGCTATCGAAGATCAGCACCTTGTTCACGCTCTGCCCGTTCGAAAACTGGGCGATAGGCGCGGAGGGCGGACCAGCTGTGCCGTTGGGGAGGATCGCCATCTCGTAGAGCGACGAGTTTCCGCTGGCGCGCTGATCGATCGCGTAGAGCCGTCCTTGCTTGACCAGAATCGGCCCCGGTTTCGAGAGCGATCGCGTCGCGGTCGTGGTCGTGCCCGTCGGGGACGTGACCGACACGATCCGGCTGGTGCCGTCCGGCAGTAAGCGGCCCGGCACGTAGATGCTGCCGTCGGCGCCGACCGCCGGCGCGCCTTGAGACGCGGAGGCCGGTACGATCGATTTGCTGACGTAGTCGCGCTGATCGGCACGGCCGTCGCCGTTGGTATCGCGCAGGCGAATAATGCCGTCATCGACCGCGACGTAGACCGCGTCTCCCGTGACCGCGATGCCACGCGGATTCGGCAGATCCTGAGCGAAGATAGAGGTCTTGCCCGCCGCACCGCCGCTCGTGGTCGATCGCACGACGACGATGTCGCCTTGCTCGGTCGCGATCCAGAGATTGCCGGAGGGTCCGATTGCCAGCCCGACCGGCGTTCCCAGATGCTGCGCGTAAATACCCACCTGAAAGCCGTCGGGCACAGTCACATTGAGCAGTGGAGCGGAGTTTCCCGCCATCGGCGTCGGCAACTCGCGGGGCGCGTCCTGACCGTAGCGCCAGCGATAGTAATGCCGTCCGACGTTGGCCAGCGTGATCTGCTGGTCGCTCGACAATGAGGGCGTATAAACCAGGATGCGCCGCTCGAACACCTGAACGAGGGATGGGAGGGCCTGGCCGTCTCGACGGTAGGTGGTCCAGTACGGTTCACTTATCGGATAGCCGAGTGCCTCGATCCAGCTCGATCGCCCAAACGGATTCTTGTCGAAATAGGTGGTGAAGACGTCCGGTAGGTTGTGGCCGGTCGAGGTGACGTATTGCGCCGCCCATACGGAGGCCGGTGGCGCCGCGTGTGTGACCGCGCCCGCGGCATCTATCCAGGAGTCGAGCGTTGCATGCCCCGCCGAAAGATCGCTGGCCGGCTTCTGCACGACCTGCGACAGCCCGGCATAGGTGGCGACCGACGGGTCGGATGTCCCACTGTCGATCGGGGTAGTGGGCGGTGCCTGATATTGCAGCAATTTCGAGCCGAGCTGAATCTCACCGGTCGTGATCTCGAGCGCCAGCAGTCCCTGAGTGACCTGGGTGCCGCCATTCGGCGTCGGCGTCAGCTCCATGCGCCCGCGATCAAAATATTGAACGACACGTCGACCATCGGGAGCATCGGCGTATGGCTCAACCCGCCACAGCAACGGCTCGCTACCCCATAGATCGACGGCATCGGCAGCGGCCGACTGCTCGGTCCAGAGCTGCTGGAACAAGGGGTTGGCGAAGCTGGATTTATCCGATTTTCGCACCGGGAGGAAGCTGACCGAGATCAGAACCACGACGGCGAGGAGCAGAAGCTTCTTCACGAATCAGCAGTCCGACAGCTATGCAGATCAGGACGGCCCGCGTAGGTTCGTAGGAAATTTCCGGCCGAAAACGACTGGTGACCCACGCGAGCGGACCGGTCTCCGTTCGTTCCATTAGTAGAACGCAAAGACCGTGGCCCGGTTCCATCAACCAGACTGGGTCCAGCTCACGCTTTTGTTACAAACGGCGCACTGATAGCGGCCAACGGCCCAGACGGGCACCTCTCGCCAGAGATGGGAAACCATCAGGGTAGCGAGCGGATATTGAGGGGCACGTACGTGGTTGTTGCCGAGTCCGTGCGGGGCTCCGGAAATCGGCTGAGATAAGGCGTCGCGCCGGGCGCGGCATGCCTCATGGTATACTTTACGAGCCTCAGGATGCGCGGACAACGAACTCGCGCATGTAGTACGCCAATGCACCCTCCCGTCGCGGCGAGGGGTCGTCGAGCCGTACTAGCCAGCTCGACGGTTCCTCAGGTAAGAAATTGATCGCCGCGCAACGAGAGGTTTTCTTTTTGTCTCAGACTCTAAATCAACATGTCTCGAATCCGGTGACTGGCGCCGGGTCTTTTTCTGCCTGGCCGATCAAGCCGGCGACGATCGCCGCGCTGTCGCGCACCGGCATCACCCAGCCGACACCGATCCAGACGGCTGCCCTTCCCGCACTATTGCAGGGACGCGACGTCATCGGCCAGGCTCGCACCGGCTCGGGCAAGACATTGGCCTTCCTGATCCCGGCGGCCGAGCTCATCGATCCTGCGCAGCGCAGCGTTCAGGTTCTGATTTTGACGCCGACCCGTGAGCTCGCGGTGCAGATCGACCAGGTACTGGCCGGTCTGGTTGGCGATGGGTCGATCCGCTCGACGTTGATCTTCGGCGGCCGGGCTGCCGGACCACAGATCACCGACCTGCGCCGCGGAGCGCAGGTCGTGATCGGGACGCCGGGTCGCGTGCTCGACCTTATCAATCGCGGTGCGCTGCACCTCGATCACGTGCGCTTCCTGGTGCTCGACGAAGCGGACGAGATGCTTGACCGGGGCTTTGCGCCGGACGTCGAGCGCATTCTCGCTCGCACGCCGCGAACACGGCAGACGGCGCTCTTCTCCGCCACCGTGCCGGAATGGGTGAGCGAAACAGCGGGCAAGCATCTGCGTGAGCCCGAAATGGTGGCGATCGACCGGAACCCGCAGGATGCGTTTCCGATCGAACACGTCGCCTACGATCTGCCCGACGATGACAAGATCGGCGCCTTGCGCGACCTGCTCGATCTGCGTGGCGAGGGCTCGATCATCATTTTCGGCCGGACCAAGCACGGCGTGAAGAAGCTGGCCAAGAAACTGGAGCAGGACGGCTATCCGGTCGGAGCGCTGCAGGGCAATCTGTCCCAGAACGCGCGCGATCGCGTCATGCAGCAGTTCCGTGACGGCGAGGTGCAGATCCTGGTGGCGACCAACGTCGCGGCCCGAGGTCTGGATATCACCTCGGTCGATCAGGTCATCAACCTCGAGCTACCGGAATCGCCGGAGCTCATGACGCACCGGGTCGGTCGCACCGGCCGTATGGGGCGTCAGGGGCGGGCGATCACCCTGCTCAGCCCGGCTGACGGCGCCAAGTGGCGTGAGCTCGACCGCTCGCTTGGCGGGCGCGTGCCGCGCACAGCCTGGCGGGGAGCACAAGCCGCGCTGGGCGACGACGCGCTCGCTCAGGCAACGGAGAGACAGCCTCGCCGACCTGGGTCCACTCCGGTCGGGGAACGCGCTTTCGGGCCCCGCTCAGGCGGCAGCGCTGAGCGCGATGCCGGACGACGCATCGGTCGTCCGGAACGGCGCGCGGTCGAAAAGCCCGCGGAAATGACCCGTTCCGCGCCGGTCCAGCGCGCGGCAGCCACGCCGGGCGAGTCGCGAACCGCCATCGTCTGCTCGTCATGCGGCCAGCGGTCGCAGGTGCCGTTCCAGCCCGGACCCGACCCGTCCGGTCTATTGCGACGACTGCCACCGCGCCCGCCGTCGTTCGCGACACGCGTCGACGGGTCAACGCTGATTTCGAATCAACCGCACATCGCCAGGCCGCGTGGACGTTCCACGCGGCAGGCACTCTCTCTCAAAGAAAGCTAGAGGCCACATGGGTCGGTATTTCCGACAGAGCGTTCTCCTGGTCTTCGTGGTTGGGCCGCTTGTCGCCACCGTCTACGCCATGATCAGTCTCTGGCATCAGATGATCGGCTGGCGCGAGCTGACGCTCTTTCTGGTCCTGTACCTCGCGACCGGCCTCGGCGTGACCTTCGGCTACCACCGCATGCTGACGCACCGAAGCTTCGAAACCGGCCCCGTGATCAAAGCGACCGTGCTGATCCTGGCAGCCATGGCAGTGCAAGGCCGAGCCATCGATTGGGCCGCCAACCATCTCAAGCACCATGCTTTCTCCGATCAGGAGGGTGATCCCCATTCGCCGCTGGAGGGCTTCATCCACGCCCACGTGGGCTGGATCTTCTCCGCGCCGCCGGCCGACCGCGAGCGCTACGCCAAACGACTCACGAACGATCGGCTCATCGTCGCGATCGATCGCACGTTCTTGCTGTGGGTCGTGCTCGGACTGGTGATTCCCTATCTGATTGCCGGCTGGCAAGGTCTGCTCTGGGGCGGATTCGTCCGGATCGCGGTCGTGAATCACGTGACATGGGCGGTCAACTCGGTCTGCCACACCTTTGGCGATCGACCGTTTGACATCAAGGATCAAAGCCGGAACAACTGGCTGGTCGGGCTGCTGGCCTTCGGCGAGGGGTGGCATCACAACCATCACGCGTTTCCGGCCATGGCGTATCACGGCATGACGTGGCGACAGTTCGATCTCACGGCGTTGATCATCCGGTTGCTCAGCCGCGTTGGTCTGGTCTGGAACGTCAAGACTGCGTCGCCCGAGCTCGTCGAACGCAGACGACGCAAGCTGGTGGCGGAACCGGTAACGATCGCGGACTAGCCCGGATCACCGCGATGTGATCGCGCCAACGTACCTCAAGCGCACCGTTCGGCCGAATGTGCGGCACGTGTATTGGCGGCCGGACCGGTTACAGTATCACCACAATCACCGGCCAAAATCGGTGACTGGGCTCATCGCGGCGCGTTACTTGCAGAAATCGCCGGCTTAACAGATCTTTAGCCTGTACTGTTGGACAGCCATCAACTGTGCTCTGGTTTGATGCTAGCCACAGAGGTCTTACCACATACTAGGAACATCGGCCGAATACATATGGCTGACAGTGTGTAGCCGTACGAACGATCTAGATGGGTATGACGGGCATGGCGGGCAAGGTACGACAAGCGGACGTTGAGCAGGCAGCCGCTCTCATTCTCGCAAACAGCGAAGCTATCACCGCCACCTGGAAGTCCCTGCTGGATCAAGACGGCGATTTGCCGAGCAACGACGTGCTGACCGAACTCACTCAGAGTTCGGTTTTTGCGTTCGCCGGGTTCCTGCGCGGCGACGACAGCCGGCAGATCTCGCTGGGCCGCCTCTGGAACTCGATCGAGCCCACCCGCGAGATGATCGGAGACTCGCTCGTCGCCCTGAGCCTCTTCGTCGAGGCGTTGCGACTCAACTGCTACCGCGCACCCGAGTGTCCCGTCTCGATCGAAGAGATGATGCGTCAGGCCGGCCGCTTCGTTCGTCACGTCACCACCGCGATCCTCGAGTCGGCCGACATGCGCCCAGGCAACGCGCGCTGGCAGAAGATCGCCGAGGACCTCGAGCGACAGCGGCGCCAGCGGCAGGCGCGCTTGAGTGTCCTGACCGATATTTCACGCGCGGTCAACACCTCCGGGAACCTCGATGAGCTCGTTGGCGAAATACACACGATCTGCTCGCGCGTCATCCAGACCGACCATTTCATGATCTCAAGCTACGACAGCAAGACCGGCAACTTCCTTCCGCACCTCGTGTACTACAACGGGGTGCGACGTCACGATCTGGAGCACCAGCCACGGCACGCCGGTCTGGTGCGCGTCATTGCCGAGACCCAAGAGCCATTGGCGGTCATCGATTACGCGGCAGCCTGCCGTGAGCGGGGATTCGAGCCAGACCCGCTGTCGGCTCTCGGCGAGCACGTCTCATTTCTCGGCGCGCCCATGGTTCAAGGCGGCCAGACGATCGGGGTCATCGCGCTTTTCTGCCCCCTGATGCCGTTCGATGAAGAGGAAGTCGAGCTCGTCGCGGCGGTCGCGCGTCAGACCGCGGTGGCGCTGGAGAACAGCCGTCTCATCAGCGCCGAGCGACGCCGCGCCGGTCAGCTCGCGGCGATCAACGAGTTCGCCCATCGCATCGTCGCTTTGCATGACGCGGGCGACCTGCTACGCACCGCCGCTGATCTCATCCATGAATCGTTCGGCTACAACTTCGTCGCGGTCTTCCTGCGCGATACCGACGAGCCCGATTTGGTACTCCGCGCTCACTCACCCCGTGTCAACGGCTCCATCCTGCAGGACCTGCGCATTCCGATTGGACGCGTCGGCATCGTGGGCGACGTCGCGGAAAAGGCTGAACCGGCTCTGGTTGGAGAGGTGAGCCAGGATCAACGATATTACGGCACGCCCGACACGGCGAGCACGCACTCCGAGCTGGCGGTGCCGATCGTCCACGAAGGCTCCGTCATCGGCGTCCTCGACGTGCAGAGCCCGGAACCCTTCGCCTTTGACAGCCACGACCTGACCACATTGACGACGATCGGCGACCAGATCTCGATCGCGCTCGAGAACGTGCGTCTCCTGGACGAGGAGCGCGATCGGAGCCGGGCGCTGGCGCTGATGCTCAGCACGACGCGCGCGGCGGGCTCTTCGCTGGTGCTCGACGAAGTGCTCGAGCGCCTGGCCGCCGGTATTGCCGAGGCGGCGAGCGCGGCCAGCTGTACCATTTATCTACTCGACGAAGAGTCGCGCGATTTCGTTCCGGCGGTCTCGGTCGTCGACGATCGACCAGTCCCCAACCAGCTCACCTACAACGGCGTGTCACTTCCCATCGATCACAGCCCGGTCATTCGGCACATGCTCGAAGAACAGCAACCTGTCGTCTGCTGCTGCCCACATCCGGCAGCCGAGGCCGGTGCGGCATTGCGCGCCATCGTCGGCGGTATGCCGGCGCTCATGGTGCCGCTTGTCGCCCGAGGACAGGTGCTTGGTATGGCACTGGTCGCCAGCGGGGACGAACGCCGGGCATTCTCGGACGATCAGATCCGCCTGGCCCAGGGTGTCGCCGATTCCGCGGCCCTGGCGGTCGAAAACGCGAGCCTCTACGCACGGTCGCAGGGGCTGGCGGTGGCCGAAGAGCGTGGCCGGCTGGCGCAAGAGATCCACGATGGACTGGCGCAAGGCTTGACCGCGATCTCGCTGCAGCTCGATCTCGCCGACGCGTACCTGCCCGCTAAACCAGACAAGGCGGCAGAAAAGGTTCGCCGCGCGCTAGAATTGACGCGAACCAATCTTGAGGAGGCGCGCCGGTCGGTACTCGATCTTCGCGCCGCGCGACTGCAAGAGGTTCCTTTGCCGGACGCCCTCCGGCGCCTGGCCCAGCGCTTTGTCGACGAAAGCGGCATCGAAACCGAGTTCGGGGCGGACAGCTTGAGCGGGCGGCTCTCGGCGCGCGTCGAGATGGGGCTACTTCGCATCGCTGAAGAAGCACTCGACAACATTCGACGGCATTCAGCGGCTGGACAGGTGCGGATGTTGCTGCAGGCGCAAGACGGCCAGGTGACACTCGCGATAGAAGATGACGGTGTCGGATTTGACCCCCAGATCGCGGGGCGCGCGGCACAGCAGGGCACCGGGTTTGGACTGGTCGGCGTGCGCGAGCGAGCGCGGCTGCTGAAGGGCTCATTGAGCATTCAAAGCGCCCATGGGCATGGCACAAAGCTGACGGTGACGGTTCCGTTCGAGGCGCGTCAGGCACAAGCAGAGGGAAAGTCACGAGGCTAACATGATCAGAATTCTCGTTGTTGACGACCATCCGGTTGTCCGTGAGGGCCTCGTCGCAATCATCGATGCGCAAGACGACATGACCGTCGTGGGAGAGGCCAGCGATGGCGCCCAGGCCATCGCGATCTACAAGGCCGCCAGACCTGACGTCGTCCTGATGGACCTGGCGATGCCCGGAACTGACGGGGTGCAGGCGATCGAGGGGATGCGTGCCTTCGATTCGGACGCCCGCGTCGTCGTGCTGACCGCTTACGACACCGATGAGCGAATTCTCCGTGCCGTTGAAGCCGGGGCACGCGGCTACCTGCTCAAGGGCGCCCCCCGTGACGAGATCTTCCGGGCGGTTCGCGTCGTCAACCTGGGCGGTTCGCTCCTCGAGCCCGCCGTGGCCGGGAAACTACTCAGTCGCGTCGGCGACATCCTGCGTGGCGAGGGGCTCGAGGAAGAGCTCACGCCTCGCGAGCAGGACGTGCTCAACTTGATGGCCCGCGGATATCGCAACAAAGAGATTGCGTTCGACCTCCATATCACCGAACGGACCGTCAAATTTCACGCGAACGCGATCTACCGCAAACTTGATGTCGGCGGACGAACCGAGGCGGTCAGCAAAGCGCTGCAAAAGGGCATGGTCAAGACGTAACCGTCATGTGATCTTGTTCGTACAAGATTCAACTCGACTGCAATTCGCCACGTCCCGTATAATCGGGACGTGGCGTTTGTCATTTGCGCAGAGCCACCCGAGTCGAGCGGAGTCCTCGAATTTTCCGGCGCGGCGCCGCACCACGCTCGTGAATAAGGCAGATCGGCGGCAGTTAACCACCCCATAAACTCGAGCGAGCGACTATGATTGGGTGCGGTCACGCTCGGGGGCGTGACGCGGCACTGAGGGATGACTGAACGAGACACGAATGCCCCCACGTAATCATGACCATGATGGTCAACAGAGAGGAGACGATGGCCAGTTATGAGTGATGGCCAGAATTCCCGACGAAACCGGGCCTTGCAGCCCGACGAACTCGATCGCCAAATAATCCGGCTCTTACGCGCCGACGGACGACGCAGCAATCGGGAGATCGCGCGACGTCTCAACGTGCCGGAGGCCACGGTCCGCTATCGCGTGCGGCGACTCATCGAGAGCGGCATCCTCAAGATCACCGCTTCGGTTGATCCGGAGCACCTCGGCTACGCCCTCACCGCGATCATCAGTGTCCAGGTTGAGCCCGAGCGCATCAGCGAGGCGGCCATCGAGGTATCCAATATGCCGGAGGTGATGTGGTCGGCAATCACGGCGGGTGCCCACGACGTGATGCTGATGGCATCGTTCCGCAACCAGGACGAGATGTTCAACTTCCTGACCAACCGGCTTGCCCGCATCCCGGGCACGCTGCGAACCGAAACGTCGGTTGCGCTTCGCGTTCTCAAGAAGCAGCACGAATGGGCCACCGATCTCACATCGAAGGTGGAAGAAGGCGCTGCTGAGGCGGTCACCATAGACTAGCGATCGCGGCACCTGGTCAATACGGGAAAGGGCAGGGCGGTGGTCGACTACGATCTGGTCACCTTCGGCGAGACGATGATCCGGCTCTCAACTCCCCCTGGACATCGGCTCGAGACAGCCGTCGCACTCGACATCGGGATTGGTGGCACAGAGTCGAACGTCGCCATCGCGTTGGCCAGGCTAGGCCGGCGGGTGGCCTGGACGTCCGTGCTGCCGAGAAACTCGTTCGGGGAACGAATTGCCGCGGAGATACGACGTCACGGGGTCGACGACCGGCACATCCGGTGGGTCGATCACGGACGGGTTGGCGTCTACTATCTCGATATGGGGTCGCCGCCTCGCCCGACCCACGTCATCTACGACCGCGCCTCGTCCGCCGTCGCGCTTAGCAACGCCGGAGAGATAGACACGTCGCTCGCCACTCGTGCCCGGATGGTACATCTGACCGGCATCACGCCGGCGCTCAGCGAATCGTGCGCCGAGGTGGCGCGTCAGTTCGCCGAGCGCGCCACGAACGAGGGCGTGCCGGTCAGCTTCGACGTGAACTATCGCGCCCTGCTCTGGTCGCCGCAGCAGGCGGCCGCCGCGCTCGAGCCGTTCTGCTCGTCGGCGACGATCCTCTTCTGCGGGCGCAACGACGCCAGGCTCCTGTGGGGGATAACCGGTACGAACGAGGAGATCGCCTTCGAGCTGTCCAGGCGATTCGGTGCGGCGACGACCGTGCTAACCCTGGGAGACGAAGGCGCCATCGCCGTCACGCAGGACGGCGACCTTTACCAGGAGATACCGGTCCCGGTACAGGTCATCGACAAGGTGGGAGCGGGCGACGCACTCGCCGCCGGATTCCTGCACGGCTATCTCGATGGAGATATCGGTCGTGCCCTGCGCCTGGGGGTCACGCTCGCCTCATTGAAGATGACGATCCACGGAGATCTCACGATCGTGAGCGGGCGCGAGCTCGACGAATGGGCCGGCCTCACCACTCACACGATTCTTCGCTGAACCACTGGGAGTGGTTCAGCAGCGACTACGGCAGTTGCTGCGATTGAAAGCGGCCGCTGTAGTGCGCGTGCCCGACGCATTCTTCCAGGATGATCTGGCAGATGGCCGTCCCTGGGTGGACCGCGAGGGGCATTGGCCCAGCATTGTTCATTTCGAGCACCTGCTTGGCGTTCTCGATGCCCGGCTGCATGAAATTCGCCGTGACGTGCACCATCAAGCCGATACGAGCGAAGCGGCTGCGTCCTTGAATCCATCCGCAGATATTGTCCGGCAGCGTGATCTGTTCGACCGTCACGCCATGAATGGCATGACCCGGCAACAGCAGAAAGTAGTCCTCAACCTCGATGATGTCGGTGACGGCGCGATGATCGGATGCGTCGTTGACGTGAAAGATATCCTGAATCGGACGGAAGACGCGGAACTGGCTGCCCAGATGCAGGTCGATCGAGGCGGGGCCGACGCACGCGGGATCGAAAGGCTCGATCCGGATCTCGCCCGCTTCAATCCGCTTCAGGAGCTCCGGTCTGGTCAGCACGCCCATCGTGCATCACCCGCACTTTCCTGACATGGCCGCACGTCTAGCTTGACGCCCTGCTACCGTGCATGTCCGGCGCCGCGATTCCGCCGAGCACCGACTCGGACCAGGACGCGACCGACAAGAGCGGCCCGTCCGCGCCGCGCCGTCCCACCAGTTGGATGCCGATCGGCAGCCCACTCGCGCTGATCCCGCCCGGCAGCGAGATCGACGGCGTGCCGAGCATCGTCCAGGGAGCCTGGAATGACGGATCGCCGGTCGATCCGGCGCTGCGGGCCGGAGGCAGAATCGACGCGGTTGGCAGCAGCCAGGCGTCGTAGGTGGCGAGAAGCGCGTCGATCTCATGGAAGATTTTTCTTCGGAGACGGCGGGACTTCAGCTCGAACGTCGCCGGAATGAGCTGCGCCAGCTCAACTTCCGTCGCGATGATTGGACCATAGTCGTCACGGTGAGTGGATACCATCTCGGCGTGAATCGCGCCCACCTCTGCCTGCATGATCACCCGATGCACCGCCAGGATCAGATCGAGATCGATTGGGAGCCGGAGGTCCTCCACCTCCGCTCCGGCCGCGGCCAGGCGATCGGCGGCATGTCGCACCTGGGCGCCGATTTCCGGGTCGGCTCGCTCCACGAATTCCGTCAGCACCGCGAGTCGCGGCGGCCGTTGCGGACCGGTTCCGGCGGACTGAGTTCCCGTCACCGCGCGAAAGATCAGGTCGGTGTCTACCACGTCGCGCGCGATCAACCCGAGGTGATCGAGGGACCAGGAAAGGGGAATCACCCCGGCGCGCGAGATCCAGTTGAAGGTGGGCTTGAACCCCACCGCGCCGCAATAGGCGGCGGGCCGCAGCACCGACCCCGCGGTCTGCGTGCCGAGCGCGAGCGGCACCATACGGGCGCCGACCGCGGCGCCAGAGCCGGAGCTCGATCCACCGGGAGAATGCGTCAGCAGATATGGGTTGTTCGTCGGCGCGGCATCGGAGAACGCAAACTGGGTCGTGTGCGTCTTACCGAGCGGAACTGCACCGAGGGCGCGCAGGCGCTCGACGATTACCGCGTCGCGCTCGGCTATGCGGTCCTTGAACGGCGCGAATCCGGCCGTCGTCGCCAACCCGGCCACGTCGATGATGTCCTTGACGCCAAAGGGCAGCCCGGCCAGCGGAGGCTGGTCACCGCGGGCAATGCGCGCGTCCAGATCGTCCGCCTGGCGCAGCGCGCCATCGCGATCGAGCACGACCCAGGCACGCACGGCTGGTTCGAGACGCGCGATCCGATCGAAGCAAGCCGTGACGACCTCGCGAACGCTGATCCGCCCTTCACGGACCGCGGAGACGACTCCGGCTCCAGCGAGATCCGGCAGATCAGTCACGGTCGTCGTCCTCCTCGACACCCGACATATCGGGCGGATCACCGGCAAACTCGACGGAGGCCGTGGCGATGCGCGCCAGCATCTCCGCGTACTGACCCAGACGACGTTCGAGCTGCGACGCTCGCTCAGCACCGAACTGGTCAGCCGCCATCAGTCGCAAGGTCCGCTCGATCTCCTCAACCGACACATCTGGCGCAAGTCGCACCGGCCACTCCTTTAACAAGAAACCAAACCGTCCGTGCGGGCGTAGTCAGTCTGGATGAGCGGGGTTCCCGCGTCAAGCAACCCGGCGGGATGGTGATCAAACCCGTGGGAATAATGATTCTTCAACCATGGTATATTGAAATATGGAGGTCGAAAGACAACCAAACCTCGTACATACCGTGCTCGACATGTGTGGCGTCGCAGCGGGCTCCGCGCATAGGTACGGCCGTGCACGAGGATTGAAGTTTTATTGGTCTATTCATGGATTCTAGGAGGATTCTCGGTGGCAGATATTCGTATTGAAGTGACTCGAAACGGCTCCTATCACGTCACCGGACCGATCACCCTCGTCGATCATCAGGGGAATGAGATCGTCGTTGAGGGTGACGACGTCTGGCTGTGCCGTTGCGGTCAATCGAACACCAAGCCGTTCTGCGATGGCTCGCATAAGCGGGTCGGCTTCAAGGGCGCGATCGCGGAGTCGGTCGAAATTCGCGCGAAGGCCGAAACGAGCGACGACTAGCGCATCGTCGGCGGCATGACGTCAGTGCCGCTACGTGCCGTACGCAAAATCGGGGCGGGCCTTCCGCCCCGAAACTGTGTGAATAATGGACATTCAACAGGGAGAGGAATCATGCCAGCGCCTGATGGGTACGTTTTCGCCATGACCGCCGAGGATCTCGAGGATGGCGGCATCTATCCGTTCTCGGTCGATGAGGAAGATCGCATCGTCTGCGTGGTGGGAGACGACATATTCGCGCTCGACGGTATATGCACGCACGAATATGCCGAACTCGCGGATGGCGAAATCGAGGACGAAACCCTCTGGTGCCCGCTCCATTCCTCAGGGTTCAACGTGCGCTCGGGCAAGGCGACCAACCTCCCGGCCGTGTTGCCGCTGACGACGTACGATGTCTTGATCGAGGGTGGCGACGTCTACGTCTCTCGCGAGCCAAAGGAGTAAGACCAGGCGATGACGGCGAGACCAACGTTTGTAATCGTCGGTGCCGGTCTCGCCGGTCACAGTGCCGCGATGACCTTGCGCACGAGCGGGTTCGACGGCCGGTTGCTGCTCATCGGCGACGAACCTGTCCGCCCCTATGAGCGGCCGCCGCTGTCGAAGGCCTACCTGCAGGGCAAGAAGCCGCTCGACGAGCTCTTCTTTCAGCCGGAAGCGGACTACGCCGCGCAGGAGATCGAGCTGATGCTGGGCCGCCAGGCAACCAGCATCGACGCCGCGAACCAGCGTCTGACGCTCGACCGTGGCGAGACGCTGGTATTCGACAAACTGCTCCTGGCCACGGGCGCGAGCCCGATTCGGCTGCGCCAGCCCGGGTTTGACCTCCCCGGCGTTCACTACCTGCGCACGCTCGCGGATGCTGCCAATCTCAGCCGTGAACTGCGGGCCGGTGGACGCCGTTTGCTCATCATCGGGGCGGGTTTCATCGGCTCCGAGATGGCGGCCAGCGCCCGCACGCTTGGCAACGACGTGACCCTCATCGATCTGCTGCACGCTCCCATGGTCGGGGCACTCGGCGACATCATCGGCAATCTCTTCGCCGAGATCCACCGGCGACACGGTGTCGACCTGCGCATGGGAAGCCGTGTCGTCGCGCTACGTGGCAGCGATCGTGTCGAGGAAGCCGTGCTCGAAGATGGAACGCGCATCCCCTGTGATCTGGTGGTGGTCGGAGTTGGCGTGCGACCGAACGTCGACCTCGCGCGGGAGGCGGGCCTGGCGGTCGAAAATGGGATCGTCGTCAACGAGTATTGCGAGACGTCGATGCCGCGGATTTATGCCGCGGGAGACGTCGCGAACTGGCTGCACCCCGACATCGGCCAGCGCCTGCGCGTCGAACACTACGACAACGCCGCCATGCAGGGAGCCGCGGCCGCTCGCTCGATGCTCGGGCGAGCCGATGTCTATGCGCCGCTCCCGTACGTCTGGTCGGATCAATACGACGTCAACCTGCAGTACGTTGGCTTCCCCATCGCGTGGGACGACGTCGTCATCCGCGGTGATATCGCCGAGCCTAGCGCGACCATCTTCTATTTGCGCGATGGCAAGGTGCATGCCGCGGCGACCATCAACCGCCCGAAGGAGCTGCGCTCCGCCAGGCGTCTCTGTGAAACGCGAGCCATGATCGACCCAGCCACACTGACGAACCCGGACACCGACCTGCGCGCCCTCTCGCGCCAGATCAGCGCGAGCTAGCACAGGGCAGGCTAAACCCGGCATCCTGTACACCAGTCGACGCGGGCTGCGTGGGCGGGGCAACAGCGTGTTGCTGCTGCCGCTCCCGTACATTGCGCCGGACGACAAGAGCGCACCGAAGACGGTGCGGCCGCCCGCGTTACGGCCCGTTCAAGCGGGTCAGCGTGCCATCCTCGTACAGATAGTAGGAGCGATCCGGATACTCCGCCATCAATTCTTCGTTGGAGCTTCCCTGGTCGATGGCGTAGACGATGTCGGTATTCAGCGCGGGAGTGTCCTGTGAAAAGAACGGGGCATAGTCGGTCCACTGCTTTTCCCGCACGAAGACGACCGCATTGCTGATCCCGGCCGCCTTCACGACGCGGAGGCCGTCGGCGTTGATGTTGTACCAGTTGGTGAACTCGCGGAACCTGGCCGGCGCGAAGGTATTGAAGTTCCAGATCGTCAGGCCCGCGACCACGATAAGCAGTAGACCCGACGTCCAGACGCGCGGCGCGGAAAGACGCGGCAGGGCAAGGCGCGTGGGGAACGACAGCAGCCGCCCAAATCCGAGAATGCCCCGAGCGCTCAGCAGGACCATGGCCCCGATCGCCTCGAAATAGTAGCGCGGCCCATACATCAGCCCTGGGGTCCAGTAGGCGATATGCACCGCGATCAGACTGGCCACCACGCCGGCCAGAAGCAGGTCCCACAGCTCCGGCACGAGACGCAACTCGAACGCGCGATCAGCGACACCGGCGGATCGTTGCTGGTAGAGCGCTCGTCCCGCCCGCCAGACCAGCCCCAGCAACGCCAGCGCCACCCCAAGAATCATCGGAACCATGCTGAGACGACCGGGCCAGCCGAAAAGATAGTGGCTCAACTGGTTGACGTCGTACCGCATGTTCATCAGGCCGGAGGCTACCGTGTGGCCGCCTCGCCCAACGCTGGGACCAAATCCGACCTTGTCGTAAGGCCACCAGAGCTCATAGGCAAAGCGGGTGGCACTGCCGGTTGTTACCCGGTTGTACTGAAGCACGCCCAGCACGAACGGCACGAAGGCGCCCGCGATCGGCAGGTATTCGCGCAGGCGACGCCAATCCCGCGCCGAGTCGATCAGCACCCATACGACGAACGGGAAGCCGATCCCGACCGCCGTCAGCGGCCGGGAGATAAAGAGCATGCCGATCGTGAACCCAGCAAGGGCTCCTCTCCAGAGTGAGCGCGTGCGCCGGGTCGACTCGAACAGGAGCAGGAAGGAGATCGACCAGAAGAGGGTCACCGTGTGCGACATGAAGGAGCCGGACTGGAGCAGGAAGAAGGGCGATGCGACCAGGAGCGCGGCCGCGACGATGCCAGTGGCCGCGTCAAACAAGCGGCGACCAATCAGATAGATCAGACCGACGTCAAGCGCGCCGACGATGGGGTTGAGCAGCCAGGGTTGGCCGAAGAGGACGCCCAGCGCCAGCACCATCGGGTAGCCGGGCGGATATTTGCCGAACCAGTGGCCGTCGCGAATGATCACGAACGGAATCTGAAAGAAGATCGGCAGACTGGGAGGCGACGCCAGCAGGTGGCCCGAGGCAATCGTCTTCGCCTGGAACAGGAAGGCAACGTCGTCCTCGACGTGTGGCAAGCGATCGAAGACCGTCGTTGCAACCCAGGCCGATGCCCCGAATGAGATCAGGCACAGCAGCAGGGCCAGCACACCAGGACCGGGACTCCAGGACCACCGGGAAGCAGCGAGGCCGATCCGCCGGAATGGCGCCGGGGTTGTCTCCGGCTCGATCTCCAGGTTGGGGGCGACACGCCCAAAATCACGATCAGTGTTCACGCGTTGAATGATACAGGGCACCGACGCTCGCGATCGAGCTTTACGTGACATAACGCCCGCTCGTCGATTCGGAGCGCGGCGCTAGCGCGGCGGAGTGACGCCGTACTGTCTCAATCCTGGAGCCATTGGTACACTCGTCGCAGCTACACCGTTCGGAATTGGCAGTCTCCTCACATGAGGGACCGCGAATTGAACTCGATAGGGAGCCCGGAGTCGCTCGAGGCGTCCTGCTTTGAGAGTACGGGACGGTAGATTCCTCAACCTTCATCGAGCCGGGGCAGGGTGTCCTCGAAACGCGAACAACCTGAGCGGAATTTCGGATTGAGGGAACGCGAAACGCGCGGCGGATCATGACCACGACGCAGATCGATACGACAGCCGTCGCCCGGCACCAGGGACTCAGCGAGGAGGAGGCCGCGGCCCGGCGCGCGCGCGGCGAGGGCAACGTCGTCGAGTTCGAGACGAGCCGTTCCTACCGGCAGATCATCCGCGAGAATGCCGTCTCGTTCATCAATATCCTGCTCTTCGTCATCTCCACCATCCTGATCGTGCTGGGGCTGTACAGCGACGCGGTGATGACCGCTGGACTGGTCGTCTTCAATATCGCGGCCGGTGTGATCCAGGAGGCACGCGCCAAACGCCAGCTCGATCGTATCGCGCTGCTCCACCGCCCGACCGCGACCGTGATTCGTGGTGGTCAGGAACGACAGCTGAACCCCGCGGAGCTTGTCCGTGGCGATTTGCTGGCGCTCCACCCGGGGGACCAGGTGGTGGTCGATGGCGTGCTGGTCGAAAGCGGCCATCTCGAGCTCGACGAATCCCTCCTGACAGGTGAATCGGATCGCGTCCCGAAACAGGCCGGCGATACCGTCCTCTCCGGCAGTTTTTGCGTCAATGGCAATGGGGTCTTTGAGGCGAGCCGGGTGGGCCACAAGAGCCTGGCGCAGCAGATCACCGCCGGGGCCAGGGTTTTCCGTCAGGTGCGAACGCCGCTGCAGCGGGACGTGCGGCTGATCATTCAGGCGGCGGCGGTCGCAATCGTGCTGCTGAGTATTCTGGTGGCGTTCAACTTTCACGATATCTACCAGACGCTGCCGCTCGTCGAGAGTGTGCGCGCGGCGGCAGTAATCGTGGCGATCGTGCCCCAGGGCCTCTATCTCATGGTCGGGGTGACCTATGCCATGGCGGCGGTGCGGATGGTCGGCAAAGGCGCCCTGATTCAGCGCACCAACGCGGTCGAATCGATGAGCCACATCGACATCCTCTGCATGGATAAGACCGGCACCCTCACCACGAACCGGCTCGGACTGGCCGAGCTCCTGCCGGCCACGGGGGTGACTGAGACCCGGCTCAGGGAACTCCTCGGCATCTATGCCGCCAGCACCGTCGGTGGCAACCGCACCATCGAGGCAATGCGTGCCTCCTGCGGCGGGCTGGCGCACGACATGTCGGGCGAGGTGCCGTTTTCATCGGAACGCAAGTGGAGCGCGTTGACGTTCAGCGATGAACTGAACGGAATCTACGTTCTCGGCGCCCCTGAGATGATCCTGCCCCACGTCACGTCGAGCTCAGGGGTCGAGGAGCGTCTCGCTGGCTGGACGCACCAGGGATTGCGCGGGCTCGTCTTCGCGCGAGGCCCGCTCTATTCTCCGGTCGGCGCACGGAGCGAGAGCCCGGCCCTTCCGGATGGCCTGGAGCTACTGGGGGCGCTGAGTTTCCGCGATGAGCTGCGGCCGGAAGCTCAGTCGACGATCCAGGGGTTCGCCGCGCTCGGCATCCAGATGAAGATCATCTCCGGAGATAACCCGGACACCGTCGCGTCGCTGGCCCGGCAGGCCGGAATCGCCGGCAGCGATCGGGTCATCTCGGGGCTGCAGCTGGATGGGTTGAATGATCTCGAATTCCAGCAGGTCGCCGAGGACGTCACGGTCTTCGGGCGCGTCACCCCGCAACAGAAGGAGCGGCTGATCACGTCGCTGCGCGGGGGCGGTCACTACGTCGCCATGATCGGAGACGGCGTGAATGACATCCTGGCGCTGAAGCAGTCGCAACTCGCGATCGCGATGCGGAGCGGCAGCCAGGCCACCCGCGGCATCGCCGATCTGGTGCTGCTCGACGATTCCTACGCGGTGCTGCCGCAGCTTTTCCGGGAGGGGCAACGCATCCTGACCGGCATGCAGGACATCATCCGGCTCTTCCTGGTGCGCACCCTGGAGGTCGTCTTCATCGTCTGCGGGACCTCACTGATCGGCGAACGCTTTCCGATCCTGCCGCAACATAATGGGCTGCTGGCGTTCCTGACCGTCGGCATCCCGTCCTTCGCGCTGGCCGTCTGGGCCAAGCCGGGCACGCCGGTGAAAAGCCTGCTGCGGCTGGCCGCTCCATTCGTCATCCCGGCCGCCTTCAGCATCTCCGTGGTCGCGGTCGCGGTCTACGCGTTCTACGCCTCGTTGACGCAGGACGTAACCCTGGCCCGCACGGCGCTCACCACCGTCTCGGTCTTTTGCGGGATCCTGCTTATCCCGTTCCTTGAACCACCGACCGAAGCCTGGACCGGCGGAAACACTTTTAATGGCGACTGGCGGCCTACGATTCTCGCCGGAGCCATGTTCGGCCTATATGCCCTCTTCGTGATCACGCCGGTGACCCGGCACTTTTTCCAGGTCGAGACGCTGAGCATCTCCGCGTTTATCGTGATCGGATTCGTGGTAGTGGGGTGGGCATCGGCGATCCGCTTCGTCTGGAGACTGAAGCTCTTCGAGCGCCTCGACCAGCTCCGCCATGAGGTCCGCCGCCGGTTCCGGCGTGGTGCCGCCTGAGCGGCGTAGGTGCGCCCCCTGCGGCGGATTGCGGTACTCGAGCGCCATGAACGTCGCCCCCCACGGACGGCCGCTCGACCAAAGGGGAGCGATCGTCGCGATTGACGAATCAGTGAGATGCCGAGAGGGATTCGTTCTCGAGCCGCTTCACGGGGCTTTATCTCAATCGCACAGCCGCTTTAGCGCCGCGCGAGTGTCGCCGGTCGCGCGTCGATCACCTTACACACCGGCGGCGAGCAGGATGAACGAGATGACACCCGCGGCCATGCAGTAGTAGGCAAACGGATTGAGGGCCTCGAAATCCCGCTTGTGGAAATAGCGCATCAGGACGGTCACGCTGAGATAGGCGGAAACTGCCGCCAGTGCCCCGGCGAACAGCACCAGACCGATGCTCGACTGCGATCCCTGCTTCATCAGCTTGGGAACCTCGAGCAGGCCCGCCGCGCCGATGATCGGCGTCGCCATCAGGAACGAGAAGCGAGCAGCCTCCTCGTGTCGCAGCCCCATCCACAGTCCCGCGACCATGGTGGAACCGGAGCGCGAGATGCCGGGGATGAGCGCGGCCGACTGGCTGACGCCCACCAGAAACGCCTGGCTCCAGGTCAGATCGCTGGCGACGCGGAAACCCGCCTTCCGCCGCTTGCGCTCGCCGACGAACAGCACGATGCCGTTGACCACCAGGAACGTGGCCGCGACGAGCGGAGCGCCGAACAGGTGTTTGAGCGACTTTTCGAGCGCGAGCCCGATCAGCCCGGCCGGAATCGTGGCGACCACGACCAGAAAGAAGAGCTTCCGGTTCCGTTCCCGCTCCTGGACCGGCCCCTGACCGACCAGTGACGACAACAGATTGAACCAATCGCGCCAGAAGAAGAGGAGCAGCGCCAGCGCCGTGCCGAGATGCAAGACGACGAGGAAGGGCAGGAAGGACTCGGAGCCCTGATCGATGTTCCAGTGCAGCAATTTCGGGATGATGACCGAGTGCCCCAGGCTGCTGACCGGGAACAGCTCGGTCACGCCCTGCAGGATCGCAAGCACAGACGCTTCGACCGCATTCATCTCGTTCGATCCTCTTCGTGTGCCCAAGGAGAGGCCGGTTAATCATAAGAATGAAGGGTGCATTGCAGTGGGAGGAATGGTACCAACTGAACGCGCATCGTGCGGCCGATTTGTGAAGAAAACGTTCAATTCAGCGGCCGCTGGCTCGACGCACCCAGGTCACGTACGTTCGCGAGCGGCCGGGTATGGCGCGCAACGTGGTCAGCCGCTACGCGAGCGACGACGCCCAACCAGCCAGCCAAGCGTTCCAGCGACACCAGCGGCGGTGACGCCGGTGATCAGCGCGCTCTTCGATCGACGATCCGTGTGGCCGTTCGCGATCCCCGAGCAACGATTCGCCCGCGTCGGGTGGCGCGGAAACGGTGATCGCGCGGCTGAAGGAGAGCTCCGGTTGGGGGATGGGCTGTGCCGGTTCCAGGCTGGCACGCACATCCTGTCGTGCCGTTCCGCCATCAACCGGGGCTGAACGCGTGACGGGAGAGCCGGCCATATCGCCTTCAAAACGCCGCTCCAGTACCGCATTGAGCTCGGCGCCGAGCAGGAAGATGATGCTGGTAACGTAGAGGAAGAAGAGGAAGACGACGAGCCCGCCGAAGGCCCCATACGTGCTCCCGGGGTTGGAGAGCGCGAGATAGAGCTTGAACCCAAAGACAGCCGCGACCCATAGGACCGTCGCGACGACCGACCCAGCCGACACCCAGCGGAACGACTGCTCGACGTTCGGTCCAAAATAGTAGAGGAGCGACAAGACGACCATCATGAACAGTACCGCAACCGGCCAGCGCGCAACGTTCCAGGTGATCGAAAACAGGTTGCCTAAACCGACCCGGCCGGCGATCCACGCGCCGATCTGACGCCCAAAAACGAAGAGGGCGAAGGCGACCAGGGTTGAGACGATGAGCGCCAGCGTGAGCCCGAGTGCCGTCAGCTTTTTCCGGATGAACGAGCGATCTTCTTCGGCGTCGTAGGCGCGGTTGAAGCCTTTCATGAACGAGCTGATGCCGTTGGACCCTGACCAGAGCGCGATGAGCGCGGTCAGCACCGCGCCGATCGAAGCGGCACCGCCACTCACCTCACCCACCGCGTGCGTGATGACCGAGTGAAGCACGCCCTGCATCTCCGCCGGCGCGCGCTGATCGACGAAGGTCTGAAGGGTCGAGACGACGGCGACATGGGTGAACTGGTTGACCAGCGCAGCCGCCATCACGACCAGGAGGATGAGGGGAGGGATGGAGAAGATGAGGTGATAGGCGACCTCCGCACCCATTCCGGCGAGATCGTCGCTCTGGAACTCCTTGACGAAACGCTTGCCCAGCGCCGTCACCGATCGAGGGTTGTCGGTGTGCGGTTTTCCCAGGCCCTCTACCGCCTCGCTTGACATTGAATCTCCCCCCTTGGTGCCAGGTCTCACGTCCAACCGACTAGCGGAACATCCTACGTCCGAGGAAAAGCCCGGCGACGCCCGCGACGATAAGCGCCGTGCCCGGGTGTGACCGAGTGTACGCGCGCACCTTCTCGAGCATATCGCCCGTGTCGCGATCGTGCAGGAAATCCGCGGCCTGATTCATCCTGTCGGCCGCCGCGCTGGTGACGTCCCGCGTCGTTTGGCCGCCCGGCAATCGGCTGCCTCGATCGCGAAGCGCACCGGCGAGGGTTTCCATGCGATCCGCCGCGCCCTCCATCTGCCGGTCAGCCTGTTCCCGCGCCCGCTCCGCGGCAGTCTGACCGATGGCCTGCGCCTTGTCCACCGCGTGCTCGCCACGCTCTTTGGCGGATTCGACCGCGTCACGCGTCTTCTCCTGCGTCGCCTGCTGCTGGTCACCCATCGGGCTCGCGCCAGCTCCGTGCACGGCATCCGCCTGCCTGGCTCGGTTGTCACTCTGCTGCTGATTAACCATAGGTTCCCTCCACTCGGACTGTATTACGAACGTTCGACGCTCGGCCGCATGGAACCACGTGCCCATTCACGACCGGCGCGGTCTCCGTAAACGCAACCGACGTGCCACACAGTACGAAAGCCGTGACGCGCGAACACCGCGCGGGGCGATAACCGACTGCCGCGGAGGTCGATGCTACCGTCACGGCACGAATAACCGCCGCGCCAGGGGTGAACGCAGGTTGCGGGGACGATGAGCCGCGCCCAATAATCGGCCGTGTCTGTCGCGCGTGGCAGAGGGGTGGACCGGACGTTGGGCAGAGGGATGACGGCCCGTCGGAGACAACGGTGGATCGTGATGGTATTGATCATCTTGCTGGTGATCGTCTCCTGGACCGTCGTCGCGATCATCGACGGCATCACCCATCCGCAGCCGCCCCACGCGTCATCCACTCCGGCCATCGAACGAACGCGAACGCCGTGATGACGGTCGCCCTCACACGGTGGCATCCACCGGGGGTTGCTGAGACGCGTAGAAACGGGCCGTCAGAACTACTCGCTTTTGCGTTGCACCGGATAGCGGATGATCGTCCGCTGCACCTTCGCCCTGGGTGTGGTGAGGTACTCCTCCTCGTGGACGCCGGTGAGCTCGTAGCCTGACTCGTCGATGAACGCGTATAACCGCCGGACGACCGGCTCTTCTTCCAGGTAGGTGCCGGTATGCAGCACCTGTGCGACCGAGCCATACGACCAGCGCTCGATCTTCACGTCGAATCCCGGCGTCTTCCGTGGCAGGTCCTCGACGTCACCGGGGATCGGCAACCCCCAGATGCCGAGCCACTGCTCTTTGGGCAGAAGATGGGCGTCCGGCCAGCGCGCCCGCAACGGACCGATTTTGAAGTCCCGGCCCGCCTTCTTGCGCGCGAACTTCAGCGAGTAGACCGCCCCGTAAAGCGCCGAAAGCGGATCGGCCTGCTGGTTCGGATCGCCGAGCGTGTGGATCACCGCCATCAATTGATCCGGCAGATCAAGGATCTCAGCCCGTGCGGATCGTGGTCGAGCCATTATCCCGGCAACCCTTCGCGTGCGGCCTCGTGCGACGATCGAGCAGATCTACGAGCGCCAGGGCGGGCCGAAGTGCTTTCCAGCGGCGAAACGCTCCGCCATGTGTGCTCGCATCCGGCGCCGCATGAAGCCGCGGATGGTCAGCAGCAGCACGATGACGACCAACTGCCCGCCGAAGATGACGCGGTTGACGTCGACGGCCGGTACCCAGGTGACCTTGCCGTCTTTGATGACGTAGGCACCGACCGGAGTGGCGTTCATGCCGAAGCCGCCGCCGATGCCCTGACCATGCTCGGCATCTCCGCCCGATCCGCCGCCTCCCCCTCCCGAAATCTTGGCCGCGGTGATAATCGTAACTCCGTCCTTCTCATACGGCTCACCGAAGACGCGCCTGGCCGACATGGCATCGCGAGCGCTGTTGATGAACTCTGGCATTTCCATGGTCGTTCTCCTTAGCGGTTTGAACTGTGACGGTTGCCGCTGAGACAGCAGGATCGCTACCAACGACGCTGGCGGGGAAGCGCGGACCTCCAGCGGTACACACGAAAGGACCTCATCGCGGTCCCGACACGTACGATAGGGGAACGTGTGTGGCAATAACGCCGAGAAACCGGCGACGCCGCAACAAGATCATAACGACGGCCTTTGCTACGATTGAGGTGTTGGACCGCCACGGCGGCCGGGTGAAGGAATGTCGATGCGGCTGAGCTATCGTGCGGACGAAAATGCGTTGCGCCTCACGCTCGATCAGGAACGGGGTCGCGCCACGCGGCGGGTGAGCCTCGCCGGCTACGTCGATATGGGCACCGGTGGGCGGATCGTCGGGGTCGAGGCCTTGCGCCAACCCGGGCTGGACCTCGAGCGGGCGTTTGCCCAGTGGCTGCGCGATGACAGCGCGGCCGAATACGTCAGCCTGGGTGACGACTCGGCCTACGTCGAGCTCAGTGCTCCAGAAGAGACGGATATTCGCGAGCAGATGCGCGCCGTCGAGGCGACCTTCACCGCCGAGATCGACGCGGACGGCCGGCTGCTGGCGCTGTCGATTCCCCGGCGCGGCGCCGGTTACGAGATTTCATACCCCAGCGGCAACCAGTGATGGCAGCCGGAGCGGCCCGGTGGGCCGCGTGCCTGGGTATGCAGCACCGGCTGACGTGACCCGTGTCAGCCGGCGCGCCCGCAATCCCCCAAGCAGCTCCGGGTCGAGCCGGAACCTCAGTTGCTCGACGCCCGCGCGATCCCCACCGGTGGCACCGTCGCCGTGCAGTAAGCGCAGCGGTGCGCGTCGATCGGGATCTCGCTCAGACATTCCGGGCACTTGCGCGTGGTCGGATCTTCCGTCGTCGCCTTCTTGCGGGACCGTTCGATCATCTTGTTCAGCGGCATCACGATGAAGAAGAAGACGACCGCCGCGATGATGATGAACGACACCACCGCATTGATGAAATCTCCGTACAGGAACCTGCTCTTGTTGATGGTGAAGGTGAGCTGCGAGAAATCGGGCTGCCCGCCCATCGCCGCGATCAGCGGCGTGATCAGATCCTTCACCAGCGCCGTGATCACGGCCCCGAAGGCCGCGCCGATCACCACCGCGATGGCGAGGTCGATGACGTTCCCCCGCAGCAGAAAGGCTTTGAACTCCCTGAGCACGGCGCTATCTCCTTTCGGCGATGACGAGCCGCGACCACCGGCCCGCGCGGCTGAGCCGAACGCGACGCTTTCGAGCGGATGCGTTCATGAGCCACGGCGCGCCACGGATCACTGGCTGCCTCCCCCGGTAGACCCCACGTTTCGACGGCACGTGTGACTATCGTACCCGAATCCGATTGTCGCGAGAAGAGGCACGTTGGGGAAGAAGATACGAACGAACGCGGCGGAGATGCGGCTACTGGCACGCCGGGCGCCATGAATGGCGCCCCTACCGGCGAATGGGCGTAGGGGCGCGATTGATCGCGCCCGCGCTGATCAACGTTCGCTGGGGCTGGGTCCGGCGTGCGCCATTGATGGCGCCCCTACCGGCGAATGGGCGTAGGGGCGCGATTGATCGCGCCCGCGCTGATCAACGTTCGCTGGGGCTGGGTCCGGCGTGCGCCATTGATGGCGCCCCCAACCGGCGAATGGGCGTAGGGGCGCGATTGATCGCGCCCGCGCTGATCAACGTTCGGTGGGGCTGGGTCCGGCCGTGCGCCATTGATGGCGCCCCCAACCGGCGAATGGGCGTAGTGGCGCGATTGATCGCGCCCGGCGGGCCCGCGACGACGTATCGCCGCGGGCTCGAACGCTGAGCCCTAACCGAGCTCGGCCATACGTGCGAAGACGTGCGCCGTCTGCTTGATGCCGCGGACGAAATCCTCGATGCGGATGTGCTCGTTCGGCGCGTGGGCGCCGGAGTCGGGATAGCCAATGCCGGCGTTGGCGATCGGCACGTTGAGCACGCGCACGAACGGGTCCATCGGGCCCGAGCCGCCGCTGGTCGGGTGCACTTCGGCCGGCATGTCGTAGACGTCGAATCCGGCCTCGGCCACCAGCGTGACGAACGGATCGTCGGGATCGACCTTGGCCGCCGGATAGGCGCCGTGCTGCACGATCTCGATATCGCTGAAGCCGTTTTCATCCAGGTGCTGGCGCAGTTTCGCCATCAGATCGGCCGGATTCTGGTCCGGCACCAGCCGGAAGTCCACCTTGCACATCGCCTCGGCCGGCAGGACCGTCTTCGAGCCCGGCCCCTGATAGCCCGCGCCGAATCCGGCGATGGTGCAGGTCGGCTCGAAGACCTGCTGGCGGCGCAGCTCGACGCCGGTCGCTCCCTTGAGGAACCCGGTCAGCCCGTAGCTGACCTTGAGCCGCTCTTCGTCGGAGGGCAGGTGCTCCAGCAGCTCGATATCGCGCGCCGTCGGACCGCGCACGTCGTCGTACCAGCCGGGGATGAGGATGCGCTCGTTCTGGTCCTTGAAGGTGTTGAGCGCCCAGACCAGCCGCCAGGCCGCGTTGGGGAAGATCGATCCGCCCAGGCCGGAGTGCGCGTCGTGCGCCAGCAGCTTGCAGCGCAGCTCGACGTAGAAGTCGCCGCGCATGCCGAGGAAGATCTGCGGGCGACCGTCGTAGCCGACGCCGCCGAACTCCCAGAGGCAGCCGTCCGCCTTCAGCATCTCGGCATGCTGTTCGATGAAGGCGGGCATGCTGCCGGAGCCGATCTCTTCTTCGCCCTCGATCAGGAACTTGACCGAGCAGGGGACCTCGCCCAGGACCGCCTTGAGCGCGTCGATCGCGCCCAGACGGCAGATGATGTGCCCCTTGTCGTCGCCGACGCCCCGGCCGAACAGCTTGCCGTCCCGCTCGGTCGCCTCGAAGGGCGGCGAATCCCACAGATCAAACGGCTCGGCCGGCTGCACGTCGTAGTGGTTGTAGCAGAGGACCGTCTTGGGGCTGGCGCCCTTGAGCTCGCCGTAGACCATCGGGAAGCCGTCGCTCGGCATCACTGCGGCCGACACGCCGTACTTCTCGAGCAGCTCGCGGGTAAGCTCCGCCGTCTCGTTCATGAATGTCCGCTGCGCGCCGACGCTCGGCAGCGCGCACAGCCGCTTGAGATCCTCGACGTACTGCTGCACGTGCGCTTCGATGTAGCGGTCGACCTGCTCGAGTCGACTCTCGTCCATGGTTCCTCCCGTCAAACGCAAGCTCATCGTTCGTGTTCACCCGGCGATGGTAGCGAGTTGGCGGGTGGCGGGCAAGAGTGGAGAAGGGCAACCGTTGAGATACGATAGCGTCTGGGCAGCCGGTTGGGTCAAATATTTCGGATATTCATCCGAAACCCCATTGCAATGCCGCGGGCATTCTCCTACAGTGCCGTTAGACAAATGGCAGACATACGGCATCGCCACGGGCAGAGGGAGTTCTTGCTTGACTCGCAGGCAGAAACTGGTGAATCGATATCGCCAATGGCTCTACCCCGTCCTGGCGACGATCGAGCCGGAGCGCGCGCACCGGCTGGCGCTGCACTCGCTCAAATTGACCGGCTCGGCACCTGCCGCGCTGGACTGGCTGGCGCCGCCGCTGGATGAGCGGCTCAACGTCGAACGCTTTGGCGTGCGGTTCGCCAACCCGCTCGGCGTCGCGGCCGGCCTCGATAAGGACGCGGAGGCCGTAACCGGGCTGCTCCGGCTCGGATTCGGCGCGGTCGAGATCGGCACCATCACGCCGCGGCCGCAGCCCGGCAATCCGCCCCCACGGCTCTGGCGCTTCCCCGATGACGGAGCGTTGATCAACGCGCTCGGCTTCCCCAGCCAGGGCGCGGCGGCCGTGCGGCAGCGACTGGTGGGACGGCAGTTTCCCGGCGTCATCGGGATCAACCTCGGCAAGAACAAGCTCACCCCCGCCAGAGACGCCGCCGAAGACTACGTCTCGGTGGTCGAGACCCTGTGGGACGTCGCCGACTACTTCACCCTCAACGTGAGCTCGCCAAACACACCCGGCCTGCGCGATCTGCAACGGCGCGACGCGCTTTTATCCATCCTGCGGCCGGTCATGGAGCAGAACGACCGCTCGGCACGACTCCTCGGCGGCCACGAGCGGCCGGTGCTGGTCAAGATCGCGCCGGATCTGACCGACGAGGCGCTGGACGAGGTGCTGGCCGGCACGATCGAGGGTGAGGCGTCGGGCATCATCGTCGCCAACACCAGCACCGATCACTGCCTGCTGCGCGGCAATGCCGGACATCTCCCTGGTGGCCTGAGCGGCCGCCCCATTGGCGCGCTGGCTCTCGGGATGGTGCGCAAGGTTCGCCAGCAGGTCGGCGACTCGTTGCCGATCGTGGGCGTCGGGGGAATCGAGAACGCGGCCGACGTGATCGAGCGCATGCGGGCCGGCGCTTCACTGGTGCAGCTCTACACCGCGTTCGTCTATGGCGGTCCGGCCCTGCCGGGCGTGATCGTGCGCGATTTGCTCGACTACGTCGAACGAGAGGGGCTGCGTTCGATCGAGGAGATCGTCGGGGCTGAGGCCGCCTCCCGCTGATCGCGAGCGTCGATCACATGCGGACAGGCTGGCTCCGTCTCGTCGCTCACTGAGCGAGCGCCTCATCGAACATGCTGCGCAGCAGATCGAGGCAGTCGCTGCCCGCGCATGACGCTGGCTTCAGACCGACGACCTTGCCGTGCTGGGATTCGTCGATCTCGACTTCCGGCAGTCCCAGCCCGCTGTAGTGGCGGCCGTCCGGCAGCACGAAGCTCGGGCTGCCATCAACCTTCAGACGCTCCCAGCCCTCGCGCGACTCCTCGATGACCAGCCTTTTGGCGACGCCACTGTCGAAGTCGTCGCGGAAGCGCGCCATGTCGAGCCCCACTTGCTCGGCCAGATCGAAGAGGACGTGCCGCATCGAAACGCACTGGCTCTCGGCGAAGAAGGCGGCGCGGATCGCCCAGTCCAGCTCGACCGCACGCTCCGACCCCTGCCGCTCGGCGCATTTCACCGCCTCGAACGCGGGCCACATCGTCACCGGCCACTCACTATCGGGCCGGTGCCACGGCTGATAGGGAATCTCCGGCTCCAGCAGCATGAGGAAGGGCGTCTCGTTCTCGATCACGCGCTTCGGCGTTGGCTGCCGGTTGACGTACTCGAGCGACAGGCACTTGCGATCGACGACGACGCGGTCGCGATACTCCTCCTGAAGCTGCCGCAGCCGGTGGATCGTCACGTAGGCGTACGGACACTGGATGTCCGAATACAGGCCAATGTGGATCGGTTCATCCATAGCGGGCTCGTTCCCTTCTACCTCGCGCGGAGCGCCGGTCGACTCTATCTTACGACCCTACGTGTGACGCCAGCCGCCAGGACGTCAATACGGGATTCTGCACACTTTCCACGACAGCGATGACCCAGGACTGCACATCATTGCGCTCACCATCTGCGCACCGTCCCATCACAATTGAACCCGGAACGGACCGCGACAGATCGACGCGCCGTTGGGGTTATGTGTGGAGCAGGAAGCGCTGAAGTCATCTCGCGGTGGCCGCACTCAACAGACATGACGTGTACGAGTTGGACGCGCGACGAAGTTTGGGACGAAGGAGGAGTCTGATGAGACGCCGCTCACGAGGATGGTCAGGAGTCATCCACTCATTACCGCTTGCCGCGGTCTTTCTGCTGGCGCTGGTCCTCTCGGGGTGCAGCTCCGGCGCATCCGGAGCGGCGGGGCAGTCCGCCACGACGACCGGGACACCCCAGCCGACCTTCACGGCCAAGCTCGCCTTCAACCCGCCGCAAGCCAAAACGGGCGACACCGTGTCGTTCAGCGGCACCGGGTATCCGGCCAACGCCACGGTCAACCTCGATTGGCATTCCGCCAAGGGACACTACGAGCTACAGGGTGGAACGGAATTCGTCGGGCAGCGCTTCGATGAGACGTCGACGGTGCTGGCTACGGCGCAGTCTGACGCCTCGGGCGCGATCAGCGGCAAGCTCGCGGTGCCGGTCGATTTCGGCGGTGCGCACGACGTGCGGGGAAGCGTGAACGGCAAGGAGATCTCCCAGGCGTCGGTCACGGTCAACCCCACCTTCAAGCTCACGCCGACCGAGGGACCGATCGGCACGCTGATGGAGCTCCAGATCACCGGCGTCGACTGGCGGACCAACGTCAACACCTGGCACGTTCTTTACAACAACACCTACCTGGGCTTCGTCTCGGCCGTGACCACGAACGGCGTGGCAGTGGCGCGCTTCCGCGCGGCCGGCCCGGTCGGCCAGGCCGACATCTCGGTGTGGCACAACTCATACAATCCCACCCCCTATCTGAACTACCTGCAGGGCCCTTACAAGAGCGTGCCCTCAGCCGACTTTACCTTCAACGTGACCAGCGATCCCGGCGTCGCCAGCACGCAGGTCGAGGACTACTCGGCCACTGACAACCCGGCGCCGGTGGCAGCGCAGGGTTCGGGCAAGCTGACCCTCTCGGTCGATCGCGGCCAGGTGGGCAAAGAGACCACGCTCCAGGGGAGCGCGCTGCCCGCCAACACGCAGCTGACGCTCCGCTGGTGGACGATGGTCGGGAACCGCGTCTCATCCACCGGGTTCTCCGACCAGTCGAAGGACCTGGGAACGGTGCAGACCGACGCCAGCGGCGCCTTCACCAAGACCATCGCCATCCCGGATGACCTTGGCGGCCAGCATCGACTGGAAGTCGTACAGGGCGACAAGGTCCTGGCGGCGGCCGGACTCGTGATCGAGCCCTCCGTGGTCTCGATCACCCCAACGCAGACCAGCGCCGGGCAGGAGATCACGATCCACCTCAAGGGCCTCGGCTGGACGACGATCGATAACACGTATGCCGTGACCTACGACAACTCCTACATCGGCTACGTCTGCGGCTTCAGCACCAATGGCGACGTCCTGTTCAAGATCAAGGCGACCGGTGGTGTGGGAACGCACCTCATCGATCTCTATCCAACGATCTACAAGGGGCAGGATGCCAAGCCGAGCGTCTACTCGGTGCCGCAGCTGACCTACGCCAGCGATCACCCGGAGCGAACGACTCCGGCAATCCGCATGTCGATCGAGATCACGAAGTAGCACGAGAGCAGCGCGAAGCAGCCTGTTGCGGGCGAGACCATACGGTCTCGCCCGCTCGGCATCTGGTCGTCGACCTCACCCCACGTTGATCAGCCGATGATGAGATCTCGCAACGCTGGCAGGTGATGCTCGTAGTGGCCCGCGCCATCTTCGTGAATCGCGACCCAGACTCGGCCCTGCGGCGCGCAGTCCTCGTCAGGCGCCTCCTGCACCGTCGCCACCAAGGCCTCATGCGCGGCACGCAGCTCCGCGACGACGTCGGCCGCGGATCGATCGCGCCAGCGCTCGCGCATCGCCTCGTTGAACGCATCCAGATCCCACGGATCTCGGTCCATCAAATCAGCCGCGTTCGGCACCGGCGCTCCGGTCAGCTTCCAGTTGGCCGCGCGCTCCCACAGCGCGATGTGGGCCAGCACGTCGCGGGCGCGCCAGCCATCTCCAAGATCCTGCTCGAATTTGCCGCCGAGCCGTTCCACGATGGTGACGAGCTCGACCCAGGCCGAGAGCATCTGCTCCAGTAGCTCTTCACGTGGCGACATACCACCTCCCGAATCCGCCGTCCTAACGAAAACCCGCCGCCCGAGCTTGAATCGAACGGCGGGAGAGCCATACCCGTGACGATGAGCCCTAGCCTGGACGCCGTTCGGCGACGACCTGGTTGCGTAGCGTGCCGACCCGCTCGATCTCGATCTCGACGACGTCGCCGACCTGCATCTGCGGCGGATGGGCCGGCGTGCCGGTCATGATCACGTCTCCGGGTTCGAGCGTCATGACCCGGCTGATGAACTCGATCAGGGTCGGGACGTCGAACAGCAATTTGTCGGTGCTCGATTGCTGCCGCACCTCGCCGTTGAGCCGCGTGGTGAGCCTGAGATTCTCGGACGCGCTGATGCCGGTCGCGATCGACGGCCCGATTGGGCTGAAGGTGTCGAAACCCTTCGCCCGCACCCACTGGCCATCCTTGAACTGGTAGTCGCGCGCGCTCACGTCGTTGGAGCAGGCGAAGCCGAGAATGTAGTCATCGACCTTCTCCGCCTTGACGTAGCGCGCCCGCCGCCCGATGACCACCGCGAGCTCGCCCTCGCTGTCGACGTGCTCCGGACCATCCGGATAAACGATGTCGGCGCCCGGACCGATGATTGAGCTCGGCGGTTTGAGGAATATGATCGGGTTCTCCGGCGTCTGAAAGCCAGGGGCGTCCTCAGTCACGTGATCGAGGTAGTTCAGTCCAATCGCGACCAGCTTGCTCGGCTGAACCGGCGCCAGCAGCGTGACGTGATCGAGCGGACCGACTGACGTTCCGCGCGTCAGATCGCCGAAAAGCTCGCCCTGAGCCTCGTAGACGATGCCCTCTTCCAGCAGTCCGAGCATCGCCCGGCCGCCGCGTTCGAATCTCACGATGTGCATCTGATCTCTCCTAACTGGCCCGCGACGCGAGCGGTCCTTGATCACGCCGGGGAGACAAGGGGTATGATCGATGCAAATGGAGATGCGGTCAAGTATTGAACGGCGGCCAAGTTGGGCTGCTGACTGATCCCCGGCGCCGGATTATCCGCCCGTCGGAGGAGTATGGAGTTGAATTTGAACTCAACGTACCAGGACGTGCTCAGTGAAATCGAGGAGCGGGCGGACGAGCGGGGCTGGCCAATAATCGGGCCGGAGAAGGGCGCGCTGCTCGTTGAATTGGTGCGCGAGCACAAGCCGAAGCGCATCCTCGAGCTCGGCGCCCTCGTCGGTTATTCGTCGACCCTGATGGCGGCACAGCTGGATCCCGGGGCGAAGATCGTCAGCATCGAGATCGATCATCTCAACGCCGAACTGGCGCGCGAGACCCAGCAGCGCGCCGGGGTTGCCGACCGCTGTGACGTGATCGAGGGTCCCGCGCTCAAGATGATCCCGGCACTGGACGGACCCTGGGACATGCTCTTCATCGACGCGGCCAAAGAGCAGTACCTGGCTTATCTCAAAGCGGCCGAGCCATTCCTGGCGCCAGGAGCGGTCGTCGTGGCCGACAACGTCAAGATCTTCGTCGACGAAATCGCGCCGTATCTGGACTATGTGCGGCACTCACCCAGCTACCGCAGCGCGTACCACGACTTCGGCGACGACGGCATGGAAGTCTCCACGCTCATCGGATAACCGGCGAACCGCTCAAACGCGGATATCCGGGTGCATCCCGAGCGTGAGGAGCGGTTCGATATCTCGCAGCAGTGCGTCGATCTCGCGCTGGTTCTCGGCATCGAGCACCGGCGCGCCCGGCACCCTGCTCCGGGACGTCGCAATGACGTCGCGCCGCACCAGGATCTCCTTGTAGATGGCAGTGGTGTAGAGCGCCTCGTAGTTGAGCATGGGGAGCAACTGCGTGTGCAGGCGGCGCGCCTTCGCCACGTCGTTCTCATCCAGCGCGTTCCAGACCAGCACCAGCGCGTCCGCCACCTCCGAGGCCGGCATCGTGCCGCAGGCACCGCGCCGGTGTTCCTCCAATATGTAGCGGCCACCCATGCCGCCCATGATGCCTTTGAGATGCTCGCCGGCCCGCTCGCGGACCGCGCTGATCACCTGTGGAGCGTTTTCCGACTCTTCCTTGATAAACGCGACGTCGGGGATGTCCCGCAGCAGCCGCGCCAGCAGGTCAGGACTCATCGGCGTGCCGACCGGGCCGGGATTGTTCTGGATCCAGACCGGCAGCCCGCGGCCGGCTCGCGCCACGGCAGCGTAGAACTCGGGGATCTCGCCGGCGGGCGGATGCTTGACGTAGGGCGGCATCGCGATCACCGCGTCCGCGCCTATCTGGGCCGCGTGGCGCGTGTAGAGGACCGACGCGGCGGTACTGATGCCCGAGACGCCGATGACGACCGGCACGCGCCCGGCCGCCTGCTCGACCACGATCTCGGCGACCCTGAGTCGCTCGGCGTCGGTCAGGATGATCGCTTCACTGGCGTTCACCGGCGCGACGATGCCGTGCGCTCCGGCCATCACGCAGAACTCGACGGCGCGGCGTAGCGAGCGCTCGTCCAGCTCATCCTCATCGTCGAATGGAGTCGGCGGAATGGCGTAAACGCCACGGAATGGGCTCTCGTTCGCGGATGCGGCCATCCGATCACCTTTCCTTTCGCCCATAAGGCCGAATACGTCGTCGCTGGGAATCGCACGCTATTTGTGGTGCTGCGCGAAGAATTGCCAGATGGTGCTGGTGGCATTCAGGGCGGTGGACGGCGGGTCGGTGTTCAGAAGCTTCTGAACCAGCGGCTTGCTCTGCCCGCCGGGCCACTGATGACCCGCCCCAGCGATCGTGATCAGCTCGACGTTGCGCCCGTTCGGGCAACTGGCGTTCGACGTCGTGACGACGCCGTTCACCGTGACGCTGGGCGGACCACACTGGTCGATGGCACGCCAGGTCGCGTTCAAATCCGGGATAGCCGGGCCGTTGATGTGCGCCGTACCGTCACCCTCGCCGCCGTTATAGCGAATCCGGGTGTCCGCTGTACCGTGAATATGGATGACCGAAACCGGGTTGGGCTGGGTGCAGGGACCGAGCTGCGTGGCCGAATCCGGCCCAATCGCGGCGAATAGCGTCGTCTGGCAGGCGAGCGTGTAGTCCATGATGCCGCCGTTGCTGATGCCGGTGGCATAGACGCGCGACGGGTCGATGTTCACCTCGAGGCCGATCTGCCGCACCATCGCGGTGATGAAGGCGACGTCGTCGATATTCTTCAGCCGCCGGTTGGCCGCAGCAACCGCCGCCAGTGTTCCAGGCGGCCCCGTCACCGTTGGGGTAGGCGACCACGAAGTGCTGGCTGTCCGCCTCGCTGTCCCAGCCGTAGGAGCGTTGAGCCGGGCGGCGCTGCCGTAACCGCCGTGGAGCATCACGACCAGCGGCGCGCTTTCTGTAAGGTCCACCGGCCGGTAGACGATGTAGGTGCGCTTGATCCCATCCACCACCAGCGCATGCGTCGACGTGCCGACCGGCAATGGTGACGTACTCGTGATCACCGTCGCCGTCCCATTACGCCACCGAAGCACCGCCACGACCGCCACCAGTAGGACGCAGAGCATGAGAAACACCGCCGCCGCGATGAGCGCCCAGCGCACGACGCTGTGTTTATGGGCGGCCTGCCCGCCTTGAGATTGTTCCATCATCGGTCCGCCGACCTCTAACAGACGCACGCGATGGTGAATACGATCGCGTTCCGCGGGTTCGTTCGACGTTCCTTGCAAGTATAGCGACGATGGCGGGAAAGGGAGCGCGCACCCGCGCCGGTTTGACCGGCCACTGGTTGCCCTCTAAGATGCCAGCATTCCCGATCACACCGGGCGCTGAGATGCCGTGTGCAATTTGGAACGTCGAGGACGCTTCGAGCGACAGGACAGGGGGCGAAAACATGAGCCGCAGCAAACTTCGTGTCGGAGTGCTCGGGGCGGGCAATTGGGCCCATTCGGCGCACATTCCCGGCTGGCAGCGAGACCCGCGAGCCGAGGTCGTCGCGATCTGCGACGTGGAGAAAAGCCGGGCGGAGGAGTTCGCGCAGCACTTCGACATTCCGCAGGCGACGGACGACTGGCAGGCCATCGTCGGGCGTTCCGACATCGACGTGATCGACGTGGTGACGCCGTCGCACACCCACTTCGAGCTCTCCTGGGCGGCGCTCGAAGCCGGCAAGCACGTGCTGTGCGAGAAGCCGGTCGCCTACGACTTTCGCGACACGCTGCGCGCCGCCGGTCTGGCCCGCGGCAAGGGGCTGAAGACGAAGCTCGGCTTCACGTTCCGCTACAGCCCGGGCGTGCAGTACGCCAAGTCGCTGATCGACGACGGCTTCATCGGCACACCCTTCATCTTCAACGGCTACGAGCAGAACTCGCAGTGGCTGAGTCCTGAGACGCCGTTGCGCCAGGTCGATCCGCACGCCGATCCAGAGCGTCATCCAGACCTCGTCGCTGGAAGGCTACGGCGCGCCGATCATCGACATCAGTCACTGGTGGGTCGGCGCCGACTACGCGCGTGTCGTCGGCACGATGCGCAACTTCGTTCCCGAGCCGCATGGTCCGCGACACGGACAGGATGAAGCGCATCAACATCGACGACGGCGACATCTACTTGACGGAGTACACGAACGGCGCGATCGGCTCGATCCAGACCAGCTTCGTGACCATCGGCAACTATCCGGGCATCGAGGCGCGTCTCTACGGCGACAAGGGCGCGATCATCTGCCGCCTGGTCGAGGAGTTCGGCGTGGCCGAGACGATCAAGCTGGCGACCCCGGACGGCGTCGAGTTCAAGGAGATGGAGATCCCGCAGCGCTTCTACCCGACCGGCGGTCATCCACGCGAGTCGTGGCGTTCGCTCTTCTACGCCAACCTGATCAAGGACTTCATCGACGAGATCGAGGAGGGCGGCGCGCGCAATCAGGGGAACTTCGACGACGGCGCCTGGGTGCAGGAGACGATCAACGCGGTCGAGCGCTCCTTCCACGAGCGGCGCTGGGTCGACCTGCCGCTGGAGCGCTGACCGATGGATCCCGCGGCAGCGCACGCTCCGGCCTTCACGTCCTGGCTCGATGACGTTCTGGCGGCCTACTACCGGAACCATCCGGTCAACGCCACCTTCATCGGCATGCACGAGCACGATCATCTTCTGCCCGATCTCTCGCAACAGGGAATTGCTGACGTCGCCGCCCAGTCGCGCTCCTTCCTGCAGCAGCTCAACGCGCTGCCGGACGAACCACTGACGGCCGCACAGGACATCGACCGCCGGCTGGCGGCGGGCATGCTGGCGATCGAGGAGTGGGAGCACCGCGACGATCACATGTGGCGCGGCAACCCATCGCTGGCCGTCGGTGAAGCGGTTTTCGGCGTGATGAGCCTCTTCCTGCGCGACTTCGCGCCGCTCGTGGAGCGAGTCGAGGCGGCCATCGCGCGACTGGAGGCGCTTCCGGCGCTGCTGACTCAGGCGGGCGACACGATTCGCTCGGCGCCACTCGCCTGGACCCAGCGGGCCGAGCGCGAGTGTGACGGAATGCTGGCGCTGGTCAACAACGGCATCGATCTGCTGATGGCCGAGAAGGGCATCCACGATCGGCGGTTACGCGACGCAGCCAACGATGCGGCAGCGTCAGTGGTCGCCTATCGCGCGTATCTGCGGGACGACCTTCCGACCCGGCCGAGCAATACGGCCAGCTGTGGCGAAGCAGCGCTCGACCTGTTGATCCGACAGGGCCACCAACTCGACCTTGCTGCCGATCGGATCGAGGCACAGGCTTGGGAGACGTTCCGTGAGACGGAACTACGCCTGACCAGACTGGCCGAGGAGGCTGGAGCGGCCGATTGGCGCGAGGCGCTGGGCCGGCTCGCGGACGACCATCCCACGGCGCGGCAGTATGAGCAACGCTACAGCCTCGTGTGGGATGAAGCGCGCCAGGCAGCCATCAGGCACGACCTGCTCACCTGGCCCAACTACCCAATTCGCTACATCCCGCGGCCGGGCTGGACCCGGCAGGCGGCGCCTCACCTCTATTTCCTCTTCTATCGCGCTCCGTCCGCCTTCGACGCGGCTCCGATCGTCGACTACCTGATCGCTCCGCTCGACACCGAAGCATCGGCCGAGGAGCAACAGCGCTTCCTACGGGCGAACAACGAGAGCGTGATCAAGCTCAATCACGTGGTGCACCATGGCGGAATTGGACACCACGTCCAGAACTGGCACGCCTATCGCGCCGCCTCGCGCATCGGCCAGATCGCTGCCGTCGACTGCGCCTCGCGCATCGCCATGCTCTGCGGCGGCACGATGGCGGAGGGCTGGGCGTGCTATGCCAGCGAGCTGATCGAGAGGAGACCGGCTTCTATACGCCGCTGGAGCGGCTGTCGCTGGCCCACACCAGACTGCGCATGGCGGCGCGCGCCATCGTCGACGTACAGCTGCATTGCGGCCGCATGACGCTCGACGAAGCGGCTTCCTTCTATGAGGATCGGACCGCAATGTCACCCGTGGCGGCCCGGCAGGAAGCGGTGAAGAACAGCATGTTCCCGGGAGCGGCGCTGATGTATCTGACCGGCACCGATCTCATCTGGCAACTGCGACGCGAACGCGAACGCGCCGAGGGGGACCGTTTCAACTTGCGGCGCTTTCACGACGAGTTCCTGTCGTACGGCTCGATTCCGGTGAGCCTGATCGCGGAAGCGATGACAGGCGGCGCGACGTCCGAATCGACATAACAGACAACGTTGGAGGAATGACATGCGTTTCGAGGGTAGGGTGGCACTCATCACGGGTGGCAACTCGGGGATCGGCGAAGCAACCGCCGTGCGACTCGCGGCGGAAGGCGCGCGCGTGGCCATCGTCGCCCGCGATCGCGCCAGGGGCGAGGAACTCGCCACGCAGATCGGCCAGGCGGGCGGGGAGGCAGTCTTCTTCGACGCGGATGTGACGCAAGAAGACGCGGTGCGGCGCATGGTCAATCAGGTCGTGCAGCGCTTTGGCCGCATCGACGTGCTCGTCAACAACGCCGGGATCATCAACTTCGGCTCGGTCTTGACGGCCAACGTCGACGAGTGGGACACGCTGATGGCGACCAACATTCGCAGCGTCTTCCTCGTCTCGCGCTACGCCCTGCCCCATATGGTCGGGGCGGGCGGCGGGAGCGTGATCAACCTGGGGTCCAACCTGGGGCTGGTCGGCACGCGCGGCGCGGCCGCCTACGTGACCTCCAAAGGCGCGGTGGTGCAGCTGACGCGAGCGATGGCGCTGGATCACGTCGACGACGGCGTTCGGGTGAATTGCGTCTGTCCGGGAACGATCGACACGCCCCTCGTACAGCGACAGCGAGTCGGACGAACGGACGAGCAGCTACGTCAATCGGACGAGCGACTGCGACAGCGACATCCGATCGGGCGTATGGGCACTCCGGAGGAGGTGGCGGCCGTGATCGCCTTCCTGGCGAGTGACGAGGCGTCGTTCGTGACCGGCTCCTGCTACTCGGTCGACGGTGGCTACATCGCCCAATAGTCGCCGGCGCCAAGCGGCACTCAACCCGGGGATGCCCATTTCACACGTTCAACCCGCGATAAGGGAGTAGGCGATGGCAACCTACATCATGCTCAGCACGCTGACCGATGAAGGTCGCAAGACGATCAAGGACCGGCCGGAGCGGATTCTCGAAGTGAACAAGGAGATCGAGCTACTCGGGGCGCAGGTGATCGAGCAATGGGCACTGCTCGGCAACTACGATTTTCTCAATATCGTCGAGGCGCCGGATAACGAAACCATCGCCCGGGTGTCGGTCATGCTCGGCTCTCGCGGCACGGTGCAGTTTCTGACGATGCCCGCTCTACCGGTGGAGGCCTTCATCGGCGGTCTGAAGGGGGATTGAACCCGGAGGGCTCGCGGCGCCGCGCGTTCAGGACGCGGCGCACTGCCTATCGCCCGGGGCCGGCATCACTGCGTGAGGCGTATCGCGATGACCCCGTTTTCGCCGCGAGCCCAGCTTCCCGGCGTCCAGGCCGGAAGGCCACTGGGAGCCTGGACGATGTACTTCCCAATCAGCGTCGCCTGATGCTGGCACGGCGACGAGCAATCGGAAATCTCGAACGTGGCGTACGCGACGATGTAGAACAGGTTGTCGCTCCCGAGCTTCTGCGGCGGCGGATTATCGGTCGCGATCGGCACGTACATCACGCAGTTGAACGGGTCCTGGGTTGCGATCTGGCATCCCTGCACGCCCGCCACCATCTCATTGGCCGGGCCGGCGCGAACACCTTCGTAGCCGTAGAACCAATCGGGCACCGTCTTCCCGGCATTCTTGGTTCCGTCGGCAAGTCCCTTGTACCTGCTGCTGGCCAACCCACAGTCGTCGATCTGAGACCCGTGTATCTCGAAGGTCTGACCGATCGCCGCCGGGTTGATGTCGTAGGAGCTTCCGTTCTGGATCACGATGGGAATCGAACCGCCACCATTGAGGAGTTTGGCGCTGGCGCCGCACAGGATAAAGGGCGCACCGCTGACATCGCCGGGAACGATCTGAGCGTGAGCCGTTGCCGAGGCACGGGTCGTCACGGTGTTGGGAGCGCCCGGAATGATCTGCATGAAGAAGGTCGAATGCGTTTCGGTGACTTCCACCGAGATCCCTGTCGTGGTGTCCGGAACCGGCTGGTCACACCGGCCAAGATTCGCACCCGCGTCGTCGACGTAGTGACAGGAGATCTGCTGGGTGGCGTTGCCGAGATCGTTCGCCTGCACGACGCTGTTCACGTCGGGCCAGGCTGCAATGGTCGTGTTCGTGGTCGACCATTCAGTCACCGCCCGCGTTCCAGCGATTGCCGCCGCATCGGCCGCGTTCTGGGTGGCGCGCTTCTGGGCAAAGGAATACCCAAGGTCGATAGAGAGCCCGATCATGCCAACCATCACGACCGCGAATGCCGCGACAAAGATGATGATCTGCCCCCTGCTTCGACGACCACGATGCCAGTGTTGCTGTATACGCCTGATCACGTCATCACCTTCATCGTTGCCGACGCGTTCAGCACCCAGGTGCCGATCCCGAAATAGCGCTGCAGGAACGTCGTCGTGATCGGCGTGAAGGTACGCGACGCGGTGACGGTAATCGTCGCGTCAACTCCGATGCTGACGGAACTGCAATTGCCGGGGCTACAGGTGACGGTCACGGTCGTGTCGGAAGGGACGCCATGGCCCATCACGGTGTCGGTGATCCCGCTCGTGTCGGCCGGCATTCGCGCGCCGTAGCGCGCGCCCTCGAACGCTCCGTTGCGCATCTGGATGTAGTCGAAGAACGCGCGGCCGAGGTCGATGGTCCCAAGCATCAGCAGGAGGAGCAACGGCAGCGACAGGGCAAGCTCGACCAGGCTCTGGCCCCGGCTCCGTGATCGCGTTCGCCGCAAGGGGGCCGGCCGAGCGACCCCCTCACGCTGTTCGATCCGGCCGTTGTTGGCGCTCACGATCTGCTCCATCTCATCGACACGGTCGACTATCTCAGTTGATGACATCGGTCGCCGACGCGTGCATGACAAAGGGGCTGATGCCGATAAGATTCTGCACGATCAACGAAAAGGTCATGTTCGCCTTCACCGTGATGTCGTTCCCGGACGTGCAGCCGCTGGGGCAGGTGACCGTCACATTGGCGGTCCCGAGATTGAGGCCGGGCGATTTGGAGATGACGCGATTCTTGATCCCCGATGTGCTCGTCGGGTCGACCTGGGCATAGCGAGCGCCCTCGCGCACTGAGTTCGTCAGCTCCGAGTACATGTAGATGCCGCGGCCAAGATCCAGCGTTCCGAGGACGATCATCAGAAAGACGATGCTGACGATGGCGAACTCGACCGTCGCCTGACCTACACCGGCACGCCGCGTCGCAGGTCGACGATGGAACCGCGATCTCGTTGATAGCCGCGAGGCAGCTGACGGATTCATTGAATTCCCAAATTCCGCATATAGCTACTCCATCGGCTACCATAGTACGGACCTGCCCGCTCGCTCGCATCCGCAAGAGGTCAGGTTCTTGGGGGTACTCCAGTCCGGCAACTTCGAGACGTGAGTACCGTGAACGCGGCGGAAAACTCAACGTTTGCTTGATATGAAAGGGGAGCTGGCCATGGCCGACCGGCGAATCGACGTTCTCTCGCGCATTCTGGTCGAGTACTCGCTCGACGTTCGACCCGGTCAACTGGTCGTCATCGCGGGCTCGCCACTGGCCACGCCGCTCATTCGCGAGGTCTACCGGCAGGTGGTTTTGCATGGCGGGAATCCGGTGGTGCAGGTCGCCATCCCCGGACTATCGGAGATCTACTACCGCAACGCGTCGGACGACCAGCTGCGCTTCATTCGCCCCGACGAGCGGGTCATGCCGGAGATGGCGGACGCCGCGCTGAGCATCCTGAGCGACGCCAACACCAAGTCGCTGTCGGGCGTCGATCCCTCCAGACAACAGCTGGCGCGACAGGCGCGGACCGATCTGACGAAGACCTACCTGGAGCGCTCGGCCGAGGGAAAGCTGCGCTGGTGCGTCACCCTCTTCCCGACCGACGCCTACGCCCAGGACGCCGAGATGTCGCTGGCCGATTACGAGGAGTTCGTCTATTCCGCCGGGCTGCTCGATGCCGAGGATCCGGTCGAGGAGTGGCGCAAGGTCTCGCGCGAGCAGCAACGGCTGGTCGACTGGCTGAGCGACAAGCGCAGCATCCACGTCACCGCGCCGGGGACCGATCTGACGCTGGAGGTCGGCGGGCGCAAATTCATCAATGCCGACGGGATGTACAACTTCCCCGACGGCGAGATCTTCACCGGCCCGGTCGAAAGCTCGGTCAACGGGCACGTTCGCTTCACCTTTCCGTCGAGCGTGGCCGGGCGTGAGGTGGAGGATATCCGCCTCTGGTTCGAGAACGGCAAAGTCGTCAAGGCCACGGCTGCGAAGAACGAGGAGTACCTGCTGCGCACGCTCGATACCGACGAGGGGGCGCGCTACCTGGGCGAGTTCGCCTTCGGCACCAACCGGGGCATTCGCAAGTTCACCAGCAACATCCTGTTCGACGAGAAGATCGGCGGCACGATGCACCTGGCCGTCGGCGCCAGCTACCCCGAAACGGGCGGCACCAACCAATCCGCCATCCACTGGGACATGATCTGCGACCTGCGGCAGGAGAGCGAAGTGCGGGTGGACGGCCAGCTCTTCATGAAAGACGGCGAGTTCACGGTGTGAGGGAGGGGGCGTTGCACGCCCCCAGTCCCGGTAGGGGCAGCCCCCTGTGGCTGCCCTCGCTATGACCGACACCCGTCCGTTCCTGACGTCAATCCCCGGCATGTGAGGGCGCCCTGTTCGAGGGCGGCCACGGTGCCGCAGACGCGAACACGCAGTAGGGGCGCGATTGATCGCGCCCTGCGGGCTGGACGCAATGAATTGCGCCCCTACGCGCCGGTCAGCGCGCATCGCCCTGATCGGCGCCCTGTTCGGGGCGGGAGCGCCAACGAGGGATCACGCCCCTACGCGGGTACGGTCGGACGCCTGCCCTGATTGCGGTCAATCAGAACGTCGGCAGGCCGGGTTCGTCTTCGAAGAGCCAGGAGATGTCGTTCTCGAAGAGCAGCGCGGTCATGCGGCTGCCGGAGGGCTTCGCGAAGTAGTAGCCCTGCGCCAGGTCGCAGCTGATGTCCCGCAGCCAGCTGGCCTGGGCGGCGGTCTCGACGCCTTCGGCGACCACCCGCAGCCCGAGCGAATGGGCCAGGGTGACCAGGGTCGAGACGATCACCGAGTTCTCCGACTCGTGCGACAGCCCGATCATGAAGGAGCGATCGATCTTCAGGCAGTCGATCGGCAGGCGTCGCAAATAGCGCAGCGACGATGAGGACGCGCCAAAGTTATCGATCACGATCTTGACGCCGAGCTCCTTGAGCCCCTGCAGGATCGTCATCGAGCGGTCGGGGTCGTGCATGACGACCGGTTCGGAGACCTCCAGCGCCAGCGCCTTGGGTTCGAGCCCGGAGCGTTCCAGCACCCCGGAAATTTGGTCCACGAGGTCCGGCGAGTGGAACTGCCGCCGCGAGAGATTCACCGAGACGAGCGGCGCGGGCTCGGCAAAGCGCCAGCGGCGCGCCTGGCGGCAGGCCTCCTGCAGCACCCACTGGCCGATCTTGTTGATCAGGCCGGTCTCTTCAGCCATCGGGATGAAGTCGGCCGGATAGACCAGCCCGTAGTTCGGCCGCTCCCAGCGCAGCAGGGCCTCCACCCCGACGATGACGCCGGATTCGAGCAACACCTTTGGCTGGTAGTAGACCTGGAACTGCCCCAGTTCGAGCGCGACGCGCAGATCCTCTTCCAGCTTGCGGCGTTCCTGCGCCTCTCGGTTCATCACCGCGTCGAAGATCTCGACCCGGTTCTTGCCGCCGTGCTTGGCCCGGTACATGGCGACGTCGGCGTTGTGCAGCAGCTCCGCGGGCCGGTCGAGCGGCGAGGTGCTGACCGCGATGCCGATGCTGGCGGTCACGACCACCTCGCGCTCTCCAAAGAGGAAGGGCGTCGACAGGGCGTTCATAATGCGTTGCGCGACCAGGTTGGCCTCGATGGGATCGCGCATGTCCTCGAGCAGGATGACGAACTCGTCGCCGCCGAAGCGAGCCGCGGTGTCGCTGGCACGCATCGAGGTTTCGAGCACGGCCGCCACCGAGATCAGCAGGTGATCCCCGGCGGAGTGTCCGAAGGTGTCGTTGATCTGCTTGAAGTTGTCGAGATCGAGGAAGAGGACCGCGACCGGCCGTTCGACGCGTGAAGCACGCGCCAGCGCCTGCTCCAGGCGATCGAGCAGCAACGTCCGATTGGGGAGGGTCGTCAACGGATCCTGAAACGACTGGATCACCTCGTCACTCTCCTCAACCACCATTGCCTCTTCCCGTTCCGTGGCAGGTCGCCGTTCCAGCGCCCGGAGGATTCGTTCCAGGCCGAGCCAGCCGGAAAGGCCGATCGCCGCAATCAAGCCGATAATCGTGTCGCGCCAGGGCTCCGGATCTCGAAAGAAGCGCCAGGCCAGCAACCCACCAGCGATGGCCGTCGCGACCACCAGTACCACCAGCGGCCCTACGAGCAGCACCGTCAACACCGCCCCGATGCAGAGGCTTGCCAGCACCACCGCGGTGATCGCGACAAGCAGCATGAGGCGGCTCTTCAGCCGGGAGCCCCTGCGTTTGGGCTCGGACGGCATGTTCGTCACACTCCGGTCTGTCGTAACGTCCGGTCAGTCATTTCGCACTTCGTCGTCCCACTCATTTCTCCGTGAACGATGGTGCTGATACCTGCTCGAATTGTGTTCAGGGTTGTCGCCCGTCAACGCTCCAATCGTGGAGCGCGCATCCTCGTGGCGACGTGGTGTGATGTGCCCGGCTTCCCTTCCCGTTTCACCCTCGTCCGCGAGGTGACCCCTCGCCGGCCGGCAGCCCCGTCTGCTGCAATCGCCGGGGGTCCTAGCCCATCCCATAGCTAGAATGTACTGGTCTGACACTAGTACCACAACGGACCTCTGTCTTAGAAAAGACGGGACGTTAGTACCATGACAAGTCGTTGGCTGGCAACGAGCGGGAAGGGCGCACGGGCAACCAGCGCCGCATCACTCGGTTAGACAGGGTCGCAACGTGGCGTGAGCGGCATCCCAGACGCCGGAAACGTCATGGCGCAATGAAACTATGAATGTGCTGGGTAGGGGTTAGTTATTGACGCGGGCGGCGAGCATGTGCGTGCCGGAAGGGCTCGACACTTTGGTGCCGGTTTCTTCGGTGACGAGGATTCCGTCGAAGCTCGCCAGCGCCTGGGGCATGGTGATGTAGAGGGTTCCGCGTCCCTGATTGTCGATCGGCAGCACACCGGCATTGACGTGCTCGCTGCCGCGCGTCATCCAGACGACATAAACGTGACCCGAAATCGGTTTGGGCAGGCCGTCAACGACCAGCAGCGCGGCGTTGCGTGTCGGGTTCATGATGACCCCGCCCTGCGCGCCGGAAGCCACCCCGGTCGTCTGCAGATTGGTGACGAACCCATTGGGGCCGCTGACCACCTGAGCGATGGTCTGCTGATTCTCTTTCAGAACCGATAGCTCGGAGTTCTTCCGGTTGACCTGATCCTGCATCTGCGAGCTGTTCCAGGCCAGGAACAACGCCAGCACCGCGGCTGAAACCGCCGCCACCCAGCCCAAACGGGTCAGAATCCGCGTGACGTTGGAGCGGCGCGGGGCGATCGCCGAGGCTAATCCGACCTCGGATTCGGCGTGAATGCGGTTGAGGAGCGTTCGCCGTGAGCGCGCCGGAACCGACACCGGCTCGGCCAGGTAAGGGAGCAGGGTCGCCACCTCACGCTCGGCGTCGACCAGTTCACGGCATTCCGCGCAGCACAGAAGATGGAGCTCGACCTGTTCGACCTCGTCAGATTCAAGTGCTCCAAGTACGTACGGAGCCGCTAGTTCACCGATGTGGGAATCAGCATCCAGCATCAGTTTGGCGCGCCCTCCTCCGTCCCCAGGTAGTCCTTCAGCTTCTGCATCGCCAGGCGCATCCGCGTCTTGACGGTGCCGAGCGGCTCGTTCAGCAAATCGGATATCTCTCGCTGGGTGAGCCCCTCGAAATAGGCCAGCTCGATGACGCGTCGCTGAGGCGCCGGCAGCTGGTCCATCGCCACGTGAATTCGCTCGCGAAGCTCCGACAGCTCGGCGGCTTCCTCAACGTCGGCGGTTATATCGACCTCACCGAGAAGCACGTCGGTGATATCGATTGAATCGGCTCGTTGCGGACGACGCTGGCGTTTGCGGAGCTCATCGATCGCGCGATTGTGCGTGATGCTGAGTAACCAGCTCGCGAAGCTTCCTCGCGCCAGCTCGAAGCGTCCCGCCTGCTGCCAGGCACGCGTGAACGACTCCTGCAAGATCTCTTCGGCGACCAGCCCATCCCCGACGATCCGCACCGCGAAGGAGAAGACCGCGCGAGCGTACCGGTTGTACAACTCTTCCAACGCGGCGACGTCGCCGTCGCTCATGCGCTGGACGAGCTCCGCATCGTCGAGTTGCCGAAGGTCAGCGTCCATACCAGCCGCTACTCATGCAGCATGGCCGGTCGAGCACGATGCACTTCTATATACGCCTGTATCGTGTCAAGAGGATCCATTCCTCTCCTCACGATCCCTCACTCCACATCCCGCGCTGAGAGTATACCCAACCCAGCGCCGCGATCCGCCCAACGAGGCTCCATTCCCCGCGTATGTGCTAGGATTCACAGGTTAGACTCGATCTCGCATTGCCGCGTTCCCAGCACAACGCGCTCACGATCGGCGAGTGCGACATGGACAATCTGGAGTAACCGATGATGGATCGGCGCAAGCGCGTCTTTTCCGGAATTCAGCCCACCGGGGGAATCCACCTCGGAAACTACCTGGGTGCGATCCGTAACTGGGTCAGCCAGCAAGATCTCTACGACAACATTTTCTGTATCGTCGATCTGCATGCGATGACCCTGCCCTACGACGCGAAGGGGCTGCGCGCCCGCAATCTGGAGCTGGCCAGTATCTTGCTCGCGTCGGGGATCGACCCTGCTCGCTCCATTCTCTTCGTGCAATCAGACGTCCGCGAGCACACCGAGCTCACCTGGGTGCTGAGCACACTGGCGACCTTCGGCGAGCTGAGCCGCATGACCCAGTTCAAGGAGAAATCCAAAGGGAGCGACCGGGTCGGCGCCGGCATTTTCATTTACCCCACGCTGATGGCGTCCGACATCTTGCTGTACGACACCGACCTGGTGCCGGTCGGCGAGGACCAGAAGCAGCACATCGAGCTGACGCGCGATGTCGCCATTCGCTTCAACAGCACCTTTGGCGAGACGCTGGTCGTGCCCGAGCCGGACATCAAGCCGGTCGGCGCCCGCATCATGTCGCTCGAGGATCCGCTGAAGAAGATGAGCAAGAGTGATCCGAGCCCAGCCAGCCGCATCGAGATGGCCGACTCACCGAGCGAGATCCGCAAGAAGATCCGGCGCGCGGTGACCGACTCCGGCTCCGAGGTCCGTTTCGATCAGGAGAACAAGCCGGCCATTTCCAACCTGCTCACCATCTACTCGCTGCTGTCGGGCCTGCCGATCCCCGAGATCGAAGAGCGCTATGACGGCAAAGGCTATGGCGCATTCAAGGGGGAATTGGCCGATCTGGTGGTCGAGCAGCTTGCGCCGCTGCAGGAGCGCCTGAAAGCGCTGACCGAAGCCCCGGCCGAGGTCATTCGCATCCTCGACGAGGGCGCAGGCCAGGCACGCGGCATGGCGAGCGCCAAGATGGAGCGCGTGCGCGAGGCGATCGGCGTCGGCTTGCCGCGTTTCGACTAGCCGGGTTCGAGCGGAATGCGTCTTGCCATGTCCGGTGTTAGATGCAGCAGTGAAGAACGATTCCGAGGAAGAACGAGAGGAGCAGGTTCATATGCCGGTTGAGGCCGGCGCGTCAGCGCCAACCTTTGCCCTGAAGGACGCGACAGATGAGCAGACGTACGACCTGGCCGACGCGCTGAAGCATGGGCCGGTGCTGCTCGGCATCTACAAGTCCTCCTGCGTGGCGAGCAAGACCGCCTTCCCCTTCCTCGAAAAGATCCACAACGCCTATCCAGACGGGAAAATCACGGTCTGGGGCATCGCGCAAGACTCGCCCAACGTCACGCGCTCCTTCGCGCGCCGCACTGGCGTCACCTTCCCCATGCTGACCGACGAGAACGATTACGCGGTCTCGCGCGCCTTCGACATCATGGCCACGCCCACGATGTACCTGATCGATCGCGCCGGCACCATCGTCTGGCAGGGTATGGGGTTTCAGAAGCCGGCCATGGACGAGCTGAGCAAGAAGATCGCCGAGCAGCTCGGCACCAGCCCGCTCGACCTGACGTCAGGGACGGATGATGTCCCCGGTTGGGTTCCCGGCTGACCATCCAAGCATCTGTCCTAGGTTCTAGGACTTCAGGCGAACACTCAAAACGAAGCGACCATCCGCGTCCCGTGGCGCCGCACCTGGTCGAGGAGTCGGTGGATGATGCTCGACAATCGGTGGCACGATGACCCTGTACTCTTACCCCTGTTGAAACAGATGATGTGGAAGACGATGGCGGAAAGGGCCAGCACCATGAACTGGAGCGAGATTCCAAGCGAAGACGTCTACGCCGGAATCACCAGGCAGGTCGTTCAAGGCCAGCGCCAGACGCTCGTCCGCTACGTTTACCAGCCGGGATCGGTCTTCCCCATGCATCAGCACCCGCAGGAGCAGATAACCGCGGTCCTCAGCGGCGAGATCGAGTTCAACGTCGACGGGGCGATCGCGACGCTGGGCGCCGGTGACGTGGCGATCATCCCAGGCGACACGCCGCATGGCGCCCGCGTGATTGGTGACGTGGTCGTCGAGACGCTGAACAACCTTAGCCCCAAACGCGAGCAGGCGCCGGGCCCCGGCCACTGACGCGATCGAGCGCACGACGAGGAGCGAATCGTGACCGATTATCGATCGCTATTTGATCTGAGCGGGCGGCGGGCCCTCGTGGTTGGCTGCGGCGGCATCGGACGCGCCTGCGTCGAGGCGCTGGCCGAGTTCGGCGCGACGGTGGCCGCCGCGGATCTGTCCCTGGAACTGGCCGAGGAGGCCGCCGGGTCCGCCCGCGCCTTCGGCCACGAGGCATTTGCCACCAGTGTCGATGCCAGCGATGCGGCGTCGGCGCGCGCGTGTGTCGACTGGGCCGTCGACAAACTCGGTGGCCTCGATATTCTGATCAACGCGGCGGGCATCAACATCCGCAAACCGGCGCTGGAGTTCGACCCGGCGGAATGGGAGCGGATTCTGTCCGTCAACCTGTCCGGCGTCTTTTACGTCACCCAGGCGGCCGGCCGCGTCATGGTCGGGCAGGGCTACGGCAAGGTCGTGACGATCTCCTCCGTCTCGAGCCTGGTTGGGCATCCCAACCTGGCGCCGTACGGTGCATCGAAGGGCGGGCTGGCGGTGCTCACCAAGACGCTGGCCGTCGAATGGGCGCCCTACAACGTCACCGTCAACGCGGTTGGCCCCGCCTATACGGAGACGCCGCTGACGAGCCGCTATCTGGAGCAGCCCGGACGCCGAGAGGAGATCGTGCGCGACATCCCGATGGGTCGCCTGGCCACTCCGGAAGAGTCGGCAGCGGCCGTTCTCTTCCTGGCATCCGACGCCTCCCGCTTCGTCACCGGCCAGACGCTGTACGTGGATGGGGGTCGTACCGCCGATTAGTCGGACGGACGAAGAAACAGCCGGACGCCACAACATTGAATTGCGAGCATGATGGTGAAGCTCTCCCATACAAGCAGCGCGTCAATTCTTTGCGATCCAGATTGGTGCCAGATATCGTCACGACGATGAGTTGTCATCTCTGTTCAATTTCGGTTGGATTCGGCGCGTGAGTTATCGAACACGCAAAATTTGTCGCGTCCTGTTACAATTCCGGCATTTGACCGTCAACGTGCCCACATCCTAATCTTCCGAGTGCTCAACCGCGTGTGCACCACGATGACATGAACCTCGGTGAAGCGGCGGCCAATCTCAGGAGTCCGAGTTGCGGGGGCAGACCCGGACCCACGAGCGGGTACCCCCAACCCTCGGACAGGGACTCCCCGGGGCGACCCAGGGCTATGTTCATCAGAGGTCGATGAGTGGATCGCGACCCGCAGATCAACATGTTGCCGGTGGCACGAACAGCCCTGATCGGGCGTGATCGCGAACTGGCCGAGTTGCGGAGCATTCTGAAGCACCCCGACGTTCGCCTGCTGACACTCACGGGAGTTGGCGGGACCGGCAAAACGCGCCTCGCGCTCCGCCTCGCATGTGATTTGGCGTCGGAATTTGGCAAGCGCGTCTGGGTCGTGGAACTCTCGTCGGTTGTCGACGCGGAGATGGTCGCCTTCGTTGTCGCCACGGCCATAGGATTGAATGAAGATATCTCCTCGGCGCCGTTGCGCCATCTTTCACGTTTCCTCGGGTCGCAGCCGAGCCTCCTCGTGATTGACAATTGTGAACATGTTATCGGCGCTTGCGCGAAGGTCGCGGATGCATTGTTAGGTTCCTGTCCGTACCTTCGAATCATCACCACCAGCCGCGAGCCGCTGCTGATTGAGGGAGAGCGTCAATACCGAGTTCCTCCTCTCAAGGCTCCCGATCCCGAGACGCTGCCCGGATTCGATGAGATCGCTGCATCTTCGGCAGTCACGCTGTTCGTGGATCGGGCGCAAGATGTGCTTCCATCATTCCAGTTGACGACTACCAACGCCACCAGCGTCGCACGCATCTGCGCGCGCCTCGGCGGTATCCCGCTCGCCCTCGAGCTTGCCGCGTCTCAGGTTCATGTGCTCGGACTGGAGCAAATACTCACGCTTCTGGATGATCGGTTTCGTCTCTTGAACAGTGGTCGCCGAGTCGCACCCACTCGCCACCAGACGTTGCACGCGGCACTCGACTGGAGCGAAGCCCTGTTGACCGACGACGAGCGCATTGTCTTTCGTCGTTTGTCCGCTTTCGCCGGTGAGTTCCAGTTGCAGACGGCAAGAACGGTCTGCGCCACCCCCGACGTTCCGTCGTCTCGGGTATTCGAGGCACTGAGGGGGCTCGTCAACAAATCGCTGGTGGTGGCGGAGAGCGGCGACCGGTCGGCATGGTACCGTCTTCTGGAACCAGTTCGGCAGTACGCCATGAATCACCTTGAAGAGAGTGGTGAAGTCGAAGAAACGCTCGCACGTCATGCGTACGCCTGCCTCGCATTGGCTGAGCAGGCTGCGGCCGAGCTGCACGGATCAACTCAGGAGATCTGGCTGTCGGTACTCGAGCGTGAGCGAGACAATCTGCGCGTTGCCCTGGAGTGGATGAGACAACAGGAGGATGTACCTCTGAGCCTGAGACTCTCGACCGCGCTCGTCCCGTTCTGGGAGATTCATGGGCACTTCACCGAGGGATTACGCTGGCTGCGGCAGGCTCTCGAGTCACCATCGGACCTCAGTGATAGCGCTGTTCGGGTACGAGCACTTCGCGGCGCAGGACGTCTCGCGTTCCTGAATGCCGATGACTGCGAGTCGGACTATCAAGAGGCGGAAACCTTCCATCGTGAAAGCCTTGAACTGGCGCGGGCAGCCAACGATCAGCACGGCATCGCGTCAGCCCTTACCGAGCTTGGCATGGTGTATCGCCTGCAGCGCGATTTAGATCGTTCCGTCCAGATGCTTACACAGTCATTGGAATCGTTCCGCAGGATGAACGACGCACCGGGCATCGCGGTGGCGATGCTCAACCTTGGATCCACCTTGGGACACAACAGTGACACGAATCGGGCCGTTGATCTCATTTCTGACAGCTTGGAGCGCTTCACAAGGCTCGGCGATCTCCATTCCGTCGCGATCGCCAAGGTTCTGCTGAGTAGCGTATTGCTCCAGCAAGGTGATTTCGAACGGGCAACCGAATTCAGTCTCGCTGCGTTGACGTTGCATGCGCGCCTCGGCGATCGCTGGTTCCAGACCTTCGATTTGCTGGCGTTAGCTGATGCGCTTTCCGCTCAAGAACGCGAACGTGATGTCGTACGGCTGGTGGGCGCCGCCGAGTCCGTCCGCGCAATGCTCGGGCATGTTGTTGGCAGGGTCACCTTCAAGGATCTGTTCGCCAGGATCGACGTGCTTCGACAGAATGACTGGTTTGACGTGGCCTGGGCTGAGGGATACGCGTTCGAGATCGACCAGGTGGTGGAGATCGCAACCTCAACGCTCAACGCCTCACCCTCCCGAGGCCAACACGTCCCTGCAACCCGGCCGAAGACGACAGTCCTGACGCGGCGGGAACAACAGGTGGCGTTATTGCTGTCACGCGGATACACCGACCGGCAGATCGCGGATGAGCTGTTTGTGTCGGTCGGGACCGTCAGCAATCATGTCCACCATATTCTCCGCAAACTTCAACTCGCCTCGCGTCTTCAAGTTACCCCCGGGCTTGCCACGCAGGAATATCGCTATGTCCCATCAAACGAGCGAGCCCCTCTCGTGCCGGAAAGATTTACCAGCACCTCTCCGCACTAATCTCTCTGTACCCCGTCTACATAGAGAGACGCTCCCGGGAAAAATCTGTCCAGCCTTTCTATAGGACGAATGGATACCCAGGAACGAATTGATGTCCGCGTGGCCGAAATGTGCACGCGGACCGTCAAGCCTGTCGATGGAAATATCTTCCGGGTACCCAATACTCAGACCATACCCACCAGATGAACGGCGCCGAAGTCCCAGACTCCGTCCCAACGGCGTCATGTGTTTGATATCGACGAGACTGTGACGGTCGGTGACGCCATGTATGCAACTGTGTTTCATAGCCATCTCCAGGTGATCACGTCCGATGGCGACCGCATCACGGATGGACGCTCGCTCGCTCGTGCCCTCAGTGCCGTGACTGGGTTTGTCGCGTTCGTGGCACTGGAGACCAGCGAGGACGAGATCTTCGGCCTCTGTATCTGTGAGGATCCCGAGTCATTGGACGACGCACACAGCGTCGCGACCGAGTGGCACAACGCTCACTCATCGTGGGCTGATTCCGAAATTCAAACAGTCAGCAAGGGAAGGGTGATCGTGCAGCTCGGGCTGTAGACAGCGGCCGGCCAAACAGGCCCGGACCAGTCTCAGCCATCGAAGGGAGGGAACATCTCGAACAGATCACTCATCAGATGAGTGACGCTGTTGTCGACAGATTCGTCCATACGACGATGCATGCAGGGTGTGTTGTATGCAAATTGTGATTGAGGAGTTGCTTATGTCGTCCCCAAATTCCGTCACGTTCTCAATCGACCTCAACGGCGGTGGCCCCCAGCAGGTCACGGTTCCGGATGGTTCCGTGCCGCTTCTCTACGTGCTCAGGAATCACTTCGGACTGAAAGGACCCAAGTTTGGCTGCGGTTTCGGCCAGTGTGGGGCATGCGAGGTCAATATATTAGGGTTAGCCGCCCGCTCGTGCCAGGCGACTATCGACCTTCTTCTCGAATTTCTGCCATTGTTTGGCCTTCCGCTGGACCACCCGATTCCCGTGACGACGCTGGAAGGCATTGGTACGCCTGACAACCCGCACCCACTTCAAACTGCGTTCCTCGACCAGCAAGCCGGCCAGTGCGCCTACTGCGCCAACGCGATGATCATGGGCGCCTACACCTGGCTAAATGACCGCATTGCCGGCGGCAACAAGAAGGTTCCCACGGTGGCTGAGGTGGAGGACTTCCTCTCGAACAGCAGTTTCTATAATCCGCTCGACAAACACGACCACCCCGACACCCTATCTTTGCCGGTGCGGCGCGCACACGCGCTTCGTCAGCGCGATTCAAGAAGCCGCGAAGGGAGATGGCGTAAATGTTCGACAAGAAGATCAGCCGACGGAGTTTCCTCACCAAATCGGGCGCGCTCGTTGTCGGGTTCAGTTTTGCCCCAGCGGTCGCGAGCTTTCTGACCTCGGCCACACCGGCGTTGGCCGGCCCCACGACCACCGCAACCAACCAGGTCGACGCCTGGCTCGCCATCGACGCCAACGGCGGTGTCACGGTCTACTCGGGCAAGGTCGAGCTGGGCACCGGCGTGCAGACCGCCCTCAGCCAGATCGTGGCCGAGGAGCTCTACCTGGACTTCCCACAGATCGTCGACTTCGTGCAAGGTGATACCTCGCTGACGCCGAATCAGGGCTATACGGCGGGCAGCAATACGATCTACGGCGAAGGTCCGATATTGAGACAGGCCGCGGCGACGGCCTTCCAGCAACTCCTCACGCTGGCCTCGCAGCAACTGGGCGTGTCGACCTCGAAATTGGTGGCGCAGGGTGGCTCTATCGGCATCGGCCAATCGATGAAGAATGCCGCTCTCGTACGGGCAGTTGATCGGCGGACAACAATTCAACCTCGCGGTGAACACCAGCGTCGCGGTCAAGGATCCCCAGCAGCTACACCGTCGTCGGGAAGCCAGTGCCCCGAGTTGACCTCCCCGGCAAGGTCTTCGGGCAGTTCGACGTACGTGCAAGATGTGGTCGTGCCCGGCATGCTTCACGGCCGCGTCGTGCGCCCGGCGAGTCGAAACGCGACACTGGCCGGAACGTCGCACGTTACAGCCGCCAGGCCGTCTAGCGGGTTCTCCCAGGTCGGTGCAAACGGCAACTTCGTCGGGGTCGTCGCGACGGACGAGTGGGCGGCGATCCAGGCGGCGAGCCAGCTCAACGTGACCTGGAATCCGGGCGCTCCGCTCGCGGCCACGGATGACGGCACGGCTGCAACCCGGAATTCCTTGATTCAGGCGCTTCAGGACCCGACCAACATCTTCGACACTCGCCCGGTCGGCACGCTGCGCGGCAATGCTGCCTCCGCTCTGGCGAGCGCGGCGAAGACGCGGCAGGCGACCTATTTCACGCCCTACCAGATGCACGCCGCGATCGGCCCCTCCTGCGCGGTCGCCGACGTGCGCAGCGCCCCGATGAACGGATCCAGGCCACGATCTGGTCCGGAACGCAGGGCGTCTACCAGTTGCAGGGCGCGATCGCCCAACTGCTCGGCCTGCCGGCCTCCGCCGTGCACGTGATCTACGTGGAAGCGTCCGGCTGCTACGGCCACAACGGCGCGGACGACGCCGCGGCCGATGCAGCCCTGCTCTCCCAGGCCGTCGGCGCGCCGGTCCGCGTGCAGTGGATGCGCCCGGACGAGCACGGCTGGGAGCCGCTCGGCGCGGCGATGGTCCATGAGATGCAAGGCGGGATTGGACTCGACAGGGAACGTGACCGCCTGGGAACACACCCTCTGGACCCAGACCCACTCCACGCGCCCGGGCGGGCGAGCCGGAAACCTGCTCGCCGGTCAGGAGCTTGGCTTCGCGCCGCAACCGGAACAGTCCGACGGACGGGAACCTTGGTGGCAGGAATAGCAAGGTGAACTACGCATTTCCAAACTACCTGGTCACCAACAATTCTGTCCGGAGTTTCACCACAACCAGCGGACAAACCACGAACGTGTTTCCCCGCACCACGGCGCTTCGCACGCTCGGCGGATTCTCGAACACGTTTGCCAACGAGTCGTTCATGGACGAGATGGCAATGGCGGCAAACGCCGATCCGCTCGCCTTCCGACAGCAATACTTGTCCGATCCGCGCGGCCTGGCGGCGCTGAAGGCGGTAGCCCAGGAGGCCAACTGGCAAAAGACGCCGTGGCCGACGACGGCGGTGCAACCGCAGACCAGGCCGCTATTCGGGCGCGGTCTCGCGTACGTGCAGTACGAGAACAGTCTTGCCTATGTAGCCACATATGCCGAGGTGCTGGTAGACCCCACGACCGCCGCCGTGCAGGTGACCCGCGTGATCGTGGCGCACGACTGTGGCCTGGTCATCAACCCCGACGGACTGATCAACCAGATCCAGGGTAACGTGATACAGGGCACGAGCCGAACCTTGAAGGAAGAGGTGCTCTTCGACGCAAACGGCGTCACCAGCCGACGTGGGCAGGTGTCACCGGCGGAAAACACCTGGAGCATCAAATACACAGACCGGACCCAGCTACCCGATCCTCCACTTCAACGAAGTGCCGAGGATCCAGGTCCTGCTGCTCAACCAGCCCACCCAGCCGGCGTGGGGCGCCGGTGAGCCGGCTTCGGAGCCGATGGCAGCCGCGATCGGCAACGCCATCTATTTCGCGATTGGGGTGCGACTACGGGAACTGCCGTTCACTCCCGCGAACGTGCTGGCGGCGTGGCAAGCAGCTCTGGCAAATCAGTAACGCCCTAACGGGGACCGCCGCGGATCAAGCTTCCCGCTGGTAGTGTGAGCAGACCGGACTGAAGCGGCGTTTCAGGAGGCTCGCAACCGGCTGGCACTGAACTTCAGTGCCAGCCGGTTGTATTCAGATCGTGTTCGACCGTGCTGGATTGTTACGTCAGTGTCGCGGACAACCTGGTTCCAGGCGGTCACTCGTCCGGATGCAGCAGATCAGGCCGGCCGCCACCAGGATCACCAGCCAGAGGGCCGCAATCGCGATCAACGCCACATTGCCGCCGGGTATACTGGTGGAGTCTTCGCTCGTCATCCTGCACGGAAAAGCCGCCACTTCCGTGGCCAGCAGAGATCGACCGGTGGAATCGAGAGCCGATCTCCGGGCTCCGGCGCCGCGCACCGCGCTCATTGGTCGTGGTCCCGAGCTCGCCGAGATCCGGACCGTCCTGCGGCGTCCGGAGAAGCGGCTGCTCACCCTCACCGGCGTCGGCGGTAACGGCAAGACGCGACTGGCCCTGCAGCTCGCCATCGATCTCGCGCCGGAGTACCCCCAGCGGACCTGGGTAGTCGAATTGGCTCCGGTCGCCGACGCCGACCTGATCCCCATTGTCGTCGCGACCACCGTTGGCTTGCGGGAGATCAGCTCTGCCGCCCCCGTCGCGTCGCTCGCGGCCGTGCTCGCGGATCGACCAGCCTTGCTCGTGCTCGACAACTGCGAGCACCTCATCGACGCCTGCGCCGCCCTCGCGGATTCGTTGCTCAGCTCCTGCCCAGAATTGCGCATTATCGTCACGAGCCGCGAGCCGCTGCAGGTTTCCGGGGAATACCAGTATCGCGTCCCACCCCTCTCGACGCCTGACCCCGAGGCCTCAGCGACGGCGGAGTCGATAGCCGTGTCTCCCGCCGTGCAACTGTTCGTGGCGCGAGCCCAGGGCGTCCAGCCGTCGTTTCACTTGACGTCCGACAATGCGGCTACCGTCGCTCGCGTCTGCTCTCGCCTCGGCGGTATCCCGCTCGCGCTGGAGCTCGCGGCGGCGCGCGCCGGTGTTCTCGGCGTCGAGCAGATCCTCGCACGACTGGATGACACTTTCCGCTTCCTGACCGGCGGCAGCCGGGTCGCCCCCACCCGGCACCAGACCCTGCGCGCCGCGCTCGATTGGAGCGACGCCTTATTGACCGAGCGCGAACGAACCGTCTTTCGCCGCCTGGCCGTCTTCGCCGGGGAGTTCCAGCTCGCGGCGACCGAAACGGTCTGCTCGGACGCTCAGATAGCAGCCGACGACGTTCTCGACCTCCTGACCGGACTGGTCAACAAGTCTCTCGTCATGGTCGTCAGCGACGATCGCTCAGCCTGGTATCACCTGCTCGAGCCGGTGCGCCAGTACGCGATGGCACAGCTCGCGGCACTGGAGGAGGCCGACGATCTCCGGGCCTGCCATGCCGCCTACTACCTCGATCTGGCGGAGCGCGCCGCGAACGAACTGCAGGGGCCAGAGCAGGAATCCTGGCTGGCAACCCTCGAGCGGGAACAAGGCAACCTGCGCGCGGCGCTGGAATGGGAAATCGGTCAGGCAGATGCCGGGTCGGCACTGCGACTTGCCGCGGCGCTCGTGCCGCTGTGGGAGACTCACGCACATCTGGTTGAGGGACGGCGCTGGTTGCGTCAAGCACTCGAATTGCCGGCGGAAGGCGTCGATCCAAGGGCGCGGATGCGCGCGCTGCGCGGAGCCGGCCGGCTGGCCTTCTTGTATGAGGGCGATGACGAACGACACTACTCCGAAGCTGAGAGCCTCGATCGTGAAAGCCTGGAGCTTGCCAAAACGGTCGGAGATCAACGCGGCGTCGCCGCCGCCCTGACCGAGCTCGGCATGGTCTATCGCTTGCAGCGCGATCTGGCGCGTTCCCGTGAGGTTCTCACCGAGGCATTGAACCTGTTTCGAGCACTGGTTGATGCACCGGGCATCGCGTTCACCATGCTCAACCTGGGGTCAACGGTCGGCTACATGGGCGACACGGCCCAGGCGGCCAGTCTCATTGCCGATAGCATTGAAGGCCTCAGGGCGATCGGCGACCAGCACAAGACGGCGATCGCCCAGGTCCTTCTAAGCCGCGTCGCACTGACGCGAGGTGACCTCGAAACGGCAGCTCGCTTGAGTGTCGATGCCATGACGACGCATGCTCGCTTAGGAGACCGCTGGTTCGTGGCCTTCGACCTGCTCGCCCTCGCCGACGTTCTCATCCACGCGCGCAATCCGCGCCAGAGCGTTCGAATGATGGGCGCGGCCCAGGCACTGTCTGATCGACTGGGCAGTCCCGTCGGCGGTGTGTCTTTTGCGAGCGTCCATGCCCAGGTCGACGCGCTGCGGCACGAGGACTGGTTCGCGCAAGCCTGGACGGAAGGTTACGCGCTCAACCCGCACCAGTCGGCTCTGGCGGCCCGAGCGCTTCTGGCTGAGCTCCAGATCACCGCGGGAAACCTGCTCGCCCACCCGGATAACCCAACGCCGGCACCACTCACACGCCGGGAGCTCGAGGTGGCCCGCTTGCTGGCGCAGGGCTACACCGACCGGCAGATTGCCGACGCCCTCTTCCTGGCAGTGCGCACGGTCGGCGTTCACGTCCACCATATCCTCCGAAAGCTGGACCTCCGCTCGAGAGTCGAGGTCGCCGCCTGGCTGCAGACGCACGAACGGGAAATCGCCAGCCTCGACGCAGGGCCTCAGCGCAACTGAGCGTGAACCCCGCCACAAGCGGGTCGTCGAACCCGCGATCTACATATACGTAGGCATCCTCTCGCAAGAAATACGCAGTCACTCGAGCGAAAAATACTGAGTCGTTCACGTACCGTGAGGACTTTGCCGCGGTACCATCAACCCATACTTCTGGCCTGATCAATTTCGCCATTGCCGGATTCGGGCGCGTCCTCTGGTGAATTCCGCTGCGCCGTGGAGAAACGCGCCAGTCATCTCGAGGGACGGTATGCACGCATCGATGTTCCCGCTCGATTTAGGACGAGATACCTCGTCTCGCGATCGCGAACGGTCTGGTCGAGCCCTGGCGGCTGCCCTCGCGGCGTTGCACGGGTTCGTCGCCTTCATCGCGCTCGAAGCGGAGAACGGCGTCATGGCCGGCTTCTGCATCTGCGTGGACGCGGTAACGCTGACGAACGCTCAACGATTGGTCGAAGCCTGGCACCGCGACCAGATCTGGGCCGCGGGGTTCAGTTTGAAGCCATTCGTTTCCGGTGAGGTCGTCGTGCAGCGTGGGCTCTAGCCGGCGACGTGCTCCACGAATCGACTTCAGGACGCCACTGCGGACGACGAGATGAAGCTGGCCGAAGGATTCAAACGACTCAGGTTCATCCACGTCGGCGCCGCATCATGAGGAGGACAAACCTAGGCCCCGGCGACGCGATCGCCGCGTGAACCTGCAGGACAACCAACCGGACTGAATCACCGGACGAACGACCGTATTGGATGACGTTGGAAGAGGAGCACTGTATGCAGTGGGTACGAGTGAGACGGCTCTGGCGAATGTTTATAGCGCTGGCTATGGTTGCGATGAGCCTGGCCGGCGTGCCAGTGGCCCAGGCCGCCACCACGGTCTCGATCGCGAATGGAGACGTGGCGAGTCTCGCCGCCGCGTTCGTGGCGGCGAACGGCGGCAGCCCACAGGTCCTCAGTCTCGCAAGCGGTGGCGACTACGTCTTGACGACCGCGATATACGACCAGTTGAACGTGAATTACTCGGGTCTCCCTGAGCTAACAGGTAACGTGACGATTCAGGGCAACGGCGCGACCATCGAGCGCAGCAGTGCCACGGGTACGCCAGCGTTCGGGGTCCTTGACGTGGGTCCCGGTGGCTCGCTGAAACTCGACAACGTAACGATCACTGGCGGCAACAACACCACGTACTACCAAAGCGGCGGCGGCATCTACAACGCCGGCACGCTCACGGTGACGAATAGCACCATCACCGGCAACACCGCGCCTGGCGCGGGCGGCGGAATCTACAACTCTTACGGTACGCTGACCGTGACAGGCACCACGATCTCCAACAACACGTCTCCGAGTACGGCGGTGAATAGCGCGGGCGGCGGTATCGGCAACGCCGGTGGCACAGCGACCGTAACGAACAGCACCATCACCGGCAATTCCGCGAGCTACGGGGGCGGCGGTCTCGGCAACACATCCGGTACGATGACCGTGGCGAACAGCACTGTGAGTTCCAACTCGTCCACATACTTCGGCGGCGGTTTTTTGAATCTCGCGGGCGCGACCGCCACCATCGTGAATAGCACGTTCTTCAACAACTCTGGTACGGCCATCTACAACTCGGCCAGTGCCCTGACCCTGAAGAACACCACCATCAGCGGAAACACCGCGGGCTACGGTGGCGGTGTGCTCAACACCGGCGGCACGTTGTCGGCGGCGAACAACATCGTGGCCGGTAACACCAGCCCCGACGCGTACGGGGTGACCACTGACGGCGGCAACAACCTGATCGGAGCCGATGCCGGAACCTCCGGGCTGACGAACGGAGTCAACGGAAACCTGGTCGGGACTGTCGCCCTGCCGATCGATCCGATGCTCAGCCCGATCGCGAATAACGGCGGCCCGACCCAGACCATGGCTCTTCTGGCTGGTAGCCCGGCCGTTGACGCGGGCAGCGACACCGTGTGCTCCGCCATTCCGGTGAGCGGCCTCGATCAACGCGGCTACGTACGACCGGCCGGAGCGCATTGCGACATCGGCGCCTTCGAGTACGGCGCTGTACCGCCGCCGAATCAGCCACCGACCGTGGCGGCCAACCAGTCGAGCGTCTCCGTCAACGAAGGATCGACCGCCACCAACACCGGCACCGTCGGCGATCCCGATGGCGACACCGTGTCCCTCACCGCCTCGGCCGGGACCGTCACCAACAACAACGACGGCACCTGGTCGTGGAGCTTCGCCACGAGCGACGGTCCAAGCCAAAGCCAGCTCATCACCATCACCGCCAATGACGGCCAGGGCGGCACCACTCCGACGACTTTCAGCCTCACCGTGAGCAACGTCGCTCCGACCGCGACCTTCGTCGTGCCGGTTGCCGCGGTCGACAACGGCAGTCCCTTCGCGCTGTCCCTGACCAGCCCGCAAGACCCGTCCTCGGTAGACACCACTGCGGGATTTAGCTACGCCTTCGACTGTGGCAGCGGCTACGGTGCGTTCGGTTCCAGCAGCACCGCCACGTGTACCGCCACCACCGTACCGAGCCAGTCCGTCAAGGCCAAGATCCAGGACAAGGACGGCGGCGTCACCGAGTACACCGGTGCCGTCAGCGTGGTCATCCCCGACTCCATCCCGCCGGTCACGACTCCCAGCGCCGTCAACGCCGACACGACGCCCTATACGTTCGGCACCTGGACCAACCAGGACGTCACGATCAGCCTCTCGGCGATTGACACGGGTGGATCGGGACTCGCCGGAACATTCTTCACCATCGATGGCGCAGGCCTGCAGACCTACTCGGCGCCATTCACTATCAACACCGAAGGTAGCCATACCGTCACCTTCTGGAGTACCGACAACGCCGGGAACGGCGAGATAGTCCAGTCGGTTGGCGTCCTGATCGACCTGACCGGCCCAAGCATCAGCGGCGCGGCAACCACCAGCCCCAATGCCAACGGCTGGTACAACAGCGCCGTGACCATTCACTGGACCTGCAGCGACAGCCTTTCGGGTCTCGCCTCCTGCCCACCGGATCAGACCATCAGCACCGAGGGAGCCAACCAGACGGTGAGCGGCACCGCCACCGACAACGCCGGCAACAGCACCACGGTGAGCAGTCCCGCGGTCAATATCGACCTGACTGGACCGACTAACGTCATCGGCACGCCTGACCGGGCACCGGACAGCAATGGCTGGTACAACCATCCCGTCACGATCACCTTCTCAGGGCAGGACGCTACCTCCGGCATCCTCTCCTGCTCCAGTTCGACCTACAGCGGGCCCGACAGCGCTGCCGCCACGGTTACCGGTACCTGTACCGATCAGGCCGGCAACGTCAGCAGTGGCTCCGTCACGCTCGCCTATGACGCAACTGTTCCCACGATCACCTACACCGGCAACGCAGGGACCTACACCATCGACCAGACGGTGACCATCACCTGCAGCGCGATTGATAACCTCTCTGGCATCGCCTCCACCGATTGCCAGAACATCAACGCACCCGCCTATACCTTCGCGACCGGTGTCAACACGATCTCCTCCTCCGCCACCGACAACGCGGGGAACATCGGCACTGGCTCCGTGACCTTCACTGTCGGCACGACCCCGGACAGCCTGATCGCCCTGACGCAACAGTTCGAAACCAACCGGGGTATCCTGCACCAGTTGAGGGCGTCCTTGGAGGGAGTCAAGCTGGCCGAACAACTCGGGAACCAGCACATGAAGACGGCGCTGATCAACACCTACATCATGGAGGTCAACCTGCAGAGGGGTCGCACTCTCACCGATCTGCAGGCGGACACGCTGATCGCGCTCGCCAACGCGTTGTGAGCCTCGGCCGGCGGTGGACGTCTCTCCACCGCCACAATCCGTTTCTCGCCTGTCCCGTCACGCTGGGTGACGGGACAGGCGTTCCCTACGTCGCACCGGTTCGACCCAGCATCGACGCGCGCTTCCGAGGACGCCCGACGAGCGTTCGTGTCGCTGATTGGAGGGGAGTGCGTCTGTGGCGAATTCTGGCTTCGGCGCCGTCACTCGTCCGGATGCAGCAGCATCAGGCCGGCCGCCACCAGGATCACCAGCCAGAGGGCCGCAATCGCGATCAACGCCACATTGACCAGCAACCCGGCGGCGAGGAGTAGGCCCGTTCCTCCATAGAAGAGGGACCAGTAGACGCGCAATCCAGCACGGCGCGAGCGCTCCCGGCGCCGCACGAGAATCTCGGCATACGCTTCGATCTCATCCGGGTCCTCCAGATACGCCAATCGCGCCAGCGGAAGATGCCAGCGCCTGGCGACGAGCCGCGCGTGCGGATGGATTGCGCCGGAAACCTGTTCCAATGAATGTCTCATCGAAGACTCCGTGAAATTCCGGGTTCGGGTTCACACAACGGTGGCACGTCGAGGGTCTATAGCGAGATGCGGCGCACGGGGCGTCGCGACGGTTGTCACAGCAAAATTCGACCCACCATGCATGATCCGCGGCCGGCGCCGGTTCGGAGTGGAGGCATTGCGGTGCGCGCTGTTCGACGATACCTCCAACGGGCACAGGTTTGGGTATACTCACGCTCGCTGCTTGCCCCGCCTTCATATTGATCTCGAAGCGTATTGTCGTCGCAATCGCTGTCAGAAAGGTTCGTCTCTGGTGCCGAACGCGCCGATTTCAGGTGTGCCGTCACCGCGAACGCCACTCGTTGGCCGAAACCACGCTCTCGCAGCAGCGCGCGACATCTTGCTAAACACTGACAACCGCCTGCTCACCCTCACGGGCGTCGGCGGGAGCGGCAAGACCCGCATGGCGCTGCGGCTCGCCACTGATTTGGCGCCGGTCTTCCCGCAGCGGGTCTGGCTGGTGGAATTAGCGCCGGTCACAGATGCCGATCTGGTTCCGATCGTCGTCGCGACGACGATCGGGCTGCGAGACATCGAGTCCACTTCGCCGCTAGCGGCGCTCAGCGCGTTTCTCGCCACGCAGCCAGCGTTGCTGGTGCTGGATAATTGTGAGCACCTCATCGATGCGTGCGCGAATTTGGCGGACGCTTTGCTGAGATCGTGCCCGGACCTGCGCATGATCACCACGAGTCGGGAATCGCTCCTGATCGCCGGGGAGCGTCAGTATCATGTTCCGCCCCTCGAAACGCCCGATCCAAATCGGCTGCCGAGTGTCGATGAGATCTCGGCATCCCCGGCGGTGGAACTGTTCGTCGCTCGCGCCCGGGATGTCTCGCCCGCTTTTCTGCTCACTGCCGAAAACGCGTCATTGGTCGCTCGTATTTGTGCGCGTCTTGGTGGCATTCCGCTCGCACTCGAGCTGGCGGCGGCGCGCGTCGGCGTCCTCGGAGTCGAACAGATCCTGGCACGACTGGATGACAGCTTCCAGCTCCTGACTGGTGGCAGCCGGGTCGCTCCCACCCGGCACCAGACCTTGAAGGCTGCCCTCGACTGGAGCGATGACTTACTGAGCGAGACCGAGCGGGCCGTGTTCCGCCAGCTATCGGTCTTTGCCGGGGAGTTCCAGCTCGGGACAGTGGAAGCGGTCTGCTCAAGCGTCGATCTCTCTTCAGCCGACGTGCTCGATGCGCTGGCAGGGCTGGCGAACAAGTCGCTCGTCGTGGCCGTGAGCGGCGACCGGGATGCCTGGTATCACCTGCTGGAGCCGGTGCGACAGTACGCCGCCGGACATCTGGAGAAGAGTGGCGAGGCGGCGGAAGCCCGGGCACGTCACGCCCACGCCTATGTCGCGATGGCGGAACGGGCCGCACGCGAATTACGGGGGCCAAATCAGGATATCTGGTTGGTGAACCTGGAGCGAGAGCAGGGCAACCTGCGCGCCGTTCTGGAGTGGATTCAAAAACGAGCGGACGCCGCGTTAGCCCTGAGATTCGCAACCGCGCTCATCTCGTTTTGGGAGACGCATGGACATTTGATTGAGGGGCAGTACTGGCTGCGTCAAGCTCTGGCTCTGCCTTCAGAGAACGTAGATCCTGCCTTGCGCATGCGGGCGCTTCGCGGAGCCGGCCGGCTTGCCTTTCTCCATGCGGATGACAGCGGTCTGAGCTATGCCCACTCGGAGACGCTTCAGCGTGAAAGCCTCGAGCTTGCTCAAGCGATCGGCGACCGGCATGGCGTCGCATCGGCGCTGACCGAGCTCGGGATGGTGTATCGGCTGCAGCGCGACTTGGTCCGTTCTCGGGAAGCCCTCACGAAGTCACTGGATCAATTTCGTGAGCTGGGCGATGAGCCGGGAGTCGCGTTGGCACTGCTCAACCTGGGGGCGGCGGGTGGGCACCTCGGTGGCATAACCGAGGCGGGCCACCTGATGGCCGAAAGTCTGGAACGCTTTCGGGCGCTCGGCGATCTCCGCTCAATCGGCATTGCGCAGGTGCTCCTGAGCCGGTTGGCTCTGAGACAAGGCGATATCGAAGAGGCAACGCGCTTGAGCATCGACGCGATCAGTGCCCACGCACGCCTGGCTGACCGCTGGTTCGTCGCGTTCGATCTGATGTCACTGGCGGAGGTACTGCTCGCCCACGAGTGCCGGCATGACGCCATTCGGCTGTTAGGTGCCGCCGTTGCCATGCGGGAGACCCTCGGGAGCTCTGTGGGAGGGGTTACCTTCAGCGAACTTTTCACCAAGATCGACACGCTCCGGCAGGAGGACTGGTTTCAGACCGCATGGGACGAAGGGCACGCGCTCGATTTTGAAGCCGCGCTGCAGGTCGCTCATGCAACGCAGGGTGCGCCTCCACTCCAACATCAGGCCACACGGAGCGTTCAACCGGGACCGTCACTACTTACCCGACGGGAACTCCAGGTGGCTCAGTTGCTCGCCCTTGGGTACAGTGATCAGCGGATCGCCGAGGAACTCTACGTGTCGGCCGGGACCGTCGGCGTCCACGTCCACCACATTTTGGGGAAGCTCAATCTTCGCTCACGGTCGAAGGTCGCCGCCTGGCTGGAGGCCAACGAGCAGCGCCACCCCGTTCTTAGCTGATCGGCGACCACGGTTGCCGGAGATCGCCGGCCCATCCTCCTCCGCATGGGCGTTCCCTTTCTTCCTGACCGGACGCAACTGATCGGAATGCTCCCCACAGGAGCCGCGTGGCTCATCCGCGAACTATAGAGCCGGCCACGGAAATATAGAGTTCACTCCGACCACCGGACCACCGCTCTATAGAAATATAGCACCGAAATACAGAGCCTCTAGATGGCGAAATCTACCCCAAGATCAATACTCAGCGCGCGCTCAACACTGTTGCTGTGTGGCTGTGAGTCCCGACGGATCATCTCAACGGGCTCCGCCGCTCTGACCGGACATTCACCCTTTACCGTCAGGAAGCCCATGTACGCAACGATGTTTCGCATCGATCTGCATGAGATCTCTTCCTTCCGCGATCGCGGTCGAGCCGGACGTTCACTCGCGACAACGCTGGGCGCCTTGCGTGGATTCGTCGCGTTCATCGCGCTCGAGGCAGGTGACGGCGAAATCGCCGGGCTGTGCATCGTTGACGATTCCGCGTCGATCGACGAGGTACAGGGCCTTACCGCGCAATGGCAGCGTGAGAACTCCGCGCAGACCGGCTCCAGCAACCAACCGATCGCGGCCGGAAAAGTCATCGTGCAGCGCGGGTTCTGAGGACGAGCGTGATCTCAGAGTTGGTCGTGTCATTGGGGCGCGAACTCACGGGATGAGGCAACCCGCCCGAAATGGACGGTCGAGGCCGGGCCGCCGCGGAGTGTGTTGAGTGACGGACTCAGAGAAGGGAAGGGGGCGCTCGACCACCCGGACGAATCATGCAGCCGTTGAGGACTGGACAATTCTCGCATCGCGATTGAGAGAGAGTCATTATGCAGCGATTGATCAACGCTCGGTTTCGCACCATTTTTCGTATAGCCCTAATCCTATCCCTGACGGCCATGGCGGCGAGCGCGCTGTCCGCGGTGGCCGTCGCGTCCCCCAAACCGAAGTCGGACTGGCCGATGTTCGGTCAGAACCTGAACAACACGGCCAGCGCCCCTGACACGAACATCAACACCGGCAACCTGAACGCGCTCAAAGTCAAGTGGGCCTTCACCACCAGCGGCGACGTCTCGGCTCGTGCCGCCGTGGTCGGCAAAGTCGCCTACTTCCCGGATTGGGGCGGCAACCTCTACGCCGTCAACTCCGCCAACGGCAAGCTGATCTGGTCGAAGAACATTCTGGCCGACTACTTCCCGGCTGGCATGCCGGATCAGCCCGGACTGACGAAGGTCGTCTCCCGTACCAGCCCCTTCGTCGACACGAGCACCAACACGCTCTACATCGGGACGCAAACGGGCGCCTACATGCTGGCCATCAACACCAGCGACGGTTCGATGAAGTGGAGAACCCAGCTTGACGCGCACCCCCTGGCCATCGACACGACCTCGCCGGTCGTCTACGACGGCGTCATCTACGCCGGCGTGGCTTCCCTCGAAGAGAATGCGGCGGCCAACCCCAGCTATGACTGCTGCTCCTTTCGCGGCAGTGTCGTCGCGTTGAACGCAAGCACTGGCCAGATCAACTGGAAGACCTATATGGTCCCCAATGGCTACACGGGCGGCTCCGTCTGGGGCAGCACGCTCGTGCCTGATCCCCAGCTCGGTGTGGTGTTCGCGACCACCGGCAACAACTACTCAACACCGACCGACCCTGCGTATGCGACGTGTCTCTCCAACGGCGGGACCCAGGAGTCGTGCCTTTCGCCCAATGACTATTTCGATTCGGTTTTGGCTTTGAACATGAGCAACGGCTCCGTCACCTGGTCGACGCGACTGGCCAGCTCGGACGACTGGAACGTGGCCTGCTTTGGCAGTCCGTCGGGCGTCGGTAACTGCCCAACCGGCAGCGGGCCGGACTATGACTTCGGTTCCGGCGCCAACCTGTTCACCGTCCAGACGGCGAACGGGCCAAAGACCATTCTCGGAGCCGGACAGAAGAGCGGCGTCTACACAGCCCTGGACCCCGCGACCGGCCAGATGCTCTGGGCGACTCAGGTTGGACCCGGCTCGGCACTCGGCGGCATCGAATGGGGTTCGGCCACCGACGGGCAGCGCATCTACGTGGCCGTCGGCAACCTGTACGGAATCCCATACCAGGCGGGCAGCGCTGGCTCCTGGGCGGCCCTTGACGCAGCAACAGGTCAAATTCTCTGGCAGACCGCTGACCCGAACGGATCGCTCGATCTCGGACCGATGACCGTGGCGAACGGCGTCGTCTACGCACCCTCCATGGGGGCGAGCACGGCCAGCACCCCCAACATGTTCGCCTTGAATGCCGCGACCGGACAGGTCCGGTGGAGCTTCGCGTCGGGCGGATCGGTCATCGCCGGCGCGGTCATCGCCAACGACACCGTCTACTGGGGATCCGGCTATTCAAATCTCCCCATCCCCGGTTTCGTCGGCAACAACAAGTTCTATGCGTTCAGTATCGGAGGTCAGTAAGGGAGGTGTCACCGTCTTCTAGACGGTGACACTCGTCCGCGTATCAGCCTGGCCGGCATCGAACCGGGTGATGCCGGCCAGGATCCAGGGTCTCACTGCGGCGGGAACCGTGCCACGACCGTTGGTTGCCGTGGCCGGAACCTCGCGGCAGGGTTTTGATTTTCGGGAGGTCCGGGTTAGTCGGGCTGGGGTTTCGCCGTCGGACGCGGCGTGCAGCCCGGCAACACATCAGCAGAAAGGTGATGACATATGATCAAGTTCGGAGCGCGCGCCGCGCTATTTTTCATCCTGGTGGTGACGGCTCTACTGGGAGCAGCCGGCCAGGTTCTGCCAGCCTCCGCGACCACGTTGAGCGTGTCGACGTGCGACGCTGCTTCACTTTCTCAGGCAATTTCCAACGCCGCATCGGGCGACACCATTACCTTCAGCTGTAGCGGCACGATCACGCCACCATATTCGTCATGGATGTCCGGGTTTCAAATCGATAAGGCTGTGACGATCGACGGCAGCGGACAGAACGTGACCATCGACGGCGGCGGGCAAACGTCGGCGTTTTTCGTCTCGCAGAACGGGAACCTCACGCTGAACAGTCTCACGTTCACCAATGGCATGGGGGGAACCTACAGCACGTGCCAGACATGCTCTCAGGAGAACATCGGCGGCGTGATAACCAATGAACTCGGCACGCTGACCATCAAGAACAGCACATTTAGCGGCAACCAGTATTCCGGGATGATCGGTGGCGGCGTCGATCCTGAGCACCCTCGGCACCGTGACCATCGACAACAGCACATTCTCCGGCAACAGCACGCACGAAAACGGCGCCGCAATCATGAGCAACGTTGGCACGCTAACCGTCACCAACAGCACCTTCAGCGGCAACACGGTAAGTGGTCGAGGTGGAGGCATCGACATCGAGGGCGGCACGGCGACGATCAGCAACAGCACCTTCAGCAACAACACCGCTGACGCGTGGGCGGGGGAGGGGGTTGGCGCCGGCGTCTCGAATACGAGCGGCACGATGACGATCGCCAACAGCACGTTCTCCGGTAACAACGCCGAGGCCGGCGGAGCCATTGGCAATAGCGGCACGTTGACCGTCACGAACAGCACATTGGCCGGCAACCACGCCAACTTGTACGCGAACGGGATCATGACCGGCGTGCGGGACGACATCTACCTGGCTGGTGGAGGTTCCACGACGATCAAGAACACGATCCTGGCGAACGGCCCTCCCAGAACCGGCCTCGATCCCTACAACTTCGGTGGAAACTGTGTGACCAACGGCACCCTCGTCAACGGAGGCGGCAACTTCGACGATGACGGCACCTGTGGTGTCACTCAGGTCAGTACCGCCTCCCTCAAACTTGGATCACTCGCCAACAACGGCGGCCCGACTCAGACGATCGCGCTGGGGACCGGCAGTGTCGCCATCGACGCGGGCCTCGACGCGATCTGTGCCGCGGCTCCGGTGAACAACCTCGACCAGCGCGGCTATCGCCGGCCGGCCGGAGCGCACTGCGACAGCGGAGCGTATGAGTTTGGCGCCATCAATCCGATTCAGACCACCGCGCTCGGTAGCGTCTCCGGAACGGGATCCTTCGCCGGGTCCGCCACGTTGACCGCAACACTCGCGGTCGGCGGCACGGGCGTGGCGGGAAAGTCCGTCGCGTTCACCCTCAATGGCACCGGCGTGGGGTCCGCCACCACCAACATCAGCGGGGTCGCCACCCTCTCCAACGTCAGTCTGACCGGCATCAACGCCGGTTCCTACCCGGGCGGCGATCGGCGCCAGCTTCGCCGGTGACAGCGGCTACACCAGCTCCAGCGGCAGCGGCGCCCTTACGGTCACCATGGCCAACCAGTCCATCAGCTTCGACCTCTCGACGTTGCCGGCCAAGACGTTCGGCGATAGCCCCTTCGATATCAGCAGCTACGCCAGCGCCTCGTCCGGGCTGCCGGTCAGCTTCACCAGCGCCACGCCGGCCATCTGCACCGTCTCCGGTGGCACGGTGAAGATCGTGACTTCGGGGACCTGCACCATCAATGCCAATCAAGCCGGCAACCTGAACTACAACCCGGCTCCACAGGTGCAGCAGAGCGTCATCATCACCGATTCGACGCCTCCGACGACCACCGCGAGTGCCGTCAAGGCGGACAACACCGCGTATTCCTTCGGTTCCTGGACCAACCAATCGGTCACCGTCACCCTTGCGGCAACCGATATCGGCGGCTCGGGTCTCGCCAGTACGTTCTATACACTGGACGGTACGCAGCACACCTACAGCACGCCCTTCAGCATCAGCACCGAGGGGAGCCACGCCCTCACCTTCTGGAGCACCGACAATGCCGGGAACATCGAAACCGTCCAGTCGGTCAGTGTCCTGATCGATCTCACCGGGCCGAGCATCAGCGGCGCGGCCACCACCAGCCCCAACGGCAACGGCTGGTTCAACGGCGCCGTCACCATCCACTGGACCTGTAGCGACGCACTCTCGGGCATCGCCTCCTGCCCCAGCGACCAGACGATCAGCACTGAGGGAGCCAGCCAGACCCTAAGCGGAACGGCAGTGGACAACGCCGGCAACAGCACCACCGTCAATAGCTCGGCGGTCAATATCGACCTGACCGCGCCCACCATCAGTGGGGCACCAACCACCAGCCCCAACAGCAACGGCTGGTACAACAGCGCCGTCACCATCCACTGGACCTGCAGCGACGCACTCTCGGGCATCGCCTCCTGCCCCAGCGACCAGACCATCAGCACCGAGGGCGCCAGTCAGACGGTGAGCGGCACCGCCACCGACAACGCGGGGAACAGCACCACTGTCAGCAGCAGCCCCGCCGTCAGCATCGATCTGACCAACCCGGTCGTCTCCTACTCCGGCAATGCCGGCACCTACAGCGTCGACCAGACGGTCACCATCACTTGCACGGCGACCGACAATCTCTCGGGGGTCGCCTCGACCACCTGCCAGAACATCAACGCCCCCGCCTATACCTTCGCCGTCGGCAGCAACACGGTGTCGACGTCCGCCACCGATAACGCCGGGAACGTGGGGACCGGCTCTGTCACCTTCACGATCACGGTGGACTCGAACAGTCTGACCAGGCTGACGCAACAGTTCGAGACGAACCCCCTGATCGCCCGCCAGTTGAACTCAGCGTTGACCGGGGTCGCCTGGGCCGAGGCCATCAACAACCCCACAATGAAGGCCAACTTCATCAACACCTACATCATGGAGGTCAACCTGCAGCGGGGTCGGACCCTCACAAACCAGCAGGCGGACATCCTGATCCAGCTCGCCCAAAGCCTCTAGCCACCGCGCTGCCTGGACGGGGACCAGTGTCTCCGTCCAGGCCATCTGCTCCGCCATTCCCGCACTCAATTCGCGGATTGAGCCCAGACTTGACTACCGATCGCGCCAACGGCGGAGTCGCTCTTCTCTCATGAGGGAGTGGAGCGGGGATCGGCCCGCCGATTGGAATCAGGTCGGCATCCCGGTCGTTAAGCGGAACGGGCAACACCACACCGCCGGACAGCCGTGAACATGAACATGAACGACAAGCCTTGACGAATCAACGAGTAACAGCGGAAGATACCAGATGCTTGATGCAATGAACCATCCAAGGAGGAAAGATGGCAGCCACCACGACAATCGGGCAATCGATCCCGCGAATCGATTCAGCCACAGAAAGTCCGGGGACAAACTCAATACACGGCAGATCTCAACCTGCCGGGCATGTTGCACGCCCGGCTGACGACCGCCTATCAGGCACACGCTCGCATCGTCGAGCATCGACACCAGCGCGGCGAAGGCTGTGCCGGGCGTCGTCGACGTGCTCACCGGTAAAGATCTGATTCCGGACGGACCGGAGCCGTCGGAGCGCGCCCGAGCCATGCTGGCGCGCGATAAGGTCATCTACTACGGGCAGCCGGTCGCGGTCGTGCTGGCCACCAGTGAAGACGCCGCGACGGAAGCCGCCGCGCTCGTCGAGGTGCAATATGAGCCGCTGGGGGTCAACGTCGATCCAATCGAAGCGATGAAACGCAACGCCCCGCCGGTCCGAGCCTCGGGCCAGGAGGGCGGCTCGGCCGAAGCGCAGGCGCACGCCACCGTCTCCGGCGGGCAGGAGCTGGACACCTCGGACCTCGGGCCAAACGTGACCAACGCCCTCGCCTTCAAGCGCGGCGATGTGGCCAGGGGATTCGCCGAGGCCGACGTCATTGTCGAGCGGACCTACATCACCCCGTTCGTCCATCAGGGCTACATCGAGCCGCACGCGACGACGGCCGTACCCGATCCGCTGGGCAACCTGACGATCTACACCGCCACCCAGGGCCAGTTCTACGCGCGCAACATGACCGCCGACACGCTCGGTCTGCCTCAGAACAAGGTGATCGTCATCCCGATGGAGGTCGGAGGCGGATTCGGCGGCAAGACCGTGCTGCTCGAGCCGCTGGCCGGCACGCTGGCGCTGCGCACGCGGCGGCCGGTGAAGATCGTGCTGACCCGCATGGAAGAGTTCGTGCTGGCGACTCCGGCTCCGGGCTCGGTGATCACGATGAAGACCGGCGCCAAGAAGGACGGCACGATCACCGCCATCCAGGGCAAGGTCGTCTTCGACTCCGGCTGCTACTCCGGAACGCCGGTGAACGTGGCGCTGATGGCCATGGGCGGTTACTACCGCTGTGAGAATCTCGACCTCGTCGGCTACGAAGTGCTGACCAACAAGCCGGGCGTCGGCGCCTATCGCGCGCCGGGCGCGCCGCAGGCGACCTTCGCCATCGACCAGCAGATCGACGAGATGGCGTGCGCCCTCGGCTGGGATCCGCTCGAGTTCCGGCTGCACAGCTGCTCGGTGGAGGGCGATCCGCAGCCCAACAACACCCCCTGGCCGCCGATCGGCTTGAAGCAGGTGCTCGAAGAAGATGCGCGAGCAGTCGATGTGGCAGGAGCGGGGCAAAGAGGCGAACGTCGGCATCGGCGTCGCGGTCGGCGGCTGGCCGGGCGGCATCGAGCCCTGCGCGGCCAACATGCGCGTCAACACCGATGGAACGCTTTCGCTCGCCCTCGGCTCGGTCGATATCAGCGGCACCAACACCGTCATGGCGATGATCGCCGCTGAGGTGTTCGACCTCCCGGTCGACAAGGTCAAGATCGTCACCGGCAACACCGACAGCGCGCCGTATACCGGCATGAGCGGTGGCAGCAAGATCACCTACACGCTCGGGCCGGCGGTGCGGGCCGCCGCGGAAAACGCCAAATCGCAGGTGCTGGCCATCGCGGCAACCGAGCTCGAAGTGGCGCCGGAAGACCTGATCATGCGCAACGGCGTGATTCAGGTGAAGGGCGCGCCGGACAAGACGATGTCGATCGGTCAGGTGGCGGCGCTGAGTATGACGTTCGGCGGCAAGTACGAGCCAGTCTACGGCAACGGCAAGTCGGCGGTGCAAGATCGCGCGCCCGGCTTCTCGGCCCAGATGATCAAGATGCATATCGATCCTGACTCCGGTGAGGTGACGCTCGACAAGGTCATTGTCGCGCAGGACGTCGGCACGGCGTTGAATCCGGCGCTGGTCATCGGGCAGATCCAGGGTGGCGCGGCCCAGGGTATCGGCTGGGCGCTCCACGAGGGACTGATCTACGACGACAACGGCCAGCCGCTCAATCCGAGCTTGATGGATTACAGCCTGCCGCAGGCTGATCAGGTGCCGGACATCGAGGTCAAGCTGATCGAGCTGGCCTCCAAGGCCGGGCCGTACGGCGCCAAGGGTGTCGGCGAGCCGCCGGTCATCCCGACCGCGGCGGCCGTCGCCAACGCCATCGCGGACGCCACCGGAGCGCGCATATCGACACTGCCGATCACGTCGCAGCGCATCCAGGAGGCTATGGCGAGCAAGTAGAGGAAAGCCCTCACCCCACCTCACTACGTTCGGCACCCCTCTCCCGAAATCGGGAGAGGGGCTTTTGTTTCTCGGAGCCTGGAACAGGGAATGCTCTGCTTAAATCGCCACTGAAGGCACGCAACGGTGAGAGAGGATGACCATGGCAGGAATCGCGATCCACGGGTTTGGGCGGATTGGGCGCTCGACGCTCAAGGCGGCGCTCTCCGACGATCTCTTCGTTCCGGTGTCGATCTCGGATATCCGGTCCGCGCAAAGCTTCGCGGCCCTCTTCAAGGCCGACAGCAACTACGGGCTCTGGCCCGACGAGGTCAGCGCAAGCGACGACCGGATCGTCATCGGCGGCCGCCCGATCACGTACGTCAATTCATCTGAGTCGCTACCAGATTGGGGCAGCCTCGGCGTCGATCTGGTCATCGACTGCACCGGGCGAGCGACCGTTCGCTCCGGCGCGCAAGCACATCTCGATCGGGGAGCGAAACGGGTGCTGGTCAGCGCGCCGAGCAAAACGCTGCAGGATTGCGACGCCGTCCTCCTGCGCGGCATCAACCTGGACCAGTTCGATCCGGATGCGCATCACATCATCAGCATGGCCAGTTGCACGACCAACGCGCTTGCATCCGTCGTCAAGGTACTGCGCGATAACTTCGGCCTGCGGCGCGCCTTCTTCTCGACGGTGCACGCCTACACCAACTCGCAATCGCTCACCGATCAGCCGATGCGGGATATGCGCGATTCGTGGGCGGCCGCCGAAAACATCATCCCGTCGTCGTCGGGCGCGGCGCGGGCGCTGCAGTTCATCTGGCCGGACCTGAACGTGACCGGCAAAGCGTATCGGGTGCCGACGCGAACCGGCAGCATCGCCGAGCTAAACGCCGTCATCGAACGTCACGCATCGGCTGAAGATGTTCGCAACGCGTTTCGGCAAGCGGCCGCGAAGGCACCGCTTTCGGCGGTGATGGAGGTGTTGGAAGACGAGTGGGCCTCGACGCGCATCGTTGGGGATACCCACGCGTCGATCATCGACCTGCCACTGATCCAGGTCCTGGACGGCTCACTGGTGTCGGTCGCGGCCTGGTACGACAACGAGATGGGCTACTCCGCTCAACTGGCGCATACCGCCGCCTGGATCAGCGCGCATCAGTAGGCGAAACTGTCATCCCGCGCTGCGTCGCAATGGCGTAGCGCGGGTGACGGCCAATTCAACTCGATGAGTCGACGTCCTGAGACAGCATGAAGATGTAGTCGACGTCGGGGACGTCGATGCCGTGCGCTCCGAGCGCCGACAGGATCTGGGATCGATGCTGGGCCGAATGCGTCCAGACCTGGAGCAGGCCGTCCCGCCGGCTCATCGGGAATCCAAACCACGGGACCGTGAAACTCGACTCGAGCCAGTCCTCATCTTGCGCTTCCAGCGTCGCGAGGTACGCGCCAGCAAGCGCCTGAGAACGCTGGGCGAACCAGGGCGTGTCGTGCGTCAAGTAGCTATCGTCCTTGGTGACGTCGCCGGGGTCCCGCCCTTGCAGCATCAGCAGGTAGATGTCTTCCACCTCGACCAGATGGGCGAGCGTCTCGCCGACCGATCCGACCGTTCCCTTCGCGGCCTCATTCAGCTCAGCCGTCGAAACGGCCGCGCAGACCTCGAAGACGCGCTGGTTTGCCCAGGCGTTGTAGCGCGCCAATAGCAGCAGAGTCTTCATTCAACCCGTTCCTTTCCCCGCGGCCGAACACTGCTCACCGTGTGCATCGCTCGATCATCGTATCCCCTGTCAGCCAGGTTGCGTCCGCATCGCTGTCTTCACGTACCCTGCGTTCTCGTACATTTGTTCTAACACGATTGGGCTCATGATGTCTACAGCGACGGCAGAAATCCCGCGCCGCCAATGCCTGAACTCGCGTACCATGTGACTGTCGGGATTGGATCCGCAGCGCGTTAGGAGAAGGCTATGGCGCTCGAGCTCCACGTTCGCGGGGAGGTTGAATACGGTCAGCTTTCGAAGTTCCTCGAAGCGGCCGAGGAGTGGCGTGCCTATCGTGCCGCGCATGGATGGGCCGTTCCCCGAATCCTGCACGGCCTGTCCGGTCCGATGAATCTGGTGGTGATGATCTTCACCTACCCAGATGCCAACCGCCTGGAAGAAGAGGAGACGGCGTCGGCGGCTGACCCCGACTATGCCGAGATCGCGCAACGCCTCGGATTTCGCGAGCCGACGCTCACGCACGAGCTGTTTCGCGTCAGTGGCGACGCGCCGCGCGACTGACGCGTTCCGTCTCCCCGGCACTGTTCACATTCGACCCAGGAACGCGCGAGGCATGACATCTCGCGAAGGAGGAAACGTGGCCGGATACCTGATCTACACCCGTCATACGCTCCTCGACGAGGAGAAGAACCGCGAGTACGCCCGCCGGGTCGGGGCCGTCAACCAGCAGTTCGGCGGGGAGGTCATCGCGCGGGCCGCGGTCGCCGAGACGCTCGAAGGTGAGCTGAACCTGCCGCCGGTAACGATGATTCGTTTCCCCAGCATGGAGCGCCTGCGCGCCTGGTACGACTCACCCGAGTACGCTCCGTTGAAACAGCTTCGACTCGAGGCGTCGACCGGCAGCATGATCGTCTTCGAAGGGTCGTAAGGCGACGCGAACGGGACCGCCGCCCGCGTCTTGACGCCACCACGAAAAGCCCGCATTGTTGCCCTGCCCGGCCCTCGTCTGGCCCGGTAATCGCAGGAATGGGCGGCGCCTGCGACCGCCCGGCATGTAGTACAAGCAGCAAGCCCGCCTGCTCGATCGAGGAGAAATGACATGTCAATCGGTGCCCAACCCCGCGTTCGCCTGGCGACGCTACCAACCCCGCTTCAGGATGCCCCGCGGTTACGTGAGGCGCTCGGTGGCCCGGATCGCTGCCCGCGCATCCTCATCAAACGCGATGACCTGACCGGGCTTGCCTTCGGCGGCAATAAGGCACGCAAGCTCGAGTTCCTGGTGGCCGACGCCATGAACCAGCACTCGACGGTGCTGATCACCACCGGCGCGGTGCAGTCAAACCACGCACGCATGACCGCGGCGGCTGCCCGGCTGGCCGGGATGAAGGCGGCGTTGGTACTCACGTCGGGAGACGACCATCCGGAGGTTCAGGGCAATTTGCTCCTCGATCGTTTGCTCGAGGCCGACGTGCACCTGCTCTTGCCCGGCGAGGGGAAAACTCCCGACGAGAAGATGGAGGAGGTCGCCGAGCAGCTGGAGAGCAACGGCGAGCGGCCCTACATCATCCCGGGCGGTGGATCGAACGCGATCGGCGCGTTCGGCTACGTCTCGGCCACGCTCGAGCTCGTTGGACAGCTCTTCGAATTGGGCGTGGCACCGAAGCGCCTCTATTACGCCAGCGGCTCGCGCGGCACTCAGGCCGGACTCGTGCTCGGTGCCAAGCTCTACAACGCTCCCTATCAGGTCTATGGCGTGGCGGTCAGCCCGGGAACCGGCGAGCGGTCCTCGCGCGCCGCCGACATCGTGCACCGCGCGGCGGAGCTCCTGGGCCGGGACGTGAGCGTCACCGATGCCGATCTTGTCCACGACGAATCGTATGCCGGGCCGGCCTACGGTATACCGACCGAGGGCTGTCTCGAGGCGATCGCGCTGCTGGCGCGGCATGAGGCGATCTTCCTCGATCCGGTCTACAGTGGCAAAGCCATGGCCGGCCTGATCGATCACATCCGCCAGGGCGTCTTCGCCCCGAGCGAATCGGTCGTCTTCCTGCACACCGGCGGGACTCCCGCGCTCTTCGCCCATGGCGAGCATCTGCTGTGAGACGACCGGTCGCGACGCCGGGATCGGCTGGATCGAAACACTGGAAAGGGGAGAGCGATGACGTTCAGACCGGCGACGCCTGAAGTGCGCCTGGCACGCATGAGCGGACAGGCAGTCGCCGATGGCCAGTTCGACAAAGCCATTCTGCCGGTCGGGGCGACCGAATACCACGGGCCGCACCTGCCGTATGGCACGGATACCATCGGCGCCGAGACGCTGGCTGAGGCGATCGCCCGTGAACTCGGCCATACGCTGGTGCTGCCGGCGCTCGACTATGGCGTCAGCTTCCACCATATCGACTTCCCCTGGACGCTATCGCTTCGCCCCGAGACGCTCTCCCTCCTGATCCGCGACATCATCGAGTCGGCCATGCAGCACGGCATACGCAAGTTCGCCATCCTTACCGCGCACGACGGCAACCCGCCGCCGGCCGAGTCGGCCGCGCGCTCGCTGTACCAGGATCACGGCATCGAGATCGCCATGATCGGCGGCTGGCAGGGCGCGGCGCGCGAGGCACTGGCCGGAAGCTGGGACATCGACCTGGATCACGCCGGCCGGTCGGAGATGTCGCTGGTCCTCTACGGCGCGCCTGAGACGACGCGTATCGACCTGGCGGTGAACCAACCGAACCAGCGGCTTGGGCACCCGGTCAGCATGGTCGGCAATTTCCGCGGCACCGTGCCGAAGGGTTATTCCGGCCGGGCGGCTGAGGGCAGCGCCGAGGAGGGCGAGGCGATCGTCGGCGTCATTGCCAACATCGTCGTCCCGTTCCTGCGCGAGCTTGACGAGCACGATTGGACGCGAGGCAGCTGGCTCAGCGGGATCGAATCCTAGCGATCTGTTTGCCGTCGTCCGGTGGCGCGAGAGCGGTCGCTCGCTGAGTCGAAGGAGGTCATCGTCGTGGCTAACGACATCGTCATTCGTGCCCTCGAGCCGGGCGACTTCCTCGCCGTTGCCGAACTGCACAACCAGCCTCGAGCGACGGCGGGAACTCTTGGCATCCCGCTGCAATCGGTCTCCGACGTCGAGCAACGCTTCCGTATCGACGCGTACAACCGCATGTTGGTCGCGGAACTGGACGGCCGGTTAGTCGGAGACGCCGGGCTGCACCTCAACCGTGGTCGTCGTTCCCATTCCGGCTCGCTGGGCATGTCAGTCCATGACGATTTTCAGGGACGCGGGGTTGGCACCGCGCTCATGTCGGCTCTTATCGACCTCGCCGACAACTGGTACAACCTGCTGCGGCTCGATCTTCAGGTCTATACCGACAACGCGGCCGCCGTCCACCTCTATGAGAAGTTTGGCTTCGTCATCGAGGGAACGCTGCGCTCCTACGCTTTCCGGGCCGGTGAGTTCGTCGACGCCTTCTACATGGCGCGTCTGCGCAACTGCCCGCCGGTCGTCTTCGATCCCGCCACGGTCGAGCAGATCACGATCGACGAGGCAGGCTGAGGCACGCCACCCACACTCAGGTTCGGGTCGTCAGGGCGACGGCAAGTTTCGCCCTGGCCCTCCACGTGACATCAGCGAGGACATCGCGACGACGTATCACGATTCCCATGCTCTGTCATACGGGCGCAGGGGTAGGTGAGTGCTTTAAAAGTGCCCGAAGAAGACGATGCGGTCGATGACCATCGCCGCGAAGATGAGGCCGAGGTAGTAGACGGAGTAGAAGAAGACGCTTTTGGCGATCTGCTTCTGATCCGCCGGGTGCTGTGTCAGCTGGTAGGTCTTATACAGGAAGAGACCGCCGAGAATCAGCGCCGACAAGAGATAGAACGGGCCCATGATTCGCAGCGGGAAGAAGAAGAGCGTCGTAATGACGAGCATCACCGTGTACAGGAAGATGTGCCGTCGCGTCTCGGCGTCGCCATACACCTCAGGGAACATCGGCACACTCGCGGCCGCGTAGTCGGACGACGTGAACAGGGCCAGCGACCAGAAGTGTGGCGGTGTCCAGTAGAAAACGACGGCGAACAGGAGCAAGGCCGGCAACCCCACGTGGTTCGTCACCGCTGCCCAGCCGACCATCGGCGGCAACGCCCCGGCCGCTCCGCCAATGACGATGTTTTGCGGGGTAGAGCGCTTCAGATACTTGGTGTAGACGACGACGTAGAAGACGTTGCCGGCCAGCGAGAGGAGCGCCGCCAGCGGATTGACGAAAACCGCCAGGACGTAGATCGCCAGGACCGTCAGCGTTAGCCCGAAGATCGGTACGTGGACTTCCGGGATGCGCTTGCCCGGCAAGGGACGTTTGCGAGTGCGCTTCATGATCGCGTCGATGTCGCGATCCATATAGTGGTTCATCGCCGCCGCGCCGCCCGACGAGAGCGCCCCGCCGATCAACGTCCAGAAGATGATGCGCAGCGGCGGCAGCCCGGCCTCAGCGATCAGCATGCCGCAGAAGGTGGTGATCAGAGCAGGATCATCACGTTCGGCTTGGTCAGGGTCAGGTAATCGGAGAACGACTGGCGCACGCGGACGCGCAAACTCTCGACGAAACAGCTGGCACGGACCTCAGTCACCGGCAGCATCCGGTCCAGCACCGCAATCGTCAACAGCAGTCCCCAGACGATGGTGGCGACTCCCAGATGGGCCACGTCCAGGATCGGGTTCAGGTGGAACCAGATGCTCGCCGCTCCGACGAATATTTGAGCGAAGGTAATGGTCGCCACCGACACCGATAGGGCCAGCAGAGCCTGCGAATCGGATCGCAGCCGCCGCGCCTGGAGCACCACGCCGATCAGGGCGATCGTGGTGATCATCGCGATCCAGCGATGAATGATATGGATGTCAGCCGGCGCGAAACCGGTCGGGAAAATGCGGCCGTTACAGAGCGGCCATTGCGTGCAGGCCGACGCCGTTTTTGAGGTCGCCAGGTACCCACCGGTAAGAATCAGCGCGAAGGCCGACCCGGCCGCGACCATCGCCGTCCAGCCGAGACCGGTCCAGCGGTTGCTTATCGGTCGCCCCGAGACGGACTCAATCCAGGGCGCCAGCGCCACGAGAGTGACGACTGCGAGCGCGGCCAGGAAGAGCTGGGCCAGGCCGAGATGCGCGACCTCGATGCCCGGAGTCAGCGTCGTGATCGCCGTGATCGCACCCAGGATGATCTGTGCCACCAGCAGCACGAGAGTGAACACCGAGCCCCAGAAGAGGAGGGGTTTAGTCTTGCGCCAACCCCAAGCCTCGACCACGAGCGCGACGACGAGCAGGCTTACCAACAGTGACAGAAGCCGGTGGGAAAAGTCGAAGACGGTCGAGTCTCCGGTTGAGCTGGGCACGAACTGACCGTTGCAGAAGGGCCATTCCGACCCGCAACCAGTCCCTGCTCCAGTCAATCGAACGATCGCACCGACCATTAACAGGAGATACCCGGTACCGACCGCGGCGATCGAGAAGCTTTTGAAAACGACTCATCTCGACATATGTCCTACAAACAAACCCTTTGGCAGATGCATACATCGAAGGTTGGGATCACGCGCTGGTAGTACTGGAGCCGCCGCTCCGCGCCCGTCCCGTATCTTACTTGACTGTATGTCGATCGCACACTGATCCAGCGGGACTTCGATCTTCACTGAAGCCCGGGGCCGATTCCACCGCGTTCCGTCATGAGATCACAGAGATCAGCGATCCTCGCGACGTTGGCTAGACGCCAACCTTCCCGAGCAAGGCGTCAATCTGCTTCATGCGCTCATTGTCGCGATCGACGAGCGTCTGGAGATAGTCTTTCAACGTCATCTCGCCGCGCGGCGTGACGAACTTCTGGTTCCAGACTTCATCCGGAAGCTCACGAACCTGGGACAGAATCGATTCGCGGGCGGTACCGAACTGCGACAGGAGCACCGACGGCGACGTTCCGGCCGCGACTTGCTGCTCCGAAAGGGTGGCGGGCTCATCGTCACCGGTAACGTCCCGCCCCAGGATCATGGCTTTGACCGCTTGCGAGACGTTGAGCTCGCGATTACGCAGCCCGAAGAGAATGGCTGGCACCGAGTCCGTCTTCCCCACAAGATCTTCAGGCGTACCCGGCACGCCAAAGTCGCGGCCGCGAACTTTCATGTTCAACTCGCGGTACGTCGCGATGAGCTGGTCGACGATCGCCTGATCGGCCATCTACCCCTACCTCCTTGAAATTTGTACGAGCCACTAGCCAACGTTGCGCCGGTTCGCGGTATTGTAGGGCGTCCGGCATGGTCAACGCTACACGGCGTCCATCCCCTCGCGTGATGACAGGTCACGAGTACCACAGGACAGCCAATCGAGCAAGACCGGCCGCTCGATGACGATCTCCGCGTTCCCGCATGCGGCTTCCGCGAGACACATCTATGGTACGATCTCAGCGGCTCGGGCGGCGAGTTCTTGCCGGTTACATACGGTTTGCACGAAGGGTCAACCAACGGTGGCAGTTCAGAATCGCACACCGATGCGCTGCCCGATCTGCGGCGGCGAGCTCGTTGACGTGCGGGTGCGTGACATCGGCGACGTCACGGCGCACCTGCTCTGGCAGATGCACGCCGGTCGCTGCCCCGAGCACGGCTGGTTCCAGGCGGAGTTCATCAGCAAACCCCCGCGAGAAATCTTTCCGGTCGACCGACCGGGCGGAACCGCTCACCAGGTGACCGTGAACGGTGTCGTCGTCTACGCCTTCCCCACGGTCTGGAGCGCGATGGACGTGCGACAGAAGGCCGACCCGCTCGACCCGAAACTCTGGGAGGTCGACTGGAACCAGGTCAACGCCGAATCGCACGCCACCCGCGACTAGATCCTGTCTGACGCGTAGTCCGGGACGGCTGCGCACCTGGCCAGGACGCGTGCTCGCCGGTGTACTCCATGGCTTCAATCAGACGTACGCGACCGTACAGAGGATGCGCCCGTGGGAGAGGGCACCCAACGACTCCCGAGGCTCCACCCTCCAGACTGGCCGGGTAGTGCCGCCGTCCAGAACCCGAGCCGACGCCGCATGCGGGGAGCAGGAACACAAATCGAAGCGTCTGCCCCCGTGGAACGACGATGCGTTCGGTGACATTCGTGCGACCCGGTTCTGAGACGCGGAGCGCACCCGCGACCATTTGCATCGAAACCCAGTGTCGAGTTCCCACTCAGGCGTTCTCCACGCAGTTTCCTCTTAACCGTGCTCACCTGTCATAGTCCTGTGACGCCGATATGCCCGCTGTCACAACTTCGAGATTGACAACTCGCCAGACTTCATCCTGACCGGCATCCTCGTCTGATAGCCGGAAAGACAGGATTGCCTTCAGCCTGTGGTTGACCCGACGCTATCTCGACTCTGCGTGGCCGATCACAGGTGATGTGGCAACGGGAGGATCTGACATGCAAGTCAAGCCGAAGATGGCTACCGACATCCCCGCATCCATCACCACGCCCGACAGCGTCGAGACGCGGCTGGGCACGCTGCGGTTCTTCGACGGCTTCCCCGACGAGGCGACCGTGCAGACGGTCTACGACAACCTCGACTTCCAGCGCGCCGTGCAGGCGTTCCTCACCGCGATGCCGGCGGCGCCACATCACGCGATGCGCACGGGCATTCGGACCTTCGGCCCCGACAATCAGACCGTGCTCATCACCGAGTCGCTGCTGGATTCGCGCACGCTGCTTCACGGTGGCGAACACCGAGACCATCTACAACCTCGGCTGGCTCGACACGCAAGGACGGCCCGCTGGTCATCGAGATGCCGCCGCAGCGTGCTCGGCTTCATCAACGACTTCTGGGGCCGCTACGTCACCGACCTGGGCAACGCCGGTCCGGACAAGGGCCAGGGCGGGAAGTACCTGCTGCTCCCGCCGGGCTACACCGGCGCCGTGCCCGACGGCTACTTCGTCCTGCGCTCCCGCACCTACGGCAACCTGCTGTCTCTTCCGTGGCTTCGTCGTCGACGGCGACCTGCGACCGGCGGTCGAGAACACGAAGCGAGCACTTCCGCGTCTATCCGCTGGCCGAGGCGGCGGACCCGCCCGCGATGAACTTCGTCAACATCTCCGGCGCTGACTTCAGCATCATCCACGCCACCGACGCCTCGTTCTTCGAGCACGTCGCCGACGGTCGTCCAGGAGGAGCCGCTCGACGCCGATCGACCCGGAGACGCGCGGCCTGCTCGCCGCCATCGGCATCCGCAAGGACAAGCCGTTCGCGCCCGACGCGCGGATGCAGCGCGATCCTCGCCGAGGCCGCGGCCGTCGGCAACGCCACCGCCCGCGCCCTGGCTCTTCAGCACGCGCGAACCGGAGGCGCTACTACTATCCGAACAGCGCCTGGAAGATGGGCTGGATCGGCAACGACTACGAGTTCTCGCCGGGCGGGGTGCTCGACCTCGATGCGCGGACGCTGTCTCTTCTACGTCGGCTGCGGGATCAGCCCGGCGATGACGGTGAAGATGGTCGGCGTCGGCTCGCAGTACGCCATGCGCCGAGCGCGACGCCGCCGGCCACTACCTCGACGGCGGCAAGACCTACCGGCTGCACCTGCCGCCGAACATCCCGGCGAAGGACTTCTGGTCGGTGATCGTGTACGACCCGCAGACGCGCTCGATGCTGCAGACCGACCAGCAGTTCCCCAGCCTCAGCAGCCAGAAGGCGGACATCGTCGTCAACCCGGACACCTCGGTGGACGTCTACTTCGGCCCCGAGCCACCGGCCGGCAAGGAGACCAACTGGATCCAGACCATCCCCGGCAAGGGGTGGTTCGTCGTCCTGCGGCTCTACGGCCCGCTCGAGCCGTGGTTCGACAAGACCTGGCGGCCCGGGGAGATCGAGATGGTCCGTGAGGGAACCGGCGAGACGCACACGCCTGGCCGGAGCGCCATCGAGGCGTGCCGGCACCAGTGACACGGAGTAAGGAGAATCTGAGATGCAAGTAAGCCCAAGATGACCACCGACATCCCCGCATCCATCACCACGCCGGACAGCGTCGAGACGCGGCTGGGCACGCTGCGGTTCTTCGACGGCCTGCCCGACGAGGCGACCGTGCAGACGGTCTACGACAACCTCGACTTCCAGCGCGGCGTGCAGGCGTTCCTCACCGCCGTTACCGGCGGCGTCAGCTCACGCGATGCGCACGGGCATCCGCACCTTCGGCCCCGACAACCAGACGGTGCTCATCACCGAGTCACTGGTGGACTCGCACACGCTGTTCCTCACGGCGCAACACCGAGACCGTCTACAACATCGTCTGGCTCGACACGAAGGCTGGCCCGCTGGTCATCGAGGTGCCGCCGCGCGTGCTCGGCTTCATCGACGACTTCTGGTAGCCGCTACGTCGCCGACGTGGGCAACGCCGGCCCGGACCAGGGCAAGGGCGGCAAGTACCTGCTGCTTCCGCCGGGCTACGCGGCGACGTGCCGGACGGCTACTTCGTCCTGCGCTCGCGCACCTACGGGAACTTCATGTTCTTCCGCGGCTTCATCGTAGGACGGCGACCTGCGACCGGCGGTCGAGACACGCCAAGAGCCAACTTCCGCGTCTATCCGCTGGCCCAGGCGGCGAGACCCGCCCGCGATGAACTTCGTCAACATCTCCGGGGCGGCGTTCAACACCATCCACGCCAACGACGCGTCGTTCTTCGACGAGGTCGCGCCGGTCGTCCAGGAAGAGCCGCTCGAGGCCGTCGACCCGGAGATCCGCGGCCTGCTCGCCTCCATCGGCATCCGCAAGGACAAACCCTTCGCGCCCGACGCGCGGATGCAGCGCATCCTGGCCGAGGCCGCTGCCGTCGGCAACGCGACCGCGCGCGCCATCGTCTTCAGCACGCGCGACACGCGATGCCTACTACTACCCGAACAGCGCGTGGAAGATGTGGCTGGATCGGCAACGACTACCAGTTCTCACCGGGCGGCGTGCTCGAATCTCGATGCGCGGACGCTGTACTTCTACGTGGGCGCTCGGAAGCAGCCCGGTCGATGGTCGGCGAAGATGGTCGGCAGTCGGCTCGCAGTACGCCATGGCCACCCAGCGATGCCGCCGGGCCAGTACCTCGATGGCGCGAAGACGCTACCGGCTGCACCTGCCGGCGGACATTCCGGCCAAGGACTTCTGGTCGATCGTCGTCTACGACCCGCAGACCCGCTCGATGCTGCAGACCGACCAGCAGTTCCCCAGCCTCAGCAGCCAGAAGGCGGACATCGTCGTCAACCCCGACACCTCGGTGGACGTCTACTTCGGCCCCGAGCCGCCGCCCGGCAAGGAAGCCAACTGGGTCCAGACCATCCCCGGCAAGGGCTGGTTCGTCATCCTGCGGCTCTACGGCCCGCTCGAGCCGTGGTTCGACAAGACCTGGCGACCCGGGGAGATCGAGCTGGTCCCGTGAGGCAGCCGTGAATCGACACAAGCGGCGGGGCTCGGTCCAGCCCCGCCGCATCCTGGGACTTCGTACCGGGGAGCGCAGCCATGACAGACCGAACTCAGCGAACGGACACCGGCGGAAGAGCCTCCTACGGCTGGGCACAGCCGGGAAGGCCCAGACATGAATACCCGCCTCGCCTGGATGCGCACCCAGTTGGCTGTCGAGCGCACCCTGATGGCCTGGAACCGGACCTCCCTGTCGCTGATCGGCTTCGGCTTCACGATCTACCAGTTCCTGAAGAAGGTCGAGGAGGCGACCACGGGGGAGGCTTCTACGGCCGGAGTCACCGCGCAACTTCGGCCTGGCGTTCCTCGTCATCGGCACCCTCGGCACGCTGGTCGCACTCTGGCAGCACCATTCGTACACGAGATACCTCTCCGGACCGGAGTCGAGGGAGATCGCAATCCGGAAGGCATGCCCGGGTCGTCGCTGCCGTCGTTATCACGGTGTTTCTGCCGTGGTCGGGATCGTGACGATCGTCTGGTCTTGCTGGGCGGCTAAGTCGCGCGGGGCCAGAACCGCGCGGCACGGGAAAGGAGCGAACGGGTGACCGACGCAACCCATCCACCTGGTCGCGATTGCCTTCGACGACGAGTTCAAGGCCGACGAGGCGCGGATCATGGTGAAACGCGCGCAGTAGCGAAGGCATCACCGACGTCCTCGAGACCGCCGTCATCGTGCACGGGCGAGACGGCAAGAAGCGGCTCACCCAGGACGTCGATCTGGAAGGCAAGCGGCGGATAGTGGGGCACTGGCTGGGGATCGCCGCCGCGCTGGTCACGGGCATCCAGCCGCTGATCTTCGTCGGGACGGCCGTCGGTGAGGTCGTCGGGCGGCTGACCGACACCGGCATCCTGACCAGCGACCTAAGGAGTGTCGGGAAGGCAGCTGACGCCCGGCACCTCGGCGCTGTTCGTCCTGGCGCACGAGGCCGTGCCGCGGGGCGCGCTGGCCGAGCGATTGGCCCAGCCGCTCGGCGGCCACGTCATGCAGTCCACGCTTTCACCGGCCACCGCCGACGAGCTCGACCGGCTCCTGCAGGAGCCAGCGCCACGCTGATCCTCACTGTTGCCGGAGACACGCAGATCCATACTCCGCGTCGCGTCCGGGCGTCGTCCCGCCAAATGAATCCACTGTGAGCGCTGCGTGCGATTGGCAGTCTTCCGTGCACGGAGCGCGTCGGCGGCCGGTAGGAAGAACCGGGTCGGCGATCGCGGCACGGTCGATCGCGGCATGAATTCCCGGGAGTCGCGGTTCGTGACCTTGAGCGATCTTACTGTGCGAGGAGCGCGCGGGAGCGCGGAGGGCAGAGACAGCCGGGACTTGCCCTACGGCACGGTCAGATCCCGGCCGTGTCTGCCCGGTGAGCACTCAGTTCTGAGACTCTACCCGGTCATTGGTGAACTGCAGACAACGGCGTAGCAGTCGAGTAGGATCGGGTTCCGGCAGCGCGTTGAGATGCCGTTGCGTCGTGAAGGATGGAGCACACGTGCCTGAGCTGCCAGAAGTTGAAGGCGCGCGACGTGGAATCGCCGAGCAGCTTGTCGGTCGCCGCGTCGTCGATTTCGAGCTCTGGCTACCGAAGCTGATCGTCGCCGAAAGCGGGTTGAGCGTGGCCACATTGCGCGGCGAGACGCTGACCGGCGCGCAACGACATGGAAAGTACCTGCTGCTGACCTTCGACGGGGTGAGCGCGGTCGTCCATCTGAAACTGGCCGGCCAGCTCGTCGCCCGCGGCGAGAGCATTCCCGGCTTCGCCGCCGGCCACCCGGTTCCGGCCTACGACGCCCCGCTGCCACACAAATCGACCCACCTGCGACTCGACTTCGAGGGCGACGCGCATCTGTACCTCACCGACATCCGTCACTTTGCCCGCGTCTGGCTGATGCCGCACGATGACGTGCCCGATTACATGGCCAGGCTCAAGCTCGGGCCCGATCTGCTGTCACCGGAGTTCACCCCTCGTTTTCTGGCGGAGCGGCTCAAGCGGCGCAAGGCGACCAAGATCAAGCCCGCGCTGCTCGACCAATCGGTGATCGCGGGGGTCGGCAACATCTACGCCGACGAAAGCCTGTGGCAAGCACGCATCCATCCCGAGCGGCTGGCGGGTTCGCTGACGGCCGGCGAGGTCAGGCGGCTATATGGCGGTATCGTCACGACGATGGAGCACGCCGTGCCGGTCGGCGGCGCCCGGATTCTCCACACCAAGGCACAACCCGACGTGGGCGAGTTTCCCTTCGTTCACGGGCGAGAGGGGCTGCCCTGCCCGCGCTGCGGCACGACCATCATCAAGACGCGGGTCAACAACCGGGGAACCTATCTCTGCCCCAAGTGCCAGCGCCTGAAGAAGAACTGAGCCGGGTGCGGTGACTGCCGCGCCGCCAGTCCTCAGTCGAGCACTTCGATGTCCGATTCGGACAGCCAATCCCTGGTGATGAAGAGCCAGAAGGCCAGACCGGCGTACTGCCTGTAACGCCGGAAACGCTTCTCGATCTCGGCATCCTCGACCTGCTCGCGCCCGGTGAGCCGGGCATAGGTCGGGCGCGTCCAGGAGTCGAAGATCGGCCGGGAGTAGCGCCCGAGCATCATCATGATGTGGGCGGTCGCGTAGGGACCAACGCCCGGCAGCGCCAGCAGCGCGTTCGCCAGGTCGTCGTCGGGCAGCTCTTTCCGGCTCACCTGCCCGAACCGTTCCAGATCGACCTCGCCTTCGACCACCATGCGTGACAGCGTGCGCAGGTATTTGCCACGATAGCCGGCACGGACGATCTGGGTATAAAAGTCGTCGGTTGCGCTCGCCATGGCCTCCGCGGTTGGGAAGGCCCGCCCCGCGAAGCCTGCGGGCGGTGCGTCCGGCGCGGGCTCGCCAAGGTGAGAGACGAGCGCTTCGACCATTCTTCGGGTCGCGCTCCAGGTGCAGTTGGTCGTACAGATGGTCTTGACGACGTCTTCGAAGACGGTCTGGCTGCGGATCATGCGACCGGCTCCGCTCGTGACCCAGGTCAGTCGCCTATCGCGTGCCGCCTGGCGGTAGAAGCCGGACAGATCCTCGTCGAGCCGCAGGACATGGCGTAGCTGGGCGATGATTTCGGTCGCGACCAGATCGCCGGCAGGACCGCCCGAGATGCTCACCCGCGCGACATCGCCACTGGCCGGCGCGTCGACCCGTACCGTCCGCGGTCGAGACGACGTCAAACGCAGGGTCACCTCGAACCACGTGCCCGCGTCATCAACCGCCATTGGCGGCAGCGAGGCCAGCCCGTGCGACAGGAAGGTCCGTTTGAGGTCGACGGGCTCGCCGCCGGGTCCATGCACGGGCAAATCGATTACGGTCATTGACCCTTCACCATGGTCGCGGGAGCCGCCGGGCTCAGCCGCGGTCGATCAGATATTGAAGCGCGACATGACCGCGTTGAGCGCGGCGCGCCACATGATCATCAGGTCGAGACCGTTTCCGACCGTGAAGGCGAACGATCGCTCGCCGATCCGCTCGGTGCCGGGAATGAGCGTGGCCACGTCCGCCTTTTGCTGATGATCGAGATCCACCTCGACGCGGCAGGGAAAGCCCGGGTTGTATGGTTTGAGCTCCCAGATGCGCCGGACGGCTTCTTCGGCACCGGCGCGAATCCGCTCCCGAGCCTTGGCCGGCTGCAGGTTGATGGCCGACATCGTCCCGATGCCGCGCTTGACGGCGACGCCCACGATACGATCGCCCAGCAACTCCTGGGTCTGGCGCACGGCGTGATCGTCACCCGTCACCATGATCACCGGCACGCCGAAATGGCCGGCGACGGCCGCGTTGAGGCCGTACTCACCGACTGAGGTGCCGTTGAGGCGCACATCCTGGACGAAGCCGGTGTAGGTGTGCGCCAGGACACCGTTGGGAGTGCCTGCCTTTGCGTGATAGCCGGTGTAGATGATGCCGGCCACGTCGGGCTCGTCGACACCCTGGACCATGCTCAACCGTTTGTGCGCGCCATTGATCAGCAGCGCCTCTTTGTGCAGCTCTTCGGGCAGCAGATTGCGCATGCCGTCGTGCGATTCGTTGACGATCACCTGATCGGCGCCGGCAGCCATCGCGCCCTCGATCGCCGCATTGACCTCGCGGGTCATAGTCTGGCGCGCCCAGCCATATTCGGCCGCGCTCGATCCAGGCGGCACGGCATGGTCGGGCGGCTGGACGTGAATCCACTCGACAACCCCCGTCGTCCCCTCCATGTCGGCCGATATGACGATCTTCATCGCGCTACCTCCAGTACCTGCCGTTCATCCACGATGATGCTCCGCGCAACGCCTTCATTCCGCGTGAGCGGCCAGCGTCCTTGATGAATATCGCACAGGCGGCGCGATTTGACGGCATCCTGGTGAACGCCCGACGATGAGATCCATGCACGCGACGCAGTCGCCCGGAATAGCTGGTGCCCGCATGCACTTAAGGACACGAGACGAGCAGGGGGGTGAACGCATGAGCGGGACAAGAGTGATCGTGTTCGATGCCTATGGGACGTTACTCGACATTCACAGCGTGCTGGACGAGGCCAGCCGCGCATTCGGCGACGCGGCTGCCGGCATCGTCGATCTGTGGCGCGCCAAACAGCTGGAGTACTCCTGGCTGCGCTCGATGATGGGCACCTATGCCGATTTCGACCAGATCAGCCGCGACGCGCTGGCCTACGTGCTGGCGGCTCATGGAGCGAGGATCGACGACCAGACACGCCAGCGCCTGCTCGACGCCTGGTTTCGGCCGCAACCGTTTCCCGATGTCCCGGATACGCTCGCGGGGTTGGGTCAGCTGGGATTGAAGCGGGCCATACTCTCGAACGGCACTCCCGCCATGCTGCGGCTCGCGCTCGATCACAGCGGCCTGGCCGGGTCCTTCGAGCACGTCCTGAGCGTGGATGACGTACGGCGCTTTAAACCGGATCCGGCCGTTTACCGGCTGGTGCGGGATCGACTCGGGATCGCCGCGAACGAGACCCTCTTCGTCTCGTCGAACGGCTTCGACGTCGCCGGGGCCAGGGCGTTCGGGTTTCCCGTCTGCTGGGTCAACCGTCGCGGCCGGCCACTCGACGAGCTTGGCCAGCGGCCGGATTACGAGATCGCGACGTTGCGAGAGCTACCAGCGCTGCTCACATGACACGCGGGCGCGCTCGCTTTCACGTCTGGGAGACACCCCGCCGCCGGTTCAAACGGTCTTGCACCGCATCGCCGGTCAATTCGCGCAGGGCATCGGCGGCGATCCAGCGCGCGGCTTTCGCGTCGATCCGCTCGATCTCACGCGCGACCTCAATGGCGCGGGCATTCAACGCGGCGTTTCGCTTTCCGATCTGTCGCAGTGCCCAGTTCACGGCCTTCTTGACGAAGTTGCGTTCATCGGTCGCGGCAGCGGCGATCAGCGGGAAACAGGCTTCGAATTGGCTGTCCGGAGCGCGTTTGTCGTGAACCGCCAGCGCTGCCAGCAGGGCGAACGCGGCGCGCCGCACGAACTCCTCGTCACGCCGGCTCCATGCGCCGACCTTGTCGAAGGCGTGCGGCGTGCGGGCGAACAGATTACCGCAGACCTGATCGCAGACGTCCCAGCTGTCGAAATCCGAAACCCAGGCGTCCATCTGCCGGGGCGACACGGCGGCTGGGTCGTCGATCATACCCGCGAGAATGCGGGCTTCGTGAATGCCCGTTTCCCACAGTTCGAGCGCCAGTTGATGGTCGGTGCCGATGCGCTTCGCTAGAGCGCGCAGGGCCGGGATGCCGATGCCGAGGGTGCCCGCTGGATTGATGCCGAAACGCGCCATGCCTGCCACGTTTTCGACGTTGGCCCGCACGCGCAGCTCGTTGAGAACCTCGGAGCGATTCATCTGCGTGAATTTCCCATGCAGGAGCTCAGCGATTCGACGCGGCGATCACCTGGCCGCCAACGTCGAGCAACGGCTGATCTCCTTCGTAGACGTCTCGTTTGAGGACGCAGATGAACGGCAGGTTGCGATAGAGCTCGCGATAGTCGAGTCCGTAGCCGACCACGAACTCGTTGGGGATGGTAAAGCCGACGTAGCCGACATCGACCGGCACCAGGCGACGCTCCGCCTTGTCGAGGAGCGCGCACACCCGCAGGCTGGCCGGTTGACGCTCCCGCAGGTTGCGCAGCACGAAGTCCATCGAGACGCCGGTGTTGACGATGTCCTCCACCAGCAGCACGTGCTGGCCGCGGATGTCGATCTCGAGATCCGTGCTGATGCGCACAGTCCCATGTTCGACATCGTGTGAGAGCTGCAGGTAGTCGATCGCCAGCGGCCGCGTGATGGCCCGACCGAGGTCGGCGAGGAAGAAGGTGATGCCCTTGAGCACACCGACCAGCACGATCGACTGACCGGCGTAGTCGCGCGAGATCTCGCTGCCCAGCTCCTTGACCCGCGTCCGCGATCTCGGCGGCGCTCAGGAGCACGCGCTCGATCTGATCCGGGCCGCAGCGAGGTGATGTCGACCGAGCCGTAGCCAAAGCGCGAGAGGAGCTCGTGGTAGTTCTTGCGATAGATCAGGATCGATGTTGACGTCGGGGTAGAGCTCGCGCAGTTCCCGCATCTTGCGGTTCTTGCGCGTCACCAGGCTCTGCTTCATGGTGGTCAGTTCGACATACAGATCCTGTTCGGGGAGGTAGAAATCGGGGGTGAACATCTCGGTGACGCGGTCGTCCTCCCAGCGGAGCGGGAAGGACGTCGGCTCGTACTGCCAGTGGATGCGATAGAAGTCGAGGAACGGCGGCGAACTCGTGTTCGGCGGGGTGGGCAAAGGGGTGCTCCGGATTGGTGATCGGCCGGACGGCGGCGGGTCGGTAGCGACGCCGTCGTCGCAAACGCGTCTTCTTCAAGCGACTTCGCCATCGGCCCTCCTTTAGCCGGAACCGCCCGGCAGCGAGACCGGGAGACTACTCTGAGCCGGGTGGTAGCCCGTATCGATTCCGTGCCTTGCTGGTGACGACGATTGCCGCTTCTCCGTCAACCGGCTTGCGAGCGATGAAGCCGCGTCGCGCCTGCTCGTCGATCCAGGCCGCGTCGAAGCCGTGACGCTCCGACACCTCAGCAAATGCGTCCGGCGATAGCGACGGGCCGCTGACCGCCTCGTCATACAGCTCACGACGGCACTCTTCGGCGCCGCTACCGGGGGTCAGCACCAGCCGTTCGACCGGCCGCCCGCCTTCGCGCAGGGAGTCGATGATCTCCGGGATGTCCTTGACGCCGACACCGGTGTAGATGATGCCGTCGGGATAGACCACGATGTTCGGGCCCGATATCGCACAGGTCAATCGAATCGCAGGTGTTCACCAGGATGTCGGTGTCGAGCCCTTCGCGTTTGAGCTGAATTCGCAGCACCCCGGCGACGCGCTGGGCGCCCTTCTGCATACAGTGATTGGCGGTGCATACGAGGACGTGCTTACGGTTCCAATACATGGTTCAACCTTAATACGCCTAACTCGATCGCGCAATCGCGTCTCTCAGCCAGGTCACGATGCCGGAGCGATGCGTCGTGCTCCGGAGACGCCCCCGGGTTCACCCCAAGTATGCGCGATGTGACAAACCCGCTGGAGGCGGCGGGTGATTCACGACGCGCGATTCTGTCGGAGCGACAACCACGTGAACCGATTGCGCGCGCCATGCCACTGCATTAGAGTGGCTTCACCAACGATCTCAAGCCTGCTCGATCCGTGTCCGGTCACGGAGAACGATGGGGGTGCCCGATGCCGCGCTACTTCGCCTACTGCACGCTGCTCGATACGGAAGAGATGCGAAAATTCTGCCCGAACGCCGCGGCAACCGTCGTCGCGCGGCTCGTTGGCTACCGCGTGGCCTTCGCTCATTACGGCGTCACGGACCCCGGAGGCGGCTGCAACCTCGACGAGACGCCCGATCACGAGATCTACGGATTGATCTACGAGCTGAGCGATGACGAATACGATGAACTGGACCGGATATCGGGCGTCGACCGGGGCTACTATCGCCGGGTCGATCTGACGCTCGCGACCGGCGACGGGAGCGAGATCGACGCCTCCACCTACATCATGCCCAGCCCCGGCGGCCCCTTTCGGCCGACCACCGCCTACACCCGCCCGATCCTCGCCGGAGCGGCGGCACTGAACCTGCCTAGCGACTACCTGGCCGAGCTCGCGGCAACCGTGCGAGCCGCGACCGGCTCCTAGCGGAAGCCGTCGCCCTCGCGTGTTCGACGCCCGTCACGAGCGACCGGCGCGGCTCAACCGTCAACATGGTGGGCCGCCTCGTCCCCGGATTCTGAGCCGGATCTCGCGGGTCCGGGGAACCGCCCGCGAAGCCCAACCGCATTGACCCGGCAACGGGTTCAACCGGCCGGCGACACGCCGGGAATCGAGACGCTGCATATGGTGATCTGGCTTTCGGTGGCTGCCGGGTGTCTCATCATCGGACTGGCCCTCATCGACATCCTGCTGACGCTCTTCACGCCTTCGATGCGTGGACGGTTGAACGTTCGCCTCGTCAGTTTCATCTGGCGCCTCTCCGGCCCGTTCGCGCGGCGTTCGCCACTGGCCCGTGAGCTCACCGGTCCACTGATCTTCCTGAGCGTCGTCAGCCTCTGGGCCGCCATGATCGGGCTGGGCTGGGCGCTCATCTACTGGCCGTTCTTGCCCAACGATTTTCTAGTGAATTTCGGTATCGATCTCAAGCGGACGAGCCCCGACAACATCATGACGTCGGTTTATCTCTCGTTCGTCGTGCTCGCCACACTCGGGTTCGGCGACATCGTGCCCACCAGCGGGATCCTGCGGCTCGTCGTGATATTGGAAGCGCTCGTCGGCTTCGGCCTGCTGACCGCCGGGATCAGTTGGTTCCTGTCGATCCACCCAGCCCTGGCCCGCCGGCGCGTCCTTTCCCATCAGGTCGCGCTCATCCAGGAGGCGGAGCAGGAGCTCCATCCGCTGGTTGACTGGGATGACCAGACGCTGGCGAATTCGATGCGCGACATCGCGCTTGAGCTGGCGGCGGTGCAGAGCGACCTGCAGCAGTATCCGGTGATCTACTACTTTCGCCACGCCGATCCCGACGCCGAGCTGATGCTGAAGCTGCCGTTTCTGCTGCAGCTCGCGCGCCGGATGCGGACTGAGGAGGACGGGGAACGGTCGCCGGTCGAGCTTCGTTCGGCCATGCTGGAACACGCGATCGCGGATCTCCTGGCCACCATCGGGTCTCACTACCTGCATATGCAGGGCCAGGACCCGGACGCACTCCTGCGGGCGTGCCTGGCGGATCACGTCATTCAGACCAAGAAGCCGGGGCGACGGTAGGGGAAGGCTGATCAAACCCGCGTGGCAGCGAATACCGAGTGGAGTCGACATCGATCCCAGTGACGGAACCGAGCGGAACCCTGAGACACCGAGATAGGCGCTAGCCGAAGCGGTACTGAATGCCGTAGCCGCCGCGTGGGTAGGTCCACTCGACGTTCTCGAACTCGTGGCAGACGATGCGGCAGGTACCGCACTCGACGCAACCCTCGTAGGAGAAGAGGACGCGGCCGTCGGGCTGGGGAGCGTAGCAGGCCGCCGGGCAGCAGTTGATACACTGCTGGCGTTCGCACTGAAGGCAGAGCTCGCGATCGATGATCCGGATGTGCGCCCGGCTCGGATCGACGTTATAGCTGTCGATCGCGAGCTTGCGCTCCAGCCCGACGCGATCCCTGATGCTGTCCTTCGTAATGACCATGACGCTCCTCGAGATCCCGCTCGTTCACGTCGCGAGATCGACGAAACAACCCCTGATCCGGATGTCAAGTCTACCATGGAGGGCCGATTTCCCCGGCTGCATCGACGAGTATCACGAGATCGGGTACGCGACAATCATCCGCCGGTTCGGCTGCTATCATAGGCGGCAGTATTCGAACTGATCCCCCCAAGACGCGCTCGGCGAGATCGGCATCTCCGTTGCTGGGGACGTGTCGATCGCCTTTAATGGATCAAGGAGGGCATCCCGTGTCGACGCAGGTAACCCGATCGCTGCGCGTCGTGGCATTCACCGACGTCCACGCCCTGATCGTGCCGATGTTGCACCGGCTCGTCAGCGCTCACGGCCACAAGCTGGTCGGAGTGGTCACCGGCCCGGGGCCAAAGAGCCGCCGCAGTGACGTCTATCTCGATGTCGTGCGCTCTACGCCCCCGGGAGTCGACGTCATCGTCACCACGCACGTGAAGCGGCTTCCGGCCATGCTGGAGCCGTTCAATGCCGACCTTTTCTGGGTAGTGGGCTTCCTGCGTATTCTGCCCGATGAGGTCATCAACATGCCGCCGCTCGGTACGATCAACACGCATGGCGGGATCCTGCCGCGATACCGCGGGCCAAACCCACCTGGATGGTGCTTTCGCGACGACGCCGGTGAAATCGGCTGGACGATCCATCGCATGACGTCGGTCGTCGACGGAGGTCCGATCCTGGCTCAGGCCTCCGTTGCCTATGGGGATGACGACGATTGGGAATCCATCGTGCCGCGCTGGGCAGCGCTCGTGCCGGGTCTGGCCGGGCAGGCGCTGAAACGCGTTGCCGCTGGTGATCCGGGCGAGCCGCAGGACGAGAGCCAGGCCGGATACGCCGGACTGTTCGAGCCGGAATGGCGCCAGATCGACTGGTCGCGCACGGCACGCGAGGTTCACAACCAGGTGCGGAGCTGGGTTGGGGAGCGCGGCGTGGCGCGCGGCGCGTTCGGAACGATCGACGGCGAACAGCAGCTCATTATCAAGACCCAGCTCGTGCAGGGCCAGTCCGAATCGACGGCCGCACCGGGCACATTACTCGAACACAACGGCGATTCGCAGCTCGTGCAGTGTGGCGATGGACCGCTGCGCATCCTGCGCTGGCAGCCCCTCGAGGGATCATAAGCGCGACACACGATTCGTCCAGTCATGAGACAATGCGCCCGGCGGGCGAAGCGAGCCCGGCCCATGGCAACAGCGGTGGAGAAGGTGAGACGATGCCGGGGATGCTCGATGGAAAGGTTGCGCTCGTTACCGGTGCCGGGGCAGGTATCGGGCGGGCGTCGGCGCTGGCGTTCGCGGCCGCTGGCGCACGCGTCGTGCTTGCCGACGTGGACGTTGCGGGCGGTCAGGAAACGGCTGAGCTGATCGCGCTGAACGGCGGCGAAGCCCTGTTCGTCAAGACCGACGTGACCGACGCCGGACAGGTCGACCTGCTCGTCCACGAGGCCGTCTCGCGCTACGGCCGGCTCGATTGCGCGCACAACAACGCCGGAGTGCTGGGCGCCGTCGCGCCGATCGTCGAATCGCCGGACGACAACTTCGATCGCGTGTTCGCGGTCAACGTGAAGGGCGTCTGGCTCTGCCTCAAGGCCGAGATCCGGCAGATGCTGCGGCAAGGGGGCGGCGCGATCGTCAATACCGCCTCGTCGGCCGGCCTCAAGGGGAGCCCGGCGCTGCCCGCCTACTCGGCCAGCAAGCACGCGGTCGTCGGCCTGACCAAATCGGTCGCGCTGGCCTATGCCAAACAGGGCATCCGGGTGAACGCCGTCTGTCCCGGCTACGTCGATACGGACCTCCTCGACCGCCTCTTTGCCACGGAACCCAATAAGAAGGAGAGCGAGCGGGCTGGAACCTTGCTGGGGCGCTTCGGGACCCCCGAGGAGATTGCCGCCACGGTCGTCTGGCTCTGCTCCGATACCGCCTCGCTGATGACGGCTCACGCGCTTCCGGTCGGGACGATCGTCTGAGAGGAGGACTCGAATGGCCGGCGATGCCGAGCAGATCAGGACCTGGCTCGGCGGAGTTTTCCGCGGCCGTGCGGGCCGTCGATTACGAGCGCGGCACGACGATGTTCGCACCGGACGTCGTCGGCTTCGGCACCTACGCGGGGATGCGCGTCGGGCTGGACGCGCTCGTCAACGGCCAGTGGCGCAACATCTGGGGCGTCACGCGCGGCTTCACCTTCCGCCTTGACGAGTTGCATCTGGGCGTCTCGGGTGACCAGGCCTGGGTGGCCGTTCCCTGGGATTCGGAAGGGCGGCACGGAAGCGGAGACTGGTTTGATCGGCCGGGGCGCGCGACGATCGTCCTCGAGCGTCGCGACGGGCGCTGGCTTGCCCTCCACACGCATTTCTCGCTCTATCCGCCGACCGCGCGTTCATCGTGACCTCGGAACGCTCAGCCTGATCTGCCGCTTCAAACGCCGGAGATCCGCGGCATTGCGTCATGTGCCTGCCGGTATCAGGCGAATCTGGTGAGAAAGTACCATCGTACCGGCATGACCGCTGGTCAACGCGGCGGTATCGTATTGGGGCGTACGTGCGTATGTACGTGAGAGAAGTGAGTCGAGCGCTACGCATACGCACGGTCATTGAGCGAATGACGAGCAGCCGGGTGGACGACGAGTTGTCGACAAGCAGAAGAAAACCAGATCGGCGGCGGCAGGGAACGCGCAATGGAGTACGTGACGACACTTCTGGTAGAAGATGATCCTCAGATCGCCTGGGGGATTTCGCGAGTAATCGAGGCGAGTGGGTTCCGGCGCCCCCGACACGTAACGAACGGGGGAGACGCGATCGAATGGGTCACGCACAACGAGTGCGGTCTCTGTCTCCTTGACTACGATCTGCCGGATACGAACGGGGTCGATCTTACCGTCCGCATGCGCCAGCGCAGGCCCGATCTGCCTATCTACATGCTTTCGACGGCCGGGTCGGAGGCGGTGGCGGTGGCAGCCTTTCGGGCCGGTGTCACTGATTATGTTCCCAAAGACAACCAGCTCTTTGATTCCGTGGTGCGAGCCGTGCGCAAGATCTCGCAAGCAGACGCCAAACTTGCCGCGATACCCGCGACGCATTCGATTCCCGAAGGCATGCCCCGGGACCTGCTCAATCCAACCTATCAAAATCGGCTGCGAGTTATCGGGAGGCAGCTCGATTTGAACCGCTCCCGCATGGTGTCGATCTTCGAGGTCGACGGCGGCTTCCTCGTGCGTGCCATCCCTGAGCGTGGACGGATCGCCGATGCATTGGAGTTCCCGGACCGGGACTTCCATCATTGGATCACCGATGCCTATCGCAATCGCGGGAATGGCGAGCGACCAGCTTCGACGTCGAAGTTACTTCCATCCGGCTATGAGGATTTTCTGCGCGCGATTGGCGCGGCGCTCGACCGTCATCAGGCGGAGGCGGTCACGGTCGCGGAGTTCGCCAGTGTCATCGTCGTGGGCGGAAGCGCGAAGCTCGATACGTCCGCGCACACCACGGTCGGGAACCTGCAGTGGATCCTGCAACAGGATGACATCAAGCAGGTGCTCGACGAAGGCTACCGGCAACGAAGGCGGGCTCAAATTCGGCAACCCGGATCGGTTCTCGACCGGATCTTCGGCCGTCAGGCTCAATCCCAGGCCGTCACGGCCTAGCGACGCTCCAACTGTTCATCAACGGCGCAAGCCCGCGCAACTCGATGACGACCATGACGGCCGCCTCGATTCGCCGCGTGAGTTTCAGCGCAAGATCCGGATAGTATGCTTCATCAAAGGCTCCTATCATCAAGCTATCGACATCTGGAGCCCGCGATGAGGACAGCCACATGAATCAGCTCGCAACCCACACCCCCACACCTTCACGACTCGACGACGAGCGGCGCTGGCAGGCGACCGAGCAGCGCGATGCATCCCGCGACGGCTCATTCGTCTACGCGGTGCGTTCGACCGGCATCTACTGCCGTCCGAGCTGCCCGTCACGCCGGCCACGACGCGACCAGGTACTCTTCTTCGACGCCTGTGAGGACGCGGAACGCGCCGGCTTCCGGGCCTGCCGCCGCTGCCACCCGAGACAGACGCTGCCGGAGATCGCCATGGTCCAGGCGTCCAATCGCTACATCGACGAGCACCTGGATGAGCGCATCACGCTCTCGATGCTGGGCGAAGCCTGTGGCGTAAGCCCCTATCACCTGCAGCGCACCTTCAAGCGCATGACCGGCCTGACGCCACGCCAGTACATTCAGGAACGACGGATGGGCCGGTTGAAGGAGCAGCTACGCGCCGGATCGGACGTGACGACGGCGCTGTACGACGCCGGATTCGGGTCGAGCAGCCGACTCTATGAAGGCGGTGCCGGACGCCTCGGCATGACGCCGAAGACGTACGGGGCAGGGGGCCAGGGCCTCGACATCAGCTACACCATCGTCGATAGCCCGCTCGGCCGCCTTCTCGTCGGCACGACGGAACGGGGAGTCTGCGCCGTCAGCCTCGGCGATTCGGACCAGGAACTGGAACAGGCGCTGCGGCACGAATACCCGGCCGCCGAGATTCAGCGCGGCGAACCGGCCGAAACCGGCTGGGCCGAGGCTGTCGCGGAATTCTTGAACGGTCGCGAGATGCCCCAGGATCTGCCGATCGACGTGCAGGCGACCGCGTTTCAGTGGCGTGTCTGGTCGTTCCTGCGAACCATCCCGTCTGGAGAGACTCGCTCCTATGGCGAGGTTGCCCACGCGCTGGAGCAGCCGGCCGCGGCACGGGCGGTGGCACAGGCATGCGCTTCGAACCCGGTGGCGCTGATCGTTCCCTGCCACCGCGTGGTGCGCGGCAACGGCGAGACCGGCGGCTATCGCTGGGGCATCGCACGCAAGCAAGCCCTGCTGGCGCGCGAGCGTGAGCGACGTGAAGCGGCCGCGCCGTTCGCCTGAACAGCACGAGGGAGCGACGGCCGTCGCTTCCTCGTTCGCTCCCCGTCCGTGCTCGCTATCCTCGACTGAAGCATTTCACGCTTAGCGTGGAAGATCTGGTCAAAATCAATCCGCGTCACGACACTCATACGTACCAGTAATACACGGGTAGGAGACGCAAGGTCCGGCGTGACTCAGTGAATCGAGTCCGTCTCGCCCCGAGTACAGCGTCGCGAACCGCGTCGATCCATGTGCTCAGCACCGGTCTGACCGGCCCTGTTGACAGGGCAAACGCCGACAGCTATAGTTTGCTCGATTCCAAATGGTCTGACCACGCGTGAGAGGCATCGGCCGCCAGCGGCTCCAGTGAGGGGCAAGCGGCACAGGTCGACGAGTTAATCGGTGGGGTCGGAGCGCCGCAATGCGCGCCGAGGAGGAGGAACAGCGTGATGGAACCGGTTCAAGGTAGTTCGATGCTTGGTTCGCGCGTCACTCGTCGCGTGTTTGTCGGTGGCGTGGCAGCGGCCGGGGCCGCCGGATTGCTGGCGGCCTGCGGCAGTTCGTCCAAGTCGACGCCAACCACGGCGGCAGCCTCAACCGCGACAACCAGCACTGGTGCCGCGACAGCGACGACGGCTGCGACCGCGACTAAGGCCGCGGCGTCAGGATCACCTGCGGCGACGACGGCTGCGACCGCGACTAAGGCCGCGGCGGCCACCACGGCGCCCGCGGGGAAAAAGGGCGGGACGCTCACCCTCGGCTACAACGTCCAGCAGATTGCTGCAGCTGGACCCAGCCCGTATCAGCACCGGCCGCGTCGCCGGAGAGCTCCTCCGCAACTTCGCCTCAGCGCTGGTGCAGTTCGACGAGAAGCTGAACGTCATCCCCGACCTGGCCCAGAAGTGGGAGATCTCGAGCGACGGCCTGACCTACACATTCCATCATTCGCAGCGGTCTGAAGTTCCACGACGACGGCCCGCTGACCGCCGCGGATTTCGTCTACACCTACAATCGCACGCTTGACCCGAAGCTGGCGTCACCGCACGCCAACAAGCTCAAGTCGATCACCAAGGCGGACGCGCCAGACGATACGACCTTCACGCTCACCTTCAAGCGCGCCGTTCGCACCGTTCCTGGCGACCACGTGCAGTCGTGGTCCTGGTCGCGCCCTCACGTCCGGTGTCCGAAGACCGTCGTCGGCGCAATGGGCAAGACGACGTTCTTGCTCAAGCCGGTCGGCCGCGGCCCATTCAGAATGGTGGCCTGCGACGATGCAATCGCAGTCCGGCTTCACCATGGAGGCGTTGGACGGCTATTACGGCGGGCGCCCGCTTGCTCGACAAGATCGTGGTCAAGTTCATCCCGGAGCCGGCCAGCCAGGTTAACGCGCTGGCCGCTGGCGACATCGACATGATGAACGAGGTGCCGCCGCAGGGCTACGCCCAGCTCCAGGGGAACGATAAGGTCGTGGTCGACAAGATCCACGGCACCAACTGGATCGCCGTGCAGTTCAACTGTTCGCGTCCGCCGTTCGACAACCAGGACGCGCGCATGGCGGTCGCCAAGGCGATCGACCGCGACAAATACATCAAGACGGTGCTCTTCGGTCTGGCGGAACCGAGCGTCGGCGCGATCGCGCCGGCCTTTGGCTGGGCCACCCAGACGGAGGCGACGCTCAAGGACAACCCCGAGAAGTACGATCAGGCCGCCGCGAAGCAGCTGGCCGAATCGTCCGGCCTGACCAAGGCGAAGCCGATCTTGATCGGATCCGCCAGCGACCACCGCGGCCAGGACGAGCTTCGCAACCAGACTCCTGCAAATCGGGGTCCAGGTCGATCTCCAGTTGCTTCAGGACGCCGACTACAACAATCGCTGGCAAAAGGGCGACTACGACATGGACATCGAGGGCAGCGTCGTCGACGCCGATCCGGACGACAACGATTACAACTTCTTCTATCCCGACGGCCCCTGGAACACCGGCAAATGGAACCGGCCTCAGGCGAAGGCACTGCTCGACGACGAGCGCGCGATCACCGACCAGGCCAAGCGCGCGAAGGACTTCCAGGACCTGCAGGATCTGGCCCGCAAGGAGGCCGCGTTCGGCTTCCTGTACCACGCGTACTTCCTGCCGGGATACCAGAGCTACGTGAAGGGCCTGCCGCAAGATCCCGGAGATCTTCTACATGGAAAGCGTCTGGCTGGACAAGTAGTGAGGTCAGACCCGAGCGGAGGGGCGGGCGGCGAGCTTGAACGGCTCACGCTCGTTCCTCCGCCAGGGTGCTCGGACCGAGGGGACGCCTCATGACGCAGTACATCATCCGCCGGTTGATCTACGCGCTCTTCATTATCTGGGGGTGCACGACGGTCGTGTTCTTCCTGCTGAGATTGGTGCCCGGCGACCCGGTGGCGGCCATGCTCGGCCACGAGTACACACCCGAGGCCGCGGCCCAGATACGCAAGAACCTCGGTCTCGACCGGCCGATCTACGTCCAGTACGTCAAATGGATGGGCAACGTGCTGCACGGCGACCTTGGCAAGTCGATCGACACCAAGGAGTCGGTGTCCGGCCAGATCGTCAACGCCTTCCCGAAGACGCTCTCGATCACGATCCTGGCGTTCATCTTCGGTACGATCGTCGCGGTGCCGATGGGGGTGCTGGCCGCGCTCAGACGAGGTAGCTTCTTCGACTACTTTGCGAGCATCACCACCTTCATGGGCATCAGCTTGCCGACCTTCTGGTTCGGCATCGTCTTCATCCTCATTTTCGCGGTGCAGCTCCGCTGGCTGCCGTCGGTGGGCTACGTACCGCCGTCGCAGGGCCTCTGGCCGTGGTTTCAGCACCTGATGCTCCCGGCCCTCGCCGCCGGTGTCGGCGAGGCGGCCCTCCTCATGCGTTTCGTGCGCGCCGGACTCCTCGAGGTGTTGGGGACCGATTACGTCCGCACCGCGCGCGCCAAGGGCCTGACGGAGAGCCGCGTCATCCTCGGCCACGCGATGCGCAACGCCATGATCCCGGTTGTCACTGTCGCCGGCCTCTCGCTGGCCGGGTTGCTGGGCGGCCTGGTCATCACCGAGACGGTCTTCGCGATCAGCGGCATCGGCCGGCTGCTCACCGGCGCCATCTTCGCCAAGGATTACCCGATCGTGCAGGGTGTGATCCTGCTCATCACGCTGTTCTTCGTCCTGGCTAATCTGGCGGTGGATATCCTGTATACGTTCCTGGATCCGAGGATTCGCTATGGCTGATCAAAAATCGGTTGAACATATCGCCAGCGGCGTCACCGACCGGACGTTCGACGAGCGGCTCGGGAGGCTGGAAGATCAGCGCACTGCCCAGGGAAGCCGGTTCCTGCGCCGGATCAAGGCCGAGAAGAAGGCCTTCCTGGGGCTGATCTTCGTCGCCCTGCTGGCGATCGTCGCCATCGCCGGACCCTGGCTGGCTCCGTACGGGGCGGACAATACCAACTTCGACCAGCTTGCGGCGCCGAGCCTCAGTCACCCGATGGGCACCGATTCATTCGGGCACGATCTGTTCAGCCGCGTCATCCTGGGGACGCGCGTTTCGTTCACCGTCGGCATCGTCGGCGCGCTCCTGTCCATGATCGTGGGCGTCACGATGGGCATCATCGCCGGATACTACCTGGGCTGGATCGACAACCTCCTCATGCGGGTGGTCGACCTGATCTGGGCGTTCCCCGCGATCGTTCTGGCGATGGGGCTGGTCTCCATCTACGGCGCCGGAGAAAAGAACGTCATCCTCGCGATCGGGCTTGCCAACATGGTGGCCTTCTCGCGCATCGTACGTGGCGAGGTACTCAGGCTGCGGGAAGCCGATTTCACCCTGGCGGCCAGATCGATTGGGGTCCGCGACTGGCGCATCATGCTGCGGCACCTGCTGCCGAACATCGCGGCGCCGATCATCGTGCAGACGACCCTGACCGTCGGGTTCGGCATCCTCACCGAGACCGGGCTGACCTTCCTCGGCCTGGGCGTCGACCCGTCCACGCCGACCTGGGGGCAGGCGCTCAACGAAAGCCGCAATTTCATTCACCAGGCCTGGTGGCTGGCCGTGTTCCCCGGTATCGCCATCGGCTTCACGGTGCTCAGCCTGAACCTGATGGGCGACGGCCTGCGCGACGCGCTGGACGTGCACAACGTGAGCGACGCCTAGCGCGTGTCATGAACCTGTTCTGGCGCAACGTTCGTACGCGGTTTTCCGCCACCGACCCACCGGTCGGTGTGCCGTCTTGTAACCGCGGAACCGCGTACGATCCCGACCGAAACTCCAACGACATCCCGCCCGCTAGTGATTCGTGACGAAGACCAATCGCGCGCCTTCCGCCTGCTCCGGGTTGACTCTCGGCGGGTCCTTGCGGTCGGTGCCGAAGACGGCCTGGAACGGACCGTCCCCCTTCTGCTGAATACGGGTCGCGATCGGGCTGGATGGCGACGTCGGATAGGCCAGGATCAGCGTCTGCTGTCCGGCCTGAAACGAGCAGGTCTCGGCTCGTAGATCGTCGTCTCGCGATCGCTCAGACGGCTGGCTGCCGGTGATCGCCGCGAACTCCGCCGACGCCTCATCCAGATCGCGCACCGCGATGACCAACGAGCGCACGCCGGTGACCCCATTCTCGTGCTTCGCGGCGTCTCCGGAGGGAACCCGCAGATCGCGTGGCGTGATGTCGTCGATCAGGAAGGGGAGATCCCCGCTTCGCTCGGCCGGCGGCCAGGCCATACGCCAGGCAATCTCCTGCCCATCCGGCCGCGTTGCGCGCTCCCGGCATCGGGCCGCGATAATCGATATCCTGGCTGTGCAGGCGGTCGAGCTCATCCGCGACGCTGGTTGTCCCAAGGGCGAAATCGACCAGGCCCCCACCGAGCGCGAGGTAGGAGTACCAGCGATGATCGTGCGGCTTTTCCGGCTCCTGGAAGGCGATCAGCTCGAGGTAGGTTCCGTTGGTAAAGCCGACGAGCGCGTTGTGGGTTCCGCCCGGGTGCTCGCCGCCGCGAGCGACCTGAAAGCCCAGCCGCTGGTAGCTTTGAATCGCGTCATCGAGCTTGCGCACCAGGATCACGAGATGGTCGATTCCGGTAACCATATGCGTCCCTTTCTTGCTTCTGTCCGGCCGGCCGTCGCGCGTGCAAACATGCTCGTCGTGAGACGACGCGCGACGCACGATTGCACTATCGCCGCCATCCTGGCATAAGACAAGGGGCGCGCAACCGGCGCGTGGAGCGCGCGTCATTGCCGGCAAATGCGTGCGCGGGAGCGTTGAGACCGATTGGAGCGAATGATCATGAGCGACGGCGAAGCGCGAGAGGGCCGCATCGCGGTCAGCGGTGGTGAGGTTTGGTATCGCGTGGTGGGTGACGGCGGCGGCGTGCCGCTGCTGACGCTCCATGGCGGTCCGGGAGCGGGGCATGACTACCTGGAGTCGCTCGAGCCGCTGGGGAACGAACGTCCGGTCGTCTTCTACGACCAGCTTGGCTGTGGACGCTCGGACAAGCCGGACGACACCTCCCTGTGGCGCATCGAACGCTTCGTCCACGAGGTCGACGAGGTCCGCGCCGCGCTGAAGCTGGATCGCATCCACCTGCTCGGACAGTCCTGGGGCGGCTGGCTGGCGATTGAGTACATGCTGAGCCGGCCGTCCGGCATCGTCAGCCTGACGCTGGCCAGCACCTCAGCCAGCACCGCCGAGTTCGTGCGCGAGGCCAACCGGCTCATCGACGAGCTCCCAGCCGCTATGCGAGATGCCCTGCGGGAAGGAGATCGAACGCAGGTTTTCGACAGCCCCGAGTACATCGGCGCGATGAACGAGTTCTACCAGCGGCACGTCTGCCGCCTCGACCCATGGCCCGAGGCGATGCTTCGCACCAGCGCCAACCTCGAGGGAAACGCGGTGTATCTGACCATGAACGGACCGAACGAGTTCACGGTCATCGGCAATCTCAAGGATTGGGACCGCACCGCGCGCCTGGGCGAGATTCACGTTCCGACGCTGATCACCGTCGGACGCTACGACGAGATCACCCCGTCGTGCGCCGAGACGCTGCATACGGGGATCGCCGGATCGGAGATCCACGTCTTCGAGCGGAGCGGCCACTGCGCTCATCTGGAAGAGGCGGACGAGTACCTGCCGCTCCTGCGTGATTTCCTGCGGAGAACCGAGGCATGAACGACCTGACCGGCGGGTGGAAACCGCGCGATGTCTGATCCGACACGTGCTGACGCCGCTCGAATTCTGGCGGCAATCACCGGGAAACAGGTGAGCGAGCTACGGCGCTTTCCGAACGGTCTGGCCCACTTCGTCTTCGACGCACGCCTGTCGGACGGTGAACAATTGGTGATCCGGCTGACGCGACCCGAGCACGCTCAGGATTTCTCCGGTGCCGTCTACTGGCATGCGCGCCTGGTTCAGATCGGCATTCCGCTCCCCGCGCTCATCCACGCCGAGCTCGACGACCGCGTTCACGGGTTCCCGGTCCTCGTCCTGGAGCGGCTGCCCGGTGTTGATCTGGGCGATTGCTATCCGCGGCTCTCCACCGGCCAGAAACGTGGCATCGCGTCCCGAATCGTGGAGCTGCAACGACGCGCTGGGAGTCTCCCGGCCGCGCGCGGATTCGGCTACGCGCACTCCCACGACGATCCGGAGCTGAAGCCGGCCTGGGTCGACGTGCTGGAGGAGAGTCTTGAACGGACGCGCAGCTGGACCAGGTCGGCCGGAGTGCTGAGCGAGGAGCCTGTTGATCGGGTCGCTCACGAAGTCGAACGGTTCAACGGCTACTTCGGGAGCGTCCAGCCGGTCTGCTTCCTGCACGACACCACCACCAAGAACGTCATCGTCAATTGCGGGGAGCTCAGCGGGATCGTCGATGTCGACAGCGTCTGCTTCGGCGACCCATTGTGGGTGCTGGCGCTGACCAATATGGCCATGTTATCGGGCGGCTTCGACCGGGAATACGTCGACGCCTGGGCGGGAGAACTCAACCTCAACGCCGAGCAGCGCGCCGTGCTGTCCCTTTACACCGCCATGCATTGTGTCACGTTCCTGTCGGAGATTGGGCAGCGTTTCAACAAAGAATCGCCGCTGCCGGTCGACCCGCGGCGCATCGCGCATCTGCAAAAGGTGCTCGAAGCTCTGCTGGTGGAGACGACCAGGAGCTCGTGCAACGTGCAAAAAGGTTGACGCTCGAATGGCCACGCCCGCCCGGCAGTAAACTGGCCGGGCTGGACCCGCGAGCGGGTACCCCCGAAGCCCACTGAAGGGGCTGACTCTTCACGCACCGGCGCGGCTCTGACGTCAACGTGTATGAAAGTGGCTGTAGATAACGCGCTCTGGACTTCCGTCGAGCAGACGCAACCAGGCAACGTCTCCGGCAGCATGACTGCCTCCAGGCCGGTGTCCCAGCCGTCAGCCGCGAAACCTCCACACCACCCGTTAGACGCGTCCCGTGGCATGCTCCCACTCCTGAGGATCGTAGTCCCACAGTCCGGCTACTCCCAGGCGTTCGAGCATATGCCGCACCTCGCTCCGGTGCTGCGCGTTGTGATGGAGGAGCTGGATGATCGTGGCGCCGAGCGACTGGCGAACGGCATAGTGATCGACGAAGGTGTCATCCAGGCGCTGCTCGTCGTGCACCCGGCGAGCGAACGCCGCGAACGTCGGCTGGTAGCGCTCGTGACGTTCGATGAGCGCGGCGAGCGAGCGGTCATGCTGCTGTGTGGTCCGGTCGTGATCGACTGGTCGCCCGCTCATCCACCCCGTCCAGAAGTCGATGACGTAGATCATGTGGTCGAGCGTCTCGCGCAAGGTGCGGTGTCCAACGTCGAACTCCTGATCGAGCTGAGCGTCGGTCAGGGTGCCGCACCGCTCCAGGAGCTGAGTCGTCGCCCAGCGATCGTGTCCCAGCATCCGATCGAGCAGGTCCATCCGCTCTCCATCCCGTCGAGTCGCCGTCGCGAACGTGCGCGCGCCTGTCGCCACGAGCTCCAGCCACTCAACGATGCTCATGCCTGTACGTGCGACGAACATCCGTTCTGGCCACAGCATAGCGAAGACGGCCGGATGAGCCAAGCGGTCGCAGCTACCGGGGGGGGGCCGCGACGGCAGCGTGATGGTGCCGGCCGGGCGGATCGTGGGCCGTGGCACGCCTATAACACCCTCCAGGAAGCGGTCTGTTTCACTCCACGCTCGGGTCGAAGCAGACGAGCTCGACGCAATTCCCCTCCGGATCCCAGACATACAGGGAGCGCCACTGCGTCCAGGCATGCGTGTTGGTCTGGACGCGGACACCCAGCCCCTGAAGTCGCTCCAATTCCGGTTGGAAATCCTCCAGCGCGATGCCGAAGGCGATGTGATCGACCGTCGTGCGCGCCGGATCGATCCCCTGGTAGTCCGGCGTGGCGGAGCGGTCGAACAGGGCGAGGATCTGCGTGTGCCCGGCGACCCCTTCGGCGATGCGAAAGAAGGCCGACGTTGGAAAGCGGCGCATCAATTCCAGCCCGACGACGCGCTCGTAGAACTCCTGCATCCGGTCGAGATCGTCAACCCGAAAGGCGATCTCACCAAGCCCTTTGATCGGTCGCTGATCGGTCATGATGTCCTCCCCGGTAGTCCGGTCCTCTTCGCGTCGCGCTCCTCCTGACACGAGGATATGCCCCATTGTGTCAACGAAGCATGGCCGTTACCAGCGAAGAATGTCGTATTTTCCCGGCCGGCGCGGGCGAAGATGCACGCCTCGGCGCGCTCAGCCGTCCCACCTCAACGAGTGTCTGGTCACACCATGCTCGTCACGTGGTGGACGTTGTCGCATGAGATCAGGAGGCGACCGGAACCGGTCGAGCCGGCTCGATGTGGGAAAACATGCCGAGGGCGAGCCAACCCGGCAAGGCTCGCGCCAGGTCGCGCGGGCCGTCGATGCGCACGAGCTGCCGCCGTAGCGCAGCCGAAAACTCCAGGTGACCGACCCAGATCTGATGAAAGGCGAGCGTATCGGCCGTGACGACGAGCTCAGGGTCGAACCCGGGATAGGTCAGGCAGACCGAGCACTCGCGGCGCTCCAGAATCAGCCAGTAATGCGCCGATCTGCTGCCGGTGAAGTCGAACTGCACCACCAGACGCCGGTCGGGGACGCGATCCCAGTTGATGCGGCGGCGCAGATCCCACATGAGGAGGTCCGGGTCGATATCGTCCGGGCTCGAGCTCGAGGTTGGCCCAGCGCTGACCCCAGATACCGAGCTGCTCGACGACGCCGTACAGCTCCTGACCAGCGGGTGTCAGGTGATATTCAAGATTGCGCCCGTCGGCCCCCAGCCGCCGTTCGACCAATCCGGCGCGCTGCAAAAAGCGCAGCCGTTGCGTGAGGAGCGACTTCGACATGCGAGGCACACCGGCTTCAATTTCGCTGAAGCGGTGGCTCCCCAGGAGAAGCTCGCGCAGGATCAGCGGCGTCCAGCGCTCGGCGAAGATCTCGGCTGCCTTGGCGACAGGACAGAACTGACGATACGTCGACATGATGGTTCCGCCTCCGGGCTGAATGGATGGCACGTCGTTTCCGCCCAGTCTAGCACACGCTTTGGCAGGCCTTTTTGGGGGCCTTTGGTCACTCCATTTTTTGAACTGGAACGACCGCGACTCACTGCTAGTCTGGATGCAGAAACGCTATCAGCCAACGTGGTTGCTGCCGGGTCTCAATTCATTGAGACGCATCCTGGGTAAGCGGCCAAACGCAAAGGAGTACACGCAATGACGACGACTGCATCGCGGGCGACCGGCTTCCGTCCGGCTCCGGTTTACCCGGGCGACGACCGTTTCGTCGAGCTCGCCGCTGAGCTCGGCGCTCAGTTCGCCCAACGCGCCGCTGACCACGACCGGGACAACAGCTTTGTCACCGAGAATTACGAGCCTTTGCGCGAGAGCGGCTATGCGGCGCTGGCCGTGCCCGAGGAACTGGGCGGCAAGGGCGCGACATTGCGGCAGGTCATCTACGCTCAGGCAGAACTGGCCAGGTACTGTGCCTCGACCGCGCTGGCGATCAACATGCATCTCTATAGCACCCTGGTCAGCGCCTATAGCTGGCGTCACGGCGCCACTGCTGCGGGAACCACGCTGCGCCGGGTCGTCGATGACGGCCTGATCATCATGACCAGCGGCGGTTCCGACGGCATCTTTCCCACCGGGACGGCGGTCCGTGAAGAGAATGGATTCCGGATCAGCGGGCGCAAGGTCTTTTGCAGCCAGGCACCGGTCGCGGGCGTCCTGACGACCATGGCGGCCTACGACGATCCCGACAGCGGCCGGGTCGTGCTGCTGGCCGCCATTCCGACGAAGAGCGATGGGTTCAAGATCCTGGATACCTGGGACGCGCTCGGCATGCACGGCACCGGCAGCAACGACGTCCAGCTAGACGACGTGTTCGTGAGCGACGCCCAGATCGTGGCGCGGCGACCGTGGGGCAAGGTCGACCCATTCCTGCGCAATGCTCTGGTCCATTTCGCGCCCACGACCGCCTCGGTCTACTTCGGCATCGCCGCCGGAGCGCGCGACGAGGCGGTAAAACGGATGACGTCGCGCACCGCTCGCTCGGGAGAGCCACTGGCGCACGATGCCATGGTGCAGCGGGAGATCGGACTGATCGACGCCAAGCTGCGCAGCGCCTGGTGGGCGTTGATAGGGGCGCTGAACGAGATCGGCGAGGACTACACGCCAACCGAGGAGGCTATCGGCGCGGTGGTGATCGCAAAGCGTCACGTACTCGAGATGGCCGGTGAGATCATCGACCTGGCGATGGAAACGGTTGGCGGAGCGTCCTACTTCACGGGCTCACCACTCGAGCGCGCCTACCGGGACGTTCGAGCGGGCAAGTACCACCCGCTGACGCCGGAGAAGTCGCTCCTCTACGCCGGCCGCCGCGCGCTCGGCGTCAGCGTCGACGACGTCTGGTAGCCGGCGCTTCGGGCCGACGTCTCAGTTGAAGTGCTTGGTCTGGGCCCAGATTCCGCGCACCCCGTTGAATTTGGGCTCAGTGCCGAGATAGATGGGCAGATCGTTCTCATCGGCGATGCAGTACCGGCAGGAGGTCGTCCCGACCTGCACCACGCTGGCATATGACTTTTCGACGTCGCCGCGGCTCTGCCCGACGGTGAGCAAGACGGCACCGGTGCACGTGCCGGGGCCCCACAGGTAGTAGTTGTTATGACCGCTGATGACCGGCGGCAAGCCGTACTTCTTCGCGTACAGGTCCAGCGCCCCGGCCTCGCCGTAGTTGCCGGTGAAGATGCAGGCTTGTGCTTGCTCATCCGCCGGCAACTTGCTGTACGCCTGAGCCATCGTCGCCGCGAGGGCGGGCCAGCCAAAGCGATCGCCGAGATACTGCGGGAAGACGCTGACGGTGCTCTGGCCCGCGCCGCTGTTGCCGGCGCCGGTGAGATGACTGTAGCTGCGGGCGAAGAACGACGGCGTGAGGACCGGCATCGCCAGCGGAGCCAGCAGGATCCCGCTCAGCGTGAGCAGGGCCGGCAGGACCGCTCGCGCCCAGCGCCAGGCGCGTCGACGTAGCGCCCCTTCGAGCTGAAAGGCTCCGGCCGCGAAGAGCATCGGGTAGGCAGGCAGCAAGAAATAGGATTTGGCGTTCATGATCGTGAAGAGGACGTAGAGCGCCACGAAGGCCCAGCCCAGCGCACGGTACGGGCGACCCGCCGGACGGCGCAGGTAGAAGACCAGCCCGGCTATCGTCAGCGGCAGGGTAAAGGGATTGGCCGATAGGATCTGGTCGGCCAGGAAGCCGATCGGCCCGCCGCCGGAGAGTCCACCGTAGTTGCGCCAGAATTCGAGCGTCGGCCAGCCGTTGACGGCGTTCCAGATCACGTACGGCGCCAGAAACAGCGCCGCGATCAATCCGCCCAGGTAAAGCCAGCGGGAACGGAAGTAGACACGGCCCCCACTCAGCGCCAGCCCGACGGTCAGGGCAAAGCCAAAGAAGAGCATGGTCACTTTCGTCGTGAGGCCGATTCCGGCGATCAGCCCGAACAGGAGCCAGAGGCGCGGCTCGTCGCGGCGGATCAGCCGTATCACGACAAAAGAGGCGAGGGCCCACCAGAGGGCGTCGAGCACGTCCATCGAGAAGATCGAGCCGGTCGCCATGAAGACGAGCGTCACGGCGCTGCCGAGTGCGGCGATCGATTGCGCGAAGCGCCCACCGCCCAACTCGCGAGCCATCAGCCCGGTGACGATCACGATGGCGCCGGCCGCCAGGGCCGGGATGACGTGGATCGCGATCAGGTTGTCGCCCGCGATGACGTTCAGCAACGCCGCCAGACGCCGCGATCAAGGACGGAAAATCGACATAACCAAATGCTAGGTGACGACCCGCGGCGATGTAGTAGAGCTCGTCGCGAAAATAGCCGTAATTGTTCGCGACGGCGAGATGCGCCACCACGTCAAGACCGGCAATCAGCGCCGGTATCGCCATGGTGCTGTGGAGCAGCGCTCCCAACCGGCTTTTCTTGCTGTCAGACTCTGCTACCGCCACAGGTATGCTCGACATAAATATCATCCGTGTCCGACGCCACAACAATCCGCCGACAGTCTCGGCCGTGCCCACATAGTACGTCCAACGCGACGATATTGGTTTGGTCTGGCCGCTTCTGACAACCCGCTGCCCGAACGGCGGCGGTACCCCTCCAATCGCTCACTCACGTACAATCGATCCATCACGTCCTGAGATCGGCAAGGAGCAGAGCATGGCAAGCTTCGTGACCTACATCGGCGCTCGAAACGGCGTCTTCCGAATGCAGAGCGGCCGGCTGGAGCCGCTCGGGCTCGACGACCACCGTGTTTGGGCAATCCACGCCTGGCGCGGCGATCACGGCAACGACACGATTCTGGCGGGAACCTACGGCGACGGCATCTATCGCAGCGACGACGGCGGCAAAACGTGGTCGCCCATCGAGCGAGGGACTGACCGCCACGGCGCTGCGCACCATCGGGCCCGATCCAGTGCAACCCAGCGCGCTGATCTGCGGCACCGAGCCGGGACGCGCCTTCCGCAGCCACGACGGCGGCCATAGCTGGAGCGAACTGAAGGGCATCCATGCGCTACCGGCCTACGAGGAGTGGTATCTTCCGTATTCGCCGCGAGCCGGTGCCATCCGCAACTTCTACGCGCCGCCCGGAAGCGGAGCGCGACTGATGGCATCGGTCGAGGTCGGCGGGCTGCTCAACAGCGACGACGGCGGCGCGACCTGGTCGTACGTCGACGTCGGGCCGGACCACGACATCCACCATATCGGCGGGCATCCCGACGACGGCAACCTGCTCTACGCGTCGCTCGGCTATGCCGGGCTGAAGAACGAGAAGCGAGACGAGAGCTCGCCGAAGCTGGGCGGCGTCGGCCGCTCGCGTGACGGCGGCAAGACCTGGACCAAGCTGCTGAGCGACTACACCCGCGCCACGATCATCCCGCCGACGCACAAGCACCTGGTGCTGGCCGGTCCGGCGCCACACGTCGGCCGGATGGGACGCATCGACGTATCGGCGGACGGCGGCGACAGCTGGGAATCGGCCAGCGCCGGGATCGAGACGCCAATGGCGGATATGGTCGAGCTCTTCCAGCTGGCGCCCGACGACACGATCTGGGCGATCACCTCGGGTGGCAGCCTGCTCTGGTCTGAGCCGGGTGACTGGCACTGGCGCTCGGCGCTGCCCAACGGCTCTGGGCCGGACGTGCAATCGGCCAGCTTCATAGCGAACGACTGACCATTCGCTCGTTTATCGAACTCGACCCCGAGCGTTGGCACGCTCGGGGTTTGTTCATCCGCACTCGCCGGAGGTGATGTGGACATCGGGCTCTTCGCGCGGGGGATGATCCTCGGCTTCTCGATCGCGGCGCCGGTCGGGCCGATTGGCGTGCTCTGCATCCGGCGCACGCTGGCCAACGGCCGGCTGACTGGTCTGCTCTCCGGGCTTGGAGCCGCCACGGCCGACGCCTGCTACGGGGCCGTAGCCGCGTTCGGCCTGACGGCGGTGTCGAGCCTGCTGGTGCACCAGCAGACGCCGCTCCGCATCATCGGCGGGCTGTTCCTCAGCTACCTCGGCATCCGCACGCTCCTGACGCCTCCGGCCCAGCAGGCGGCCAAGACGGGACAGCGCCGCGCTCTGCTCAGCAACTACCTGTCGACGCTGGGGCTGACGCTGACCAACCCGGCCACGATTCTCTCGTTCGTGGCGATCTTCGCTGGGCTCGGCTGGGCCGGCACGCGTGAGGCGGGCTACGGTTCGGCGGCGATGCTGGTGCTCGGTGTCTTCTGCGGCTCGGCGCTCTGGTGGCTGATCCTCAGCACCGGCGTCAGCCTGGTTCGCGCCCGTTTCACCCCGCGCATCATGCAGTGGGTCAATCGCGCGTCAGGCTCGATCATCCTCGCGTTCGGCGTGGTGGCCATCGCCAGCCTGGCGGCGTGAGTCGACGCTCCCAACCGCCGGCCGAATCGACACGAGAGCCGAACGCTCCACCTCCATAGACGGTCTCGCGCCCACTCGTTATAGTGGCGCAGATCGCCAGGCTATCGCCAGAATATCCGACGCCGGTGGGAGCGGAGCGTCGTATCGCCACCCCGCCCGGTTGAGGAAGTGACGAACAGGGCCGGGCGTTCGACACGTCGCTGAGCGGTCTGCGTTAGATGTCTAACAAAGGAGAGTGATCTCGTGGTTTGGCCGAATCTGGGACAGGCGCATCGACCTTACGTCGCCGGACGCCGCGGCGCGGTGGCATCGGCCCATCCGCTGGCGTCGGAGGCCGGTCTGAGGATGTTGCGGCAAGGTGGCAACGCGATCGACGCCATCGTCGCGACCGCCGCCGCGCTGAACGTGGTCGAGCCCTTCATGTCGGGCGCGGCCGGGGTGGGCTACATGGTCATCAAACCGGCCGGAGCAACGAAGCCGGTGGTGCTCGACTTTATCGGCCGGGCTCCGGCGGGAGCGTCGCTTGATCGCTTCTCCGAGGAAGGCTCCAACGACTTCGGGATCCTCTCGCCCCTGATCCCCGGCTCGCTGGCCGGCTGGCTGATGGCGCTCGAGCGCTACGGCACGATGGACCGCGCCACCGTCTTCGCTCCCGCCATCGAGCTCGCCGAGCAGGGCTACCCGGTCACGATCAAGAACAACCTCTTCATGAGCTTCATGCGCGGTCACCTGCTGCCCTGGGAACCTTCCCGGCGTGCCTACCTGCACGACGGCGAGACGCCCAAAGTCGGATCGATCCTGAAGCAGCCGGATCTGGCACGGACGTTTCGCACCCTGGTCGACGGCGGGATTGACGCCTTCTACCGCGGCGCGATCGGCAAGGAGATCGCGCGATTCTCGCAGGAGAACGGCGGCCTGATCACTGAAGAGGATCTGGCCAGCTACGAGCCGACCTGGGAGGAGCCGATCTCGACGACGTATCGCGACTACACCGTCTATTGCCCGCCACTCCCCTGCAGCGGCGTGCAGTACCTCGAGACGCTCAACCTGGTCGAGGGCTACGACATGGCCGGCATGGGTCAGAACTCGGCCGGCTACATCCACCATCTGGCCGAAGCGATCAAGCTGGCGGTGGCCGACCGCACCACCTACGCCCCCAATCCGGCGTCGCCGATCGACTTCCTGCTTTCGAAAGAGTATGCGGATCAGCGGCGCGCGCTGATCGACTCGAAGAGTGCCGGCATACAGCGGCGGCGACCGCTACACGTCGACCAAGCACGAGAACGAGGTGCTGCCGGGCAGCCCCGAGAGCATCGCCCGCGAGAGCACGACCCACTTCGTCGCCGCCGATGCCGCCGGCAACGCGGTCGCCTGCACCCAGACCCTGGGCGCGCCATTCGGCTCGGGCGTGGTGCACGGCAACACCGGGCTCGCGCTCAACAACTTCGCTCACTGGTTCGACCTCGACCCGCTGAGCCCGAACGTCATCGCGCCGCACAAGAAGGTCGAGATGTGCCTGGCGCCGTCGCAGATCTGGCGCGACGGCAAGCTCTTCCTGATGGTCGGCACGCCCGGATCCTTCGGCATCATGCAGACGACGCCGCAGATGATGCTGAACGTGATGGACCACGAGCTACGGCATCCAGGCGGCGATCGAGGCGCCCCGCTTCAAGACCGGCACCGGCACGGAGCTGGTGGTCGAAGGGCGGGTGCCAGCCGAGGTGCTCGACGAGCTGCGCGCGCTCGGTCACGACGTGAAAGCCGTCGATGACTGGACCCCGCTGGTCGGTGGTGGTCAGGGCATCCTGATCGACCCGGAGAGCGGCGCCTTTTCGGCCGGCGCCGATCCCCGCCGCGATGGCTACGGCCTGGCGTTCTGATCTTCGCCGGCGCTGGATCAGTCCAAAGCAAACATGCCCGCCTGGCTTCGTCCGGCGGGCTTTTCCTTGCCCGGCGCTCAAGGAATATGTGTGCCATCTCCTCCTGAGCGGTGTAAAGCAGTTTGCTGCGCGCTCCACCGTCGTGGCCCATGATGGGTTCATCGATGACGTTCTGGTCAGTTTGAAGGGAGCACGACAATGCTGGTCAATACGCTCAACACCACGCTGACATCGGTCGCGAAGGGCAAGAAGAACCTGTACATGAATTTCGATGCCATCAAGGGTGAGTCTACCGACAAGGATCACAAGGATTGGATAGCGCTCCTGTAGAGCGCACGAAGGACTCGATCAGCTACTGACGACGCCGAGTTGAATTACGGAGGGAGTATCCGATGATCCCGCGAGTTACGATAAGCCCAATCGTCATCACGAAGAAGACCGATAAGTCGACGCCGGTACTCTTCCTTCACTAGCCAACGAAACTCCGCTACCGCCGAAGAGGGCCGTGACCGCATTCGCGCCGGACGTTCCACCCACCCTCCTCCTACCCATCGGTCCTCCGGCCCTCGAACGCAGCTGCTTTCCGCTCCACCTCTTAACTCGGCCATTCGTTAGCCCCAGCCACTTCAGTTCCGTTCCTCCCCGAGACCATCTTCTGTCGCGGCCGGCTCAAGCGGTCTTCAGAAACGTTGACGTCGTTGACTCGTACATGCCCACGGTCTGGCCCGCTGGGTGGGCTTCCGGGGTACGAAGGGCTCCCGCCAAACGGGCGTGGTCTTGGCGCGGCGGATCGTGGTGGTTTTTGACGACATCGTTCAGTGCCTCAGCCACGATCGCGCGGGGACGATGGAGGGTCGACGCGTGAGTTGGGCGCAGCGTCCACGGTCGCGCGGGGAAGACGAGGGTCGACGAGTGAGTTGGGCGCAGCGTCCACGGTCGCGCGGGGAAGACGAGGGTCGACGCGTGAGTTGGGCGCAGCGTCGACGGTCGCGCGGGAATGACGAGGGTCGACGACGTGAGTTGGGCGCAGCGTCGACGGTCGCGTGGGGAAGGCGAGGGTCGACGCGTGAGTTGGGCGCAGAGTCCACGGTCGCGCCGAGAAGACGAGGGTCGAAGGTTGAGTTGGGCGCAGGGTCCACGGTCGCGCGGGATGATGGAGGTCGACGGTACGTGGGCGCGGGTCGACGGTCGCGCGGGAGTTAACGAGTGAGTTGGGCGCAGCGTCCACGGTCGCGCGGGAGATGATGGGGATTGACGACGTCGTGGGAGCCAGGTGTGCGGGTTGCAGGTCGCGTGGGGAGAGGCGAGGGTCGACGAGTGAGTTGGGCGCAGAGTCCACGGTCGCGCGGGAATGATGGGGATTGACGACGTCGTGGGAGCCAGTGTGCGGGTTGCATCGCGTGGGGAAGGCGAGGGTCGACGAGTGAGTTGGGCGCAGCGTCCACGGTCGCGCCGGGAAGTCGGCGGTTAACGAGTGAGTTGGGCGCAGCGTCCACGGTCGCGCGGGACTAAAGTCGCCGCGCTAACGGAACGAAGCCCACTGAAGGGGCTCAAAAACGAGCCGACATCGACGCGTGAGTTTGTGGTCGCGGGTCATAATGCTTTGCACGAATGGGGCGATGTTCACGGCTGAAGGCTGAATTTGGGAATCAGACAGGAGTTGCGCGATGCCACGGTGGCGGCTGTATTACCACCTCGTCTGGTCCACGCAAGGCCGGGAACCCTTGATCACCGTGGAGCGCGAATTGATCGTTCACCAGCGGGTTCGACAGACAGCCGAACGGCATGGCGTCGTCGTGCATGCGATCGGCGGCATAGACGACCACGTTCATCTGGCGGTAACGATTCCGCCGACCATTCCGGTCGCGATTGCGGTGCAACGCATCAAGGGCGGAAGCTCACGGGCACTCAACGAGGAATTCGGTGGTCACTTCGGATGGCAGAATGAGTACGGTGTCGATTCGTTCTCCGAGCGTCAACTCCCGCGCGTCGTGGCGTACCTTGCGAACCAACGCCGGCATCACGCGGAACAGACGCTCTGGACCGCGATCGAGATCGACACGGTCAAATGACCATTGTGGGTCCGCGTTCCAGCCCCTTCAGTGGGCTTCGTCTCATAGCGCGGCGACTTTAGTCCCGCGCGCTACTCCCCGCGCCGGTTCCCACGACGTCGTCAACCTCCATTACTCCCCGCGCGATCTTGGCTGAGGAACCCGCCTATCCGTCAACCGCCGTCTTCCCCGCGCGATGGTTCCCGCACGGACGGACCCAGCCGCGACACCCAACTCGTGCGCTAAGGAGGCTCTGCCCCACGAGCGGTCGACGCTCGCCGCCCGTCGGTCTCTCCGCACTTCGCCCCGATTGGAAGCCAAGCTTCGTCGTGCGGCCGGCGAAATCGGAATTGCGGTCGTAACCTGCGCCTGTATCCGCGAGGAATACCGTCGCATATTCCGGCCGGTAGGGTACGCTGTAGCAGGACCAGCACGGCGTGAGAACGGGCATGACGAGAAGGGGACGAGGTGGCCTGATGTCGGAGACGGCTGAGAACAAGGGAATCCACGGCATCCTGGAACGTGACCACCCGTACATCTTTATCGACTCCTGTATGCAGGCCTGGCCGGATGCCGACTACGGCGTCGCGCACCGGCATGGGGTAACCGCCTATGCCGCCACCGCCTGGATGCCGCACGCCTCGCTCGACGACGTGCTCGAGCAGGCGATGTTCTGGCATCTGGTGGCGCGGAAGCATCCGAGCCTGGTGCTGGCGAAGACGGCCGGCGATATTCGCCGAGCCAAGCGCGAGGGAAAATCGGCCATCATCATGGCGGCGCAGGACGGCGACTTCATCGGCGATAAGCTGCACCGCATCGAAGCCTTCTACCTGCTCGGGCTGCGCATGATGCTGCCGGCCTACAACGCCTCCAACCGCATCTGCGGCGGCGCGCTGGACCGGGACGATCGTGGCCTGACCCGCTTCGGTGCGCTGGTGGTGGAGGAGGCGAATCGGGTCGGGCTGCTGCTTGATTGCACGCACCTCGGCAAGCGCTCGTCACTCGAGATCATCGAGCGGAGCAGCCAGCCGGTCGTCTTCAGCCACTCGAATCCGAATGGGGTCGTGCCAAACCCGCGCAACATCGACGACGACCAGATCAAGGCGTGCGTCGACAAGGGCGGGATCATCGGCCTGGCGCCGTGGGGACCGCTGGTGATGAAGCCGGGGCAGAATGCCCAGCCGAGCGTCGACGACTTCATCGACCACATCGACTACGTCGTGCAGCTCACCGGTTCCGCCGACCATATCGGCATCGGCACCGACATGAGCCTCGGCACCTACCCGCTGCACGAATCCGACCCCTGGGGCGACCCGGACTACCCTAACGTCAGTGAAGACTACGGCAGACACGTCACCGCCGACGTTCGCTCGCCGCGCCGGGCGCTCAGCGACTTCCATCGCTACCCGCAGGTGGTGAATCTGATCGATCGCCTGCTGGCGCGCGGTTACAGCGACGAAGACGTCAGCAAGATTCTGGGCGAGAACTTCCTGCGCATCTTCCAGCAGGTCTGGAAGTAGACCGCTGCGTCACGGCAAGGTCCGCGTTGGCGCTCGCTATCCGAACTCCAACAGCAGACCGCGTGCAGTCACGATGCAGCGCTCGACAACTCGCCGCGCGTGATAGCGAATTGACCAGTCGATCTGGCGGACGATTAAGTGCGCGAGGTAGAGCCGGATGGCGTCGGGATTCGACCGCTCGACGGCATGCCGCCAGAGCCTATCGCGCAATTCGAGTCTGATCTCCGGCGTAGAAGAGGAGCGTCGTCAAATCAAAGGCGCGATCTCCCACCGTGACACCATCCCAATCGATGACGCCGCTGATCTCGCCCTCATGAGTCAGTATGTTGGACGCGGTGAAATCGAAATGGACCACGTCGTTCGCCGGGCACTCGGTATCCGCGAGCGCTCTCACCATCGCCTGCAGCCGGTCGAGGAGCTCGGAGGTGACCGCTGAGTGGTGGCGCAACGAATCGAGAACGCAATATTCGTGGAAGCCGTGCAGGACTGAATAGACGATCAGCCCGGGCCAGCCGCGTGAGGGCAGCGGCGCCGGGTCGACTTGCAGGTCGTTGAGCCGCAAGAGGTGCGGAAGATATCGCGCGTCCAGCGTCCCCATCGGTGTGCCGGGCAGCAGGCTCTGAATCGTATAGGCCGTGGCATCGACAACACCGACGTCGCGGTAACGCGGAACCGGGTAGCCGCGCGCGGCGAGGTCCTCGGTAGCGGTGCGCCCGTTCCGGAACTGATCGAGATAGCCCGCACCGGCGTGCCATTTCAGCACGAAGCGCGTACCGTCCGGATCGACGATCGCGTGCGCACCCTGCTCGCCTCCCGCGAAACGCCCTTGCGAGCCGGTACGCAGTCCGCTGCTGCCGGTTGATGTCATCGAGGAGTGATTCCACATCACGTGCTGCCAATCGGCGTCTCCATGCCATGCGGATCTGGTTCAGCATCAGGCCGTAACCACGCTATGCCCGAGATCTTACCCCGTCGTGCCGGCATGACTGATCCCATTCAACACCACCGCATTGGCGATACGAGGCAGCCTTTCGCTGCTCACGCCGACCTCATCGTCTGACCGAGAACGATCCTACGGCCGGACGAAGCACCGCGGGTTCCGCGACATCCTGCAGTCGGGTATCCTCAACCCAAATCGAAGTCAGAAACGCGAAGGAGTCTTAAAAGGAGGACCCGCTTGACGGCGCTGGAAGAACTGATTGTCTCACTCCCCTGCCCGGAAGACCCGCAAATCTCGCCCGACGGAACTGCCGTGGCATACGTCGCGACGCCGTACGGCCGGGTCGAGCATGCCGAGGGTTCCATCTGGCTGGCCCCGGTCGAATCGGGAGCGGCGCGCCAGTTCAGCTTTGGATCGGGTCGCGACGAGCAGCCGCGCTGGTCACCGGACAGCCAATGGCTGGCCTTTCTGGCGGAGCGAGCTGAGCCCCGGCGCCGCGCCCTCTACCGCATCCGGCGCGATGGCGGCGAGGCGGAGCTGCTGGTGGAGCGCAAGCGGAGCATCGAGCGCTTCGCCTGGTCGCCGGATGGCACCACGATCGCCTTTCTGGCTCCCGACGAGCCAGGTGACGAGGACGAACGACGCGAGCGAGAGCACGACGACCCGGAGGTGTACGGCGAGCGCTGGCCCTTCAACCGTCTCCACCTCCTCGATCTCGCCAGTCGTGCGATCCGCACCCTGCCAACCGGCGACGTGCATCTCACCGACCTGGCCTGGTCGCCGGATGGAAGACGAATCGCCTACATTGCCGGGCCGACGCCGGAGATCGAGTCCGGGCTTCCAGTCTCGGGTCAGCGTGATCCCGGCTGCCGGTGCTGGTGAGCCTATCGAGATCGCGGTCGACGGGTCCTGGTCGCCACGGGAACTAACCTGGAGCGCGGGCGGCGGATCGCTCCTCTTCGTCGGCGCGCACGATCCTCAGCCGCAGGGCTCGTTCACCGTCTACGCCGTGCCGTCGGACGGCTCGGGGCCAGCGCGCCGGGTCGGCCCGTCGCCCGACGACGAGCACTGCGTGACCGGCCTGCGGTCCGTCCGTGGGAGCGAGCGCGTGATCATCAGCCTGGCCGAAGGCCTGACCACGCGCCTCGAATGGCTCGACCCCGCCAGCGGCGCACGGGAACTGCTGTACACCTACCCGGAGGGGGACGTCAGTGCCGCGGATGTCGTGCTGCGTGACGGGCAGCCCGTGCTGGCAGTCGTGCGCTCGTCCGGCAGCGAACCGCCCGAGCTTTACACCGGTCCGCTGGACGCGCCGCGGAAGGTGAGCGATCACCACGCTCCGCTGCGCGAGTTCGACTTCGGCACGCAGGAGCCGTTCGTCTGGCAGGCGCCCGACGGCCTGCCGCTCGACGGTATCCTGATCCGGCCGCCGAAGGCGCCCGAGGGACCGCTGCCACTCGTTGTCCTGGTGCACGGTGGGCCCTATGGACGCTCGTCCAATGGGTGGAACTTGCGACCGTTGAACTGGGCGCAATGGCTGGCCGCCCACGGGTACGCCGTGCTGATGCCGAACTATCGCGGCGGCCTCGGCCACGGTCACCGCTTCGCCACCCACGCGCGCGGCAACGTCGGCGAGGGGGACTTCCCGGATGTCCTCTCGGCCGTCGACGCCGCCGTCGAACGGGGCATCGCCGATCCGGACCGGCTCGGCATCGGCGGCTGGAGCCAGGGCGGGTTCATGACCGCCTGGGCGGTGACCCACACCAATCGCTTTCAGCGCGGCGGTGATGGGGGCCGGCGTCAGTGACTGGAACATGATGACCCTGACCAGCGACATGCCGAGATTCGAGAGCGTTCTCGGCGGCAGCAGTCCCTGGGACGGAGCCGGTCCCAGCCGCGCCGCCGAACTCTCACCGATCTCCTTCGCCTCCCGGGCCGAGACGCCGCTGCTTGATGCTCCACGGCAAGAACGACGAGCGCGTGCCGGTCAGCCAGGCGATCGGCTTCGAGCGTGCGCTGCGCGAGCGTGACGTGCCGGTGCAGCTGGTCATCTACCCGCGCGAGCCGCACGGCGTGCGCGAGCGCGCCCACCAGCGCGACATCCTGCGCCGGGTACTCGACTGGTACGAGCGCTGGCTCGGCAAGCCCTGACGCGATTAGCAGGGTCACTCAGGCTGTGTGCTCGAGGGACGCTCGTTTCGTGATCTGGAACCTTTCCGGGTTGAAAAACGTCTCATCAATAGAACATGCTCGATCAGCGGCTGGAGACATCCCATGTGGCGACGGCTTGGCACCAACTTAGCAGTCGCTGTGCTCATCATCATGATTGCCGGCTGCGGCCAGGGAACGCCAACCAGGGAGAACGAGCTATCACGTGCTGGAGCGGGAATCTCGAGCACTTCGACGAGCATCGCTACGGGCACGACCAACTCTTCAACTCCCGCCACTCCGACCGTTACGTCCTCGACGTCAACCGGACCCGTCCGCACTCCCGACGAGGCGGCGGCTCGCGCCCTGGCCGTGGAGCGCGCCAGCCCCTGGGACAAAGAGGACGTGGCGGTCAAGCATGTCGAATGGATGACGCTCGGTGAAGCCTGGGCTGCTGAAGGAGAGGCCCCCGTTCCGGGCCATGACGATCCAGGTACGGTGGTCTGGTGGGTCGAGCTCTCCGGCACGTTTCACATTCCACGCTGCCCGGCGCCGCCGCCTGGAACACCGAATACCGGGTGTGGCACGACCCCGGCGGCGGTAGTCGTGCTGGCGGCGAGCGACGGGCACGCCGAGTTGTCCTTCCTCAGTTCCGGGAACGTCCAGCCGACGCCGACGCTGGCGCGTCAGATCCCCGCAAACGCCAGGCTGAAAACGCCAGAAGGGGCGATTGATGACGGATTCCAGACCATACCCGGCAAGGACGGCAATCCGCCCACGCTGGATAGTCTGCGCCTGATGACCTACCGTCAATGGCTCGACGAACAGACGTGGCTCAACGATGGGAAAGGCAGCGGGAACAGCCTGGCAAACCGCATCGACGCCAACACGCCGATCTGGCAGGTCGAGTTCAGCGATGCCGATTTCACCCCGCCCTGCTCAATACCCGGGGGCTGTCACATCGAACACGTCTTCGTCGCCCTCAATGCGATCGATGGCAACAGCCTTGGGTACTGGGGTCCCGGTCCACCGTCTCCTACCTATCCGCCGGCCACTCCCGCTCCTGCGACGCCTTTGTCCACGCCGTCGGCGATCATCCAAAACGGTCCGCCGCCTGACTCGCTGACCCATCACAACAGTAGCGGCGATCAGGTGTCGCTTGACTCAGTCGACGACGCTCCGCTGCTATCCGTGAACGACGCCATGGCCATCGTTGCTCAGCAGTTTCCATGGGGATCTGGCGGCGTCTACGCGGGCAAGGCGGTCACTGTCCAGGCCTGGTATGGGATCGCGGCGATTGGACAACTTGGCCCGAACGGGTTATGGGGTGGTCCGTCGAACATTCCGCTGCCGTCGGGAGAGATACTGCCGAATCTACGAGGCCGGCTCATGTGGCTGCTCGACTACGGCAACGTGCCTGGCATAGTCAGTTCCGTCTGTCCTGGCTGTCCGCCCCCGCCGGTCTACGACCACGACGTCTACGCGGTAGATGCGCAGACGCGAGCTGTCCTCTGGTTGGCGTCGTATGCATCCCCGTAACCGACCTTCCGCCGCTGGTGAGGCCGGCTCGGCGCGGAAACGCGGCACAACCTGTGCGGCGCCTTCCTCGACTACTGGCACAGTCACGGATTGAATTTCGGCGATCCGGGCTACTCCTCCCGCGAGAGCCTGGCACTCTTCGGCTATCCAATTTCCGATCCATTCATCGATCCCGACAGCCACATGCTGGTGCAGTACTTTGAGCGCGCCGTGTTCGAGTACCACCCCGAGAACCCCGACCCGTACAAGGTCGAGCTTCGGCGATTGGGCGCCGAGCAGCTCGCGACGAGAGCGTGGTAGGCATAGGAAGGATTTCGTGGCGCGATCGTGCTCCGCTCTCACACCTTCGCGTCCATCGTCCGCAGCGACGGCACGAAGAACAGGGCCAGTGCCGAGATCTGCATCGCGATCGCAAGCACGATCATCGTCGGCTGGAACCCGTATCGCGGCAATGGCGAAACCGCCGAGGACGATGCCGAGCGGCGAGACCAGCTGTGTGATCGCCGAATAGGTGGAGAAGACGCGTCCACGCATCTCGGTTGGGATGCGCTCGTGGCGGATCGTCACCATCAGCGGGTTGAGCGGTGAAGTAGCGAATCCCATGATCGCGCAGAACCAGCAGCAGAACCGGCAGCCTGGCGTGAACGGCCAATGCCCAGTAAAGGATGGGCATGAGCAGATACGCCGACATAGCAGACGGCCCGGCGCGACAGGCGATGGCCAATGGCACCATAGATCGATACTCCGGAGAGCGCGCCGACCGCGAAGCCACTCGCCATCAGCCCGAGAGCCGTGGCGCTGCCAAACTCCCGTTTCGCAAAGACCGGCAGTGCCACCGCCAGCATCGGCGCTCCAAGCCCGTTGAAGATCCCAACGGTGATCGCCATATCGCGAAGAAGCGCGTCGCGCCAGAGAAACCGAACACCTTCGGCAAGCTGGGTAACGTAGCCAGGCCGGTCGATGGACTCCGATTGTGCCTTGAACACCGGAACGAAGAGCCAGATGACGAAGGCCGAGATCGCGAAAGTGGCGGCATCGATCCACAGGACAGTCGTGGCGCCCAGCCAGGCGATCAGGACGCCCGCAAGCGGCGGTCCGAGCAGCAGCGCCAGGTGCTGGAGCGACTCGAACCCGGCATTGACGCGCTCCAGCCGGATTCCGGCAAGCTCGGCCAGCTCAGGCAGCATCGAGCGGCGTGCGGTAATTCCAGGAATGGCGAGCATCGACCCGATGAACACGAGGGCCATGAGCAGACCGAAGGGCAGGCCGGCGGTGAAGTAGAGGGTTGGCACCAGGCCGAGGCCGATGCCGCTGCACGACGTCGGCCAGCACGCTCGAACGGCGATAGCCAAGCCGATCAACCAGCGTGCCGCCGAAGATCCCGACCAGAAAGCCGGGCACCGCGACCGAGAAGCCGGTCAAGCCAGTTCGCGCGGCGCTGCCAGTGGTCTGCAACACGAACCAGGGAGAGCGATCAGGGTAAGGGTGCTGCCGATCTCCGAGACAGCGCTCGCGCAGAGCAGCGCCAGCACCGGCACGCGGTTGTGACGGCTCGCCGTGACGATCGAATCCATGGATCCCCTCTCGCTCCGTCCACCATAGCGCGAAAGCACAACACAATCGCCGGTCGATCAATGTCGATCCGGCGTGGTCGTGGTGTGCCGCTCGGGTGTGTCGCGAGCGCCCGCTCACGGCCCGGTCAGCACCTCGGAAAGGTGGTGGCGTATGCTGCCACCGGCGAAACCGATTGTCAAGCGGGCGAGTACATCCATCGGACTCCCAATGTGGCGGGAGTGGGCGCGCTCGTTCCCCGAGTCACAACGCCTTGAACATGTAGACGCAGACCTCGGTTTCGATGCCTCGCGTTCCGTCCTTGGTCTCATAGTCCCACTGGATCGTGAACTCGCCGCCGTCCCAGGCGCGATATCCCAGACGTTCGTAAAGGCGGCGAGCCAGCGGATTGTCGGTGCTTCCAACCGCCAGCCCAATCCTCCGGCAGCCACGCGCACGTGCGATGCGCTCGGCGTCCCGGATCATCCGCGTGCCGATCCCCTGCCGCTGGTAGACGGGCTTGGTGGCTCCCGCTTCCAGGCAGGCGGTGTCACGCGGATAACGCCCGGTCGGTTCATCGGTGGGGCCGTTCCAGAGCAGCAAGAAGTGACCGACCGGCTCGTCATCGCGCCAGGCGATCAGATAGATACCGTCGCCCCGCTGCTGCAGCGCGAAGCGGCGATGGTGATATTTCGCGTTGCTGTTGGGAGAGAACGCCTCCTCCAGGAGATCGAGCTCCGTCTCCCGGGCAGGACGAATCTGGATTTCGATCGCACCGCCACCGGCGGTCATCGCGCAGCCCTCCGTCACAGCCTCAGCTTACTCCCAGCGCCTCTAACCAGCCCCGCGATTGGGCGGGCTCGCTGGCAGGCGAGCCTATCGGCTCCTAAGATGGTGGTCAAGGGAGGAGGAGGGTGCGCCACGGCGGCCTGTCGCGGGCCGACGCCAACGTTACGATCCGGCCGCATCAGCAGGCGTGGTGGGTGATCTTACGTGAGATGATGGAACAGCGCGTGCCGCGTCAACGGTGGCACATTTCGGTGGAGGGGTGCTCGGCGCTGGCCGTCGCCGCGGGACGCTCCTTTAAGGGATACTGGAGTCTGCCGGACTCGAGCCCGAGATCGAATTCGATCGTCCGGCCAACCGACCACTCAACCCGCTCGGATTCCGGGAGCCGATCCGCCGCGACGGGGAACAGTCAGGAGAGAAAAATGGTCATTCCGATGGTGGTAGAGACGACCAGTCGAGGCGAGCGTGCCTACGACATCTACTCGCGCCTGCTGCGAGATCGCATCATCTTCCTGGGGACTGACATCGACGATCAGGTGGCGAACGCCATCATCGCCCAGATGATCTTCCTCGATTACGAAAGCCCGGAACAGGACATCCGGCTCTACATCAACAGTCCGGGTGGCGAGGTCTACTCCGGCCTGTCGATCTACGACACCATGCAGATGGTGCGGTGCGACGTGGCGACCTACTGCGTCGGCCTGGCCGCGAGCATGGCGGCGGTGCTCCTCGCCGGGGGAACCAAGGACAAGCGCTTCGCGCTGCCCAACTCGCGCATCCTGATTCACCAGGGCTCAGCCGGCTTCAGCGGCGCCGTGCCGGACGTCGAGGTGATCGCGCGCGAGACGCTGCGCATGACGACGCAGGTGACCGAGATCCTGGCGCTGCACACGGGCCAGCCCTTCGATCGCGTCATGCGCGACACCGAACGGGACTACTACATGTCGTCACAAGAGGCCAGAGAGTATGGGATCGTCGATCACGTCCTGGAGTCGAGCAAGGCGGCGGTCCCCGTCGACCGGGCAGGTGACGGCCATACCCATGGCCTCGGCTAGACACATGACCAACGGTATGACCCGGCGCCCGTTTCGCTTCGGGGTCCAGATCAACCGGGCCGACTCAGCACGTGACTGGAAAGAGAAGGCGCGCAAGGCGGAGGCGCTCGGCTATGACGTACTGACAATCGCCGATCATTTCGGCGATCGGTTCGCCTACGGTCCGGCACTCGCCATGGCTGCGGCGGTGACGTCCGACATTCGTTTCGGCACGCTCGTGCTGCAGAATCCGTTGCGCCACCCGGCGCTGCATGCCATGGAAGCGGCCACCATCGACCTGCTCTCCGACGGCCGCTTCGAGCTCGGCATGGGAGCAGGTGGTTCGCTGATGAGTGACTTCGAGCAGACCGGCATCCCGTTCGACCCGCCCGGGTTCCGCGCCGGTGCGCTCGAGGAGAGCGTCCACGTCGTCAAGTCGCTGCTGCGCGGCGAGACGTTGACCTTCGACGGTACGTACTATCAATTCTCGGACTTCGAGCTCTTTCCAAAGCCGGTGCAGCCGCACGTGCCACTCCTGATCGGGGCCGGTGGACCGCGCATGCTGCGGCTCGCGGCGCGCGAGGCTGACATCGTGAGCATCCTGCCGCTGATGCGCCCGCACGGCGGGGACTTCCACCTGGAGGAATCGACTGCCGAGGGCTTCCGGCACAAGGTCGACGTCACTCCGGCAGACGGCCGGGGCGCGCTTCGACCAGATCGAGATCCACATGCTGGTGCAGCGCTTCATGGTGACCAATAGGCCAGGTGAAGCAGCCGGGCAGGTGTCGGAAAGCTGGGGAATCTCGGTTGCTGACGTGCTGAGCTCGCCCTATATACTGATCGGATCGATCGACGAGATCGTCGATATGATCGAGCAGCGACGAGATCAGCTTGGCCTCACCTACTACGTTATCTTCGACCCTGACATCGACAACTTCGCGCCAATCGTCGCCCGGCTGAAAGGGGAGTAAGCAGCCCTCACCCCTTGATCTCGTCTCCCGCAATCGGGGAGAGGGGAAAATGAGCGCAGCGAGTCGGGGTGAGGGCTGGTTACCCCGTCTCAGCTGGCACCGGTAGCGGGTGCATGACTGACGTCGCGAGCGCAACCGAGGCGGCGATCAGAAGGAGAACGCCGATGATGACCGCGACCTGCGCGTTCAGCGCCTGCGCCAGCGCGCCACCGAGCAGGCCGCCCAACGACGCCCCGCCGATGACCGCGATGGTGTAGAGGCTCATGACCCGTCCACGCAGCGCGCCGGGCGTGGCGAACTGCAGCATCGTGCCGACCGCCGCACCGAAGGCGGTGCTGGCCACACCGGCGACCACCAGCAACGCCAACCCCGCTACATAGGGCGGGACCAGCGCGAAGAGGATCAGCGCCAGGCAGTAGACGGCGTTGGCGACGACCACCAGGCGCCCCTTCTGTTTGACGTCGCCCAGGGCCGCCATGCTGAACGCGCCGATCAAGGCGCCGGCGCCGGGCGCCATCAGCAACAGTCCATAGCCTCGCGGACCGGTATGCCACAGGTCGCGCGCGAAGACCGGCAAGAGCGTCGAGTAGGAGCGCCCCAGCAGGCCGGTCGCCAGCGTCAGACCCAGCAGCGCCAGCACTCCCCGATGGGCCGCCGCGTAGCGCACTCCACCCACCAGACGCTGCACGGGTGACTCGGCTTGCCGCTCGTTCCGGGTGCGGACGTTCCGCAAGGAGAGGATCGCCACCACGACCGAGAGGGTCGTCACGCCGTTGATGGCGAAGAGCCAGGCGGCCCCGAGTGAACCAAGGAGCACACCGCCGAGCGCCGGGCCGATTAGCAACGCGCCGGTCCAGACCGCCGACATCAGCGCGGTGGCGTTCATCAGATCTTCCGGCGGCACGAGCCCCGGCAGCAACGCTTGCCGGGCCGGATTGTCGAAGGCCAGCATCGAACCGCCCAGTGCCGCGCCGACGTACAACATCCAGACGTGGAGATGGCCGGAGGCGATGATGCCGGCCATGACCAGCGGCACGATCACCTCTTCCGCCTGGGTGAACTTCAGCACCGTGATGCGATCGAAGTGATCGGCCACCGCGCCGCCGACCATCGGCAGGGCGATCATCGGCACGCCGAAGCAGAGGCTCACGATCCCCAGCGCGAGCGGCGAGTTGGTCAGCTGCAGGATAAGCCAGGATTCGGCGATCATCTGCATCTGGCCGCCGACGTTGGAGAAGAGCAGCCCGAACCAGAGAATGCGAAAGTTCCGCGAGTGGAGCGCGGCAAAGCGGCGTCTCGGCATCGCGGTTGGCGCGGGAACGTCATCCTGGGCGGAGGCTGGCGCCATCTCGGTCGTCATACCGTGGATGTCCTCTATCTCGAAACTGATCGCCGGGTTGCCTCGCGGCGGCAGGACTGGTGCAGATTGCACCTGTCATCCTACCTGTCTGAACGCGGTGCCGCATGCGCAATTCGTCGCAAGATGATGACGATGTCTGACGGCAGGCCCGTCGGTTGAGCGGCAGAAGCCCGTTCGGGACTATTCTCCCCGCAGCACCTCGCGCAACTCTTCGGTCATGCGCGCCACCAACTCCGGCCGGCCGTGGAAGGTGGCCGGAGTGTTCTGGAAGAGGGCAATGCGCCAATGGCCAGTGTCGCGCCGTGCCACCAAGCTCTGGATCGCGTTGACCGCCGGGTTGAGGTCGGTGTCTCCGGGAGGCACCATGCCGGCCAGCGCTTGCAGCAGGGCCACGTCGGAGCCGAGCATGGTGATGCCGCGCACTTTCGCGACGTAGCGGGCGGTCGGATGGCTCTCGAAGATCGACCCGAGCGTGGCTTCGATCTCGGCCGGGCCGTTCATCAGACTGCCGTCGAACCCGACGACGTGGCCGTCCGCAGCGAAGTGCGCGGCGAAACCAGCCGCATCCTGCTCGTTCCACCGTGTCAGCAAATTGAAATAAAGCGCACGCACGTCGAATGCGGCCCTGGAGTCAGTCGCATCTGTACGCGAGGAAGCAGGCATGGTTCACTCCCTGAGGTCGTCGGAGGCGAGTCGTCCAGCGAGACGAACAAATGATCGAGGATTATCACATGGCGCCGGAACGCTTTCAAACGCCGGTCGCGGTTCACGTCGTTCTGATGCGACATAACGAAGTGCTGCTACTGCAACGAGCCAACACCGGTTATGAGGACGGGAACTACAGCGTCGTCGGTGGGCATCTGAACGGCGGCGAGACGGTCAAGGAGGCGGCGATCCGCGAGGCGCTGGAAGAGGCGGGCATTCAGATCGCACCGGAGAACGTCGAGGTGGTGGGCGTGACGCACCGTCGCGAATCATCCCAGGAGCGGATCGACTTCTTCGTCGCGGCCAGCCGCTGGCAGGGCGAGATTGAGAACCGTGAGCCGCACAAATGCAGCGAGTTGGCCTGGTATGATCTGGATCGCCTTCCCGCCAACGTGATCCCCTACGTGCGCCAGGCGCTCGCCAACTACCGACGCGGAGTCTGGTTCGACAGCTTCGGCTGGGAGTGAGATCCGTCGAACCGCGCGATGTTCGCCGCGTACTCGCTCAACCTCGCGTCGTGGCGACGATACCGGCGAATCTCGCGCCAGCGCGACCGTCCAGCACGCTCAACGGCGCGACCAGGAGACGGTCACGAGCCCGAACAGCGCTCCAGGGATTGCTCCACATGCGATGGTGAGGAGCGACAGCCCGGGCCAGCCCGGCTGCCAGCCGCTGAGCGGTATAACGCGCGTCGCCAGCATGAAGAGCGCCGACGGCCAGAAGACGATGAGCTGAAGTGCATACGCGATGATGGCGACGGCGCCATGCGGGGTCGTGAACCAGTCGATCTCCAACAGAAAGGTGAAGTCGACGGCGATGACGGCCCAGACTACCCCAATCACGGCTGGGATGAGGACCGCGAGCGCATCGCGTGAGGTCGGCGTTCGACGCCGCGACGGCGACACGCGTGCAGGTGTGCCGCTCACGTTTGGATGCTCTTCACGCGGATGGTGGAGGCTGGCAGGTCGACTCCCTGTTCGCGATCCGGATACGACGAAGTCCGGCGATAACGCTACGATAGTGACACGGCGCACGTCCAGAAGTGGTTCGCGACACCGGTGCGGGCACCCCCCTGGAGACCGCGGGTGGGCGGCTCACGGCGTGTAGTTGGCCGGCGCGCCACCTTTCGGGAAGAGGAACCCGAGGCTCTTCCCGCTCATCGCGTCCAGCGACAGGAAGAGATGATCGTGGACGCACCCTGCCGGATCCGCGGCTGAACATGGCTGGGGCAGGGCGGCGTTGGTGAACTCCAGCACCCAGATGGTCGACGACGGGTCGATCGAGCCCGGTTCGGACGGGATCCCGCGTTCATCCAGCCACGCGATCCATTCGATTGAACCCATTCGCTGGACATCGACGACGGTAGGGTGTTCCCCCTTCTTGCCCGGCACCAGCTTGAATCCGGCTGCCGTCGCGTCCTGACTCGTCCGGAGCTTCGGCCCTGTCGACGCGCCGCGCGCCGGTGCAAACGGGTTGGGGAGCGTGGGCGTGCAGGCTGAGGATGTCAGGAGCACCAACACGACGAGGAGCATGGTCTTGGGGCTGCGCGATGCGGGCACGTGAATCCGCTGACGACGCGGGCGGCGCGAAGCGACACTCCATGTCAGTGTACCGGTCGCCTCTGTTTTGCGGCACGATCGCTGAAGCCCCACATCAGGCCAGCGACACATGAAAGACCCACGGCCCTTCGTCCATCTGGTGCCGGTGCTCCTGGAAGAAGGTCCAGCGAATCACGGTGATGGTGAGCGTCAGTTCGCGCGCGTTGGGGTCGAGGGCAGGTGCGAACTGACACTCGAAGCGGTTGCGGTTACCGCCGGTCGGCCACCATTGATAGTCGTTGCCGAGATCGTCAACGGCGGTGATGACCGGGATCGCGTGCCAGATGTTGTCGGGTCCGTGCTCACCATATTTGGCCGAATGCTGGCCCAGAACGATGAACCCTGAACGGTAGGACTCGAGTGAGAGAAGAGTCACGTCGATACCAGCGGCGGTTTGCGTCTGCGCGATCGGAATGACGGTCAGCAGTTCCCGAATCTCGGGGCGCGGACCGCGCGGCATCGGCCGCGGTGGAAGGTCGGGAGATGCGGACCAGCCCGACGACGTCTCCGTTGGTGCTCGGTGGAAGAGCAACGCCGCGATCAGGCGAAAGATGACCCGCACCCGCTGTGGGAAGCTGTGATCTTGCATCTCCACGGGGTTCCTCCTGATTTCGGCGGCTGGCGACGCTACGGAAATGCGGCTGGTAGAGTGGCGTCCGCTAGCGCGAGCGACGCCTGATCCAGCGGAACGGCGCCGCCATTCGTGGCCCACGGCTCATGATCGTAGACAACCTCGTTGAGCCATCTAGCCACGCGCGCCCGGGACTCGAAAGATCCCGGTCTAAATGAGACGAAGCGCACTGAAGGCGCTGAGTTTGCACAGGCTCAGTCCCCTCAGGAACTTCGTTCTGCCAGCTCGTAGCTTTCATCCGCCGGCGCACATCGACGCACTGCCTGCCTACATCCTCAAACAGCAGGTGAACTCTGTACGTAGTTCGACCAGTCTATCAACTCGTATTCTTGTTTCCGAGTCATTACTCCACAGTGATATTATCGACATCAGGACCAGCGATGCGTTTGGTGCAAGCAACGACGCCAGGTGACGGGCCGGCCGAAGAGTCAATCGACATGAGCCGGGGGGATGGGTTTTCACCGAACGACTGTCGAACACCCATGACAGCCGAAGCGAGACCAAATGTCGTGAAGAGAGCAACATCATCAAGCGAGTGATGAAGATTATCCTGCGGAATGCCTGGTTTGGAATCGCCTACACGCTGATCGGCGTGGTCGGCGCGGTACTCTATACCTGGATCGCTGGACCGCTCTTTGATCGCCTGAATGCCGCCGCGCTGGCCTTTACCATCCTGCTCATCGGAGTACTCGGCATGGCCAGCATCGTTGCCATTTTCCGGCAGCCCAACCCCTACGGTCGGACGTACTTCCGTTACGAGCTCATGGACGTGCCGGAGCAGCTTCGTGGCAAGCTCGATAGCGGCGGCAGCGGCTGGCTCTGGCAGGCGGCACCGATGGCGGTGGTGTCGCTGATCCTGTTGCCATTCTTCGCGTAGCGAGCAGGAACCGCTCAATCCGAGCCAATCGTGCGCATGAGTGCGCCGTTCCTCATGGGCTCGCCTGCGCGGCGTCCTTGATCGCCTGCATCAGGTTCTGCGTGGCGACCGGCGTCGCGTTCGGCATTGCCACGATGGCTTCGCCACCGTCCGTTAGACGGTAGACCATCCCGAGTGTCCAGGCCGGCCCGGCCGGGGTCTGGTAGTGGACCGGCTCCTGAGAGCCTATAAAGGGATGGTCACTCAGTCCCATGAGCAGATGCTCACCAACCTCGAGATGCTGTGACTGGTCGTTGGTCATCACCTGGTCTTTGCTCAACCTGACCGCCGAAGGCGGCCACGATGATCGATCCGGAGGAGACGTCCACCCCGTACCGGTCGACCAGCGGCGCGCCATCGAGCGTGACGACCGCTGGAGTGACGATGGGGTAAATGTCCGGGACTGTCGAATAATCGACCGTCTTCGGACGTTTGCCGTCGGGAGTCCCCCACTGGGCCGGAAGAATCTCCGTGACGGTGCCGCTGACGATCAGGTCATACCAGCTGGCGAACTCCTCGGCAGTCGGAGGCGGGCAAAATCCGAGGTGACAGAGAGGCTGAATCCCGCATTCGGGTCCTGGGTTGGTATCGGCGTTGGCGACTGGTCAGGCCACTTCGTCGGCAACGGATGGACGGGGGTCAGATCGAACTCATTCGGATCATACGTCGGCGTAGCCGCTGCTCCTTGCCCACCGATCGGCGTCGTCACGGGCGTCCCACATCCGGTCAGGAGTAAGACCGCGACGACGCTCAGCCCGGCCAGCCTCGCTCGCCACCTGCCGGATCGCTCCAACCTGGGCATCGAACCCTCCCCTCTCGTTCCGGGATCAGACCGTTCGTCAGCCGAGGGGCGACGAACACGAGGGATACGCAGTCGCGCTGGCGGCATCATCTCGTGTGAAGATGACGACGGCACGCGGCAGAAAGTTCCCGTTGAAGGTCAGCTCCACGATCCTCGAGCCAGTCGATCGAAGTATCGCTCTACCTTCTGCTACCCTGTTGAGGATCGACTTCGAATATATACGTACCAAAATACCCAACAGATGCGCCCCTCGGTGTATAGAACAAATAGAGGGGGTAACGTGGACGAGCGCGAGGCGATCACCCGGCTACGGCAGGACGACATCGGCGGCCTGGAGATGCTGGTCCGGCTCTACCAGACAGAGGCGACGCGCATCGCGCAGTTGATCACGCGCGACCGGGCGCTGGCCGAAGACGTGGTGCAGAGCGCCTTCGTGCGCGTCTACGAGCGGATCGAGCAGTTCGACCCCGGCCGCCCGTTCGCTCCCTGGTTCTTTCGCATCGTCAGCAACGACGCCGTGCGTGCGGCGCAGATCTCCTCACGTCAGATCTCGCCCGAGGCCGGCTTCCTCGATCGAATCCAGGACGATGCGCCCGGCCCCGACGAGATTCTGGCCACCATCGAGCAGTTCGACTCGGTCACCGAGGCGTTGCGGCACCTCTCGCCGGAGCAACGTGCCGTCATCGTGTTGCGCTACTACGCCGGACTGTCCGATCGTGAGGTCGCCGCGCGCCTCGAGAGCGCGCCGGGAACGATCCGCTGGCGCCTGCATGAAGCACGCAACCGCCTGCGCCAGCTTCTGCATCATTCCGAACTGCCGAGCGTCACAACCACGATTCCACCGCACGAGGAGCACGAAGGATGAATGCCAAGCAGCTCAGCCGCGAGCTTCGACGCGTCGCACGGCAGGAGGTGCCGAACGGCGAGACGAACCTCTGGCCGGAGATTCGTAACCGCGTCGCGGCGCGGCGCACTCCGTACAGTTCGCCAAGCTCGCATGGCAGCTACATTCGCTCGGAAACCAGCGACGGACGCCCCGAGCTGTCATCGGTGTACGTCTGGAGCGCCGAAGCGCGGCCGGGCCGCATCGGGAACGGCGCGCGCCTGCTGGCTGCCGGCGCTGTCGTGGCTCTGCTGGTCGCGCTGCTGGCGGTCGTCATGGGCAATCATGGTGGTGACAACCGGCCGGCCGGGATGGTCGCGTCGCCGGCATCGGCTCCCGCCGGTTCCGGCACACCGGCGGCGTCACCAGCATCGCTGGCACCAGGCTGGTCCAGCAGCGGCAAGCTGACAATCCCGATCTCGCCAGCCGGCGGTTCAGACCTGACGGGCACCGTCGACGCGCAGATCCTGCCAACCGGCGACTTGCGGCTCCGCTACCGTGCGGCCACCCCGTCCGACGCCATGACCTGGCATGTCGTGCCGGAGAACTGCCCCGCGCTGACAGCCGTGCACGAGCTGGATCTGGACGGACGCGACATCATCCCGGCGTTTCTGGTCTTCGGCGGGCAATCCGAGTTCGTTCCAGCGGATAAGACCCACCAGCCGATGACGCTGCTGGCGTTTGCCCAGCGCGGGGGCAGTCCGGTCGCCTGCGCCGCGATTCCGGCGGTTCCTGATTCCCTCATCGTGGTGTACGATCCGGCGCCTGGAGTGCCCAGAACCTGCCCGGTGACGCTCCCCACAACGCCCCGGTTCGCTCCAAGGGGAGCGCCAGTCGATCCGGGTGTTGGTGACGGCGATTTCTGGTACGGCACGGACGACCTGTATACCGGCCTCCCGCTCGACGGCGTCTGGGCCACCACGCGCCAGAAAGTCTTCTGGTGGTCGACAGCCTACAGCGTGAACGCCGAACCTGAACCGGCGCTACAAGTAACCGGCAAACGGCTCGACGGCGACGCTCCACCCGCTACGGTCGATCCGCCGACGAACGGTGCGGGCGGCATGCTCGCCGGCGTCACCTTCTCGACGCCCGGCTGCTGGCAGGTCACCGGGGCATACAAGGGTCACTCGTTGAGCTTTGTGGTGTGGGTGAACGACGATTCCGGCACGCCGGTGACGCAGGCCCCAGGCCCCGTACCGGTCGCGACACCCGCGCCTGGCGCCGACGGCCTGATCCACACCGATCTGGTCTGCGACGCGTCATCGTTCGGCCCGTCGACGGCTAGCCCCTCGGATATCAACGTCGAGTTCGCCGGCACGGCATCCTCGGGCCAGTTCTGGGCGCTCCTTTTCCAGGAGATGCCCCTCTACGCAAACCAGAACACCGAGCTCGCCTGGAAGATTGGCAGTCCGGACCCGCTCACGCTGACGGTGGAGGACGCGCAGGGGAACCGAATCGATCCGTCATCCGGGCCGAGCCCGAGTGCGACCTCCAACTGGCCGCGACCCGGCTCCGAGTGGCTCAGCAGCATCGTCTTCCCACATTCCGGCTGCTGGCACGTTCAGGCTCGGGCCGGGACCGCGACCGGAGATATGTGGTTCGAGGTCTTCTCGCCGCCGGGCACTCCGGCCGCGATCACGCCGGAGCCGGTCCGGATCGGCAGCGGCCCTCCGTTGGAGTGATGAAGCAGCATTCGCGGTGTCGCCTCACGCGAGCGACGTGGATATTCAGCCCGTTCCACCGTCGACGGCGCCTGCAGGCAGATCGCCAATCGTGACGACGTTGTTGACCTCCGCCAACGGCCTGGCGATGTCGATGCGGAGTCTTCCTGTCTGTCCGGTGGGGGCGCTCCTGGCTCAGGCAGGCATGTCGATGGAGAGATCGGGCAGCAGCCCAACCGAGCGCAGCAGTCCGGCGAGATCCCAGAGGTGAAGCGCCTCGACGATCCTGCCCCGTTCGATCCGCAAGAGCGACACCCCGCGCACCTCACAGGGGCGTCCCGTGGCCGGGATGTGCATCAGCGATCCCCGATGAGTACCATGCGCGACCCAGAAGAGGGCGACCCGATTCTCTTCAGTGACGGTCGCGCTCGCCGTAAGCCGCAAATCCGGAAAGGCCTCCTGATAGCGCGTGACGGAGCGCCGCAGCGCTTCGGTACCTTGCTGCGCTGACGGCTCGGCCACGTCGAACCCGACGTATTCCGCCGCGTAGAGGTCGACGATCCGGTCCGGATCGCCGCTGTTCCAGGCATCAACCAGGGCATCGACGATTTCGAGACTCATCACCATGACAAATCACCTCGGCTAAGACTGCGGGATCCCCGGTCACAGCATGGCGCACGCCGGTGCTCGCTCTCCAGATCAAGACCTATTCACTTCCTGCTCATTTCGGTGATCGTTCGCGGAGAGTGGGGGCTCAAACGGCGCGTCGCAAGGACTGCGGAGACCGGCTGTCATTCCTGCGACGGCGTGCGTTGCCCGGCGTTCGAAGTGCGGACGGCCGGGCGGAGCCGCCGCTGCGCCTGTTTGTCCGGGGGTGGCTGTCGCTGACGGGCTCACGTCAGTGGGGCAGGGCTCACGTCGGGGCCGGCTCCACGCACCTCTCGCAGCCAGAGCAGCTCGGTCACGGCCGCGATCCCGGCGCCCAGATGGCGGCGGTAGGTGCTGAAGGGCAAATCGAGCAGCTCGGCGGCCTGGTCTTGCGTCGGGGCCGGTTGGACGTAGGTGTGGTGCAGCGCGCGCTGCAGCTTGGCCTGGCGCGGCGTCGAGCCCAGCTGCTGGATTGCCTCGCGTAGCGTCTGGCGTAGCGCGGTCAACCGTTCGACCGTTGCCGCGCCATTGCCGACCTGATCGACGATCAGGCGCGACCGGAGCAAGGGATTGGCGGCCAGCGCGGCCGGCTGCCCCAGCACCCGCAGTGCGTCACGCACGGCATGTTCGAAATCCGGCCGGCTGAGCACCAGCAGCGGGACTGCCGGGGCGGGCGGTGCCGAGACCGCCATCTCCATCTCGCGCTCGGCCAGCACGTCCAGCCAGGTCGTCGGCGGCGTCACGCGCCAGTCATGCACGAAGACTCCATAGTGGCGGCCATCGACGTCGAATCCCACGTCGGGGAGCAGCGGGAGATCGACGTGCGTGAACATCGGCGACCAGAAATCTGGTTCCGCGACGGTGAAAAAGCTGAAGGCCAAACCCGGCGTTGTCAGGTAGTGTTGCGCCGCTCGACCGAAGATCAAGCTCTGGATGGCCGAAACCGACTGGTACCCATCGCGCGCCATCCAGAAACGAAAATGGCTGGCGTGTTCGCCCGGACGGAGCGCCGCCTGGCGCTCCAGGTAGCGCCAGGCACGTGACGTCGCCGGATCTTTCTCGCGATCGGTCGCCTCGGCCGATTCCAGCGCCACTCGCACCAGGATGCCACTCGGCTCGCCGTGCGCGTCGCGGTAGACGACTACTCCGTCAGGCTGCCGCTGCGCCCAGAAGTCAAGCCAGCCCGCCGACTCCGGCCCCTCGTGCTGGAGAACCATCGTCCGCAGCAGGTCGAGGTCGCCGGGCCGCAGACTGTCCGGCATCGTCGTGCCGGTCTCCTGCCATTCGAGGTAGGGACGCATCAGTGGACTGTCCCGATGCAGGAAAACGTAGTCGAAGAGGACGCGCTGCTGATCCAGCCCGCGGGTCTGACCGAGCCGGCTGGCGTAATAATGACGCGCGCGGCGGTGCAGTTCGGCGAACCACTCGGGATTGCGCCAGCGCAGATCGACACCGAGCGCGTCGCGCACCAGGTCGTGCGGAAAGAGTCCCAGCGGTCCCGACTCGATGAACGAGAGCCCACGAAGCCATCCGAAGAGCTCGTGCGCGTCATCGACGCCGAGCACTTCGGCCAGCAAGCCCTCAGTCGTCAGGCGGACCAGTGCGCAGGTCTCCAACGCCGCACGGTGCGCCGGCCCCGGGACCTTCTGCACCAACTGCTCCAGCAGCATCTTCACCATGTCGGGCGTCTCTTCGGCGCGGAAGACGAACCCGGGCCGCTGGGCAAAGACCTCCGCCACCAGCGAGAGGGCCAGCGGGTGCCCATGCGTGAAGTCGAGCACGGCCGCCTGCTGGTCGTCGGGAATCGCGCGCAGGCTGAGGTAGGCACGCCCCTCGTCGGGCCGCAGGTTACGCAAGGGGAGCGGCCGAACCAGATCCTGCCAGCCGGGATCGATGCGCCAGGCCGGCGCGGGCGGCTGCCGGCTGGCCAATACGACCAGCACCTCGTCGGAGAGCTGTGGCAAGAACTCCTCGCGCAGCCAGGAATCGAGCGGGGTCAAAAGCTCGTACGTGTCGACGATGATCACGTGCCGCCGCGCCGCCTGGCCAAGGACGCGAAGTGGCGATTCCTCCCGCCCCATAGCGCGCTGCAACGCGCCCAGGAATGCCTCGGGTTGTGGCTCGACCGTGCGGCCATCGATGAATGCGACCGTCACGCCCGACTGGGAACAGCACGCGGCGAACTGACCAAGGAGCGAGGTTTTACCGATGCCGCCCGGTCCGTAGGCAAAGAGAACGCAGAATGGCAGCACGGGCGCTGCCAAAGCGGACTGGAACAAGGTCAACTCATCGCCACGTCCGACAAAGCGTCGTTGACGAGCGCTGCTTAGGCGGTCCCCGAGTCGTGACGTCATGGGGCCTCCGCGTTCAGTTGTGGTGAGTATTTCCGCTAGCCGTACGTTAGCGCGGACTCGGGTGAAAGGCAAGCCCCTGTCACACTGCCCGGTGATATTCCCGGACGACGATTTGACCACTACGGCATATGTCGTTCAGATTAATTACGCGGAGCCTTCGTGCCTATCCCGCGTCACCAGACCAATACTGAGCAAAGACTGAGCAGGAAATGGGCTGGAGTGAGAGATCCAGGCTGACTACCATCAAGCTATCGGCATAACGAGTAGCAGTAACGGAGAAGGGGGTCCGAGTTCATGGCTATCGCGTTGATCATGGAATTTCATGGGGGAACGATCGAGCAATACGACGCGGCCATCGAGGCACTTCAGCTCAATGGACGCGTGCCGCAGGGCGGCATCTTCCACGTCGCGGGGCCAATGGACGGCGGTATCCGCATCGTCGATGTCTGGGAATCGCAGGATCTCGTCGACACCTTCATGCGGGAGCGGATGGGACCGGTGACGGAGCGGTTGGGGATCGTGCGGCCGCAGATCACCGTCTGGCCCGTCCACAATATGCTCAACGAGCCGTACACGGGGTAGGTAACGGGCGAGCCGCTCGCGACACGGTGCGACGCGATTTGGGAGAAAGCACGCGTAGACTTTTCCGGTTGCAGCGCGGAACTGAAGGGAGCATCACAAATGGCGGTTGTCGTGCACGTGGTACTGCGAGGCGTCTCTCGTGAAGAGTACGACCGCGTCCGAGCGGAGACCGGCTGGCTCGAGCGCACGCCCGATGGCGGCCTGTCACACGTCACCTGGTGGGAAGGCGATGATTGCCACAACGTCGACGGATGGGAGAGCGAAGCGGCGTTCAACGCCTTCGGCGCCGATCGTCTCGGCCCGGCGATGGCGAAGGTTGGCGTGAATGTCCAGCCCGAGGTGACCTTTCACGACGCACACGAGGTTTTCACACCGCAGGTGCTGCGGTTGACGCGCTAGCGATTCGCAATCGTGCCGCCTCTCACTGCCCGGCATCCGCGACAGGCGGCACGACCCCCCCAACTCTCCACGTTTCCGGCCATGAGCCTGACCTGATGCCTCGTTGACGCGGTCGTCCATATCGCGCTGTGACCCATCGCCAGCAACGGGTTGACCCGGCCACGAACGACTGGCGGCCTGCTGGAGAGCGCCCCAGGTAGGCGCGAATCCGCGTTGCTCGCCGTCATGGCGATTCGGGGGCCGTTCGCCTATCATTCGACGTCGACAGGAGCCGCCCGTCGTCTCATTCCCTGCGCCGACCGGGTCGGTTGCATCCATCGCATCATTCCGCGGCGTCTCGCAGGCGTCGCGAAGCGCTTCGCTGCGGTGAAGCCGGCCGGCGTGGCTGGAACCTGTCGTTTCCGTCGCTCAGCGCGCGCCGGCACGTGCGTGCTCAGCCGCGCGACGATCCAGATAAACAGACGACTGTGATTGAGAAATGAGGAACCTGGGGCATGCTGTCCGGAATTGAAACGGCGTCGATCGATTTTGTCCGATCGCTGTTCGACGCATTGAGCTGGTTTGGCATCTTCCTCGCCATGACCATCGAGAGCGCCGGGATTCCGCTTCCGAGCGAGGTGATCATGCCGCTGGCAGGCTGGCTCTTTGTGTCGGATCGCGGTCTGGGCTGGTCGGGAATCCTGCTCGCCAGCCTGGTCGGAGCGACCGGTAATCTGGCCGGATCGACCATCGCCTACGTCATTGGGGCGGTCGGAGGGCGACCGTTGATCGAGCGCTGGGGTCGGTGGGTGCTGATCACGCGTGAGGATCTGGATCGCGCCGATCACTGGTTCACCACGCGGGGGGCGATCACCACCTTCGTCGGACGCCTGCTACCGGTCGTTCGCACCTTCATCTCCTTCCCGGCCGGGATCGCCCGCATGCCGTTCGGGAAGTTCGCGGTCTACACCTTCGTCGGTGCGTTCCTCTGGTGCATCCCGCTGACGGCCGTCGGCGAGGTTTGGGGGCCAAAGTGGGAATCGTTCCGCAATCGCGCCAAGTTCGCTGACTATGTCGTCGTCGCGGTGCTGGCCGCACTGCTGATCTGGTACATCTGGCACAAATATCGCGCGCTGCATGGTGAGACCGCCGACGAGGGCCGCGTCGGATAAATCCTGAGCCTGACGCGACGGCCTACGTCGCCAGCCGATGCTCCCGGAGAAAATCGAGCACCGCGCGGTTGAACTCCTCCGGAATCTCCATATTGAGCAGATGCGCCACGCGCGGGAAGACCTGTTTGCGCGCGCCGGGAATCGCCCGGGCAATCCGTTCGGACTGATCCTGCGCGGACGGGATATCCCCTGCTCCCACCACCACCAACGCCGGCACCTGGATCTCGCCCAACCGGTCATAGGCGGGTGGATCGAGCCGGTCCGGCGGCCGGCCGCCTTCACGGGTGCGCAGCAGCACGTCGGTGTAGAGCGACCGGACGCGCTCGCGGACGACGGGATCGACCTCCTCGGGGCTGCGCCGCGCGCCATCAACCCAGATGTGGATCGTCAGGGCGATCGCCCGGGAGAAGTCTCTCGACGAGAACGCGTCAACGACCGGGGCGAAGAGCTGCCGGTCTTGAGCGGTTTGCGGGTAACCACTGATTCCAGCGGCGACGGTCACCAGCGCCATCCACTCTGGTGGGGTAGGCGAGCGCGAAATCGAGCGCGACGCCGCCGCCCAGCGAGGTTCCCAGCAACACTGCGCGCGGGATGTCGAGCGCATCGAGCAGCTCCCGCAGGGCCTCATGGTGGGTGTAGGGCTGATCCGGCCAGCTCGAGCGGCCGAATCCGTGCAAATCGTAGCGCAGGACACGGCAGTGCCGGGCAAGCGCGGTGAACTGGGCGTCATACATGCGGCTGTCGGCTAGCCCGGAATGGATCAGGACGAGCGCCGGACCCGTGCCGGCCAGCTCGTAGTGAAGAATTGCACCACAGGCGCGGATGAGCCCCGTCGTTATCCGAACCTCGTCGCGCATTGAATCGCTCCAAATCACTGGTCGGCGTCGTTCTCTCGCCGCCTCTTCACCCGCGATATTCTCGCCACGATTTCGGCGAGCCACGGTCTGTCCAGCGATCTCCATTCTCTTGTGCACGGCGCACAATAACTCGGCTTGAATCACTGCTGAATGCACCTATGAATGAGGTTGGGGATCGTCCACAATTCCTGGCGGTAGTGGCGTGCTCGCACACCGATTGCCCGCTGGTGGCCTGAAGGTGGCAGCCGATCGAGAGGAGTCTACATGAGCGTCGGTCTACGCGATTTTCTGGAGATCCCGTACGACGAGCTGGAGGAATTGAACCTGTCGGCCAAGGCCGATCGTCAGGCACGCAAGGATCCGGGTCTGGTTCATGAGGAGCGCCTGAAGTACCTCCAGGACGAGAAGCGCATCAAGGCCGTGACGGTCTGCTTCTCCGACCTCGAGGGTCGCGTTCACATGCTCGACTACGACAAGAAATTCCTGCTGAAGTCGGCCGACAACCTGACCTTCGACGGGTCCTCGGTGCGCGGTTTCACGCGGCAGCAGGAATCTGATCTGCGTCTATCGATCGACTGGTCGGCATTCTACTGGCTTCCGTCCGACGTCTTCTCGCCGGGTAAGGTCCTCGTCTTCGGCGAGGTCCTGGAGCGCGACGGCACGCCGTACCGCTCCGACATGCGCGCCAAGCTCAAGTCGTATGTGACCGAGCTGTTCGAGAAGCACGGACAGACCTGCTACGTCGCCAACGAAATCGAAGGCATCCTGTTCAAGGGGCGGCACGCCGAGCAGGTGTACGTCGAGACCGGCGCTTTCGACTCATTGAGCACCAGCGGCTACTACCACTCATTGCCGGGCGACCCGCTGCGGCAGTTCATCGACACCGCGGCCGAAGTACAGCGAGCCATGGGCTTCCAGAACGAGAAGGACCACCCGGAGGTCGCGCCGGCCCAGTTCGAGCTGAACTACTCCTACGTCGAGGCGCTGATCGCCGCCGATCAGGTCATGCTCTACAAGCTGATCTGCCGCCAGGTGGCCGACCGGCTCGGCATGACGGCCAGCTTCCTGCCCAAGCCGATCACCGGCGTCAACGGCAACGGCATGCACGCCAATATGTCGATCGCTCAGGGCGACACGAACCTCTTCTGGGAACGGCAGGGCGAGGAGAAGCTGTCGGATACCGCCTGGACGTTCGTCGAGCGCATCCTCTCGAGCGCGCAGGATCTCTGCCTGATCCTGAACCCGAGCGTCAACGCCTATCGCCGGCTCGACCCGCACTTCGAGGCCCCGAACCAGATCATCGCCTCGGCGATCGACCGCGGCGCCATGGTGCGCGTCCCGATCGGCAACGAGCGCTCGGCTCGCATCGAGGTCCGCTCGATCGCGCCGGATACGAACCCCTACATGGTCCTGTACTCCCTGCTGCGGACCGGGCTCGAAGGCCCGATCACCCCGGGTATTCGCCAGCAGTCGGCGATTCTGCCGGACAACATCTACGACGCGATCCGCAACTTCTGCTCAAGCGGCTTCACCAGTAAGCTGCTGGGGCCGGAAGTTCGCGACCGTTATGCCGAGCTGAAGCACGCCTCGGCCGAGCGCTGCCCACGGCTACTGGGGAACTTCATCAAGCCGGGTGAGATTCAGTTCCACCACGAGGTGACGAACCAGTACCTCTGGAACCAGTTCTAGGGGCGGAGTCGTTCGCGCCAGACCGCTGAAATGCACTGCAACGGGGGCGGGTCGGTTGATCCGCCCCCGTTCGCGTCCGGCGCCGGGTCTGTGCCCGATGAGAACTCGATTTCTTCCCGTGAGCATCGACTTTCGTCCATGACAACATGCTGACTTCGGATAGAGCCACTGATCATGTCGTGCGTCGCGTCAGTCGGGATGAAGAGCGTTGTCTTTGGCATCCAGTAGCTATGATGGGTCGATCTGTGGACTCCGCCAATGGCTGGACCGGGCCAAGCATCGCCTCGTCTGGAGTCAGTATCTGGATCGCTCGGCTCCGGCCATCCGACGCTGTTGGAGACTGGTCTGCCGTGCCCCGTCCGTGGCTCGTGGCGAATCGCACGGGAGGACCACACAACGAGTCACTCTGAGGTCCGCCATGCCGGTGGCGCGGCTGGCCGAGCCGTCGATACAGCGCCCAGACGGGGAAAGACATCCGGCCCGACCGGGCAAAGCGATACGCGCTGCCGCAGGTGCGAGCTTGGTTGACACGCTGGGACCGGCTCCAAAAGCACGACAGGCCGGTCCGTGAATCACGTCACCCCGTTGAGCAGAACGTTCGTCATCCGGCTCACGTCATCATGTGCGGGAGATAACATGCCTGCGCGGCTCCATACCATCGTCGCTCCGAAGATCGCCCAGCTAATGACGGTCGCAGCCGCCGAATTTTCCCGCTCCGACAGGCGGGTGAGGTCAACTTGATCCAGCCAGGCACGTACAAATGCCTCCAACTCCTGTTGGATACCCGCTTCGAACAACCGTAGGAACCACTCGTCGGTCGGTCGAAGCAAGTACGAATTCATGTGGGACAGATGCGCAAAAACCGCATGGGTCCACGCGGATAAGTCATCCGCGGTCAGTAGCCCAGCCGGAGACCCTGTGCCTGCCAGCCGTTCCCGCAGCATCACCCGGTTGTGATGATCGAGCAGCGCGTATTTGTCACTGAAATGGGCGTAGAACGTTGCCCGGTTTACCTCGGCGCGTTCCGCAATATCTTGCACCGTGATCCGCCGGAAGCCCTTCTCGGTCAGCAATTCTTCGAAGGCGCTCAGCAGCAGTTTCCGCGTGCGCTTGACGCGCGGATCAATTACCGTTGACGTCCTGATCGCTATGGGTGCCAAATTCACCGTTGCCATTCGTGTTGCTGGGTGGGTCGACGACATCTCGCGCAATGTGTTGTCTAAGCGACGGCGACGCGGGTTTGCCGATTGATGTGGGAACAGGGATCGCCATACGATCTTACGCAAATCACGCGCTCAACACAATAACCTCGCGCAGCGGTATCTCACCGCAACTATTCGAGAGGAGGGTAGATGAAAGCGGTCCGCATCCACGCATTCGGGGGACCAGAGTCGCTGATCGTTGAAGACGTGCCGTGCCCGGTGATCGGCGAGGCCACTGACGTTTTGGTGCACGTTCATGCCGCCGGGGTTAACCCCGTAGACCGAGCCATCCGTGCCGGTTACCTCCGAGGCATGATCGATCACTCGCTTCCGCTCACATTGGGTCTGGATTTGTCGGGAACTGTGACGGCGATCGGCCCGGATGTCACCGATTTCGCAGTCGGCGATGCGATATACGGGTGCTCCAATCCTGCACGGCTAGGAACGTATGCTGAGGAGGCCGTGGTCAGCGCGAGTGAAATCGCACTGAAGCCCGCAAGCCTGGATTTCATCTCGGCGGCTGCCGTCCCACTCGCCGCGCTCACCGCGTGGCAAATGCTCGAGGCGGCCGGGCTCCAAGCAGGGCAGACAATCCTCATCCATGGGGCCGGTGGCGGTGTCGGCACGTTCGCGGTGCAGTTTGCGCACTTGCGCGGGGCACGCGTGCTCGGGACTGCGGCGAGCGACAAACTCGATCTCGTGCATGAGCTCGGAGCCGACGAGGCAATCGATTATACGACCACTCGCTTCGAAGAAGTCGCACATGACGTCGACGTGGTCCTGGCGTCCGTGGCCGGTGACATGTTCGACCGCTCGTGGGACGTGATCAAGCCCGGCGGATGGTTGATCAGCCCGGTAACGCCGGTTGACGCAACCGCCGCCAGGGCCCGCGGGATTCATGGGATGATGCAGGTCACGCAGATGAATGCCGATCACCTGGTCGAGATTGCGCGCTTGATCGATGCAGGCAAGGTCCGGCCGGTCGTATCCGCCGTGATCCCACTCATGGAGGCGCGGCGGGCGCACGAGATCGGAGACCGAGGCCACACTCGCGGCAAGACGGTTTTGAGCATCCGCGAGTAGGTCGCGCTAATCGGGCCCAAGGGCGAGATCTACGTCTCGAACTTCGGCGTCTTCTCCGGTGCTGGTGAACTGGTCAGAATCGACTACGAGCGCCGGCCACGAACCGCAACGCGAACGCCCCCGCCAGGCTAGGCGGGGGCGTCTTTTTCAAAATAGCAGGTGGCGAGGCGGAACGGCTCGGGCAGAACGAACGCCTCACGGCTGGCCGGAAAGCTGCTCTCCTTTGAGCTCGCCCAGGGCTCGCTTGATCTCGTTCAGGGACCGCCGGAAGAGCCCGGTTGCCAGGCTGATCCGGGCCACGCCCAATTCAGACAATGTCTGCAGCGACGGGCCGTCCGCGCGCAGCCAGATGTTCACCGGAGCCTGCACCTCGCGCACGAACGTTTCGATGGCGGCTGAATCGCGGAGACCGATGGGGTAGAGGCAATCGGCGCCCGCGTCGCGATAGGCCTGCCCTCGTCGAATCGCCTCGGCGAGCCGCCCCTCAGGGTCGCCAGCCTCCCGGATGAAGACGTCGACCCGCGCGTTGATGACGAGCGGCACGCCGGCCGCCACACTCGCTTCACGGACCGCTCGGATCCGCTCAGCCTGCCGGTCGATTGGGACCAGCACATCGGGACCGTGATGATCCGTATCCTCCAGATTGCAGCCGACCGCTCCCGAGTCGATGATACGCGCGACGAGATTCGCGGCCGGTAACTGATAGCCAGCCTCGAGGTCCGCCGTTACCGGCACACGCACGGAGGCGGCGACGCGGGCAATCACCCCGAACACCAGATCAGGCGGCATTGAATCAGCGTCCCGGAGTCCGAGGCTGTCTGCCACGGCGGAACTGGAGGTCGCGACGACGGGGAACCCGGCTTCCTCCACGGCACGGGCCGAGGCAACATCCCAGGCGTTCGGCAGCAACAGCGGCTGTGAACCGTGATGCAGTGAGCGCAGCATCTCCGCTTGTTGGACGAGATCGGCGTTCATCAGCACGCTCCTCGCTCTGTTTGATATCGTCCGCAGGGTTTCGACGCGAGCGAGTGTAACGCATCCCCGAGTGTCATAGCGCGGCACCGGCTGAGCCGGCCTGGCGCTCGCCGTGCCCCAACGTTCCGGACAGAGCGCAGACAGGGAGGCGCGGCCACCTCCCTCTGCGGATCGGACGGATCTCTCCCGCCTCTTGGCTGCGTTCACACGACCGGCATAAGACGAAACACCGGGTGACGTGGGGCCTCACGCTCGATGTCGCTCAGCGGTGAATCCGCGGTGACGTTGAAATAGGACCGGACGTACGCCGGTGCGAAGCCGAGCGCTTCCTTGAGGACCGGGGCGGCCTCCGCCGGAGTCAACTCGACGGCGCTAAAATCCTCGAGGCGACGGCCACGGCGCAGGGCTCCCGTGCGGGCGGCGCGCAGATTCCGCACCCAGTTCACTTCGCCGAACGCGCCGATCAGGTAGCGCTGGCCGTCTCGCTCGATCACCGAAACCGGCACGGTCCGCGGCTCCCCGGTCTTGCGACCGGCGACGGTCAGCAGCGTCATCGAGTTGAAGCTCAACCCGGCGCGCAGCATGGTGGTGGTGAGCATGTGGCTGATGCGAACGAACGGGGTGACACGATACGTCCGGGTCATGGCGGTAACCTCTTTCATGGCATGGCTCTCCTGATAGCGGATGTCGGCGACATCCGAAACGGTCGGTCGTTGCGGCTCGTGGGAACCGGTATCGTGAGCCGGTGCTCGAGGCGGGCGCGATCCCGGCCGGTCAGCTCAACCGGTTATTGGTCGGGTGCCGGAGGCTGCCGGGCCGGCGATCGGGTGCGCGCGATCACGAACCCAACCGCCCGAATCCCTAGACGCCGTCCGAGCCGTCAGCGACCTCGACCGGCACCGGGATCTGGGCGAGCAGGTCGTGGAGGATGTCGATCTTGCGGCGGCCACGCAGCTCGACCCGCGCCGCCGGGATGATGCGGTGGGCCAGGACCGGCAGCGCCATGGCGCGCACGTCGTCCGGGATGGTGAAGCCGCGACCCTGCATCGCCGCCAGTGCCTGCGCGCCCCGCGCCAGCGCCAGGGCCGCGCGTGGACTGGCCCCCAGCTCGATCTCGGCGTGACCACGCGTGCCCCGCACGATGTCGAGCAGGTAGTCCTCGACCGCGCCGCCGACGTAGACCTGCCGCACCGTCGCGATCAGCCTGGCCACATCACCCGGTTCCACCGCCGGGGTCAAATCCTGCAGCGGGTCGATCCCACGGAAGCGCTGCAGCATGGCCCGCTCATCCTCCCGCTCCGGATAGCCCACAGCGGTGCTCAGGAAGAAGCGGTCGAGCTGCGCCTCGGGTAAGGGGAAGGTCCCCTCGAGCTCGACCGGGTTCTGGGTGGCGATGACCAGGAAGGGGCGGGGCAGGGGATGCGTTTCCCGTTCGACCGAGACCTGGCGCTCCTCCATCGCTTCCAGCAGCGAGGACTGGGTGCGCGGTCCAGCCCGGTTGATCTCGTCGGCCAGCACCACGTTGGCGAAGACCGGACCAGGGTGGAACGCGAACTCCCCGCTGCGCTGGCTGAAGACGAGTGAGCCGCTGACGTCCGAGGGCAGCAGGTCGGGCGTGAATTGAATGCGCTGAAAGGAGCCGCCGACCGCCAGGCTGAGGGCCCGGGCCAGCTTGGTCTTGCCGATGCCGGGCACGTCCTCGATCAGGATGTGGCCCTCGGCCAGCATCCCCACCAGCAGCCGGTCGATCACCGCCCGCTTGCCGACGATCACCCGCTCCACCTGTGCGCGAATCCGATCGGTCGCCTCCCGCACGGCATTCACCGCCGACGGGTCAAGCCCCCCGGCGAGCTCCCGCTCCGTTGACATGCATCTCCTCCAGAATCAGTCGCAATGTGTCGGAGCCGAGCCGCTTGACCCCTGTACGCCGGCGGCGAGTCCGCTCCGCTTTCGTGAGAGTGTCGCACAGAGGAGGGATTGACGCACCGTTCGGAGCGTGACGATCGCGGAGTGTGGGCAACTTCACCAGGTGGATCGACAACGACCGCGCGTCACGTTCTATGAGCGCCTGGTCTTCGCCCGGGTCTTGGCTGCCTTTGGCGGAAGAGCGAGCGCGCATGAGAAGGACGTCTCGATCCACCAGCGCAGCTGTTGGTCGTCACGAAGGATCGCATCCGGCAGAACGACGTACTCTCGCATGGCTCGTCCGGGCATCGGTTCGAGTAGGTGCGCTCCGTCGACTGCGAGCAACCTGCCACGCAGCTCTTCCGGCAAGCGTACGAACAGAGTGTCCGCGTGCAGGCCAGTGAACAGGTTACCGTTGACAAAGCCACACGGATAGCCGAACAGCTTACGGCGCTCGATCTCCGGATGGTCGGGCAATGCGCCATCGAAGAGATCGATCATTTCCTCGGGTGCTTTGACCCATTCCATGTCACACCCTCCAGTTCCGTGGCATTGAAACCGGTTCTTGAGGCATTCCCGAGGTGCTGGGGCGCGAGTCACGAGGCGAAGTATATGCGCCGAAGGCGCGCCGTGGGGTGAAGCCGACCGACCCGAGCATACCGACGATGACGATACCTGAGATGCATCGATGAACGCGCGGTTTGAGCGGCCGTGATGATATGATTCGCAGCGGTGGTGGAGTCCACCCGAGCAACGGGCGTTGCTCAAACCGCTTCTGCGCCAATGACTCCTGCTTCATTCGTCGTGAGGCAGGATTTTTTTATGCGCCGCGCTAACGAAGCACCCCCTGAACCACTGGAAACTGCCCCTTCGCGCTGCTCCTCGACACGTCTCGACCGCGCCGGACGCCGCCGGCCAGAGCGGCAGGCCATCGCCCGGTCCCGGCGAAACGTAGCCCCTTCCCTATCGTATGTACGTCCGCTTGGAAAAGAATGGATACGACCGAACATGATTTATGCTTGGCTTGCATGCGGCGGCGCGTTAGGAACCATGAGCCGGTATGCCGTTTCAGGCTGGGTCATTCACCGGTTCGGCCCGAGCACGCTAGGAACATTCACCGTCAACATCGTTGGCTCGTTTCTCATCGGGCTCATCCTTGTGCTGACGGAAGGGCGCTTCCTCGTGCCATCCGATGTGCGGACCTTCCTGACTACCGGCTTCCTGGGCGGGTTTACGACCTTTTCGACCTTCATGTTTGAAACGATGGGGTTGGTGGAGAACGGCTCGTTGCAACGCGCGTTCATCAACGTCGGGGGGTCGCTCATCGCCGGCCTGATCGCGGTCTGGCTCGGCATGACCGTCGCTCGCATGCTGTAGGGAGGGGAGACGATCGATCATGGAGACAGGAACGTCAGGCCGGGCGACGTGGTTGCGAATTTATATTGGAGAGTCGGATCAGTGGCATCACCGGCCCCTGCATATGGCACTGCTCGAATTCTTCCGGAAAGAGGGCATGGCTGGCGCGACGGTGCTGCGCGGTGTCGCGGGCTTTGGCGCCCATTCCCAGATTCACGCCGCGCACATTCTGCGCCTGTCCGAGGACCTGCCGATCGTCGTCGAGGTCGTTGATGAGGCGGAGCGCATCGAGGGGTTGCTTCCAACGCTCGATGAGATGGTGGCTGAGGGGCTCATCCTGACCATCGACGTCGACGTGCGGATGTACCGTCATCGCGGGCATTGATCGCGCACGTCCGCTGCGTCCCACCCCGGGAGCAGCAGCATCCGCCATCGTCAACCGGGTGCCATGCTGGCACACAACCTGCGGTGAACGGTATACTGACTAGATCGGATCGGTCAGGAAAGTGGGATCACCACTCATCGTCCAGTTCAATCTCCGTCCGCTGACGGCTTTCGGGGTATCCGCAAGGCCGGCTTTGCCGTTCTTGACATTGGCCGTTAAGATGTGCTATACTACCAAAGTTTCGGGCCGGTTCGGGGGAACATCGGCCGGAGACAAGCACGAGAGAACTACCGGCAGACTTTGGAATCTAGGAGTCACATGACGGAGCGAGCGATCCGGGATACGTACGAGCTGGAAAGGCTTGCCAAAGAAGCAGAAGTGGACAATGTGATCGATGAGTCATCTGACTTACTCGATCAGGCCACGAGCGACGCGGTCTATCGTTACTTCCGGGACGTTGGCGGCCACCGGCTCCTGACCCACAATGAAGAGATCGAATATTCCCGAGCGGTTCGGGCTGGCCTCGAAGCGCGCAAGCTGCTCGAAGCCGGTGAGGATACGCCCGAGATTCGGCTCACACTCGAGCGCGCCAAGGTGTCGCGCGAGAAGCTGATCCGGCACAACTTGCGGCTGGTCGTTTCGATCGCCAAGAAGTACCGGGCCAGCGGACTACCGTTGATCGACCTGATTCAGGAAGGCAACATCGGTCTGATGACCGCGGTCGAGCGCTACGATCCTGAGCTCGGCTACCGGTTCAGCACCTATGCCACCTTCTGGATTCGCCAGGCGATCGGCCGCGCGGTCGCGAACCTGAGCCGCACGATTCGCGTGCCGGTGCATATGCACGATCTGATCTCGAAGGTCCGGCGCACCGAGGCACAGCTGGAGCAAGTCTACGGCCGCCCGGCGACTGACCAGGAACTGGCCGAAACGCTCGAACTCGATGTCGAGCGCATCGAGCAGGCGCGATCCGCCATCCCGCGGACCTCGTCACTCGACAAGCCGATCGGCGAGGATGGCGAGAGCACTATCGGCGATCTGCTCCCCGACCCGCAGAGCGATGAGGTCGTGGACCAGGCCGTTACCAGCGCGATCCGTGACCAGATCCGGCGCAGCCTCGAGCACCTCACCGAGCGTGAGCGGGGCGTGCTGATCTTACGGTTCGGTCTTGGTGGGCAGCAGCCACAGACGCTGGCGGAGATCGCCGAACATTACGGCATCAGCCGTGAGCGCGTTCGGCAGATCGAAAAGGAAGCGCTGAGCAAATTGCGCAAGTCCGACCTTATCCAGCTTGCAAACGCGGCCTAACCGGCCGCGCACAGAGCAGAGTCAGCCCCGGCGGGAGTTCCCGCCGGGGTTTTCTTTTGCGTACGTACACCGCATTACCAGTTGATGCGGCCGCTTCATGCAGGACGGGCGCGACCGGAATCACGCCGCCGCATGCAAGGCTGCGTACGATCTACGGCTTCGGCTCGTGGACGTGATGGTCCTGGCTGTGCGGGTGAGAATGCTCCATCTCTCCGTGATAGTGCAGGTGTTCGTGCACCAGGTTGGTACGCACCAGCAGCGCGCCGTCGGCGAGGATCTCTGCCGCCGTGCCGGACGCTACCGGGCGACGCTCTTTATCTCCGAAGACGACGACGCGCGTGGCGAGCATGGGGACGATCTCGAGCTGGTGCGTGGTGAGCACCACCGTCTTGCCCAGATCGCGCAGCCCCGCGATGACGTCGACCAGCACGGCGCTGCTGCGCGGATCGAGACTGGCGGTCGGCTCATCGAGCAGGATGACGTCCGGCTCCATCGAGAGGACCGTCGCGATCGCGACGCGCTTCTTCTCCCCGCCACTCAGCTCGTAGGGAGCGCGATCGGACAGGTGGGTGACGTTCATCTGCGCCAGCGCCAGGTTCACCCGCCGCCGAACGTCGTCGTCGGACCAGCCCATCTGCAACGGACCGAAAGCCACGTCGTCGTACACCGTCGGGCTGAAAAGCTGGACGTCCGGATCCTGGAAGACGAGCCCAACTCTGCGATGCAACTCGCGTGCGCGCAGCGGATCGTCGGCCACGTCGGTAATGTCTTGAGCGAAGGCCTCGATCCGGCCAGTGGTCGGCCGGTAGAGCCCGTCGAGCATTTTCAGCAGCGTCGACTTGCCGCTGCCGTTGGCTCCCAGGATCACCAACTGCTCGCCCTGGCGAATCTCGAGGTCGACGTTCGAGAGCGCCTCGTGTCGTCCCTGATAGCTGAACGAGACGCCAGCGAGTCGAAAAACGGTGGCCGTCGTGCTCATGACCATGCGAGCCCCATATCGAGAAGAAGCGCGGACGCCAGGATCACCGCCGACAGGGCGATGAAGAGCCAGTCCTCATCCCGCATCGCGAAGTTCGTGATCGTCCGCACATCACCGGTAAATCCACGCGCGACCATCGCCTGATAGACATCGTTGCTGGTCTTGAAGCTCTTGCCGAGCATCGTGCCCATGCTCGAGCCGATCCAGCGACGGCGCTCCTGCTCGCTCGACACGCCGACGGTCCGGCTGGCCCGCGCCAGGAAGAGGTTTTCCAGCGCCTTGAGGAGGAGGAAGATGTAGCGATAGGTCATCCCCAGCACCACGATGAAGACCTCCGGCACGCGAAATACGCGCATCGCCTTGAGCAGATCGGACCAGCGCGTGGTCACGACCAGCAGCGCCGCGAGCGTGACCGAAGCCGTCACGCGCGACACGAAGATGACGAAGCTCATCAGCGAGTTGGCGGTGATCGCCAGATGGACCGGTCCGATCCGGGCAACATCCAGGAGCGGCTTACCTCCTATCAGGAACAGAGAGGGCAGCGCCACGATTCCCGCGAACATCGGTATCCCGACCAGGATCCGCTTGAAGAGGAGCGAGGCGGGCAGGCGTGAGAGAAGGCCGAGCAGCGCTGCCGCCACGAAGAGACCCAGGATAACCGGCAGGCTTCGGGCCAACCCGGCAACCAGCACGGCGGCGACGAAGACGCCGATCTTGACACGCGGATCGACGCGCTGCAGCAGCCCGTCGCGCCGGGCAAACTCCTCGGTGTAGACCGAGCGCTCGATCGTCTCGGTGACACCGCTGATCGTCTTGGCAACGAAATCCTTGCGGCGGCGGGAGCGCGGCTGAGCGCGCGGTGAAGAAGCAGTCACGTTATCCTCCCTGCGCCGCAACGCCGGGGTGCGCTTCGGCACGCCGCCTGGCCAGGATCTTCAAGCTGAAGGCCACCACGAAGATCATCCCGACTCCGACGACTGCTGACAGGATGTATGCCAGCGCGTGCTGCGCGAAGGGCGCGCTACTCGATACCCAGGGCAAGGAGTAACCGGAGAAGGGGGCGGACCAGATCGATTCCATGCTGTTCAGCCCGCTCGGCACGTAGCCGACCCGTGACGCGATCTCCGACGACCCCCACTCGCCCCAGGCTGATCCGCTCGCCAGCAAGCCGACCGGCACCGCCACGATCAGCAGCACAAAGGCCGCGATGGTGAGACCAAGCCGCGAACGACCGGACGACGAGGACGTGGCGAGCGAACCGGCTCGCCCGGTAAGAAGAGCGGGCTGAACGCGCTGGACGTAGGCGACGCCAAAGACCGTCGCGACGACCTCAGCGATACCGGCCACGGTCAGATGCGGGATCATGACCGCCGGAATCGACACACCCAGGGGATACGGGGCATAGAGGGCACGGCCGGCATGCGACCAGAACATCGGCTGGATGCCGAGCTCGGTGCCGACGAGCAGGCCCGCCACGTTGATCCCGATGTAGGAGCCGATTGCCGCGGCGACCAACCGGCGACGCGACAGGACGTTGGAGTTGCGGCTGATCAGCCAGTAGACACCGTAGCCGACCAGCGGCAGCATGATCGCCATGTTGAAACTGTTGGCGCCAATGGCCGTGATGCCGCCATCTCCGAAGAAGAGGGCCTGGATGATCAACGCCACCGAAACGGCTACGATGGCGGCCCAGGGACCCATGACGATCGCCGCCAGGGTGCCGCCCACGGCGTGCGCCGTCGTGCCACCGGGAACCGGGATGTTGAACATCATGATGGTGAAGCTGAACGCGGAAAAGAGCGCCAGCAGCGGAACGGTCTGCCCGCTCAGCAAGCGTTTCAGCTTGCGACTGGCCTGCCACCAGAATGGCGTGGCGGCGCCATAGAAGGCGATAGCGGTAGCTGGACTGATGTATCCGTCGGGTATATGCACCGGGGTCCCCTTTGCCTGATCAGGGTCGTCCGCTCCTGGTCGGTTCCGGAGTCGGGTAGTGGGATTGTGGCGCGCTGAAGCGGTGTTCGTACGCTCAGTACTGGTCCAGAGATCGATCGGTTCCGCCGGTGGTCGCACACGCCCGGCAACTACGGATGGGACACGTCAGACGCGCCAACGTTTAAGACGCGATGGATTGTTCTTGCTACTCCTTGCAACTGCGATCAGTTGCATTGGTATCATTATAGGAAGTTGGGACCGTTTCATCAACGCGCAACACCTTGAGCCTGGGGGTAGGATGTCGAGTGATATCGCTGAACTGCAAGAAGTGCTCCGCCGTTCCGGTCAACGGTTGACACCGCAGCGCTTGATGGTCCTGTCCGCTCTCGCGCAACAGGACGGGCACGTCACCGCCGAAACGATTCTCGAAATCGTGCGACCCGATTACCCCTACATCAACCTTTCGACCGTCTACCGCACGCTGGATCTCCTGGTCGAACTCGGGCTGGTCGCCGAGACCGACCTCGGCAGCGGCGTCCGGCAGTTCGAACTGATGGGATCGGAACCACATCATCATCTGATCTGCCAGCGATGCGGCTCGACGATCGAGATCGGCGACGAAGCGCTCCAGCCGCTGCGCGAGCGCCTGCAAACACTCTACGATTTCGATCCGCGCATGGATCACTTCGCCATCTTCGGCATTTGCCACCACTGCCGCGGGCAGGAGGCGGAGGCCGCGGGGCAGCCGTAACAGAAACCCGCGACCTGACCTGAACCGCTGGTTTCGCGACCGATTGTTCGATTCGCTGAAGGCATCGTTACTGCAAAGATTGGGCTATACTCTTATCGCGTCGTGTCGACAGCCCGATGAAATTCCCTTAGAATGCTCCAATCTCTGACCCGTACGTTCGCTGGGCGTAGGAGGAACAACAGATGTCCGACGAACAGAAAATCGCGCTTCTGGAAAACAAGGCGAGAGAGTGCGTGAAGCAAGCCGGAGATGCTGGAATTTCACCGACGGTTCTCATCGAACAACTATCGCGGACCGACCACAACGAAGACCTTGTTCGAATGGCGATCTGGGATCTGGTTGACCAGCAAGAACTCGCGCTCAGTCGAGACTGGATCCTATCGTTCAAGGGCCGGTAGCCTGATCGCTGACAACACAATGATCCGGAACGCATGGCGGGGCGCACAACGTTCGAAAAGCGAAACGACAGGTTCCACGATGGGGATAAGTCGGACGACTTTCGATCTCGCGGTGAACGAGATCGAGATAGAATCCTCTACACTGCAGCGCTACGCCGTCTTGGAGAGATCACCCAGGTAGCGTCACCCCACGAGACTCAAGTGCTCCACAACAGACTTACGCACTCGCTTGAAGTCGCTCAGATCGGAAAGCGGCTGGCCCAACGGCTATTACAAGAGCCGGGCGGACAAGAGAAGGCAATTAGTGTCGGTGGCATAGATCCGGATGTTGTGGAGTCTGCTGCCCTCGCACATGATTTGGGACACCCGCCATTTGGGCACATTGCCGAAACAGAACTCAAGCGTTGCGTGCAGGACGCGGGTGTTGAGGATCAGTTTGAGGGAAACGCCCAATCCTTTCGGATTGTGAATTCCTTGGAACAACGCCATCTGAAATTCCGCGGACTGAACCTGACTCGCGCTACCTTGAACGCCATTTTGAAATATCCCAGCCTTCATGAGAACGCTCACCACTGGAACGGCAAGTGGGGCGCCTATGACGCGGAACGCGACAGGTTCCAATGGGCGCGCGAGATGTTTGATGAAGATGATCACCGAAGAAGCGCCGAAGCCGAGATCATGGACTGGGCCGACGACGTTGCCTACGCCGTCCATGACCTTGAGGATTTCTACCGGGCCGGCATTCTCCCGATCGATAGATTGAGACCCGATTCTCGCGATTTCGTTGAGTTCCTCGACTACGCGACGCCAAGAGTTCAGCGCGAAGTCAATCTGACTGTCGACGAATTACGACTCATTTTTGAGGACGTTGCTGGACTGTATTTCCTTGCCACTCCGTACGACGGAACGAGACTCCGGCGTGCATTACTTCGTCGCTCAACGTCATCGCTGATCTACCGGTATATCGGAGACTCTAGTGCCGTATTCATCGCCGAAAATGACTCAGACAAACGGATACGCATCGACGAACGATTGCGGGCAGAGGTCGAACTCCTCAAGCAACTGACGTGGCGCTACGTTATCTCCAACCCATCCCTGGCGACCGCGCAGTACGGCCAGCGGATCATCATACGAGAATTGTTCAGGATTTTCACCGAAGCGTCCTATGAGCCGCACGAAAGAGATGTCTTGCCGATCTCGGTTCAAGAGAGTCTGAATGAAATGGAGCCGCGCCTGTATCCGAGGATCGTCGCCGATCTCATCGCTTCGATGACCGAACGGCAAGCGCATGAGACATACTTGCACCTTACTGGGGCAACACTCGGTTCCGTCATGAAGCGATACGACGGCTAACCCCAACACCGGTGGCCCCACAGTTCTATTGTCGATCGACGGTGGAGGCGCGTGTGACCAGATCGCATTCACGTCGCCTGGCAGAGAACGTGCGGGCAGCCATGGATTGTGTGAATGCCATGCTGTTGGGCGTGGTCATGACGTGAAGGAGGAGTGTCTTGCCAATCCGCTTCGGGTGTTTTGTGCCCCAGGGCTGGCGCATGGACCTGGTCGAGATCGACGATCCGGTCGACAAATTCGAGGCCATGACCAGCGTCGCCAGAGCGGCCGATGCCGGCCCCTGGGATTCGATCTGGGTCTACGATCACTTCCACACCGTTCCGAATCCAACGATGGAAGCGACTTTCGAGTGCTGGACGATCACGGCGACGCTCGCGCGTGATACCGAACGAGTCAACGTCGGCCAGATGGTGACCTGCAATGGGTACCGCAATCCAGCGCTCCTCGCGAAGATCGCGTCGACGGTCGACGTCGCCAGTCACGGCCGGCTCTATTGCGGAGTCGGTGCCGGCTGGCACGAGGACGAATGGAAGGCGTACGGCTACGGCTTTCCGGAGACCCGTGAGCGCATGGGTATGTTTCGTGACGCCGTCCAGATTCTCCACAAGATGTGGACCGAAGACGCTCCAACGTTTCACGGCAAGCACTACCATATCGATCAGCCGATCAACGAACCCAAAGGCGTGCAGACGCCGCACATTCCGCTCTGGATCGGCGGCTCGGGCGAGCAGGTGACCTTGAAGTTGGTGGCCCGCTTCGGCGATGCCTGCAACATCGGCGGGCAGCCCGACGCGATCCGGCGGAAACTGGACGTGCTCCAGCGACATTGTGATTCAGCCGGGCGCGACTACGACGAGATCATCAAATCGAGCAATCTCATGATTCATTTCATCGAGAAGGGGGATGACCCGGAGAAAGCGACCGAGCGCGCCCGTTCGGCGTCAGGGCAAACGTACGAGGAGTTCTCCAGCGGCGTCTTCGTTGCCAGCCCGGACCAGGTCATCGAACGCATTCAGGCCATGGTCGACGCTGGTGTCGACTACGTGATCGTAAACCTTCCGCTCGTCGCATACGACCATGAGCCGCTGCATCGCTTCGAAACCGAGGTGATGCCGCAGTTCACCTAATATAAATTCACCGACGCGTCCGTTCATATCGTCCGTACGGGGCAATGCATGCATCGCCCCGTTCCAGCAACAGTGGTCATCTATCGTACGTACGCAGTTATCCGGACTTGGGCGGGATGATTTGCGGCTCCGTGGAGGCACCGAGACCAAGCAAAGCGGTCTCGTCGATGGGCCACGTCGTGGCCAGCGCGACCTTGTTGCTCAGGTCAGGCGTGGCGAAGGTCCATCGGGTTTGGCGCGCGGACGTGGAAAGGGCTACTTCGACGGCTTCTGATTCCCGGGCTGTCTCGTCAAGATGGCAGCCGCGGCCACGATGCCGAACATCAGGACGGCAGCCAGGAAGATCGCGCTGTCACCCAGCGCCAGGTAAGCTTCGCCGATTGCGACGATGAACGCGCCAACGACGATTGCGACCCCAATCGGGATGGCGATGGACTGTCCCCAAATGCTCTTCACGCCCGATACCCCTTCAACGATCCGCCCGTTGGGCTGAAACGACCAACCGCCGGTCCGCCTTCAGACCGGTTCGACGCACTCAGTCTCTTCAAAGAGTGTAGTCATCCATCGGCACCGATTATGGCTGAGCCGACGCGCGACGGCAACTCCACGGCACGAAACCGGCTCGAGAGAACCGCTCGACGGGCGGTTCGAGCCGCTCTCTGATCTCCGTCGGATGCTCCCATTGAGGTTCGAGTATCCGGCGCATTACCTTAAGCCTACCTCCGACGTCAGAGGTTCGAGATCCCGCGGGAACACAAGCGACGGATCGCCGTTTCCGAGGAAAACTCCCTCCGTTACGTGCCCCGCGATCACCGCCTCGATCGACTCGTCGGGATCGACCGCCTGGCCGTGACGCTGCATGAAGCACGGGAAATCGCGAATGGCGCCCGGCGTGCGATCGAGCGCGTCTTCGGTGGCCGGGCCGCCGGCGGTGCAGCCGAGCAGATCGGTCACCTTCACCACGGTCTTCTTGCGCCGGAGCCTCGACTCCAGACAGAGCTGGTAACCGGACATGTCACGGATCGCGTTCGTGCTGCGCGGTCGACCGCTCGCTGGCTGCGCTCGCTCGCGAATGGCCGCTTTGCGGATCGTGAACCGGACCGGCTGGCGCACGTAGCGCGGTCCGGGGCGATCGAGCCGCTGAATCATTCGCCGAAATTGTAGTCGAGGGTATAGGGGGTCGGAGCGCCGTGATCGCCGCCCCAGACGTACCCGCCCTCACCACGCAGGCCGCACAGCCCACCGGTGCCGGAGCCCGGCACGACGAACCAGCTTGTCCGGATTCCGCCAGCCTCGAACGCGCCATGCTGCTGCAGCACGAAGCTGCCTTCCCGATCGCCGATTCGTCCGGTCACCAGCTCGATGCCGACGAAGCTGCAGTAGTCGTCGTTGCTGTAGGCCAGCAAGAAGTCGACGCGGCTCTCTCCCTGGACGTCTCCCGTGAACGCGTTCGTCGCCGTGACCCGTGCCAGCTTGACGCCGTCACCAGGCTCTGCGTAGGTCTGCTCCTCCCAATTCTTCGTCTCGATTCCACCGGAAGCCTGCACGTTCATCCGCGTTCCTTTCACAAACTCACACACTTCATTCACCATCGCATTTGCCGGCCGCCTGCCACTCTCGCGACCGGTGCCACGACTGTAGCGGACAAACCTGCCAGAATCAGTCAGGAATTCAGGCTGATCCGGGGAGATTGGACGTATACTCGATAGCTGCCACAAACTGGCGGGAATGTGTGAGGGGCCGATGCCGTGAGAGCCAGTCGCTTGCTGTCGCTGTTGCTCCTGTTGCAGACACGGGGCCGCCTGACCGCCGGGGAGCTGGCGCGCGAGCTCGAGGTCTCGGTGCGCACCATCTACCGCGATGTCGAGTCGTTGAGCGCGGCGGGGGTTCCCGTCTATAGCGATCGCGGTCCGACCGGCGGCTATCAGCTGCTCGACGGGTATCGCACTCGGCTGACCGGCCTGACGCCGGATGAAGCGGAGTCTCTCTTCCTGGCCGGCATGCCGGGCCCGGCAGCCGAGCTCGGCCTGGGGACGGTGCTGGCGACCGCCCAGCTGAAGCTGCTGGCCGCGCTGCCACCGGAGCTGCAATCTCGCGCCGGTCGCATCGGCGAGCGTTTTCACCTCGATGCGCCCGGCTGGTTTCACGAGGGAGAGCGGCTGCCTCACCTGGCGACCGTCGCGGACGCGGTCTGGAATCAACGTCGCCTGCATGTTCGCTACCAGCGCTGGCGCGGCGAGGTCGAACGGACGCTGGATCCGCTCGGGCTGGTGCTGAAGGCGGGCGCCTGGTATCTGGTCGCTCGTGCCTCGGGACAGCTCCGCACCTACCGGGCATCACGCATCCTGGAGCTCGACGTGCTCGACGAGCGCTTCGAGCGGCCGGACGACTTCGACCTGGCCACGTTCTGGGATACCTGGAGCGAGCAGTTTCAGCGGCGACTCTACCGCTACGAAGTCACCGTGCGTCTCTCGCCGCGCGGGTTGCAGCTGCTGCCATATCTCTTCAACCAGATCGCTGCCCGCGAGGCGGCGCAAGAGCGCAGGTCCGCCCGATCCGGAGGGCTGGACGACGGTGACGCTCGCCATCGAATCGCTGGAATACGGCCATCTCGACCTGCTGCGCCTCGGCGCCGAATGTGAGGTGCTTGACCCGCCCGAAGCGCGGCAACGCATGCGCGAGAGCGTCGCCGCGCTGGCCAGGCTCTATCGCGACGATCCGGTACCTCACCAATTGACAGAGGTCGACATGGCCGTCTGAACCGGCGGGATGCTTCACGATCTTCGGATCGCGGACCGGTTACGATTGGGCACGGCGAACAAGCCCTCGCAATACAGCCCCGAGCAACTCCGGCACCGTTGTACCGACCCTGCGTTTAACGGTAAGTAAAGGTGGGTGCGTGATGGCGCGATTGCGATCGTTCGTTCTTCTCCTGACGGTGATGCTCGTCTCGTTCAACACGGGCACCGTGAACGCATCGGCCGACCTCCTCCCGCGCTGGGTTCAGGTAACCAGCCCGACCACGCTCGATCTGGCGTCGATTTCGCTCGTCTCGCCGGGCGAAGGATGGGCCGTCGGCGGCAGCGGCATCATGCTCCACCTGCACGACGGCACGTGGTCGGAAGTGCCCCGAGTCACGACGAACCCCTTGAATGTGGTCGAGATGCTCTCGGCTGACGAGGGCTGGGCGGCCGGCTCCGACGTGATTCTCCATTACCAGAACGGCACGTGGACGGTCGCCGAGACGCCACACCCGATCTCGATCGACGCCCTCGCGATGGTCTCCCCGGTCGAAGGCTGGGCCGTCGGCGGGTACGTGACGCTTCATTACCTGAACGGGCGCTGGGACATCGTCGACCCGCTACCATCGACGGCCGCGATGGGCACGCGGTATATGGCCCTCGCGGCCGTCTCCGCCAACGACGTATGGGCGGTCGGATTGAATGGGCAGATCGCCCACTATGACGGAACCCACTGGAGCAGTGTGCCGAGCGGCACCTCCGACCAACTCTACGACCTGTCGGTCAGAGGACCCAACGACATCTGGGCGGCCGGCGGCCGGTTCTTCCGGTTCCAGGGGAGTACGGCTACGCTGCTGCACTGGAACGGTCAACAGTGGAGCACCGTCGATCGACCTGAGGTCGAACTGCGGACAGGAATCGATGGGGGCTGGGCGGTCGGCTCCGGACCGTGGGCGCTCCGGATCGCGGGCACGACCGACATCGAACGTGTTTGGCTCGGCCAGGACGTCAACAGCGTGGCCGACGCCGGAGACGGAACCGCCTGGGCAGTCGGGAGGGGAGGCGCACTCTTCCATTTCGGCCCGGCTCCCTCACCGGGTGACCCGGTACCGCCGGCCACCTCCAGCCCGAATCTCCGCTATTTCACCGAGACTGGCCACACGCTGTCGAACGGATTCCTCGCCTTCTGGCAGGCGAACGGCGGATTAGCCGCCTTCGGCTATCCCATCACCGAGGAGTTTCAGGAGCGAGGCGTCACGGTCCAGTATTTCGAGCGGGCGCGCTTCGAATGGCATCCCGGCACAGCGCCGGAGCAGTTCGACGTGCTGCTCGGACTCGTCGGTGATGAGGTCACCGCCGATCGGCGCGCCGCCGGAGAAGCGCCCTTCCGCTTCACGACGGCCAGCAGCGCTCCGGACTGCCGCTTCTTTCTCCAGACCGACCACAACCTGTGCGGCGGCTTCCGCGCCTACTGGGAGCAGTATGGCGGCCTGAGGATCCTGGGGTATCCCATCAGCGAAGAGTTCACCGAGAACGGCCTGACCGTTCAGTACTTCGAACGCGCCCGGCTTGAATGGCACCCCGGCGTCTCACCGGAGCGCTACGACGTACTGCTCGGCCGGCTCGGCGCCGACGTCGCAATCAGCCACGACCTCATCCGGTAGCGATGACGCCGAGGCGATGCCCGCCGCAAGGCCAGCAGTCTTGTTGCGTTCCATGCCCAGTTGCTATAGTCGGCGAACAGCCGGAACGCCCGAGCGTCTCTCCCCGCGCGGGGTGCCGGTGGGCGCGGTCTCAGGCGAGAGAGGAGCACGGCATGGAGCTACCGGCGAATGCGGCTTTGCTGATTATCGATGTACAGGACGCGATCAACCTGCCCCGCGCGGCCCGCCGCAATAACCCGCAGGCCGACGAGAACATCGCGCGCTTGCTGGCGGCCTGGCGCGACTCAGGGCGACCAATCATCCACGTGAAGGACAACGCGCGCGCCATCACCTCACCGTTCCACGTCACGCACCCCGGCAACGCCATCCAGTCCTTCGCTCGGCCCCAACCGGGCGAGCCGCTCATCGAGAAGGAGACCCACAGCGCCTTCATCGGAACCGGCCTCGAGGAGCGCTTGCGGAGCGCCGGAATCACGACGCTGGTAATCGTCGGCTTCGTCACGAACCACTGCGTCGAGGCGACCGCGCGCATGGCCGGCGATCTCGATTTCGACGCGTTCGTCGTCTCGGATGCGACGGCCGCCTTCGACTGCACCGGCCCCGACGGTCAGGAGTTCGCCGCCGAGCTCGTCCATGCCGTCTCCCTGGCGAATATCCACGGCGAGTTTGCCACCGTGGTGAACACCAGCAGCGTACTCGCGAGCCTGGACGCGTTGGCCCGGACCTGAGCGCGGGTCACTTAACCAGTCTCCGCATTGAGACGCACGGCTCAGCGTGGGTCGAATACCTCGTCCCAGCTTCAGCCCGGCCGCCCATGCGTGAGCGCGATGGGCGCTGAACGTGATCTCTGAAGATGCAGCGCGGCGTATCTCGCGACTGGGACGTGCACGTCAATCGAGGTCCCCCTCGACCTCCACCTCGACCATCATGCTCCAACGTTCCTCGATGCGACGCGTCTTCCAGATGGCGAACGCGCCGAGCCAGGTGAGTATGAAGGCCATCACGATGATGAAGCCCATCACGTTGAAGTTCACGTTGGCGATGACGGCCCAGACCCCACCCCTGAGGTTGAGCTGTCCACTGAGGATTTGGAGCAGCTCGATGAGGCCGACGAAGAGGGCCACGAAAACGGAGAGCGATGTCATCGTGATGTTGTAGAAGACCTTGCGAATCGGGTTGGAAAAGGCCCACGAGTACGCCTTGGCCATGAACGCGCCATCAGCCGTGTCCATCAGCGACATGCCCGCGGCGAAGATGATCGGCAGTACCAGCACCGTGATCAGCGGGAGTTGTTGCGCGGCGGCGCCGGCCGAGATCGCCAGCAGCGCGACCTCGCTCGAGGTGTCGAAGCCGAGGCCGAAGAGGAAGCCGATCGGATACATCTGCCAGCTGGCGCCGATCAGCTTGAACAAGCGGCCGAAGAGGCGCGTCATGAACCCGCCGACGTTGAGCTCGGCCGTCAGGGTGTCCTGGTCAAAATCCCCGCGACGCATCCGCCGGTAGACGCGCAGGATATCGAGCAGCACGAGCAGGTTCAGCGTTCCAATCAAGATCAGAAAGACACCCGAGACACCGGTCCCGATGACGCCACCGGCCTGCTTGAGCTGGCCATCGGGATTGACGACGCCCTGGACCACGAACTTTATCGCCAGCCCGAGCGCCAGCGAGATCAGGAAAACCACCGTCGAGTGACCGAGGGAGAAGAAGAAGCCGACTCCCATCGGTTTCTTCCCTTCCTGCAGCAGCTTGCGGGTCGTGTTGTCAATGGCGGAGATATGATCGGCATCGAATGCGTGACGAAGTCCAAAGGTATAGGCCAGGCCCGCCAGTCCCAGCACGGCCGGATAGCGGGGCGCAACGTAGAAGAGCATCAGACCCCAGCCAACGACGTGCATAAGGAGCACTATGCCGAAGAGGCTCCCAAGGCGACGCCGTTCCCCGACATCGAAGGCGCGAAAAATCGATTGCATCGTACGTACCATTCCGTTAATCGCGGCCGGCCGCGCGCGTCCTTCGTCGCCCAGCGGCAAGTTCCGCCCAGTATTGCAGATGCGAATACTTGCGTCTACGACTGCTTATAACCGGGAAGGTGCTAGAATACTTCCCGAATCGACCGAACGGGACGCGGTTCGATTCGCGACGATCCGGAGGCACCTGTGAATACGCGTGAACTGTCGGCGGCCCTTCGTGCGGCGGGCCAGCGCCCAACACCGCAGCGTTTGTTGATCCTCGAGGCCATGGGGACGACCACCGGGCACCTCACGGCCGACGAGATCTATCAGCGCGTGCAAGAGCGCTACCCGAATATCAACCTGAGCACCGTCTATCGCACGCTGGATGCCTTGCAGGACCTGGGGATCGTGATGGAGACGAACCTCGGTGAAGGCCGGCGCGAGTTCGAGCTGTGCGAGCATGGGCAGCACCACCACCTGGTGTGCAAGGAGTGCGGGGCGGTGGAGGTTATCGACGACGACGCCTTCGCGCCCGTGCGCGCCTACTCCTTGCAGCGATACGGCTTCCAGGCAGATGTCGAGCACGTGGCGATTTTCGGCCTGTGCCGGGCCTGTAGCGGAGTCGTCGTCGCTGCGCTGGGCCAAACGTAGCTCACGGTCCTGCGGGGCCTTCAATCCCGCTTCCGGAGCGTCCTCTCTTCACGTTAGAATCGATGACCGCCCTCTGTAAAACACACCCCTGTGGTCCGAGTTCCTCGAACGTCCCGCCGGCACCTGTCCAGAATCCGGCTGGCTTAGTTATCTCGTGTGCATCACGTCCGGGCAGATCGTCTCGGAAGCAGTCACACGTCCACCACCGTCCCGACGTTGCAGAAGAAGAACCGCTCGCCGAACTCGTGCGCCAGCCGCGCGGTAACCTTCGTACCGGTGCAATGCGAGACACCGATATGCGCGATGTCGAACTCCTTCAACGCCGCGATGGTCTGATCGACCTGCTCCGGGCCAACCGGTCCGAGATGGGTGCCGCCCATGACGGTGTGGATACGCGTCTTCCCGGTTTGCTCCACGACATAGCTGAGGATGTTGATCAGACCCGCGTGCGAGCAGCCCAGCACGACGAACAGCCCCTCGGCTGAATCGAACACGATCGTCTGGTCGTCGCGCACCGGATCGACCACGATCTGCCCAGCGGCATCGTAGTGCTTCATGGCAAGATCGCCGATCTCGTAGCCGGTGGAACGGGGTATCTCGCCCGTCAGGAACATCCCGGGGGCGATCTCCCGCCAACCGGTGGCCAGGCGAAACTCCGCGCCGGCGGTCTCTAACGCTGCCCGCGTATGGGGTATCCCAATGAAACGGCGCTCCCCTTTACTCTCGGAAAAGCTGTCTTTGAAGAGATCTGGGTGGGCATAGACTGGGATGCTCCGCCGTCCGGACCATTTCCGCATCGACCCGACCGCGTCGAGCAGCCCTCCCGTATGGTCCAGGTGATGGTGACTCAACAGGATGGCGTTGGCGTTACCCAGCGCGACTCCGAAGAAGTCCGCATTCCGCTGCAGCGTATTGCCCTGCCCGGTATCGAAGAGGAACGGGCCCGCCGCCGTCTCGAGCCAGACCGACCATCCGTGCTCCGCGACGGCGCCGAGGTTCCCGTAAACCGAGTTCTCGACGAGGACTGTTGCCTTGATCGACATTGACGAACCTCCCTGCCGTGTAAATTCACGGGGCGAGATGATCCACTATGCTCGCACCGATCCCCACATTCCGATACACATCCAGAGCGTGGGGCCAACTCCGCCCGCGCCGGGCAGTCGAGCACATCCAAGCACGCCCTTCGCACCAGCAAACGCAAGGCCTGTGCGACACAAAACTGACATAGTTTGGGGTCAACTGATGGCGCGTGTGTAATAGCGCGGCGCATAGAGTATGCGCAGCCTGAGTCGCCGGGTTACGACATCTTGCTCGCGACCGCACGGTCCGGATCGAATGAGGCATCTCCGATGTATTCCTCGGTGGAACGGCACGGCACATCCCACGTTCAGCGACTGGCCCGGCAATGGCGCGCGTCAACCGTGGGCCATCATGAGCAGTCCTGTCACTGGCTGGCTTTCAAGACCCCAGACGCTGGACGACTCGTTCGCCGAGCCGCAGTCCTTGCGGTGGCCCGTTCATGTAGCTGCAAAGGAGTCTGGCTATGAAGCGGATAGGATGGGCTATTCTGGTCGTGCTCCTCGTTTTCCTATCGTTTTCCGTGGTGGGAATCGACCGGTTCGTCACGAGCGGCGATTACACCGTTCATCGCGGTGAGACGCTTCACGGTGGCATGTTCATCTCCTCACCCGGAGTGGTGACGATCGAGGAGGGCGCGCGCGTTGATGGATCGGTATTCATGGGGAGCGGCGTGCTCAATCTCAACGGTGAGGTTACTGGCGGGCTCTTCTCCCTGTCTGGAGAAGTCCACACCGGGCCGAACGCGATCGTCAACGGCCATGCGACGGTGACCTCGGTGCCCTTCGAGCCGAACCCAGGCACCCGCATCAACAAGAACGTCACCGCCGATGTCAGCGGTTGGATGGGCGGCCCGCTCGGCACGTCTCTGGTGCTGCTTGCCCTGGCGTTCTATCTTCTCTACGGTCAGACGGTCGCGAAAATCGTCTTCCGGCGTGAACCGGCCGCGGCTGCCTCGGAAGCCGACCTCGCCACGCGCAGAGCGATGACGTTCTCGGGCGGAGCCTTGCTCGTGGCGATCGGCGCGCTGCTCCTGTTACGGGCATTCGGAACGGAGATCGACCCGCTCGTCTTTGCGCTCGCGATACTCGTGCTGGGAGCGGCCCTGTTCGGCGTGATGTTCATGCGCGGACGGAGCGACAGCCCCCTGGCAGTGCCCGCCGCCGTTCTGACCGTAACCGGAGCCGTGACGATGGTTCAGGTGCTGACCGATCATTGGGAAAGCTGGGCATATACCTGGGCGCTCGTTCTTCCAGCCTCGATCGGCCTGGGACGCGTCATCGAGGGCTGGTGGGGCCAGAGTCGCGAGCGGGAGACCTGGGGCGTGAAGCTCGCCGGAATCGGGATCGGCCTCTTCGTAGCGGGCTGGGTCTTCTTCGAGGTGATCGTGCCGGCCACCGAGAACAGCCTCCTCTATCTGGGCGCGCTGCTCTTGATCGCGGGTGGTCTCTACCTGCTGGTCAGTCGCGGCCGGCGCGCGGGCGGGCGGGCGTCGAAGGCGTGACCGCCCTCGGGAGAGGGATGGCGCGACGTGGGCTGGGCCGTCTGTACAGCGAACCCGGGCATTCCAGTGCGTCTGACTCCGTGCGGTGCGGTTTTGGATGGCATGGTCGTGTGAAAGCGCGGCGATGTTCGCACGGGATGATCGCGGATGACCGTGGTCGAGGAAGAGACTGGCCCCGTTCGCGCGGGAGGGTTGAGGGCGGCATGGTTGTGGGAAAGCGCGGCCCCGTTCGCGCGGGATGATCGCGGATGACCGTGGTCGAGGATGAGACCGGCCCCGTTCGCGCGGGATGATCGCGGATGACCGTGGTCGAGGTCGACGGCCCTGTTCGCGCGGGATGATCGCGGATGACCGTGGTCGACGTTGAGACCGGCCCCGTTCGCGCGGGATGATCGCGGATGACCGTGGTCGCGCGGGAGGGTTGAGGGCGGCATGGTTGTGGGAAAGCGCGGCGACGCCCGCGCGGGATGATCGCGGTCGCGGTCGAGGATGAGACCGGCCCTGTTCGCGCGGGAGGGTTGAGGGCGGCATGGTTGTGGGAAAGCGCGGCCCTGTTCGCGCGGGATGATCGCGGATGACCGTGGTCGAGGATGAGACCGGCCCCGTTCGCGCGGGATGATCGCGGATGACCGTGGTCGAGGATGAGACCGGCCCCGTTCGCGCGGGATGATCGCGGATGACCGTGGTCGAGGATGAGACCGGCCCCGTTCGCGCGGGAATAAATTCGCCGCGCTAGACCCACAAGCCCACTAAAGGGGCTGGAAACCAAATCAGATGGGGGCCTACGCTGTAGTCGAGGTCGCGCACGGTCGCAGTACCGCATCCTTAAGGATGCAGTGACTGGGAACGGTCGGCGATGACGACGTACGCAGGCCCAGGTCGTGGTTTGTGTTTCCAGCCCCTTTAGTGGGCTTCGTCCTTCTAGCGCGGCGAATTTATTCCCGCGCGATCGTGGGCATATCACCCACCGATTTCGTCACCCACATTCTTTCCCCGCCCAGACGCGGACGAGGCACCCCATCAACCCGCCGACGACCATTCTCCCCGCGCGATCGTGGGCACATCACCCACCGATTTCGTCACCCACATTCTTTCCCCGCCCAGACGCGGACGAGGCACCCCATCAACCCGCCGACGACCATTCTCCCCGCGCGATCGTGGGCACATCACCCACCGATTTCGTCACCCACATTCTTTCCCCGCCCTGACGCGGACGAGGCACCCCATCAACCCGGCGACGACCATTCTCCCCGCGCGATCGTGGGCACATCACCCAGCTCAGTCGTCAATGAGCACTGTTCCCGCTCGGACTCAGCCACAACGGTTCCAACGCTCTCGGCGAACTCTAAGGAGAGCCACAGGAAGATCACAGTTGCCGATGTTTCTATTGGGATAGGAAAGATGCCGGCTTTGAACCGAGAAAGAAGCGTGTTCGAATGACCACTCCCAACCGACCACCATTCCCCGACTGGTATCAGGCGGAGCGCCGGGTGCCGCCGCACGCAGGGCCGACCCAGCGCGAGATGCTGGCCCGGCGCATCCGATCGCTGCGTAAGCTGCTCATCGGCGTGAGCTTCATCGGCGTGGCGACCTTTTCCACGCTGGCCGCGCAGCACCACGGGACGGCCGTGACGGCGACGACCAGCCAGAACGGGACGACCGCACTGGCACAGCAGAACACCAGCAGCCAATCCGTAAGCACCTCGAACACGTCGACCAGTGGTGTCACGCTGTCGCCGGCCACGTCGCAGACATCGTCGTCACAAGCCGCGTCCAGCTTCCGCACGCGAACCGCGACCTCGTGACGATGCGCCGGGTGCGCCCGAAAAATCCGGTGAAGGAGCTCTGCGGAGCGGGGGCCTACGCCTCGTCGCGGAGCTCGATGTTGGCGCCGAGCCCCTGGAACTTCTCGAAGATCCGCTCGTACCCGCGCTCCACGTACTTCACGCCCCGAATGCGCGACACTCCTTCGGCCACGGCGGCGGCGATCAGATAGCTGAAGCCGGCCCGCAGATCGGGGATAGTGATGTCGGCGGCATGGAGCGGAGTCGGTCCCTTGACCACGCAGCTATGGGCGAAGTCGCGGCTCTTGAAGCGGCACGTTTTCTCGCCGAGACACTGGCGGAAAAGCTGGATCTCGGCGCCCATCTGGACCAGCGTCTCGGTATAGCCGAAGCGGTTCTCGTAGACCGTTTCATGCACGACCGAGAGGCCGTCCCCCTGCGTCATCAACATGACGAACGGCTGCTGCCAGTCGGTCATGAAGCCGGGATGGACGTCGGTCTCGAGCGCGATCGGCGTGAGCGGGCGACCGGGGTGAAAGAAGCGTATGCCGTCGGGCATGAACTCGACCCCGGCGCCGACCTGACGCAGCTTATTGAGGAAGGTCAGCATGTTGGCCTGCTCGGCTCCTTCCACCAGCACGTCGCCGCCGGTGATGATACCGGCGATGGCGAAGGAGACGGCCTCGTTGCGATCGTTGATGACCGTGTGCTCGGCCCCGTGCAGTCTATCGACCCCTTCGATGACGAGCGTGCGATCGGTGTCGACGAAGATGATGGCGCCCATCTTCTGCAGCAGCATCACCTGGTCGATCACCTCCGGTTCCACGGCGGCGTTCTTGATGAGAGTCGTCCCGCGCGCGAGCACCGCCGTCAGAAGCGCGTTCTCGGTCGCCCCGACGCTGGGGAATGGTAGCTCGATGACCGCGCCCTGGAGCCGGTCGGCGCTGGCATAGTAGCGGCCATTTTCAAACGTGATGGTGGCGCCAAGCTGCTCGAGAGCATGAACGTGGAAGTCGACCGGGCGGCGGCCGATGGCGTCGCCACCCAGCATCGGCACGACCGCCTTACCGTAGCGATGCAGCAGCGGGCCGAGCAGCAGGATCGGGATGCGGTTGAGCCCGCTGAAGCTCAGCGGAACTTCGGGGGTGGTGACGGCTGGGGTCAGGAGCGCGAGCGTGTTTGGCCGGTCGTCGTCCCAGTGGCCCTCCAGTCCGACGCTCCGGCACACATCGAGCGTGACGGCGGTGTCGCCGATGCGCGGCACGTTGTGCAGGATCACCGGCTCGTCGGTCAGCATACTGGCAACGATCTGCTTGGTGGCGGCGTTCTTGGCGCCACTGACGCGCACCCGGCCCTGCAGCGGCTTGCCGCCCTCGATCTCGTAGATCCGCTCGCTCATTGCCCGACCCCCTGAACCGTGTCTTCAGCCCTGTTGCGTCAACGCCCCCACAATGTACAGGGACGAGCCCGCGATTGCCACGTGAATACCAGCCGGAGTCGTACGGTTCGGCGCGACATGTGGCCCCACCGGCTCGTACGGTAAAGTCAGGTCGCGCTCGTCCATCGTCACCCGCGTGAACCTTTCCGGCCGCCTCGGGCAAAAAGAGGTAGATGGTTCCTCCTTCCACACCCGCAAGCGGGTACCCGGAAGGAGGTTCGGAGGATCGATGCCGGGACGACCGCGAGAGGAGGCACATGACACCGACCGATGCCGAGCTGATGCAACGCTCGGCGACCGACCCCAGGCAGTTCGCCCCGATCTTCGAACGCCATTTCACGACGATCCACCGCTATCTCTACCGGCGGGTCGGGGCGCCGCTGGCGGACGATCTGACCTCGCAGACCTTCACCGAGGCGTTCGCGCGCCGTCAACGCTACGACGTCGAGTGGCCGGTGGCGCTTCCCTGGCTGTATGGCATCGCGTCAAACCTGCTGCGGCGACATCACCGCCAGGAGCAGCGACAGCTACGGGCCTATGCCCGGCTGGGGACCGACCCGCTATCGCCGGATGAGCTATCGCCCCTGCTGGACCGGCTCGATGCCGCTGTCAGCGGTCCCAGGCTGGCGGGCGCGCTCGCCAGTCTCAACAGGACGGACCGCGACGTCCTGCTGCTCTACGCCTGGGCCGATCTGAGCTATCGCGAGATCGGCTTCGCGCTCGATGTACCGATCGGGACGGTCCGCTCGCGGCTGAACCGGGCGCGCCGAAAGATGCGCGAACGACTCGGGTTGAGCGATCCGGACGCGGGAGTTGACCCACGTTTGCTGAATGAGGCGGAGGTTATCGATGGACGAGCTTGATGCACTCAAGGCGTTTCGCGCCAACGCTCCCGTGCCGAGCGACGAGACCCTGGCGAACGTGCGAGCGGCGCTCGAACGCACGATGGCGACCGGTCAACCAGGCAGGCGACGCTGGCGCTTCGGCGTCGCGCGGGTGCTCGCTCCGGTGAGCGTGGCCATCGCGATTCTGGTCGCGGTCGCGCTCGCCAGCCCGCTCTTCGGCCTGAGAGAGGGGCAGACGAACGCGGCGGCGCGCCAGCTCCGGTCGCTCGCGGATGTCGCGGCACAGCAACCAGCGGCGGCGCCGCTGGCGGAGGGTCAGTTCGCCTACACGCGCTCCGACAACCTGCAGATGAATACCTCGGTCAATGTCGATAGCGGCAAACCGGTCACGACCCTGGAGGCGTTCACGCGCGAGATCTGGATCGGCGCCGATGGCTCCGGGCGGATTCACCAGGTGAGCCAGGACCCAGGCGGCATACGCACCATGGACCAGCAGTTCGGGCCGGGCGGGCTGACCCCACCATTGGAGACCAACGGGTTCACTGAAGACGAGCTGAACCGGCTGGCGCAAGATCCAGCGGCGCTCGCCCAGGCGATCACCACGCGAGCCAGCGGAACGAAGAATCCCGTTGCGGACGAGTCGTTCGTTCTGGTGGGTGACCTACTGCGCGAGTCGAACGCCCCGGCACAGCTGCGCTGGGCACTCTTTCAGGTCGCGGCCGGTATTCCGGGCGTCGACCTGGTCGGGAACGTTGCCGATCCAGCCGGGCGGCCGGGGGTCTCGGTGGCGATGACCCATAACGGCGTGCGCTCCGAGCTGATCTTCGATCCGAAGAGCTCGATGCTGCTGGCCGAGCGGCAGACGCTGGTTGCGCCGGTGGCTGACCTCGACTTCCCGGTCGGCACCGTGATCGGCGCGACGACGTACCTCTCTTCGGGGATCGTCTCCTCGACGACCGCGACGCCGTAACCGGGACGCCGGTCTCAAAGGGCCAAATCCTTCCCTCTCACGCCGCCTGCTCCCCCGCGGGCGGCGGATCGGTCCCAGGCACTCAACCAATGTAGTGGCGGGGCTTGTCCCCGCCTCCGTTCCCGTGCCCACAACGCCCACGGATTGTGACCTGTCCCAGCGGTTTGGGTGTCGTCACATTGTCTGTCCTAACGCGGGATATTGACCGACGATGCGGTTGGGTAGGGACACGCTGGCGGGCAGAGCTCCCGCCACTACGTTGCCGGGCTACACGCAGGGACACGCTGGCGGGCAGAGCTCCCGCCACTACGTTGCCGGGCTACACGCAGGGACACGCTGGCGGGCAGAGCTCCCGCCACTACGTTGCCGGGCTACCCGCAGGGACACGCTGGCGGGCAGTACCCACCGTGTGGGTTCGCGCCGCCACCTCGCCGGGCTACGCATTGCGCCCTACCGGGGTGAGCCGTCACAAGGCGCGGGTCTGGACAATCCACCTGCGGGCCGCTGTAATAGAACGATCGAGAATCGATCAGACGACGATGTTCGGACGAGTCATCCATCTCATCCACTTAATCTGACGAGGAGATCCGATGTCGGATGCGAGCCAGGAGCAGACGGTACCCATTGATCGCCGCCATCAGCCGGCAGCCGTCACCGAAGCGGGCATCGATTTCGACGCGGTGATCGTCGGCGCGGGCATCTCCGGGCTCTACATGCTCCACCGCCTGCGCGGGCTCGGTTTCTACGCTCGCGTCTATGAGACCGGCAGCGATGTCGGCGGCACCTGGTACTGGAACCGCTACCCGGGCGCCCGCTGCGACGTCGAGAGCATGGAGTACTCCTTCTCCTTCTCCGACGAGCTCCAGCAGGAGTGGCACTGGACCGAGCGCTACGCCGGCCAGCCGGAGATCCTGCGCTACGTCAACCACGTCGCCGACCGCTTCGATCTGCGCCGCGACATCCAGTTCGACACCCGCGTCACGTCAGCGCCACTTCGACGAATGCGAGCAACCGCTGGCGTATCACGACCGATCGCGGCGAGCGCGTCTCGGCCCGCTTCTGCATCATGGCCGTCGGCTGCCTCTCGACCGCTCAGGTCCCGGCGATCCCCGGCCTCGATTCCTTTCAGGGCCGCTGGTATCACACCGGCCACTGGCCGCACGAGGGGGTCGATTTCACCGGCCAGCGCGTCGGCGTCATCGGCACCGGCTCCTCCGGCATCCAGTCGATCCCGGTCATCGCCCGGCAGGCCGCCCACCTCTACGTCTTCCAGCGCACCCCCAACTTCGCCTTCCCGGCCCGCAATGCGCCCGCTCGATCCCGACGAGGAGCGCCGCGTCAAGGCGAGCTACGCCGATCTGCGCCGGGCCGAGCGCGAGTCGCGCGCCGGCTACATGGTCGATCGCGGCGAACGATCGGCGCTCGAGGCGACGCCCGAGGAACGCGAGCGCGAGTTCGCCCGGCGCTGGGAGCGCGGCGGCTTCGGCTTCACCTCCGCCTTCAACGACATCCTGACCAACCGGGCTGCCAACGACACCGCCGCCGAGTTCGTCCGCGACCGCATCCGCGAGATCGTCCACGACCCGGCCGTCGCCGAGCTGCTCTCGCCCAAAGACCACCCCATCGGCACCAAGCGCCTGCCGCTCGACACCGACTACTACGAGACCTACAACCGCGACAACGTCGACGCTGGTCGACATCCGCTCGACGCCGATCGAGGCCATCACGCCGGGCGGCCTGCGCACGCGCGACGCCGAGTACGCTGGTCGACAGCATCGTCTTCGCCACCGGCTTCGACGCCATGACCGGCCCGCTCTTCGGCGTCGACATCCGTGGCCGCGACGGCCGCGCCCTCAAGGAGAAATGGGCGGCCGGCCCGCGCACCTACCTCGGGCATCGCCTCGGCCGGCTTCCCCAACCTGTTCATGATCACCGGCCCCGGCAGCCCGTCGGTGCTCAGCAACATGATCGTCTCGATCGAGCAGCACGTCGACTGGATCGCCGGCTGCCTCGCCTACCTGCGCGACGCACGGGCTGCGATCGCATCGAGCCGGACGTCGACGCCGAGGACGCCTGGGTCGCGCACGTCAACGAGGTGGCGCACCACGACGCTCTACCCCCAGGCGAACTCCTGGTACATGGGCGCCAACATCCCCGGCAAGCCGCGCATCTTCATGCCCTACGTCGGCGGCGTCGGCGTCTACCGCAAGACGTGCGACGAGGTCGCCGCCAACGGCTACGAGGGGTTCACCTTGTCCTCGTCGTGACGGGCAACGCTCCTACCGACTCGTCCCGGTCAGATGCGTATAAGGAAGGTTCGACATGGACTCATCAAGCGTGGCCGCCAACCGGCAGGCGCCGGCACAGGCCAGCATCGTGCCTGAACTATCGGTGCGTCGCGGCCGGGCGGCAGTCGATTTCTACAAAGCCGCCTTCGGCGCGGTCGAGGTCTATCGCGTGAACGGCACCGACGAGCACCCGGACGTTGTCTCCCAGTTGATGGTCGGCAACGCCTCCTTCTGGGTCTCCGACGAAGCGCCCTCCTACCAGAATTTCAGCCCGGAGACGCTCGGCGGCGGCACGGTGCGGATCCTCCTTATCGTCGATGACCCGGCAGCCGTCGTGGCCCGGGCCGTCGCTGCAGGCGCCACGCTGGTCAGCGCCGTCGACCAATCCCACGGCTGGCTGCTGGGGCGTATCGCGGACCCCTTCGGCCACCACTGGGAGATCGGAAAGCCGCTCGGGCCGTGGCCGCCGCTGCATGGGTAGCGTGCGGAGCAGGGCAAGGTTCGGTCGGCTCCGTGCCCTTTTCCAGCCCTGGCTGGTGATCCAGGCGAACCGGAACAGCTTGTCATAATCGTCGCTCATCCGGAACCCGTGCACGGGCCGGTCGAGGCGTGGGCGACGACGTGCATGCCGGTGGAGAAATCGCACAGCCGGAGCATGCTCCGGCTGTAACGGTGCGTTCACGTAGTCTCTTTCGCGCGCTCGCCGGCATGGCGGGTGTCGCGGAGCCCCACCGATCTCAGCGGGGGGCGGGCCGATCGTCGCCGTCCTGCTCCGCCGGCGGCAGAACGGGTGGCTGGCAGCTACTCGGCCCAATGACCGAGCAGGCGGGCGTGACGACGCTGACCATCACGCCCGTTCCCGCATGGCCCGGATTCGGCTGGTAGACCGCCGGCCGTGGTTCAGCGCGACAACCAGGGCTCCCGGTGGTAATGCCCAGACCGTGGACTGTTCAGGACGGCGATCAGCGCGCCTTCAGTTAAAAGTAAACGCTAAACGTCAGATATCACATGTCGCCATAGATGCCGGGCAAGCCGTAGCCGCCCAGAGCCAGGGAAAGCTCACCGGCGTGGAGGATCTCGTGTTCGAGCACGTGCCAGATGATCCACTGGCGGCTCAAGTCTCCAAACATGCCGCGCTCTTCTTCGCTCATGACTGCCGGGGGCGAAAAGAGTTGTGGCAATTCCGCCGCGGTCCAGCGGCCGAGCGCATCGGCAATCATCTGCCAGCTCGACTCGAGCCCGGCGACCAATTCCGGCGCGCTCAGCGGGGCGACCTCCACCGTATCCTGAGGATCCCAGTGCGCGATCGGGGCCAGCGCGGGGTTCCCTTCTCCCATCCATATCTGGTACCACCAGACCCGGTTGCCCGCGATATGCTGGACCACCTGCCCGATCGACCAGTGATGCGCGCCGCCCGGCAGCGCCAGCTGCTCGGGGGAAAGCGGCGCGATCATCTTGACCAGCATGTTCTGGAATTTGCCCCAGCCTGCATAGAAAGGTGAGGAGAGAAGGCGTTTCACCAGCCATGTCGTTCTTGCTCCTTCGTGAGGCTACTACTGAGCCGCCACCGGCCACTGTCTCTTAGTCGAACGGGAGGCCGCCAATTCGACACCCTCGGTCGCGCTCCCTGCGAACCTCACGAGCGAGACAGGGCTCTGAGGACGAGCGCCGCCAGCGGCAGCAGTAACGGAACGAGCAGGAACAGCTTCCCCGCGGGCCGGCCGAAATTCACCGTCATCCCGATGCCGAAGCGCTTGGGGACGAACAGATCCGGGTCGTCGGGGTTGTTGTAGATGACGCCCCCTAGCCAATAGCGCGCATCGTCGCGGGAGATCGTTCCGGGTGGGGTGGGCTCGTCAGGGTTGCTCGCGCCGGTCGGAGGCCGCCGCGACGGCAGGAAGTGGACGATCAGACCGGCGATCAGAACGACGCCGATCAGGAAGAGGGCGGAGGCGGACACGTTCATCGTATGTTCTCGTTTCGTGCCGGAAGATGGCGAACGAACGGTATTTCACGCCGGGAGATGAATCCCTTCGTCGATCCTCACGTTGTACGACAACGTTCAGCGTACGTCAAAGGTCACGCAGGTCACGCCAGCGTCATGTGCGCATGATCGCCCGTCGCCGCACGCGTTCCCACGGAATGACGTCGAGTGACACGACATCCCAGCGTCCCGGCGGATTCGGGCAGTTCCCACACTGCTGTAGCACCTCAGCCCGCTCCCGCGATCTTGATACTTTCCTTATCTCCTTCCGTCAAACCCTTACACGTCCTTGACCCGCGATGAGCCATCGTTAGCGGATGCCCTCGCGAGGCATACACGCCTGCCGGTCTCTGAACACGGCTGGCGCGTCGAGCGCGATTGTTTTCAGGTGAGTTGAAGGATGACCTACCCGCCGCGCGGATTTCTGACGCGGGTGAGATGAACGATGAACGGTATCAATAACTATCCCGCCACCGGAGAGAGTCAAGACAAGCAGCACCCAGGCCAGGAATCAACGCTGAACGCCGAGTGGCAGGAGGTCCAGCAGGGTCGCCACCCGGGCGATCGCTACGTACGCATCGTGCGCGGCTCGCGACAGGTGGAAACATCCCCGACCGTGGCCCGCGTCATCGCGCACGGCGAGCCCGGCTACCGAACGCGCTCAATCGCCCACGTGACGCAGTCGATCCGCCGCAAGCTGGTCGGTTCGCCGATTCCGACCGATCGTGAAGCCCACGAACGGCTGACCAAGTTCAAGGGACTCGCGGTCTTCGCCTCGGACAATATCTCGTCGTCGGCCTACGCCACCGAGGAGATCATGCGCGTCCTGGCCATCGCCGGGGTGGCCGCGCTCACCTGGACGCTGCCACTCACGCTGGTGATCATCATCGTGCTGGCCGTCGTCGTCGCCAGCTACCAGCAGACGATTCGGGCCTATCCAAGCGGCGGCGGCTCCTACATCGTCGCCAGCGACAACCTGGGCCGCCTGCCGGGACTGATCGCCGCCGCGGCATTGCTGATCGACTACGTCCTCACCGTGGCCGTCAGCATCGCCGCCGGGGTCGCGGCCATCACCTCGATCTTCCCGTCGCTCTTCACCGCACGGGTCGAGATCGCGGTGGTCTGCATCGTCCTGCTCGCGATCGGCAATCTGCGCGGCATTCGCGAGAGCGGGACGATCTTCGCGGCGCCGACCTACGTCTACCTTTTTGCCATCTTCGGGCTGCTCGGCTACGGGCTATTTCGCGATCTGACCGGCAATCTGCCGCAGTACACGGCACCCGCGGCGTGGCACCAGCAGTATGGGCTGGGGGCGTTAGGGCTGCTCCTTATCCTGCGTGCCTTCTCGTCCGGTTCGGTCGCGCTGACCGGCGTCGAGGCGGTCTCCAACGGAGTACCCGCCTTCAAGGCGCCGGAGCCAGTCAACGCGCGCGTCGTCCTGATCATCATGGGGAGCCTGTTCGGCACGATCTTTCTCGGCATGAGCTTCCTGGTCACGCATATCGGCATCCTGCCCGATCCGACCGAACATGAAACGGTGGTCAATCAGCTGGCGGTCTCGCTGGTCGGCCAGGGGAGCCCATATCACTATCTGGTGCAGTTCTCGACCGCCTTGATCCTGCTGCTGGCCGCCAACACCGCCTTCGCCGATTTTCCGCGGTTGTCGAGCATCCTCGGCAAGGATCGATTTCTGCCGCGTCAGCTTCAGTACCGGGGCGACCGGCTGGCGTTCGATACCGGCATCCTCTTCCTGGCGGCGATTTCGTCGATGCTGATCGTCATCTTCAGCGGTAGCGTCACGAATCTGATCCCGCTCTACACCGTCGGCGTCTTCGTCGCCTTCTCGCTGAGCCAGAGCGGCATGGTTCGCCACTGGTGGCGGCTGCGCCATCAGGATCGTCGCTGGTGGGTGCGCGCGGCCTTCAACGGCGTCGGGGCCATAGCGACGGCCATCGTGGCCGTCGTCGTAGGCGTCGCCAAGTTCATGCTTGGCGCCTGGATCGTGCTGCTGCTGATCCCCCTGTTCGTGCTGGTGATGCTCTGGATTCACCGGCATTACAAGATGCTCGGCGAGGAGCTCAGAGCCGTACCGAACGAGCAGGTCCTGCCGGTGAACCTGGCCCCGCTGGTGGTGGTGCCGATCAGCCGGTTGGAGCGACCGGCGCTGGCGGCGGTGAACTTTGCCCGGTCGATCTCGAGCGATGTCACCGCGGTTCACGTGGTGGAGGACCAGGAAGAGGCCGACAGCTTCCGCGAGCAGTGGAACGCCTTCAATATGAACGTGCCGCTCGTGATCGTCGAATCTCCATACCGGCGGCTTTTGGGATCGCTGCTGGAATACATCGATATGGTCGATCAGCGGGACCCGCGCCGGCCGTTGACGGTGGTGCTGGCTGAGTTCGTTCCGCGCCACTGGTGGGAAAACCTGTTGCACAACTTGACTGCATGGCGACTGAAAATGCATCTCTTCGCGCGCCGCAACACGATCACGATCGACGTGCCCTATTACGTGGGCGAAGGGATTCATGCCGAGAAGACGGTCAAGGCACCACGGGATTGAGCACGCCGCTGGCCCAGCCGCGGCCCCGGCCGCGCCCGGCGGGTTACTGAGATTCGGGTTCGCCGATCACGGTCGGAAGCGGGCAGGTCATCCGGTACGGCGTGACGACATGCACGTCGACACAGTCGAGACGCTCGAGCAATCGATCCAGGATGGATCGACTGAAGCGCCGGTGGAATGGCCCGAGGTCGGGCCGCCCCACGACGACGTTCGTGACGTTGTTTCCTTCGGCGATGCGCACCAGGCCGTTCACGACGTCGGGATCGACGACGGTGACGACGCGAGCACCGAGATCCTCAGCCAGCCGCAGGTTACGCTGAAGCGCGGCGCGCTCCGCTTCTGGAAGCTCCTCGAGCGGCCGCTTCATCACGCTCACCGCCAGCAACTCCCCGTGTAGCCCGCGCGCGAGACGCCAGGCGTGACGCACGACGATCTCGGCGTCGGTGCGTGCATTGAAGCAGGCCATGACCCGCTCGATGGTCGGCCATGGTCCAGGGACCTGCTCGCCCCGCATGTAACCCTCGAGCGCCGCTTCGACGCCCTCCGCGGTGCGCTGCAGGGCCAGCTCACGAAGCGCGGTCAGATTCGATTCGCGGAAGAAGTTCTGCAGAGCGCGCACCGCCTGCGGCTGAGGATAGATCTTTCCCTCGGCGAGACGCTCGCGAAGCAACGCCGGCGAGAGATCGACCAGTTCCACTTCGGCTTCATCGAGAATCCGATCCGGCACCGTCTCGCGCACCTTAACGCCGGTGACGCCTTCGATGAGATCGTTGAGCCCTTCGAGATGCTGAATGTTCATGGTGCTCAGCACGTCGATGCCGGCGTCGAGAAGCAATTCGACGTCCTGATGGCGCTTCTCTCGCTCAGAGCCAGGCGCGTTGGTGTGCGCGAGCTCATCGACCAGCACGACGTCCGGATGTCGCTCGAGCACAGCGTCGGTGTCGAGCTCTTCGAGCACGACGCCCCGGTAGGGGATCTCGCGTCGCGGAATGACCTCGAGATCGCCGATCTGGGCCGCCGTCTCCCGCCGCTCGTAGGTTTCCACCAGGCCGATAACGACCTCGCGTCCGGCTTCCTTCAAGCGGTGGCCCTCTTCCAGCATGGCGTAGGTTTTGCCGACGCCGGGAGCCGCGCCGAGAAAGACCCGCAGCCGCCCGCGATGTTTCTTCTCTTCGCGACGAACGCGCTCGAGCATCTGCTCAGCGGTCGGTCGTCCGGCATCGATTCGTTGGCGTTCGTCCATAGGGCTGGCCTCGGTATTTCACGTCGCTCGGCGATGCGTCAATTCTACTGCCGCGCCAGCGCGTCAAGCGCCAGGTTCAATTTCAGGACGTTGACCCGCGGCTCGCCCAGAAAGCCGAGAGTCCGGCCCTCGGTGTGCTGTTTCACCAGGTTGTACAGCACATCCTCGGAGATCCCGCGCGCCTTCGCGATGCGCGGCACCTGAAAGTTTGCCGCGGCCGGACTGACCTGTGGATCGAGCCCGCTGGCGCTCGCGGTCACCAGCTCGGCCGGAACCGGTGCGTCGGCCGGCAGACCGCTCGCCTGGCGCAACGCCGCCGCACGTGCCGCCGCCTCGTCATGCAGCTTCTGGCTGGTCGGGCCGAGGTTCGACCCGCCTGATGACGTCGCATCGTAGCCGTTGGCCCCGGCGGCCGATGGCCGTCCCCAGAAGTATGTCGGATCGGTGAAGCTCTGGCCGAGCAGCTCCGACCCGATGATCTGCCCCTGGGCGTTCTTGACCAGGCTCCCATTCGCCTGATGCGAGAAGAGCACCTGCGCGATTCCGGTGATGGCGAGTGGGTAGGCCAGCCCGACGATGGCCGTCATGATGAGCAGGAGCAGGATCGCGGGACGTAGCACAGTCAATGTTGAGCGAGACATTGCACGGTTCTCCTAGACCACACCAAGGGCGGTGAGCAGCACATCAATGAGTTTGATCCCGATGAACGGAACGATGACTCCGCCGACACCGTAGATCAGAATGTTGCGCCGCAGTATGTCGGCTGCTGGAAGGGCGCGATAGGCGACACCCCGCATGGCGAGCGGGATCAGCGCGATGATGATGACCGCGTTGAAGATGACCGCGCTGAGAATGGCGCTCTCCGGCGAGGTGAGGCGCATGATGTTCAGCGAATTCAGCTCCGGATACGTCGCGGCAAAGGCGGCCGGAATGATCGCAAAGTACTTGGCCACGTCGTTGGCCACCGAGAAGGTGGTGATGGCACCGCGCGTGATCAAGAGCTGCTTCCCGATACGGACAACCTCGATCAGCTTGGTCGGGTCAGAATCGAGGTCAACCATGTTGGCGGCGTCTTTGGCCGCGGCGGTGCCGGAGTTCATCGCGAGCCCGACGTCCGCTTGCGCCAGCGCCGGTGCGTCGTTGGTCCCGTCACCGCTCATGGCGACGAGGTGGCCTTCGTCCTGCTCGCGGCGGATGCGGGCGATCTTGTCCTCCGGCTTGGCCTCGGCGATGAAATCGTCGACGCCGGCCTCTTCCGCGATCGTCGCGGCGGTGAGTGGGTTGTCGCCAGTGACCATTACCGTGCGAATGCCCATGCGCCGCAACTCGTCGAAGCGCTCACGCATGCCGGGCTTGACGGTGTCTTTCAGGTAGATCAACCCAATTGGACGGTCGCCATCGACCACGGCGAGCGGTGTCCCACCGGCGCGCGCGATCCGGTCGACCTGCGCTTGAACCTCGGACGAAACCGGTCGATCGACGGAGTGATAGACGGCGTCGACCGCGCCCTTGCGCCAGGATAATCCATTGAGCTTCAGCCCACTCATGCGGGTTTCGGCGCTGAAGGGAATCACCTCGGCACCATGGGGCGCCGTTCCGCCGCCGGCGTCCCAGCCGGCAGGAATCGACCCACCCAGCTTTGTCGTCAACGCCAGGATGCTCTTGCCCTCCGGTGTTTCATCGCCGAGCGAGGCCCACAGCGCGGCGTGGTTCGCCTCCTCCACGCTGGCTCCTTCGATCGGGATGATCTCGGCGGCCAGGCGGTTGCCGTAGGTGATGGTGCCGGTCTTGTCGAGCAGCAGGACGTCGACGTCGCCGGAGGCCTCCACCGCCCGGCCCGACATCGCCAGCACGTTGAACCTGGTGACCCGGTCCATGCCCGCGATCCCGATCGCCGACAGCAAGGCTCCGATCGTCGTCGGCAGCAGGCAGACGAGCAAGGCGACCAGGACGGTCGTCGAAAGTGGTCCTCCGGCATAGAGGGCGAATGGCTCCAGGGTCACGACGACCAGCACGAAGATGATGCTCAGGCCGGCGAGCAGAATGCTGAGCGCGATCTCATTCGGCGTCTTCTGCCGGACCGCACCCTCGACCAGCGCGATCATGCGATCGAGAAACGTGTGCCCAGGATCCGCGGTAATGCGGATCTTCAGCCAGTCCGAGGCGACCTGGGTACCGCCGGTCACGGTGCTGCGGATATCCGTTCCGGGCTCCTTGAGCACCGGCGCCGATTCGCCAGTGATCGCCGCCTCGTTGACGTAGGCCACGCCCTGGATGACGTCGCCATCGGACGGGATGATCTCCCCCTCACGCACCAGCACGACGTCGCCCTTGCGCAGGTCGCTCGAGGAGATGATCTCCTCACGGTCATCGCTCATCCGGCGAGCCGGCGTCTCCTTGCGTGTCGCGCGGAGCGTTTCGGCCTGTGCCTTGCCGCGCGCTTCGGCCAGCGCCTCGGCGAAATTGGCGAACACGACGGTAAACCAGAGCCAGAGCATGATCTGAATGACGAAACCAAAGTGGTGGCGTGGGCCGACGAAGAGCTGTTTGGCGGCCACAACGGTGGTGACCGCGCTCACAATCTCGACGACGAACATCACCGGGCTCTTGACCATCCATCGCGGATCCAGCTTGCGCAACGACTCGCCCAGAGCCGGACGGATGTATCGCCACTGCCACACGCTTACACCCGACCGCCGCTTGGCCGACAGCCGCTTCATCTCGTCCGACCCGGTCGTTCGCTCGGTCGGAGGCTCTAGCCCGCGGGTGACGTCCGCGTCCCGGTCCGGCCGTGTATGAACCGGCCGCTGGCTATTTTCTGATGGGACACGATCGCTCATCGATGAGGTCCTCCCTACGAGAAGAGCTTGCCCGCGTTGCCAAGGAAGTGCTCGACGATCGGTCCAAGCGCCAGCGCCGGGAAGAAGGTCAGTACCCCAACGATGAGGATGACGCCGGTCAACAAGGCCACCCAGATCGGACCGGTCGTGGGGAAGGTCCCAAGGCTGGGTGGGACCGACTGCTTACGCACCAGCGAGCCGGCCAGGGCCAGGGCCGGAATGATGATCAGCACGCGGCCCAAAAGCATCGCCAGCCCAAGGGTCGTGTTGTAGAAGTTCGAGTTCGCGGTCAACCCGGCGAATGCCGATCCGTTGTTGCCGGTGGCGGAGGAATAGGCATAGAGCATCTCGCTGAAGCCGTGCGGACCCGCGTTGTTCAGCCCAGCGAGTCCCCAATGGGTAGCCGAAGCCAGGGCGGTGAAGCCGAGGACCGACGCCGGGATAATGAGGATGGCCAGCGCCACCATCTTCATGTCGAACGGCTCGATCTTCTTGCCCAGGTACTCCGGCGTACGGCCAACCATGAGCCCGGCCAGGAAGACCGCCAGAATGGCGAAGATCAAGATCCCGTAGAGGCCGGAACCGACGCCGCCGAAGATGACCTCGCCCAGGTCGATGAAGATGATCGGCACCATACCGCCGATAGCGGTGAAGCTGTCGTGCATGGCGTTGACTGCGCCACACGAGGTAGCGGTGGTCACGACGGCCCAGAGCGAGCTGGCGGCCGCCCCAAAGCGCGTCTCCTTCCCCTCGAGATTGCCCAACGCCTGGTCGATGTGCAGCCCCGCCAGAGCCGGGTTCGGACGCGCCTCGGCCCAATAGGTGATCGCCACGCCGGCCAGGAAGATCAGGCTCATCACGGCGAAGAGCGCCCAGCCCTGCCGGGTGTTCCCGACCATCTTGCCGAAGGTGTAGGTCAGCCCGGCACCGATGGTGAGAATCGCGATCATCTCCAGCAGATCGGTCAGCGGGGTCGGGTTCTCGAACGGGTGGGCTGAGTTGGCGTTGAAGAAGCCACCCCCATTGGTACCCAGCTCTTTGATCGCTTCCTGCGAGGCGACCGGTCCCTGCGCAATCGCCTGGGTCGCGCCCTGGACGGTCGTTGCTTCGGTATACGCGTTCAAATTCTGCGGAACACCCTGCCAGACCAGCACCAGCGCGAAGACGATGGAGACCGGCAGCAGCAGGTAGAGGACGGCACGGGTGATGTCGACCCAGAAGTTCCCCAGCGCGCTGGCACGGCGTCGCGCGAAGCCACGTATCACGGCGATGGCGATGGCGATACCCGCGGCGGCCGAGAGGAAGTTGTGAACGGCCAGACCCCACATCTGGGTGAGATAGCTCATGGTCGTCTCGGGCACGTAGCTCTGCCAGTTGGTGTTGGTGTTGAAGCTCACGGCCGTGTTGAACGCCAGATCCGGCTTGACGCCCTTGAGCCCCGCCGGATTGAAGGGCAAGAAGCCCTGGAGACGCTCCTGCGCGTAGAGCAGCAGCACACCGGCGAGGGTGAAGATGATCACCGCGACGACGTAACCGACCCAGCCCTGCTCTCGCTCCGGGTCGACCCCGATGACGCGATATATCCCGCGCTCAACCGGCGCCAGCACGAACGACAATGGCGTTCGCTCTCCGGAGAAGACCCGTGCCATATACAGCCCGACCGGCTTGGTGAGCGCCAGCACGATGAGGAACAAGGCGGCGATTTGGAGCCATCCGGTGACGGTCATGTGCCTGCCCCCGTTTGCTCGAAGGTGACCCTGATCATGCCACCGCTCAGCGTGCAATGTACCCGCAATCCATACGTGGCCGCCAGAGCTCGCGCGTACTCCACCACGGGGATCGCCCCGCCGGGAACTTCCGGACACGGGAAGACCGAGTGAATGCGTGGGATCGAGCCGTTGCGATTGCCCGCGACGGTCCGGCAGGCTACGTCGAGCGGGGTCGGGTCCCAGCCGTCGGTGGACCAGGCTCCAGGTTGATGGAGATGTTGCACGAGCCGGGCCGCGGCGCTATCCGCTTCGTCCGGCAGATACCTCGGTCGGGAGCGATCGGAAAAATCCGGGAAAGAATTCGTCGTCATCAAAACCGCTCCGGTCGCAATAGTACGTACAGGAGATATCCCAGCACGGCCAGGCTGAGGAGACCGAGGACCCAATAGCCCAGATTCATCGGACATCCATCCTTTGCAGACGCTCACAACCGGCGACGTATCCGAGCGTCAGGACGAAGAACACGATGCTGATCGCTATGAAAACCAGGTCCTGCATGACTCGCGGCTCCCTTCGATTCACCCGCGCGGCGCGCATCTCGTGGACGACTCGTCCACCCTAATCCGCGGCCTCAGTTGACTCGTTCTCGACCAGACGCGTCAGCGCGTCGATCGGAAACGGCTTCGTCAGTACCGCGTCAGGCGAGAGATCCGCGATGCGGGTCTGTGGAGGGCGGAACGCGGTCAACACGATGACCCGAGGATGCGTGCCCGGCTGCCCGCGCAGCCAGCGCAGCACGTCCCAGCCGGTCTCGTCCGGGAGATTGATGTCGAGGATGAGAACCGCGGGCATGCGAACCGCAATGAGCTCCCGTGCTTCGGCGCCCAGTCGCGCGCTCCGCACCTCGTGCCCGCGTCTGCTAAGACTCCGCGCCAGAATTCCTTGAAGACGTTCGTCGTCTTCCACCAGAATGACGTGTTTCATGGTCACCGAGGCATCCCAAAATGAACCGCTCGCGCTCAGTTACCCGAGCGGTGACAGACGGACCCACCGTCCATGACGCTAGTGTAGGATCGGGAGTGTCAAGAAGATGCAAATGCGGATAGTCAGGGGGTCAAGATATCGTCAAGATCTGGGCTCTGCGGCTGTGGGCACGTCCCGAAATCGATAGCCGACGCCCGGCTCGGTCAGGATGTAGCGGGGCCGGTTGGGTTCGGGCTCGATCTTCTGGCGTAGCTGATTGATGTAGACCCGCAGGTAGTGCGTGGACTCAGACGAGGCCGGTCCCCAGACGCGCGACAACAGCATTTGATGCGTCAGCACCTTGCCCGCGTTGACCGCGAGCTCGCGGAGAAGCTCGAACTCGGTCGGGGTCAGATGAATCTCACCACCCGCCACCGTGACGAGGCGCCGCGGCAGATCGATGCGCAGATCGCCGAACTGCAGGACGGGATCCTGGCGCTCCTGACGCGACGAATGGCGCAGCGCCACCCGTATCCGCGCCAGCAGCTCACCCATGCCGAACGGCTTGGTGACGAAGTCGTCGGCACCGCTGTCGAGCGCGCGCACTTTGTCCCGCTCGGTATCTCGCACCGAGAGGATGATGATCGGGACCGCCGACCAGGTTCGCACTTCGCGCACGACGTCGAGGCCCTGCATGTCGGGCAGCCCGAGATCGAGAATCACCACATCGGGCGGCCGGACGGAGATGGCGTCGAGCGCCGCTTCTCCGGTGTCGGCCTGCTCGACGTCGAAGCCGTGCGCGCTGAGCCCGGCGCGGATCGCTCGCCGGATCTGCGGTTCGTCATCGACGACCAGCACTCTGGTTGGCATCAGATCCCGGACCAACTCTCATGCCCGGTCGCGGCCGGCGCCGGCTCGCGCTCGACAACCGGTAGCGTGAAGCGGACGGTGATGCCGCGATCCGGGTTGCGCTCGGCCCAGATCCGTCCACCGTGCGCCTCGACGAATCCACGCGAGATCGCCAGCCCGATGCCCGAGCCGATCGGGCGATTCGGGGCCTCGACCCGGTAGAAGCGATCGAAGATGCGCTCTTCTTCACCGGCCGCGAGGCCGACTCCCTCGTCACGCACGGCAACGGAAACCTGTTCGGCGTCGACCCGCACGGTGATGCCGATCGGGGTACCTGGCGGCGAGTATTTCCCCGCGTTCTCGAGCACGTTGACGAAGATCTGCGCCATCTCGATGTAATCGAGCTTGAGCGGCCGAATATCCGGCGGAAGATCGACGGCGAGCGGATGCCCGGCGAGCGCGTGCTCGCTGCGATTGACCGCGTCGTAGATGATCTCGCGCAGGTCGTACCAGTCAAACGCCGGCTTGAGCGCGCCCGCCTCGATGCGTGACAGGTCGAGGAGATTGGCCACGAACTGGTTCAGCCGATCGGCCTCTTCATCGATGGCGGTGAGTAGCTCGCGGCGGTCATCGTCGGTCCAGCTCACATCAGTCTGCAGCAGGCTGGTAGCCGAGGCCTTGATCGACGCCAGCGGGGTGCGCAGATCGTGGGAGACCGCCGAAAGGAGGGCCGACTTCAGCTCGTCGGAGCGCTGCAGCACCTCGGCCCGCAGGTGCTCGTCGGTCAGCAGGCTGCGCTCGATCGCCAGCGCCGCCTGGTTGGCGAAGGTCACCAGTAATTGCTGCTCTTCGTCGCGGCTGAACCGGGCCTTCTCGTGACGCCCGACGACCAGTACTCCGATTGGACGGTTCGACGTGGCGATCGGCACGAGCAGGGCGTCGCGCTCGCGAAATCCCTGCGCGAAATTCCAGAGCGGGCCATACTCCGCCGAGCGTGGCGGGCGCAGTTTGGCGCGCGTCGATCCGATACCGGCGACCTGACGCTTCTCGAGAACCCAGCGCGCCGTGTTCAGCAGGTTGGGGTCCGCGAGAGAGGTGATTCCGCCGCCGTCAACGGCCCGCGGCGCGAGCTCACCATGCTCGCTCAGCAGGATCGCGCACAGATCGAGCCCAAAGACCCGTCGCACCCGCCGGACGATCGCCGCAAGGGTGGCGTCGAGACCGACCTGGCCGATCAAGGCGGTGCTCAGCTCGTACAGGGTGGTGGTCTGCCGGGCATGGCGCAGCACGTCGGCATTTTGGGCGCGCAGGCGCACGACCAGCTGGGTGACGAGAATCGTGATCCCGAGAAAGACGAGCAGGACCAGAATGTCGTCCGGATGAGCGACGGAGAAGGTGTAGAAGGGTGGGATGAAGACGAAGTCGAAACAGAGAAACGCCAGCAGCGAGGCCACGATGCTCGGACCGGTATCGCTGAAGAGCGACACGGCGGTGACGACGATGAGGTAGAGGAGCGCCAGGCTCAGTGGCGTGAGGTTCGGACGGAACGGGAAGAGCAGGGCGGTCGCGCCCAGCACCGCCAGCACCGCCAGGACGTAGGCGTACCACGACGGACGTGGCGGGTTCGTCTTAGTTGATTTTGCCCATGGTAGTCGCCACAACGTTCGCATCAGCGCGCCTCATCAAGTCCGGCACTCATGATGCTGACTATACAGGAGCGACGCAAGATGCTGGTGAACAGATGGGGCGCGTCCACGCTCGCGTATCAGGCGAGGCGGAAACGGACCCACCAGAAGCAGAATCCCGCCAGGATAAGGGCTAAACCGACGAAGATCGCCGTCTCCATCCACTGAAAGGCCCAGTAGCGGTTGGCGGGTTGGTAGGCAACCACCAGGTGATACTTGGTGGAGATCTGGCTAACGCAGTTGTGGAAGACGGACGCAGTCGGCGGGCCCTTCCCGAGGTCCGGGCATGCCGTCTGAACGAGCTGGGCGAGCGCTGCTTGACTGGCTTTATGACCGGACTTGTCGACGATCTCGCTCGAGACGGTCCACGCGTTGGGAATGCTCGGTGCCTCACCCATGACGACGGTGAACCCAGACCCAGACGACGTAGGTGAGAAACCCACGTTGCTGCTGAAGCCAACCGGCATGTCGATGTGCGCTGGAGTCACAAAACGCGGTCGCAGCACAAGGGCCACGATGATTCTCACGCCGACGAAGACGACGAGCGCGATCGCCATTGCCGGCAGGCTTCGCCGAACGACCGCACCGGCGGTCACCCCAACCGCGAAGGCAAAGAGGGCATAGCCGATCGCGACGATCCCCCGCTCGTCGAACGTGCCGGGTTGGAAGCGATCCAGATTGAGCTTGTCGATCGGGCTCAACCACCACGTCACCAACCAGCTCAACAAACCGGTGATCGCAATGCTCGTGACTCCGACGACACCGACCTTCACCAGCAGCCAGCGGATTCGGCTCACGCTTTGCGTCCAGGCCAGACGATACGTGCCGGTTTCCAGCTCACGAGCGACGAGCGGCGCTCCCCAGAAGATCCCGACCAGGGCCGGCACCAGGAGAATGAACGGGCCGAGCAGCTGCCACAGCACCAGGTAATGATTGAAAAAGGCAACCTTGACCACGTCGCAGTTTCCCTGCGCGGCACAGTTCGCGACCGTCGTGTCGTACAGGTGCGCGAGGCGCAGGCCGGTGATCGCCAGCAGGATCGCGGCAAGTGTTGATGCCGCGACGGCGACGATCGCGTGAAGACGAAATTGGTGGAGCGTCAATCGAATCATCACATACCTCTACAGGATCAGGCGAGACGGCGCGGAACCCACCAGAAGCAGAATCCCGCCAGGATAAGGGCTAAACCGACGAAGATCGCCGTCTCGTACCACTGAAAGGTCCAGTAGCGGTTGGCGGGCTGGTAGGCCACGATCAGGCGGTAGTGGTTGGCTATCTGGTCGATGCAATTGTTGAACGTCGTCTGGTTCGCTGGAGCGCGAGTTCCAGTCCCGGTCCCTGGTCCGGGGCTCGCCGCGTTCACGATGGCCGGGCAGGCATTCACCAGAAACTGATGCAGCACGCTCGACGTCGCGGCATGACCGGCGCTGTCGACGACGTGGCTGGAGATGGTCCAGGCGTTCGGGATACTCGGGTTGTCGGCGACGAACGTGATTCCGGCAGAACTGGAAGTGAAGCCCAGGCCGCTGGAGGCGCTGACCGGCAAGGCGATGTGGGCCGGGCTCATGAGATGCGGGCGCACCCAGATATCCATCACCAGGCGAACGCCGAGGAAGGCCGCCAACGTGATGCCCATGGCCGGTAGGGTCCGACGCAGCAGCACGCCGGCCGTGACGCCGACCATGAAGCCGAAGACGGCATAGCCAATTGAGACGATGCCGCGCGTATCGAATACGCCTGGCAGAAACCGATTGACGGTAACCTTGTCGAACGGGCTAAACCACCAGGTCACCATGAGGCTGAGTAAACCGGCAACGACCATGCTCGCGAACCCCAGCAGCGCGAGCTTCACGGCAAGCCAGCGATTGCGCGCGACGCTCTGCGTCCAGGCGAGACGATACGTGCCAGTCTCCAGCTCTCGAGCGACGAGCGGCGCCCCCCAGAAGATGCCGAGGAGTGCCGGAGCCACCATCAGGAAAGGGCCAAGCAGATTCTGCAGCAGCAGCTGATGCCGGAGGAAGGTGTGCTGCGCGGCGTCGCAGTTGCCTTGAGCCGCACAGGGAACCACCAACGTGTCGTAGAGGTGGACGAGCTGACGGCCGGTGATCGCCAGCAGGATGGCGGCAGCCGCAAGTGCGACGGCAGCGATTGCCGCTTGGAGACGGAATTGGTGCAGTGTCAACCGGAACATCAGTGTACCCCTATATGATCAAGCGACGTGGTATCGGATCCACCAGAAGCTAAGCCCGGCCAGGAGCAAGGTGAGCGCAACGAAGATCGCCGTCTCGAACCCCTGAAATGCCCAGTAGCGGCTAGCGGGCTGATAGGCCACGACCTGGTGGAACTTCGCCGCGATCGCTGAGACACACGCGTGGACCTGCTGGTCAGTCGGCCCTCCCGGACCGGGTGCGGCATTGGAAGTGGCCGCCCCGTTGCCGATGCTGTTACTGGCGCCAGGGAGGTCAACGGTGAGCGCTGGACACGTACTCTGGAGGAACCGGCTCGTTGGAGCTTGTCCGGCCTGGTCGACGATCACATTCGAGTAAATCCAGGCGTTCGGCAGCTTGGGGGTCGGCGGGATGACAAAGAACCCCGCGCCTGTGCCTCCCTGCGCGATGCCGGCGCCGGGTCCCCACACGAGGGCCTGACTCTGGTGAACGGGCGCCATCAAGTGCGGCCGGATCCAGATCACGGCGAATCTGCCGCCGATGAACAGGGCCAGCGTGATTGCCATGGCCGGCAGGATGCGCGGGATGAGGAGTCCGGCCGTCACGCCGAGCGCGAAGGCGAACAGCGCGTAGCCGATGGGTACGATTCCGCGCATGTCGAACACCGGTGGGTCGAACCGGTTAAGGTTCAGGTTGATCGGCCCTTGCCACCAGATGACGTTGGCGTTCACCCGGTCGATCGGGCTGAACCACCAGGTGACCATGAGGCTGAACAGCCCGGTGACGGCCGCGCTCGCCAGCCCCACTACGCCCAGCTTGATCGCCAGCCACCGCCATTTGGTAACACTCTGTGTCCAGACCAACCGGAACGTGCCACTCTCTAGCTCATGCGCGACCAGTGGCGCGCCCCAGAAGATGCCAAGCAGCGCCGGGGCGGCGAGCAGGGCGTCACGCAGCACGGTCTGCAGAAATGAATCGCTATGAACGAAGGAGGTCACCGTAGACCCGCAGTTCCCCGCGTTCCCTTGCGCCTGCAACAGGCACGGCGCCACGTCCGTGTCGTAGATGTGAACAAGCTGGGATCCGGTGAGCACGACGACGACCGCCGCGGCCGCAAGAGCGAGCAATACCACGAACGCCTGCAGGCGGAACTGCAGCCAGGTGAGCCGGATCATCGCGGCACCTCCATCAGGCGCGGGTGGGAATCGCCCGCCTCCTGCCCCTGCCGCATATAGGCGAGCACCAGGTCCTCCAATCCGACCTGCTCAACGGTCCAGGTCGGGTCGAGGATCGGATCGTCGCCGCGCACCACGAGCGTGCTCTGCCGGTCGGTATGGCTGGCCTCGATGACGTCACCCGGCGGAAGGGAATCGAGATTGCGGCGGGGCCCGACGAGACGGTGATGCGATGCCAGCAGATCGTCGATCGGTCCAGTCAGCTGGACGCGGGAGGCGACGAGGATGACCAGATAGTCGCAGACCCGCTCGAGATCGGCGACCAGATGTGACGAGAGGACGACGTTGACCCCGTGATCGGCGACGACCTCCATGAGTCCCTGGAGGAATTCCCGCCGGGCCAGCGGGTCCAGGCTGGCGACCGGCTCGTCGAGGATCAGGAGCTCGGGCCGTTTCGCGATAGCCAGGGTGAGCGCAAGCTGGGCGCGCTGGCCGCCCGAGAGCTTGCCGGCCCGCTGGGAGGGATCGAGACCGAGCTGGTCGATGCGGCGTGCCGCCATGCCGGCATCCCAGCTGGGATTGAGCCAGGCGCCGAGGCGAAGATGATCCGCGACCGACATCGACTCGTAAACCGGCGTGTCCTGGGCGACGAAGCCGACTCGCCTGAGCTGTTCCGGGCCCTCGGCCGGGCGGCGACCCAGAACTTCGATCGTGCCACTGGTTGGGGTCAACAATCCGACGGCCAGATGCAGCAGGGTCGTCTTGCCGGCGCCGTTGGGGCCGACCAGACCCACGACGCGCCCGGTGGGAATCTTGAGCGTGCAGTCCGACAGCGCCCAGCGCCGGCCGTAGCGCTTGCCGAGCCCGGTGGCGGTCAGGGCGGCACTCATGCTACGTCCTCCGCTGTGGCGGACCGAAAGCAGTCGATGAAGAGCGCCTCGATACTCTCGTCGTCGAGCCCCACCCGGCGAGCCCTGGCCAGCCAGCGCTGGAGATCCTCGCGGAGCGGCCCGAGGGCGATAAGCGACGCGCCGCTCAGCGTCCCGACCACAAACGTGCCGACGCCGGGCCGGGCCGCGACGAGCCCGCTGTATTCGAGCTCTTTGTAGGCCTTGAGGACGGTGTTGGGATTGATCGCCAGCCGTGCCACCACGTCTTTGACCGTCGGGAGCTGGTCACCTTCACGCAACAGGCCCAGCCTGAGCGCGTGCCGGACCTGATGAACGATCTGGAGATAGGGGAAACGCCCGAGCGGCTGTTGAGGTGAAACTCGATCATGGTGCCTCCATATATCTAGTTACCTAGTTCTTTATCTCATTGAAACGCTGGGATGTCAAGTGGGTGTTGCGAGCGCGAGGAGATCGTGCTGGTTTCGATTTCGCCCGGAAGGCGTGGGCGAGGTCGCCACGGCCTTTCCATCGCGGAGGGTTAAGGGTTCAATTCCGCCATAGGGTCAAGCGGGGATTCTTCGATCGGAGCGCGTTCGTGAGCGATACGACCTACATCGCCCTGCTGCGCGGCATCAACGTCGGCGGGCACAACGTCAAGATGGAGCAGATGCGGGGCCTCTTCGCGGAGATGGGGTTCGGCAACGTCCGTTCCTACATCCAGAGCGGGAACATCTTCTTCGAGAGCGCCGACGACGACCGGAGCGCGCTGCGCACGACCATCGAGCAGCGCCTGCGGGCGGCGCTGGGCTACGACGTTCCCACCTGCCTGCGCACGGTGGACGAAATCGAAGCGCTGCTGGCGCTCGATCCGTTTCGCGACGTGACGTTGACCGACGACATGCGCCTGTCGGTGAACTTTCTGGCCGAGCCCGCCGCCCGGCCGCTGCCGCTGCCCTACCTGACGCCGGACGGCGCGTACGAGGTGATCGGGCAAACGGCGGCCGAGATGTTCGTTGTCTGGCGCCTGCAGAACGGCCGCCCGGGCAACTCCTACGGCCTGATCGAACGAGTAGCTCGGTGTCCCGACGACCACTCGCTTCTGGCACACGACGGCGAAGATCCTGTCGGCGGCGAAAGCGGCGCCCACCGGGAAAACGAAACGGACGACGACGTCCTGAAACCGGTTGGCCTGAACCGGCTCAGCGGCTTGATCCACGCCCCAGGTGCTCATCCAGAAATGCGATGGTTTTGGCCCAGGCGTCGGCCTGCGCGTGAGCCGACTGCTTCGGGTCACCGCCGTGCGCGAAGATGACCTTGGTGACCGGATGCAGGCTCTCGTTGACGGTCGTCGGCCACCAGGGCTGCCCGACGCCATGCCCGGTCCCCTCGTAGGCCAGATGCTGATCGGGGTACGGATGCAGGTGCTCCGCCAGCCGCTCCATCACCATGTCGCTATAGACCGACGAGGGCCACATCGCGTCCTCTTTGCCGGAGATGGCCAGGACCGGCCCGTTGATCCGCTCGACCGGAATCGCCGCCTGTCGCACCAGTTCCCTTTGTCCTCCAGCGAACGGAGGAAGATGGGCGTCAGCGCGAATCCCTTTTCGCCCGCCGTCTCATACTCCGGCAGGTGGCCGGGCCGGGAGTGCACGAACGGAATCCCCTCGCCGTGGTAGGTCCAGGCCGGCTGCAGGTGCCCGTCCGCGCCGCCGATGCCGCCATAGACGACGGCGCTCGGCACCCGGGCGACCACCGCTTTGAACTGCGGGTAGCGGGACGCCAGCAGCAGGCAGAGCTCGCCGCCGCGGGAGGTGCCGCCGACGGCCAGACGGCCGGCGTCGACGTCCGGCCGCGCTGCGAGCCAGGCGATGGCACGCTCGAAGTACTCGAGCGGGATGCGGACGAGCGTCTCGGGCAGGTGACCGGCCCGGAAATAGGCGAGCGCCAGCGCGGCATAGCCGCGCGAGGCGTGGAGCGCCGCCTGCGCCTCGGAGAGCCCGCCGCCCGAGCCGCTTAGCAGCATGATGGCCGGGTGCGGCCCTTCACCGGGCGGGCGTGAAGAAGGTGCCATACAGGCCGTCGTCGCGCACTTCGGTCCGCGTGACGCCTGGTGACGCGACCAGCCGCGCCAGCTCGGCGCCGGCCAGCGGATGGCCCTCGCGCTCGGCCGTGAGCAGGATGAGATCGGGCGAAACGCCGGACTTGCGCAACGCGTGCGGTCCGTCTCCCAGCGGCCTCATCGACCAGAGGAAGCCCATCGCATCGACGCCGTCGTAGGAGCCGGAATCCGGCGCCTGCGGTCGATAGATCGATAGTGCCATCGGCGGCGGCGGTGAACGTGGCCGACGACTCCCAGCTTCCGCCGAGCTCATCGGTCATGCGAGCGTGGATGGTCACGGACGAGTCCGGCTCCAGCCCGGTAAGCCGGATCTGGACGACTTCGTCGGCCAGCGAGACGACCGGCACGCGTTCGAAGCGGGCCGAAGCGGCTGCACTCATATCGCCATCCTCTCTCACGCGGTCGTACCGCCCGTATGGACTCGCCGATACAGACGTCAGACCAGCGGCAGCACCTCGTTGATCAGCCGCTTGAGCTGACCGAACTGATCCCAGCCCGCGACGCGCAGGGTCACCTCGTCGAAGCCGACGTCGCGCATCACGCGCAGACGCTCGGCGCACTGCTCCGGCGAGCCGGTCGCGACCCAGCCGTCGATCGTCTCCATCGGATAGTCCTCGGTGTAGTAGATGTCGAGGAACTTCTTGGACTCCTCGAGCGCCGCCTGCCGGTTCTCGTTGATGTTCACGTTGTGATAGAGGTGGGTCTCGATGCTCTTGGGATCGCGCCCCTTCTTGGCGGCATCCTCACGCAGGTAGCTGATGCGCCAGCGCAGGTTCTCCGGATCGTAGAGGGAGGTCTGCCAGCCGTCGGCGTGATTGACGACCCGGCGCAGCGTCTGCTCGACCAGCTCACGGGTTCCGGCGTAGCCGAAGCCGCTGCGCCCGGCGTTGTTGGCGATCCAGATCGGCGGCCGGGGCTGCGCGACCGGCTTGGGCTCGATGGTGATGTTCTCGCACTGGTAATGCGCGCCGGAGAAGCTGACGTGGTCCTCGGTCCAGAGGAGCTTCATCAGCGTGATCCACTCGATCAGGCGCTGGACCCGATCCTTCGGCTGCAGGCCGTAGAGCTCGCCTTCGATGCGCCCGCCCTCCTGCGGGACGATGCCGGTGCAGGTGACGAGGACGGTGCGGCCCTCGGCCAGCAGGTCGAGGCTGGCCCACTGGTAGGCGAGCAGGACCGGATCGCGCAAGGGGAAGCTGGCCATGCAGGCCGGGCCGAGGCGCACCCGTTTGGTGCGCGCGGCGATGCCGGAGAGGAGCGTGACCGATTCCATGCGCGGCTTGCCCAGCAGGCTGTCGCCTACCCAGACCGACTGGAACGCCTCGGACTGGTCGGCGATCTCGGCCATGCGCAGCATCTCTTCAGGCGTCGTGACTCCGAACAGGACGCCACGATTGGGAAGAGTCAGACCGATCTTCATGTGGGGGCTCCTTCTTCGCTCCATCGTCACCACTTAACGGCCATCACGGGCATTTCAGTCGATCGTCTCCACGCACATCATCGCACGCGCGCCGCATTGCCGGTCGTTCACGCATGCCTGGGCGGGACGGCGCCCGGTGACTCGCCCCCGGCAAGTCATCTGCGGATAGATTAGCGCGTTTCGCCAGCGGGAAGGAGGCATCGCCGGAGACGGAGCGGCTGCGCTGAGACGCGTTCTCCCGACGCGCCGCGATCGACATGATCAGAGGTCGAGCGTTCAGAGCAGCGACCCGTGGGCAGGCCATGGTGATGCACGAGGCCTCGCGCGTTAAGCTTTTTCTCAGCCGTCATACAGAAATTTCTCATCCTCGCGACCGATACTGAGATCAGAGTCAGAGTTCAGGATGGACTCCGATGAAGTAATCCGGCAGGACAGGATCTTGACCGACCAGGACCCCAAGTCACCCGAGGTGATAACCATGGAACACGCAAACGAACCAATTTCAGCGCGTCAGGCTCCCGGGCCGAAGCGGGCCAGGAAACTGCTGGCCTGGTTGAGCCTTGGCCTGGTGCTGACCATGTTGCTGGCCGCCTGCTCAACGGCGGCGACTCATACGCCGGCACCGCCACCACCGGCTCGAGCGCCACCGCCACGACGACCGCTCCCGCCGCGACCGGCTCGAGCGCCACTGCCACGACGACCGCTCCCGCGAGCACCACCGGCGCGTCCGGCACAGCCACGCCGGCCGCCGTCGCTTCGACCACCTCGCCGGCCTCGACCGCCACTGCTACCCCTACCACAACGCCGTCGCCGACCGCTCCGTCGTCCGCGACCCCCAGCGCCACTCCATCGAGCGCGGTGGTGGCCGCGATCAAGAGCGTCATTCAAAAGGCGGATCAGGAGCAGCAGCAGGCGTACGCGAGCCAGAACCCGAACGTGATGCAGGACACCGCCACCGCCGGTTACTACAACCAGATGGTGCAGGACAATCAGCAGCTTTCGAGCGCGGGAATCACCGCGATCAAGCTCGATACGCTGAGCTGGGGTGACATCACGCTGCAGGGAACGACCACCGCGCAGGCCACGACCACCGAGACCTGGACGTCGACCTATACGGACGGCTCCTCGCTGCAGGATACCGCCACCAACGTCTATAGCCTCGTGCTCCAGAACGGCGCCTGGAAGATCCAGAGTGACAACCAGACGGCCGCGGGAGGTCAGACGGCCAGCGGCCAGCCGCCGTCCAGCAGCCCTGGCAGCGCCGGGAGCGGATCGACCAGCCCGGTGAGCGGCGTCGTGCCCGTCAGCCTCGATCAATCCAGTAACTGGTCCGGCTATTCCGCGACCGGCGGCACGTACACCGCCGTCGCCGCGACCTGGAAAGTTCCGACCATCAGCGCCAATAGCTCGGCGGGCGCCGACGCGACCTGGGTCGGCATCGGCGGGGTCAGCTCGACCGACCTGATTCAGGCCGGCACCGACGCGACGGTGCAGGGAGGCCAGGTCAGCTACGAGGCCTGGATCGAGATGCTGCCGCGGGCGTCGCAGACCGTCCCGCTGCTGGTCAATGCCGGTGACACGATCAGCGCGTCGATCACGCAGCAGGCGGACGGAACCTGGCAGATCGTGATCAAGGACCTGACCACGTCACAGACGTACCAGACCAACGTCTCGTACAACTCGTCCCGCTCTTCGGCCGAGTGGATCGAGGAGTCGCCATCGGCCGGGCGCGCCGCGGTGCTGCCGCTGGACAACTTCGGCTCGGTCAGCTTCAGCAACGCCACGGCGATGGTCAATGGCAAGCAGCAGACGATCCAGCAGGCGGGTGGCCAGCCGATCACGATGAACAACAGCTTCGGCCAGGTGCTCGCGCAACCCTCGACGCTCGGTTCCGACGGCGAGAGCTTCAGCGTGAGCCGCACCAGCGCCCCGTCCTCGGTGACGGGAATTGGTGGCGGGCGCCGCTACCCGTAATCCATCCGACACCGGCGAATCGGAGCAGGCTCACACTCCAACCAGGGGTGTGAGCCTCTTCATGCCGGGTGTTCGACGTCGCCGTGGCAAGAGGCCCGACGTGCTCAATCCGTTTCCGCTCTCGTTGCCGTCAGACGGACCGTCAGCACGGCTCGAGGAACGGATGACGAACCGGTCGAGCCAGACCGCGGCCGCTCCCGGTGGCCGTCAAGGCTGTGGTAAGGTGCCGATCACGCGGCGTGGCGACGTGGCGGCCTGACCGCACCCAACGCCCGGCGATCTCCGGCTGTTCACCGCCCGCAACACGGAATGCAGTATCTGGAAGGCGTACGAGTCACGTGACAACGCAGGTTATCGTGCTGAACGGCGGGTCCAGCTCCGGCAAGAGCGGAGTCGCCAGGTGCCTGAAGGCGATCCTGCCTCAACCATGGATCAGCATTGGGGTGGACGACCTCCTCGACGCGCTGCCGCCCTCGCTCATGGGCACCGGTTCCGGCATCGAGTTCGGGTCGCAGGGAGAGATCATAGTCGGCGGCGACTTTCGCCAGATCGAGGCCGCCTGGATGACCGGCATCGCCGCCATGGCCCGGGCCGGAGCGCGGATCATCATCGACGACGTGTTCCTGGACGGCGGTGTCTCCCAGGAACGCATGCGCCCGCATCTGGATGGCCTCGAGGTGCTGTGGGTTGGAGTGCGCTGCGAGCCCGAGATCGCCACCGGCCGCGAGATCGCCCGGGGCGACCGGGTGACCGGGATGGCGGCCTCGCAGGCGGAGATGGTCCACCGGGGCGTCGTCTACGATATCGAGGTCGACACCAGCCATACCGAGTCGCTGGACTGCGCCCGCGCCATCGCGGCACACGTGGTGTGACATGCACGGGCTACGCCTACACGGCTGACTGACGACCGTGCCGTCCGCATCGGTTTGCGTCGCGCGGGAACGTCGCTGGACCCTGCTGACTCCTGGACTCTCCGTTGGGACGAAAGGTGGGTGGGAAAGTAATGCGTCAGGTCGACCAACCTGGGGATCCGGTTATCTGCCTGGAGTTCCAAGCATAGGTCGGCCAAACGATTGTTTACAGGTTTTCGTGGATGAGGGAACTATGATTCGCCGAATTTGCTTAAGATTCCTCATCAGTTTGAGCGTTGGAGCAGCTTTACTCCTATCCGCATCCGCCTGCGGCGAGATGGGAACCGATCAGTCCACCAGTGTGAGCGCTGCTCTAGCAACGATGGGTCCCACCCCTGCCAAAATTGAAACGCCGAATCTCCCTCCAGGTTTTACTCCGACTCCTGTGAGTCCACCTGACGCCAACCAACCGTTCGGATATATGGAAAACGTGACGATCGCCCCCGGGGAGACACCGACCCCGGAATCGATCGTAAAGAGCTGGGGTCTCGTTATTGTGGGCCGAGTAGTGGCGATTCGTCCGTCCGAATGGACAACACTCGATAAGAAACGTCCGGCAAACCCATTTGAAAGCGTACCCCGTGGCGAAAATACAATTATCACGCCAGTCGTGATTGAACTCGAAGGGGCTCCAATCACGAATCGCTTCAGCAACACGAGCCCCAATAATCAGGTTGTTGTCGCGCTCTTTGGCGGAGCCGTCGGCCGTGATGAAGTGAAATCGAATGATCCTCGATATGGGGCATTCGAGGTGGGGCAGCGGGTGCTTCTTGGATTGTCGGACAAATCGTATGAGCGGAACGCGATTGCAGGCGGCGACGCGCCTTATCAAACAGCTGCAGGCCCAGCATGGACTGTGGGTATCCGATATCTGCTGACAGAGGATGGGAAAGCCGTGCCTGCAAACCCATTTGGTGAGGCTCAGAATAGCGCTGACTTCATCAGCAGTCTTAGCAGTGCCGCGCAACAGCCCTAGAAGAACTCATTTGGCGTTGGAGACAGTGCGACAACCAAGACTCAAGCGGCGAAGGGATTAGTTGACGAGTCAATCACATGGGAAATTGCGAATGCTACTTTTAAGGTATAATGTTGTCAACAGTTGCAATTCCCCCCAGTGCCGCTCTCGCGTTCGAGACTGACTATCGGTGGTCGCAGGACTCCATTGATTGGTACCGGGAATACCGAATCAACTCAAGTCTCCACTCTAAGCTGACTCCGTACAATTTGTCTCAGAGCCGTATCGATCGCGCGCGTCTCTCAGCGCCGTCCGTCGCCCGGGCCATGATCGCGCTTAGCGGGTGGGAGGAAGTATACGGGGCGCGACGACATCATTCGACGACGCTCCCTCGGGGCTAACGCCCTGCTCTTTGTACGGCGATATGTGCGGCTGAGATCGGCGATGCCACGGCGCTCGTACGGAGAACGAACGCGATCTATGTCGAGAACCCATCTCGGCCGGGTGTGAACACCACGACTCATGCGTTCCTTAGCAAGCGCAACATACCATCGAAAGACGGGTCGCGAGTAGACGACATGTTTCATAGATGGAGATCCACAAATCAAGGGGATTCTGTCCCTTCCCGAATCGAACCCCGCTGCCGGAACCTAACGAGCGATTACAAAGCGTATAGGTTCACTGACAGTCTTGGATCGACGCTCCCGACGACGGTGATGCTGGAGGACTCACGAAGATTTCGGTCAGGAAGTACGATCAGGTTGTCGCCGAGCAAGGTTGCCGACGGCACCAGCATGGCCTCGACGCATCGTGCGAGCGTCAGAGCGCGGTTTCGCGAGATCCTGTGGTATCCGGTAGCTCGGTGTCGTGGAAACCAGTCGTCGCGCGACACGCCAGAGCAGTGTCTAGGTCTTGACAGTCGATGACCGTCGAAAGGCGCAGCCGTAATTCCAGTCAATCGTTCGTTGTTGACGCGTGAACAGGTGCCGGTCTTTCCGGCGCTGAGGTGTCGAATCATCTCGAGCGACCGGGCCAGACGGTCACGCCCCAAAGCAAGGTAGAGAACAGACCATGTTTGCGTCGGGAGGAAATTGATTCAAGGCCTCTATTGGAACGTCCTAATACCCGAGTGATCCGGCGGGTCGTCCGGAGTGCTTCCTGTGTGGATGCGCCTCAGGACGAGCGGATCCACTCGCAGTGGGGCCAATCCGCGCCGGCGACAACTCGTGGTTCCGCGTTCCACCGCGTCCGCGGCCGCCATACTCAGCCGACTGTTTCGGCGCGGCTAGACAAAGACGCCTGCGTCGAGCGCGTCGAGGGTCGCCTCGATCAGGTCGACGCGACCAAGCCTTGCCGCTTCGACCGGTCTCAGGCCGCGCAGATAGCGGTTGCCGCTGTGCATCCAGGTCTTGATCGCGTCGCGAGAATCAAAGGTTTCCTGTAGGCGCTGGTCGAGCTCCAGTAGCGTCGCAAGCCGTTCGCGCGCATCGCGCTGAGGATAGGTTTCGCCGGTTCGCCAGCGCTCCACTGAGCGTGCCGACACGTCCAGGGCCTCGGCCAGCTCGTCGGCATCCAGGCCAAGATCACGTTCCAATTGTTCGACGGCCTGGCTGGCCGTCAGGTTCAGGGTTGTCACGGTTCTGACCTTTCTCCAGGCTGCGTCGATCGTTCGGGCAGCTCGATCGTGATCATTGTAGCATATTCTGGCTGCCAAAATTTGACGTCTTAACATTGTCCTGGCGAGAAATGGACGTTGGGCGTGCCGTGCATCGCACACCCGGCGTGTTCTCGGATCCGTTCGGGATCGCGTGGCCTTACTCGCCCCGGAGCACCCTCGTCTCGCCGCTGGGGAGCTTGCTCCACCAGTGGACATCGCGGCGGTAGACGTCTGATCCGCGGTCGACCAGCAGCGGCGACCACTACTATCCGCGCCACGTGGCGGCGATGCGTTCGATCTGCCTGACGTGCTCGCGCTCGTGGCGCACCATCCGCTCCCCATAGTTCGCTACAGTTCGCTCCAGCGGCCTCACCGCCCCCGTCACGGTCGCCGAGCGAGACCAATCTTCCCGCGGCAGCGGGCTCAGCATGGCCAGCAGATCGGCTCGCTGCGTGCTAAAGGTGCGGAACGAGGGCTCGAACTCCAGCTCCGGATAGTCGGTCTGCTTCATATAGGTGCGGGGACTGACCGCGCGGATCGTCGGATGATCCTCGGCGAGGATCGTCGCGATGGCGTCGCCCCATACATCGGCGCACGCGCGGAGATGAGCCAGCACGCCGGTGGCGGACCATTCACTCGGTCCCGGTGCTGCTCGCAGCTGAGCTGGCGTCAGACCGTCAGTCAGCGCGGCGATACGCGTGGGCGTCGTCTTCCAGCAGGGTCAGAATCGTATCAATCGTGAATGCGGTCTCTGGCATGTGGCCTCATCCTCTCGCACGGATCTGACCCGGCGCGACACCAACTCCGGCACAAGCGGACAATGCTTGTGCACTTCACGGAACCCTTGATCGGGCCGCGTCCTCGATCCGGATCTGCTGCGGCCGCCGTCCACCGCCAATGCCTTCGCCCTGCGTCACCGCCGTCGGCCACGCCGCTTGCCGAGCGCGTCCTTCTTCACCGCGTTGATCTCGTCCCAGGGAACCGACGGGCGTGGCAGGTTCCGCGCCGCGAGGTAGCGGCCGGCGGTGCGTCGCGCGTCGCGCGCGAAGCGGATGGTCCCCCTGATCCCGCCGTAGCCGATGCCGGGCACGAGCCGGTTCGGCATCACCCACCATACGCCGTCGATCTGTGCGAGCCTGCCGCGCACGAGAAAACTGCGCTGGTGCCAGAGCTCGGCGTCATGTTTGTGCCACAGCAGCGAGGCCGGTCCCGGCCGCACCGGCAGCTCACCCGGCACCTGCACCTGGAGCCCGCCGACGTCCCTGTCCGGCACGGGGCGACAGCGAACGCTGACGGGAAAGCCGGTCTCGTCGACCGTGGAGAGAACGGCGCTCGGATACTCGGCCATCAGCCGGCACAGCTCATCCCAGTCGAACACGGTCGTGCTCCACAAGATCGATCACCTGCGACGGTTGCGCATAGTCGCCGCCCGGCCACCAGCGAATCAGACGCGGCGTGACGACGATCTGCAGCCGCATGTAATACCAGTCGAAGTAGTAGCGCATGAACGGGTTGCTGCTGTAGATCGCGCCCGACGGCTGTCGTTGAAACACGGTACGCAGCCGGTCCTCGTAGCCGCGGATCGAGGTGTCGACCTTGTCCGGCGCCTCGGCGGTCCCCTGAACCAGCACGATGGCGGGGTTGGTCAGGCCGCTTCCGGTCGGATCCGAGAAGTGCAGCGAGACGCGCGGATCGCGCCGGACATTGAGCACTTTCTGGGGAAACGCGACGGAGGTCGTGACGACGAAGGTGCCCGCCGCATCATCGAAAAAGGGCAGCGTCGGCCAGGTGATGGGCGTGCCGTCTTTGGCGAGCGTCGCGAACTCGCACGAGCGGAACTCGTGAATCACATCGAGAACTTCGGCGGGCAAGGTTAGCGAGCCCATCTCGTCCGCTCCACGTCGCTCGCATGAGCGCGGCGCTGCTCGTTCACGACCCGCGCCACGCGCCAGGTCAACCCTGGGCCGGGCCGGACATCGCCGGAACGGCCGCGTGATCGGCGCGCAGGCGGGCTTCCATGGCGACGTCGAGCGCCAGCAGCCCGAGGAACATGCCGGCAATACCGGCGACGAAGACCCAGGTGAGCCGGTTGCTCGTATCGAAGTCGCCCCATGCTCGCAGGACGCCGAGCAGGATGAGGCCCAATCCGATGAGCTGGCTGTGCAGCGTGATGCGAATCGCGCTCCAGCGGCGGTCGATCGCCATCAGGATCGCGACGACTGCCGGGAGGGCGAACCAGCCACCGATCACCTGCGCGGTCAGCGGCGTGAGCTTCCAGGGCCAGTGGGCGATCATCGTATCCGGCGACAGCAGGAGGAAGAGCGCGATCAGAAACTGGATCGCGCCGCCGACCCCGAGGATGGCGCGAATGACCGGTGGGAGCAGCAGATCGCCCGCGTCCGGCCGGCGCGGATCGGTGCGGTTATTCCGGTACCAGGCCAGCGGCACGATGAATGGCGTGACGACGTACAGGCCGGTCCAGGCGAAGAAGGCCGGGTGGGAGTGGTTGAAGCGGTCAAAGTGCATGAAGGTGGCCACCGCCATGAACATCGTGAACGCCGTGATGGGAAGGAACCCGAGGTGCACCGTGTGCCAGCGTCTGGCCGTGAAGACTCGCACGAAGAAGTAGCTGCCGGAGATGTACCCCGCCCCCATGATGAGCGGCGTCATCCGCGGTTTGATCGTCCAGGCGAAGAGCCGATCCGTGTGGCCCGGGAAGAGGTAGAGCAGGACGAAGGCGACCAGCAGAAACGGCACGATGATCGCCGCCAGCCAGCGCGTCTCCCTCAGAACCCGGTCGTCGCGGACGCTCTCGCCTGCGTGCGGTGCGCTCTCCATGTCGATGCCTCCTGACCTGAAGTCGTCACGTCGATCGACCTGAGCTGGACCATCGCCGGTCGCAGATACTCCAGGTTGTCGCGAAACCACGGACCACACGATGGCACGCGGGTCCCGCGGTTGACGTCTGAGCTGCGCAATTTGGAGGAGATTTGCGTAATTAGGGACCATTATAGGGAGTGAATGGGGATCGTCAATATGTGCCACGCATTCGTCGCGACTCGCGCAGGAATGCGGACGTATTCTTGGCATCGTCGCGACCGGCCGGCGAAGCTGAACACCCCCAGACGATTGCCATGGCACTGCCCCTCTACGATCACGAAGCCCGCTCGATCGACGACATCGGTCAACCACTCGGGCTGTTTCGCGCCAGGCCGTGTCGAGCTCTTCAACCGCGCGAGGCGAACGGCTCTTGGCACGGCCTTGACAGCAGCAACGGGAGAGGATAATCTAGGCACTAGACCGATCGGTCTAGTTGGCAGTAGCGGATTCGTAGAGGAGCAACGAGCATGCGAGTGCCGAAGGACCAGGTGGACGTCAAGATGGAGATTCCCGGTGCCGTGATCCGTCAGCGCACGGATTTTGGCGATATGAGCGGATACGGCAAGATCAGCGCCGAGTATTTCAGTCTCTCGGCTGGCGTCGATACCACCCCGCTGTTCCAGGGCCTCGAAGGTGATCTCTGCCAGTGTCCTCACTGGGGGTTCGTGTTGCGCGGCCGGCTCACCACGACCGATGCGAATGACGTGCGGGAGACGGTTTGCGCGGACGATCTGTTTTACTGGTCGCCCGGGCACAACGTGAAGGTCGAAGCGGACGCTGAGATCGTCATGTTCAGCCCCCAGCACGAGCACAGCCACGTCATCAACCACATGATCGAGAAGGTGAGCGGCTAACTCGGTTCCACGAGGCGGGCGCATCGCGCATGAGCGACGGGTGAGCGTGCCAGCACACATGACCCTGATGCTGTCTGACCGCATCGTTCGGCAGGGCGATGCGGTCCTCCGCCCTCGGCGCGGAGGAGCGGCCGGCTGCTTAAGCATGCTCTGATCAGACCGGCGATGACGCGGTACTATTCATCGAGTCGAGCGGGCATCGGGTAGCCTGCCCGATTCGCGGATGGACTCGCGCTCCAGCCCGTCGCCAGAACGGCGCCGCCGGGGGAGCGGACCGTGGCTCATCCGCTGCGTCATGAGAATGCGTGGGCATGGATGAGCGACGTTGCGTCCGAACGAGTCGGTACTGTGGCAGTGTTGACGATGCATTCAACCAAACGACGGCTGCTCGATACGGGCCTGGCCATGCTTCTGGAGCACGGCTACAACGATCTGGGTATCCAGGCCCTGCTCGCGGCCACGAATATCCCGAAGGGCTCTTTCTACCATCATTTCAAGGACAAAGAGGACTTCGCGCTGCAGGTTCTCGACCAGTACATGCGCGACGTGCATGCCGGCCTTGATGCCTGCCTCGGGCGACCGAGCGACCGCCGCTCGAGCGGGTGCGCTGCTTCTTCGAGATGACGCTGGAAACCTACCGGGAGCAGGGGTACCTGGGCTGCCTCTTCGGCGGGCTCGGACAGGAATTGTCGGGGGTCAACGAGGTGTTCCGGCATAAGATCGAGGAGTGCTTTTCTGAGCTGGCCGGTCGTCTGGCTGTCTGTCTGGAAGAGGCTCGGCAAAATGGCGACCTTCCGGTCGATTCCGATCCGTCACAAATGGCAAACGTGCTGGTCGACTGCTGGGAGGGCGCAGCGCTTCGCAGCCGGCTGCGGCGAGAAGCCGCGCCGCTGAAGACGATGCTCGATTTCTACTTCCGCTCGGCAGTCGCTCGCTGACGCGTTTCCCCACCGAGAGACAAACCCGACTGGCATTCATCGCATAGACACGGAATACCTCGCCGCTTCCGGGGTCCCTGCGGCCAGGGCTGACGCGTTCTCAACGTGATCGCGCGGGAGCGATCCGCTTTCGTCATTCAGAGGAGCGGAGCGACGAAGAATCTCTCCGGCGTCGCATGCTTGGCGCTCAGCCGGGATGGGGAGATTCCTCACGTCGTTCGGAATGACGTGAAGGGATCACGAGATCGCCGACCTGAAGACGAGAACGCCTACGCCCAGCGCCACGAGCACGCTGGATCGCGTCGCGTCCCCGATGCGGATATACTGCCCTCAACGTTGACCCCCATTCGGACCGCCCCTGTGCGGCGGTCGCGGCGCGGAGATGGACGACGATGGACCTGCGATATACGCCGGAGGACGAGGCATTTCGGGTCGAGGTGCGTGCCTGGCTGGCGGAGAACGCGCCGCGCGAGACGCTGCGGACCGTTGACCAGAAGAAGGCCTGGCACCGCAAGCTCTACGAGGCCGGCTACCTCGGCATGGGCTGGCCGAAGGCCTACGGCGGGCGCGAGGCGCGGCCGATCGAGCAGGCCATCGTCATCGAAGAGATGGCACGGGCGAGCGCGCCGGGCTCGATCAACTGGGCGGGCCTGGGGCTCGTCGGCCCGACCCTCATCCACCATGGCACCGACGCCCAGCGCCAGCGCTACATTCGCAACATCCTCCTGGGTGAAGAGATCTGGTGCCAGCTCTATTCGGAGCCGAACGCGGGGTCCGATCTGGCCGCGCTGCAGTGCCGCGCCGAGATCGACGGCGACGAGTTCGTCGTCAACGGCCAGAAGATCTGGACCAGCACCGCGCCGGAAGCGGACATGGGCATCCTGCTGGTGCGCACCGACCGCAACGCGCCGAAGCACCAGGGCATCTCCTATCTGATCGTCGACATGCACCAGCCCGGCATCGAGGTGCGCCCGCTGCGGCAGATCACCGGCATCGCCGACGAGTTCGCCGAGGTCTTCTTCACCAACGTGCGCGTCCCGGCCGACAACCTGATCGGCGAGCTGAACTCCGGCTGGCGGATCGCCCAGACGACCCTCTCCTACGAGCGGGGCGGCGACACGATGGGCATCGTCGCCCGGCTGCAGCAGTCGTTCCAGCGGCTGCTGGAGATCGCCGGCACGCCGCGCCCAGACGGTTCACGGCCGATCGACGATCCGCTCCTGCGCCAGAAGCTGGGACTGATCTACTCGGAGATCGAGGTGCTGCGCTATTCATCGCTGCGCATCCTCTCGACGCTGGAGAAAGGCAACCAGCCGGGGCCGGAGTCGTCGATCTCCAAGCTGCACTATTCCGAGATGGACAAGCGCGTGAACACGCTCATCCTCGACATCCTCGGCCCCTACGGCCAGATGACGGACGACGTCCCGGCCGCGTATGCCTACGACGCCGGCGGCCAGGTGGGCGAGCACGACAGCTGGCCCTATCTCTTCATGCTCCCCTTCGCCGAGACGATCTACGCCGGCTCCTCGCAGATCCAGAAGAACATCATCGGTGAGCGCGTCCTCGGCCTGCCGAAAGAGGTGCGCGCCGATCGGATCGTCCGCGACGCGCAAGCGCCGCGAACCTAGCCTCCAGGGGACGGTACACCGATGCAGACCGATCAACCCGCGGCGGGGGCGCCGGTTGGCGTCGTTGACTGGACACGCCTGGCCGGGGAGGATGCGGCGTCGCACCCGCTCTACCCGCTCTTCTATCCGCGCTCGGTCGCCGTCGTCGGCGCGTCGCCGAAGGGCGGCTACGGGCTGAGGGTGCTCAGCGCGCTCACGTCGTCCGGCTTCGCCGGTACGATCTACCCGGTCAACCCGAACTACGACGCGATCGCCGGTTTAACAGCCTATCCGGAGATCGGGGCGATCCCTGAGCCGGTCGACGCGGTCGCCATCGCGGTGCCGTCGCGGGCGGTGCCGGGGGTTATCCGGCAAGCGATCGCGGCCGGTGCGAAAGCCGGGATCGCGTACGGCAGCGGCTTCGCCGAGGCGGGCGAAGATGGCGAATCGCTGCAGGCCGAGCTGCGCGCGCTCTGCGGCGACCGTTTTCCGCTGATCGGGCCAAACTGCCTCGGGGTGATGAGCTACCTCGGCGGCGCGGCCCTGTGGGCGATCCCGATCAGCGCTCAGCCTCGGGCTGGCTCGGTGGGCCTGATCGCGCAGAGTGGCAACATGGCGCTGACGTTGATGGCCTCCAGCCGGGGGCTGCAACTCGCCCACGTCGTCTCGGCCGGCAACCAGGCCGTCGTCGATTCAGTCGACGTGATGAGCTTCTTTCTCGCCGAGCCCGGTATGCGCGCCATCGCCGCGGTGATCGAAGGGCTCTCCGACGTATCGAAGTTCCGCCGTGTCGCCGCCGCAGCGGCCGAACGGGACATCCCGATCGTCGCGCTGAAGCTCGGCCGGTCGGAGAAGGCCAGCCGCGCGGCGGTGGCCCACACCGGCTCGCTCACCGGCTCGGATCAGCTCTACGACGCGCTCTTCCGGCAGTACGGCGTGATCCGTGTCGACGACCTCGAAGAGCTGATGGAGACGGCCAAGCTCCTCTCGGCCGACCGGCGACCGGCCGGCTCCGGTCTGGGCGTCTTCGCCAGCTCCGGCGGCGAGTGCGGGCTGATCTCCGACGTCGCGGCCGCGAGCGGCGTCGAGCTGCCCGATCTCCTGCCGGACACGCGCGCGGAGCTGCTCGGCCTCCTTCCGCCGTTCGCCAACCCGCTCAACCCGCTCGACATCACCGCCTCTGGCTGGGGCAACCGCGACATCTACGCCAACGTCGCCACGCTGTTGGCGACAACCCCGGGCGTCGACATCGTCGCCTGCATCGGCGACACGACGCGCAACTCGGGCCCGCTGCACGCGACCGGCTGGGACAAGATGATCGCCGGCATGGCCGACGCCCGGGCCCGGACCGACAAGCCGATCGCGATCATCAACACCCTCACCGACGTCGCCTACGAGATGACCGACGCGCTGGCGGAGCAGGGGTTGATCCACCTCTCCGGCGCCCGCATCGCCGCCCGCGCCATCGGCCACGCCGGCCGCTACGCGCGCTGGCGGCAGAGTCGTGGTGCCCGGCATGATGGGTACGCCGTCGACGCCGAACGGCGGGCGGACGCGCTCGCGCTGCTCCGCCGCTCCGGGCACGGGCGGCGTCTCGGAGTCGGCCAGCAAGGAGCTACTCCGGCGTTACGGCATCCCGGTCCCGGCCGGCGGACTGGCCGGGAGCGTCGATGAGGCGCTGGAGCTGGCCAGCGAGGCCGGCTATCCGGTCGCGCTGAAGATCGAGGCCGACGACATCCACCATAAGACCGAGGCTGGCGGCGTCGCGCTGCGGATTGAATCGGACGAACAGCTCCGCGCGGAATACGCCGCGCTGCTGGAGCGGGTTGCCGCTCGCGCGCCGGGCGCGCGCATACGCGGTGTCCGCGTCGAGCGGATGGCGTCCGGCCTGGTCGAGCTGATCGTCGGCGGGCGCAACGACCCGCTCTTCGGCCCGGTCGTCGTCGCCGGGCTCGGCGGCGTGCTGGCCGAGGCGCTCCAGGACGTCTCCAACCGCCTGGCTCCGGTCGACGCCGACGAAGCACGGCTGATGCTCGGGGAGCTGCGCGGTGCAGCGCTGCTGAGTGCATTCCGGGGTCGAGCGGCGGTCGATGTCGCCGCGGTGGCCGCTGTGATCGCGCGCGTCTCTCAGCTGCTGATCGAGCTGCCCGAGCTGAAGGAGCTGGACCTCAACCCGGTGCTGGTCGGCGCCGCCGGCGACGGCTGTGTCGCGGTCGACGCGCTGGCGGTGGTCTGAGCCGGTCGCCGGAACCGCGCGGGCGCGTGTCAGGGAGGGGTCCGGCGAGATGCCATGCACTGGGAGCGCGCGACGCACCGGAGCCAGCGATGGACGCCGGATTGGCCGGCCTGATCCAGCACGATTTCCCTGTCCGTGCGCTGACGGGTCATTGAGCTCGATGCGCCGATTGGCTCTGTTCGCCACGCGGCGCATTCGCGTACTCTATACCGGAGCCGCTTTCGAAGAATCGAATGGTTCGCGTCTGATGGGTTTGACGCGGTTGTCTCGTTGATCAGAGGGGAACTCGGGCATGTCGAATCGCTGGTTCATTAATCGGATAGCCGTCGTCCTGCTCCTCGTCACGGCAGGAACGCTGGGATTCGCCGGGGTCGCCAGCTCGGCTACGCTCGGTATCGCGCCGCTGCTCGACTGCGTGACCTACGATCCCGCCACCAATACGGTCACCGCCACCTGGGGCTACGTGGACACCAACAGCGTTGCCTCGGTGATCCCGCTGGGCGCGGAGAACTTCTTCACTCCGCCACCGCCGTTGCAAGGGCAGCCGACCAATTTCAATCCCGGCGTCTTCCACGCGGTGTTTCAGACGACGTTCGATCTCGGTGTTTTCTCGTCGGAAACCTGGAGTCTCGGTGGCATGACGGTTACGGCAACGAACGACTCGGCAGATTACTGTCCGATACAGCCGGGACCACCCGGCCCGCCCGGGCCAGCGGGGCCGCAAGGTCCATCCGGGCCGTCTGGACCACAAGGACCACAGGGACCGGCCGGGCCGGCGGGCCCAACCGGTGCGACCGGACCCATAGGGCCAGTGGGACCGAGTGGTCCGTCAGGCGCGAGCGGAGCAACCGGGCCACAGGGGCATCCGGGCAACCGGGATACCGGCCGGTCCAACCGGGCCACAGGGGCCGGCCGGGATCAGCGGCTTCGCCCAGGTCGTCAGCGACCCGATCTCGGTCGATCCACTCCACCAGAAGACCGCCAGCGTGAGCTGCCCCAGCGGGGACGCCGCCATCGCGGGAGGGTATGAGGTACTGAGTCAAGTGAACGCGGTCTTCTTCGGCCCAGTCGTCCTGTCGAGCTATCCATCGGGGCAGACCTGGATCGTGACGATCGCCAATCCCGACGTTCGCGGCAGCCTGCGCTTCGTCATACACGCGACCTGCGCGGCGGTTCCCTAGAGCGTGTCGGTCAATTCATCCGGCGTGCTGCGCGTTCGCCATCGAGCACGGAACTCGCTGCCAACGGGAGCGGACATCAGGACGCGCCGGCCGCTACGCGAGAGCGCGCCGAGGAAATCGAGCACGCGCTGGGTGAGGAGCGCCGACGCCGCGGCGTCGTCCGACGGGAGCGAGCTGCTCGGCGACGTCGTGCTGATCGCCGGGGTAGCGGACGATCTGAGGGATCTCCCTCCACGTTTGCACGTTCAGAGAGGTTGCGAGGTGCACGTTGCCGATACCGAACCCACTCTTCTTGACCGGTGAGAATCAGGCCTTTACACAGGACGCCGCTACCGTTCCCGCACGACTCACCGCCCATGCGCGGACGATGGAGCAAGGCGTCTATCAGGTCGCTGAGAACTTCTACGTCGCGGTTGGCTATGGACAATCCAACATGACGATGGTGGTCGGGACGGATGGCGTCCTGCTCATCGACTGCCTGGAGACCGAGGAGCACGCCCGGCACGCGCTGAGCGATCTCCGCACGGTGAGTGACAAGCCGATCAAAGCCTTGATCTACAGCCACAGCCATCCCGACCACATCTCAGGGGTGCGGGCGATCCTCGACCCAGCCGACATCCAACACGGACACGTGAAACTCTACGCGCACGAGCGGTTGCTGACCGGGATCCGGGGCAATCCGAGTCTCGGGATCATGCCCCCCTTACGCCTGGCCTACACCTTCGGCCTCGACCTCGATCGCGGTCCTGAGGGTTGGGTGGAGACTGGCCTGGGGACACAGTTTGGCATCGGCGCCACCGGCTTCCTGCCGCCGACGACCCTCTTTCAAGGGTCGCTCGACATTGAGGTGGCGGGCATCAGGGTGCATCTGCACGAGGCGCCGAGCGAATCGGACGATGAGATTGTGGTCTGGTTCCCGGACCACGGCGTGCTGGACGTCGTCGACGTGATCCAGGGCGAATCACTGCCGAACCTGTACGCTCTGCGCGGCGCCGTGCGAGATCCTTTACAGTGGATGCGCGCGGTTGACCTGCTGCGCGGGTTCGACGCACAGGCACTGATCTTCGGACACGGCCGCCCGCTCACCGGACAGGACGAGGTTCGGGATCTGCTCACGTGCTATCGCGATGCGATCCAGTATATCCATGACCAGACCGTCCGGCTGGCAGCGCGCGGACTCACGCCGGACGAGCTGGTCGAGGCAGTCGCCGAGCTCCCGCCCCGGCTGCGAGATCATCCCTGGCTGGGTGAGTTCTACGGGACCGTCAAGCAAACGGTGCGACAGGTCTACACCAATTACTTCGGTTGGTTCGAGGGAGATCCAACGTTCATCGATCCGCTGCCGCGAGGCGAACGATCCGCCCGCTACGTCGCGGCGATGGGCGGTCGCGACGCGGTGATCGCCATAGCCACGCAGGCGTTCGAGGACGGCGATTTCCGTTGGGCGGCGGAGATCCTGACCCACGTGCTCCGGCTGGACCCGGATGATCGGGACGCGCGTCAGCTCAAGGCGGACGCCCTGCGACAGCTCGGGTATCGGGCCGTCAACCCCATCTGGCGCAACAACTACCTGATGGGGGCCAGGGAGCTCGACGGGACGTTGGACCGCACCCGGCTCCTGGCCACGCTGCGCGCCATGGGGAATCCGGACGTCGCCGCGACGATGCCCATTCCGCTGCTCCTGCGCGCGTTCGCGACACGGCTGAACCCCCAGCACGGCGAGGGAGACCGGCTTCAGGCGGGCTTTTACTGCACCGATACCGGCACCGACTACGGTCTCGCGATCCGTTCCGAGGTGGCGGAAGTGCTTGACGAGCGCTCCGTCCGACGCGACGATCGCTCTGCGGACCACCGAACCAACCTTGCGCGGCCTCCTGACGGGCCGCATCGCCTGGCCGCGTGCCGTGGAGGAGGGGGCAGCCACGCTTACCAGCGGAACCGCCGAGCAAGTGGCGCAGTTCTGGAGCCTGTTTGATTCCCCAGGAGGAGAGCTCCCGGCAATTGCGCTGCGGTAACCACGGAATGTTCTGGCCATGTCTGTCAACGGCGGCGCTGGCCAGGCCGGACCCTTCCTAGAGCGCGCCGAGGAAATCGAGCACGCGCTGGGTGAGGAGTGCCGTCGCCGCGGCGTCGTACGACGGGAGCGAGCTGTCGGCGAAGTAGTGCTGATCGCCGGGATAGAGGAACAGCTCCCCGTCCTCGGCTTCGGCGACCAGCGCCCGGGCGAACTCGATGTCCCCTTCGCCAACGAAGATCGGGTCGGCGTCCATGCCGTGCACCTGCACCGGCACCCCCTTCGGCCAGGAGGGGCCGAACTCTGAGACCGGGACGCAGGAATAGAAGAGGAGCGCACCGCGCGCTCCGGCACGGGTCTGGGCCAGCTTCTGCGCCGGCAGCACGCCCAGCGAGAATCCGGCGTAGACCAATGCGGCGGGCAGCCCGTCGACCGCGCGCACGCCACGCTCGATCATCGCGCCGAACCCGACCCCCTGCACGAAGCTCATGCCCGCCTCCATCGTGTCGAAGGTGCGACCCTCAAACAGGTCGGGGGTGTGCACGGTGTGCCCGGCGCGGCGCAGCGCATCGGCGAAGGCGACGACGCCCGGAGTCAGCCCCTGGATATGGTGAAACAACACGACCTCGGCCATCTCGAGCACTCCTGTCCTCGGCTGTCACGACCTGACGCTCCAGAATCCGGCGCTGAACCGGCAGTTTAGAACACATGCACCGGGTCCGGCAACACCGCGGAGGACGAGACGACGACCTCACCGGCACTGGCGTCGTCGCCGGCCCAACGCCATCCCGCACGGCAGGGCCGAGGCCGGGAACGTGCGCATATTCGTCGATGGTCTGGCGCGACACGGACCGACAACCGACAATGGCGCTCTGGGGGAGAACGGTGCCATGACCGAGCACGAGCGCGAGCGCGACACAAACGGCCCGGAACGTACCCGAGATACCGTACGGGGCAGACACCCGGGCGATCGCTACGTGCGCGTGATCCGTTCCAGCGATCTGCCATCCAGCACGGAATCGCAACGCTACTACGTAGCGCCCCCGACCGTCCCTGCCACAGCGGCCGGGCGCTTGTTCGAGCGACTGCAGCGGGCGCTCATCGGAGATCCACTCACATCGGCGCACGCCATCCACGAACGGTTGAGCAAGAGCAAGGCGCTGGCGGTCTTCTCGTCCGATGCCCTCTCCTCGACCGCCTACGCCACCGAAGAGATCATGCTGATCCTGGTGGTGGCCGGAGCGGCCGCCTTCAACGTGCTGGTCCCGATCGGCCTGGCCATCGCGCTGTTGCTGGCGATCGTCGTCTTCTCCTACCGTCAGACGATCCACGCCTATCCACTTGGCGGCGGCTCCTACATCGTGACCAAGGACAATATGGGCCGGCGCCCGAGCCTGCTGGCCGCCTCGGCGCTCCTGACCGGCTACATCCTGACCGTGGCGGTGAGCATCTCGGCCGGCGTGGCGGCCATCACCTCGGCCAGCGAAACGCTCTACCCCTATCGGATCTGGATCGCCGTCGCCGCCGTCGTGCTGATGATGCTGGCGAACCTGCGCGGCGTCCGTGAGAGTGGCACGATCTTCGCCGTTCCAACCTACCTGTTCATCGGCAGCATGGCGCTGCTCCTGCTGGTCGGTCTCGCGGCCTGGTCGGGAATCGGGCTGACGCCGCATCCGGTGGAACATACGCTGCCGCTCACGGCGACCTCATTGACCGCCATCATCGTGCTGCGTGCCTTTGCCGCCGGTTGCGCGGCACTGACCGGCGTGGAGGCAATCGCCGACGGCGTGCCGGCCTTCAAAGAGCCGCAAGCGCGCAATGCGGGCCAGACGCTGGTCTGGATGGGCGTCATCCTCGGCACGCTCTTCCTCGGGGTGACGATTCTCGCCCATCACTTCCACCTCGTGCCGGTCGAGGACGAGACCCTCGTCTCGCAGCTGACCCGCACGATCGTGGGGCGGTCGGTCTTCTATTATCTGATCCAGGCGGCGACCGCCGCCATCCTCGTCCTGGGGGCGAACACCGCCTTCGCCGATTTCCCTCGCCTCAGCTACTTCCTGGCGCGCGACGGCTTCATGCCGCGCCAGTTCATGGCACGGGGCGATCGCCTGGCCTTCTTCGACCGGCATCGCCGCCCTGGGCGCGGCGGCCATGGTGCTGGTGGTGGCCTTCAAAGCGGAAGTCTCGGGTCTGATCCCGCTCTACGCGGTCGGCGTCTTCGTGGCCTTCACCATGTCGCAGTCGAGCATGACCTTGCGCTGGTGGCGCTCTCCGCACAGCCACGAGCGGACCGTCGGGCTGCTCATCAACGGGATTGGGGCGACGGCCACCGCGGGTGTGGCGCTGATCAACATCACCACGCGCTTCCTCGACGGTTCCTGGATGGTGCTGGTCCTCTTGCCTGTCATCATCATGATCATGCTGCGGATTCGTAAGCACTACGACAACGTGACGAGTCAATTGCAGCTCACCGATCAGGATCGGGCGCGCGGGGCCAGGCCGTCGATGCGTCGCAGTGTGGCGATCGTGCCCGTCGCCTCGATCGACCGCGCCTCGCTGCGCGCCATCGACTACGCCCGCCACATCGCCAGCGACGTGACGACCGTGCACGTGACGGACGACCCCGCGGAGGCCAGCCGGATGCAGGAGGAGTGGGATGAGCTCAATCTGGCCATCCCGCTGGTGATCATCGAGTCGCCCTACCGCGAGACGGTCGGCCCGCTGGTCAACTACATCGAGGAATTACAGGAGCACGCGGGAGGGCTCACCGTCAGCGTGGTCCTGCCGGAGTTCGTTCCGGCCCATTTGTATGAACTGTTGCTGCACAACCAGACGGCGTTGCGGCTCAAGCTGGCCCTCTGGACCCACCGGGACGTCGTCGTGGTGAACGTCCCCTATCACCTACGGCGGTGAGGCGATGGTGAACATCACGCAATCGAGTAAATCACGACGGGATCTGAACAGCAGTGGCCTGGCTGCGACTCAGCGGCGTAGTGAAATCAGACTGTTCCCTGCCGCTCCAGGGGGCACTTGGGCAGGCCACAACGGCTGCTTGGGCGCTCCAATCGTTGGGGACCGGCACGGCCCCGCACCTTGCTCCGCTCTGTTCCGATGATCTCAACGATGTACCGGCACCTGAGGTCATCTCGTGTTAGCGGCCAAAGTTTGGCAGCCACAGGACGTCCGGGCTGGCGAACGTCGCCCGTCAACCCTGGGAGATGATCCCCCGTCAGGACCGCGAAGCCCGGATGACGTAGTCCTCTCCCAGCTGGGTGATCTCCCAGGAGGAGCCTCCGGTGAACAGGGAGACTTCCTTGACGAGCCCTTCGATTTCGAGCAGCAGCAGGTTATCCCGGATATCGCTTTCGGACGCCTTGAGCTGAGCCACCAGGTCCGCGACCGTCGCGTTGCCGCCCGACGAGATCGAGCGCTCCCGCAGGAAGCTCACGATCCGGAATCCGAGGTCCCTGGCCATCACTCACCCCTCTCAGGCTTGACGCGCGTCCGCGAAGAGCATTTCCGTCCGCCACCGGCGTCCTTATACGACGATGACGATCGACGGTTAACGAGAGAGCGGGCGTCGATGACGCCCGCAACTGATCTATGGACTGAGTCAGATTCGGCTGGCCGGAGCCCGCCCGGCTACTTGCGAGCCTGCAGTGGCTCTACGCCACGCCTTCGGCCGCAAGCTGGTTCGTCACCAGCCAGGCCGCGAACTTCTGTCGCTTCTCGTACGGTGTCAGATCCTCGTCGAGAATCTCCTGAAACTTGGGATCGGTCGGCATGGGATCGAAGAAGGTGTCATACCCCTTCAGGAGTTTGGTCAGCTCCTCGACGGCTTTTTCAGGATTCGATCGATGGAGACATAACGTCTGATACAGGCGGAGCGTCCCGCTGGTTGGTTCGGTACGCAGAATCCTGAACGGCGACGCCGCGGGTGGCTCCTGAGCGGTAACGACGAAGCGCAATCGCCGTGGCGGCTCGTCAGCGTGTTCCAGCTGCACCACGTGGGCGCCGGGGAGCGAGCGGGCCGGCACGGTGAAGGTGATGCTGCGATCGTCTCCATCCGCATGCACAACCGGCAGCAGTGTGTAGCCGTCAGTCCCGTGAGCCAGACCCCACAAGACGCGCAAGTCACCAAGCGCACCACGTGCTCTTCTCACCATGGCAATGGTCACCGTCGCGCCGGGGCCGCCCCAATTGCGGGACAACGAAACGTCATCTACTGAAGCAGTTGATCGCGCCGCGTTCGCGGGATCAGTGCCAGATGCCTTGTTCCGTTGCTTCCCGGATTGGTTCGCAGCCGCCTGCTGCGATGACGAAGAAGTCGTGTGGTTCTTGCGGTCACGCATCAGCTTCTCCTCAGAGTATGAATCAGTGCACGCTGGCACAAACGCGCAGTGAATTCTACGATCTCATCCCCTACCTGGCTAGCACCCGGCCGCACGCAATCAGGAAAACCTGACCGCCGCGGGTGTAACGGCCCATCGTCATGCGACACGTGCCGACGCCAGCGCAGATTACCAGATTCTGACGCTCGCGCGCGCCTGGAGATGACCAGCAATCGGTTCCGAGCGCCAGCGCGCGGCCGGACGACGTCGACCCGGGGGTACGCGACCGCGTTGCTCGCGCTATCGCTGGTCGAGACGGCCGGACCGTCACGTCGTCACGTGCATCCCGGACCGTCCACCGCGGTGAAAAACCTGGCTGAACAGACGGGCGATCTCAGAATCAGCGGACGGAGAATGATGCTCGATTGTTCAGGCGCTCGACGTCGAAACCGGCGATGCGTTTGTAGTCGGCGGCAATCTCGGCCAGTTCCTGCTGGCTCACGACGTCATGGAGATCGGTGAACCCGTTGGGCGCCCGTTCCTCGACGAGGTCCTGGCAGCGGTGTGGACCGGCCCGCCTGTTCGATTGCACGACGGCGGCGGTCGCCGGCCGGCGCTGCGCATCGTAGGCCGATACCGCCGCGTCAATCGAGGGCTGCAATGCCAGCTCGCGCGCCAATACACGGGCATCGATGATCGCCTGGGAAGCTCCATTTCCGCCGACCGGATGCATGGGGTGGGCCGCGTCGCCCAGCAGCGTCACGTGGCCGAAGTCCCACGAGGGGAGCGGGTCCCGGTCGACCATGGGGTACTGATAGATCACCTCGGCCCCCCGGATGAGCGCCGGGACGTCGAGAAAGTTAAACGTGAAGGAAGCGAAGGCCTGGAGCACGTCCGATTGGCTCGCCGTGTAGGTCCAATCCTGGGCCGGCATCGGGCCACTGCCGGAGGTGTGGAGATTCGCGACCCAATTGATGAGCGCCTGACCGCGATCTTCGTGCGCCTTCGAGATCGGGTAGACCACGGCCCGCTGCCGGCTCGACCCGGCGTTGATCATCGTTCGCCCGGAGAGGAATGGCTCACCAACCGTAACTCCCCGCCACATGGTGACGCCGTTCCACCTTGGCGGACCCTCCGACGGGTAGAGGGTGCGGCGAACCATGGAGTGGATGCCGTCGCAGGCCACCAGGAGATCCGCCTCCACCCTGCCCACGGGAGTCTCGGTCACGCGGCCGACAAACTCAGCCCACACCCGCCCATGCTCGTCCTGTCCAAAGCGGACAAGGTGGTGCCCGGTGTGTATGCGCTGAGGACCGAGCCGGTCCCGCACCGCTCGATACAAAACCCCGAGCAACTCTCCACGATGGATCGACACCTGTGGCCAGTGGTAGCCACTCGCGACTCCGAGCGGCTCGCTCCAGATCTCCTGGCCCAATGTCGAGTAGTAGATGTATTCGGCGGTGGGGACGCCGGTCGCGGACATCTCGTCGAGGAGACCCAATTCGGACAGCTCACGCACCGCGTGCGGGAGGACGTTGATCCCGACGCCCAGCTCCCGGACGGCGGGCGCTGACTCGAACACATCCACGTCCGTGATGCCGGCCGCCTGAAGCGACAGGGCCAGCGCCATACCCCCGATACCACCGCCAACGATGGCAACGTGCACGTGGCATCTCCTTTCCTGAGTACCGCACATTCTGCCGCAGGTCTCCCGCAACTTCAAGTAATCCGGCTGTGCGACAGCGTTCCTGGCAATAACCACGTGCTTCAGATACGCACCAGGCACGTGCGCCGCGGTGTTGCTGCGTGCCGACGCCCCGAGTTCCGCACCCGTTCATCACCCTCGAAACCACGCCGTCACATCACTCGCCCGTCGTCCTATTCCACTTTGAAAGCTGTTGTTGCTGGGCGTGCAGCCGGGCTTCGGCCCCGGCGATCACATGCCGCTGTTGAGGTGATGCGTGCCGCGCGAAGGCACGATAGAACGCGAACCACTGCTCAAACGGCAGCCGCGACGCATCGCCCCGAAAAGACGCGTGAGCGATTACCATAGGCAGCGTTCCTCGTGAGGACGCCGGTTCAATCGTCGTTAAACGCTCGCCCTGGGTGATGAGGAGGAAACCACGGGATGATTAACCTGCAGGGCTCGATACTCGGCGGCATCGTCATCCGCACCCTGGTCGTCTACGTCGCGTTGCTGCTCGGCCTGCGCGTGGCCGGTAAGCGCGAGCTGGGCCAGATGAGCCCGTTCGATCTGGTCGTCATCCTGCTCCTGGCCAACGCCGTGCAGAACGCGATGGTCGGTTCCGACACGTCGCTGACCGGCGGGATCCTGGCAGCGGGCGCGCTGCTGGCGGTCAACTGGCTCGTCGGGCGCTTGCGCCTCCGCTTTGGCTGGTTCGAGCGTGAGATCCGGGGATCGGCGACGTTGCTCGTCAATGACGGTCATTTCGTTGAGGACCACATGCGGCACGAGGGGCTCGACGCGGACGATATCTACATGGCGATGCGCGAGCATGGCGTCGATGAGCTCGATCAGGTCAAGGCGGCGATCCTGGAGGTGGACGGCACGATCAGCATCGTGCCGGAGCAGGCGGTCGTCCACCGGACCCGCCGTCGCGTGCGCGGCCGCAAGCCGTCCGGCTGACGAATCCGGAGCGTAATCCTCGCCTTCAACCGGGGGCAGGACCGGGCCCGCCCATCTCCCTCGCATCCGCCTCAGCCTCGCGCGCCCGGTGGACTGCCACGCCGACGATCACGAGCACGATTCCGGCGATCTCGCCCGGAAGCGGAATTTGCCGCAGCACGATCACGCCCATGACCGCGGCGCAGGCCGGCAGGAGCGCCAGCAGCAGCGCGAACGTGGCGCGCGGTAAACGGGCCATCGCCAGTTGGTCGCACACGTAGGGGATGACCGACGAGCAGATTCCGACGCCGATACCCGCCAGCAGCAACCCTGGCCGGGTGAAGGCCACGGCAGCGGCGCTCAGACCGAAGGGTGAGACCATCAGCATCGCGATCAGCATGGCGGCGCCCAGCCGGTCGATTCCAGTGCCGCCGCCATCGCGGGCGATACGATGCCCCAGCACGACATACAGCATGAAAAGAGCACAGTTGGCGAAGGCGAGCGCGAAGCCGAGCGGCTCGCCGGAGAGCCGGGCGTCTGTCAGCAGCCAGACGCCGACCACCGCCAGCAGCAGCGACAGGGCGTTACGCCGCGTTCGGGCGCCATGCGCCGCCAGGACAATCGTGCCGAGAAACTCGATGGCCCCAACGGTGCCTAGCGGCAGGCGCTCGAGCGCCAGATAGAAGCAGGTGTTCATCGCCCCGAGCACCACGCCGAAGATCAAGAGCAAGCGCCATTGCGACCAACCCTGGCCAGCTACGCGTCGCCAGGGCCTCCGCGAGACCGCCAAGACCGCTCCCGCGCTGGTGATACGCAGCCAGACGACCCCCAGCGGCGCAATCTGGCCGAAGAGGAGCACGGCGAAGGCCGGCCCCAGATAATGAAAGATCGCGCTGACGACGAAGAAGGCGTGCGGCGGCACGCGCGCCACCACACCGTCGTCAGCTCTGGTTTGCGCTGCCGTGACATCCGCCATGAATCTATGCTAGAAGGTGAACGGGGCACGGTACATGACGTGATTAAGGAATGGGGCGGCCGATGGCTACGAATACAAAGGATGAGCCGGTCTTCACCTATAAACCGTCGAACGGACTGGACGAATTAAACCTGCGGATCTTGACGGAACTGCGGCGTGATCCACGACTAACCATGGCCGAGCTGGGGCGCCGGGTCGGACTCTCTTCACCGGCCGTCACCGAGCGGGTGCGGCGGCTGGAGGAAGCGGGGGTCATCAAGGGCTGCCTCATTGAGCTCGATCCGGCGGCGCTCGGGCTACCGCTGGCGGCCTACGTGCGGGTCCGGCCGAATGCGGGCCAGCTTTCCCGCATCGCCGAATTAGCCCGGCAGATTCCGGAGGTGGTGGAGTGCCACCGTATCACTGGAGAGGACTGCTTCATCCTGAAGCTCTGTCTTCCGGCCATGGATCAACTCGACCGGCTGCTCGACCGCTTTCTGCTGTATGGCACCACCACCACGTCGCTCATCCAGTCGTCGCCGGTGCCGCTGCGGCCGCCACCGGTTCCCGGCCGCGCCTAGGTGCGTTCCGCAGGCGCGAGCACCAGCGGTCGACGCCGGTGCCGTTCAGGCACGCTCGACAAGTCACTGGAATAGGTGTACGTTCATGCATGCGTACGTACGCTCTGTTCAAAAACCTTGTAGCGGTTCAGTCGAGCCCGGCCTGCTGGCGCAGCCAGGTGCTCATCGTCTCGAGATAGCCGGGGGCGAAGCGCAACGGCGGGCCGACGCGAATGCGGTGGTCGGCGGCCGGGAAGATGTGAATGGTCAGGTTCTGGTTGCCCGATGTGTTCGCCGCCGCCTCGAATATGCGGGCGCTTTCAACGCGCGGGCAGCAGTGGATCGAGCGCGCCGAAGATGGCCAGCACCGGGCAGGTCACCTGCTCGAGCGCGACGACCGGATCGTATGGACGCTGAAAATTGAGGACGAAGAAGGGCCAGTCGTCGGCACCGATGTCGCCGAAATAGCTGGCCGCGGGCGTTCCCCGGGCCGGCTCCAGCAAGGTGGCCGCCAACTCCTGGTACGGCATTCCCTCGCGGGCGGCGTCGTGGAGCGCCCGCATCCAGGACAGAGCCTGCTCGATCTCCGCCTCGCTGGCGCCGTCCCGGCGCAACGTGTGCTCCATTCCGTAGAGATCCTGCGCCTCGGGCGTGATGCCGGGGCCCGAGTTGACCACCAGAAACGCGACGTCCGCCGAACGAGCGGCGACGAGCGGGCCGATCCAGCCGCCCTGGCTGTGCCCCCAGACTCCCACCCGGGCGGGGTCAATGCCCGGCTGCCGGCGCAGCCAGTCGAGCGCATCCAGCGCCTCGTCACCACGATCGAACAGCGTCATCCGGCGCCAGTCGCCATGCGACCCAGCGATCCCCGGCTTATCCCAGGAGAGGACCGCCAGCCCGTTTTCGATGAAGTGGTCGCGGATGGGCGGGAAGTAGCCGCCGCTGTCACGATCGGCCGCGCCGGAGCCCTGCAGCATGATCAACGCCGGGTGCGGCCCGGCACCGGTCGGGCGATGCAGCGTGCCGGCCAGCACACGCGCGCCGCTGCTGAAACGGATCTCTTCAGACGTCGCCATTGACTCCTCCAGGTCGTTGATCGACGCCGGTCGACCCGGACCGTCGTCTTCGCGCCAGATCCGGCACACGGCGAGATCGGCATCTCCTGACGCAGGATACATGCAGTGTCCCTGCCGCACAAAACGCCGGCCAGTCGACCGTTCTCCGGACGGTTCACGTCACGCCGCCGCGTCACGATAACACGACAGCCTGTTCGACATCTCCCGGGCGCTCTCCTCATCGCGCCGTGGACCGGCGGCTGAATCATGGTGATCGCGAGGATATTGCCAGCGGCTTGCTATTCCCGCATACTGGGCATGCGAATTCTCACGCCTCGGTCATTCGGCCAATCGTCTGCCGTTCCGGTGATCTTGTGCGCGCGCGCTCCGGATCACGGGCAGTGCGACGCGATCGCGATAGCCTCGAGGAGGGCCCATGTACGTGCTACGGATCGAGCACCCCGTTCCCAACTTCGACGGCTGGAAGAAGGCGTTCGATAGCGACCCGATCGGCCGCGAGCGGATGCGCGTGCGGCGCCACCGGGTGCTGCGCGCGGTGGACGACCCCAACTTCGCGATCATCGACCTCGAGTTCGACAGCGCGGAAGAAGCGGAGTCGGCGCTGGCCGCGTTACGTCAGCTGTGGAGTCGCGTCGAGGGAACCGTCATGACGAATCCGCAGGTGCGGATCGCCGAGCTGGTGGAGAGCCAGGAACCCTGATTCACGGGGGCTACGGCGCGCTGCGGCGCGCATGCAGGTTCCCCGCGAGGTCCATTGCGCTGACGCATTGGGTGGCTGCCGCGACCGGGATCGCGCGGGGCTAAAGCCGCCGCGCTGCGGCCCGCAAGCGGGTACCCCGGAAGCCCACTGAAGGGGCTGGAAAACGGGCCACCGTCAATATCACCGGATGTGCTTAAATGCACAGTCGGAGACCCGAGAGGGGCTCGCCGGACTGACGATCACCGCCACAGGTTGGGCCTGCAGCCGTGATCGTCAGTCCGGCGAGCCGGATGATCGATTCCTAGCTGTGGATGACGATCGATCCTCCACCGAGCGGGGTCTGCGCGCCGTTGTCGTAGATCACCCCGCCATCGCTTCCATCGGCATTGATCGCCCAGATCTTGATGCGGAAGCTGTCCGTGCCGCCGCCGCCGTTGATCTGCCCGTCGACCGCCGTCACCATGAAGCCGTACGTCCCGTGCCCGTTGATCGTCCCCACCCCCTTGAACTGGGCCTGCGCCCCGGCGATGACCAGCCACTGGTAGCTCGTGCTCTGGAAGTCCAGCCCCGCGGCGTGGAACTGGAACTGGGTGTTGCCGCTCGGCACGTTGGCGCCCTTCTGGTACCTGGCCACGAAGCCGAAGCTGGCCTTGCCGGTCAGATTCGGATCAGGCGTGTAGGCGCCGGCCGGCGAGTCGATCCAGCCGCCACCGGTCACGAACCCGGCACTGGGATCGTAGACCACCACGTATTGGAAGACGCTCGATCCGGTGGCTCCGTCCTTGTCGCTGACCGTCAGCGTGACGGTGTAGACGCCCGCCGCGGTGTAGGTGTGGCTGCCGCTGACGGTGCCCGGACTGCTCGCTTCGGTGACCGTCCCACTGCTGCTCGTGCCGTCCCCCCAGTTCCAGAGGGCGGTGTGGCTGTCGCCGAGACCGATCCCCGGATCGGTGAAGGTGGCGCTGGCGTCGATGCTGGTGCCGACCTCCACCGGATCGATCGGCGCCGTGATCGGCCCGACGACGGGCGCGACGTTGTTCACCGTCACCACGGCGGAGTAGCTGCTGGTGCCGCCATCCTTGTCGGTGATGGTCGCGGTGACGGTCTGGCTGGCCACATCGTGCGCCACGCAGCTGATGCTGGCGGACGATCCGGTGTTTTGCGCGCCGCTGCCGTCGCCGCAGTCGAAGGTGTAGGTAAAGCCAGCCGCCGTGTCCGCCTGCGACGGATCGGTCGGATTATCGAGCGAGACGGTGAAGGTGTCCCCTTCGTTCACGCTGGCGGGAGCATTGGGCGTGGCGCTCGGCGCGACGTTGGCGACGGTCACCGTCGTGGTGTCCTCGGTGTAGCCGCCGTCCTTGTCGATGATGCGAGCCACAACGTCATGCGTGCTCGGCCCATCGTCGAAGGTGCAGGTGGTGGATGCACTCGTGCCGCTGTTCGCGTAGGTCGCGCCAGCCAGCGACGCGCCGTCACAGGCAAATGCGTAGTGGAATCCTGCTGACGTATCGGCGGTGGAGGGATCGGTCTGGCCAGCGAAGCTGACCGTTGCCGCGCTTCCTTCGGCCACCGGTCCGTTGTTGCTCAAGGTTGCCGTTGGCGCGACGTTGTCGACCACGTGCGTTGCGCTGTTCGATCCGGTCCCGCTGTTCGACGTCGGTTACCGCGACGGTGACGGTGTAATTCCCGTTGTCGTCGTAGACGTGAGACGGTCCGGTGCAGGTGGAGTTGGTCACGGTGCCGGGCAGGACACCCGAGCCGTCGCCGTAGTCGACGGTGCAGGTGTAGGGGCCGTCGTTGCCCGGGTCGGTGAAGCTGGCGCTGGCCGTGACCGCGCTCCCTTCGTTCGACGGCTCAGGGCTCACGCTCGGCACGCCGACCTGGGGCGGCACGTTGGCGATGGTGAACGTGAGCGCGTTCGACGTGCCGCCATCTCCGTTGAGCGTGGGATTGGTCACGCTGACGCTCGCGGTTCCGACAGACGCGATATCAGCGGCGGGCACCGCGGCCGTGAGCTGGGTTGACGAGACGTAGGTCGTGGTGAGCGGGCTCCCATTCCAGAGGACCGTCGAGCTTGCGACGAATCCGGAGCCGTTCACGGTCAGGTCGAAGCCTGCTCCACCTTCGCCCGCCGAGCTGGGAACGAGGCTGGTGAGCACCGGCGCCGGATTGTAGATGGTGATGGTGAAGACGGCCTGCGCAACTTCATTCGTCGTCGTGGTGCACTGCACGGTGAAGGTGTAGGTGCCGCCGTCGGTCGGCGTGCCGCTGATCACGCCCGTCGTCGGATCAAGGGACATGCCCGGCGGGAGCGTACTCCCAGGCGCCAGCTCATAGCCGCTGCTGCAGGTTGCCGGTTGCGTCGACGTACCCGAGGTCGACGGATCAGGTAGCACGACCGGCTGCGTGTATCCCGATCCAGCCGTGCCAGTCGACGGCGGCGGAGCCAGCGCGAACTGCTTGGTGGCGGTGATCTGGCTGCTGTCCGTCACCTGCACGGTGAAGCCGAACGTTCCGGCCGTGGTGGGCGTGCCGCTGATCTCACCGGTGTCCGGATCGATGTTCAGGCCATCCGGCAGTTGCCCTGACGAAATCGACCAGTGTATAGGGTTGCGTGCCGCCGGTCGCTTCCATCGTGACCGAGTAGGGCACGCCGATTTCACCGTCCGGCAGCGGCGATTGCGTGGTGATGGCCAGCGACTCGATCTGGATCGACAGCGTCTTGGCGATTTCGTAGACACCAACGTTGTCCACTGACCAGTAGTTGACCGTGTGCGCGCCCTCACCCGAGACGGTGAACGGAGCGGTGTAGGTCTGTTGCGGTCCGCCATCGACAGTGTAGTAGGTATTGGCGACCGTGAACCCGGACGTCGCCGTCGCCGAGAGGGTGACCGTCACCGGACCAGGGTAGACGCCTTGCGCATTCGGCTGTGGAGAAGTCGTGGCCGTGGTGACGGGAGGCGCTGGACGAACTGGAGAACCACGTTCTCGGTGGTGTCGCTCGTGAACGTCACATTCTGGAGGTTGAAGGTCGCGTATGGGACTACCGGATGGGGGTTTCGGCGGTGAAGGTCAGGACGGACAAGAGGGGCTGGTCGGGAATAGCCAGAACGTCGCGTCTCCGGTGGCGGATGTGACAATGGCATTGTTGGTGAGGCCATAGTCGGTTCGCCCACCAGCCGGGAAAGTGCCGAGAGTCATCCCCGTCGTATAGCAACCGCCAGTAAGAGCCGCGAGTGCCACGTTGAGCTGGGCACCCCCCCGAATCTTGAACATGAACATCGACGCGTTTGAATGGAAGAGGAAGGTCAAGGCTGAGACTTTGGCTCAGTGAGATCGGGTTAACGGTGTTGATGAAATAGCTTGTTGGCAGGTTCGGAGTTGGTGATGTGTTTGGGCCTTGGACATTCAGGTAGTAGTTTCCGGGGGCAACCTGCAGAGAATAGAATCCCGTCGCGTCTGTAGTGGTATAGACGGCACTGCCGCCAGGCGGGTTGAGTTGGACGACCTGTCCCGGAATGCCTTGTCCAGATCTATCTAGTACCCGCCCACTGAGCGTAATCGGAGTCGCGAGTGTGATCGGAAGTGTCATGTCCGATGTGACAGCGGTTCCGGAAAGAGAAGTTGTCGCGTATGGACTTCCGGATGGGGGTTTGGCGGTGAAGGTATAGGACGGACAAGAGGGGCTGGTCGGGAATAGCCAGAACGTCGCGTCTCCGGTGGCGGATGTGCACCGGCACTGTTGGTGAGGCCATAGTCGGTTCGCCCACCAGCCGGGAAAGTGCCGAGAGTCATCCCCGTCGTATAGCAACCGCCAGTAAGAGCCGCGAGTGCCACGTTCGAGACTGGCGCACCCCCCGAATCTTGAACATGAACATCGACGCGTTTGAATGGAAGAGGAAGGTCAAGGCTGAGACTTTGGCTCAGTGAGATCGGGTTAACGGTGTTGATGAAATAGCTTGTTGGCAGGTTCGGAGTTGGTGATGTGTTTGGGCCTTGGACATTCAGGTAGTAGTTTCCGGGGGCAACCTGCAGAGAATAGAATCCCGTCGCGTCTGTAGTGGTATAGACGGCACTGCCGCCAGGCGGGTTGAGTTGGACGACCTGTCCCGGAATGCCTTGTCCAGATCTATCTAGTACCCGCCCACTGAGCGTAATCGGAGTCGCGAGTGTGATCGGAAGTGTCATGTCCGATGTGACAGCGGTTCCGGAAAGAGAAGTTGTCGCGTATGGACTTCCGGATGGGGGTTTGGCGGTGAAGGTATAGGACGGACAAGAGGGGCTGGTCGGGAATAGCCAGAACGTCGCGTCTCCGGTGGCGGATGTGACAATGGCACTGTTGGTGAGGCCATAATGAGTTCGCCCACCAGCCGGGAAAGTGCCGAGAGTCATCCCCGTCGTATAGCAACCGCCAGTAAGAGCCGCGAGTGCCACGTTCGAGACCTGGCACACCCCCCGAATCTTGAACATGAACATCGACGCGTTTGAATGGAAGAGGAAGGTCAAGGCTGAGACTTTGGCTCAGTGAGATCGGGTTAACGGTGTTGATGAAATAGCTTGTTGGCAGGTTCGGAGTTGGTGATGTGTTTGGGCCTTGGACATTCAGGTAGTAGTTTCCGGGGGCAACCTGCAGAGAATAGAATCCCGTCGCGTCTGTAGTGGTATAGACGGCACTGCCGCCAGGCGGGTTGAGTTGGACGACCTGTCCCGGAATGCCTTGTCCAGATCTATCTAGTACCCGCCCACTCAACGTTACAGAGCCGGACGGAACCAGGACGACATTCACGGTCGTGTCACCAGTGATCGCCTTGCTTAGGATTTGGGCAGGCTGAAATCCGCTACTCGTGGGCGGCGTGACCTGGATGTTGTACGTCCCGCCATCAACCGAAAGAGCGTAGTTCCCGGTCGAGTCAGTCGTAGCGCTGGCGACAGTTGTGCTGGTGGACGGGTCGATGACGGCGACGGTTGTTCCCGGGATTGGGTTGCCGGACTGGTCCGTCACCTTCCCACTGAGCTGGTACGTCGCCGCGAGCGCTGGTGCCGGTAAGAGCGTGACGCCTGAAAGCGCCAGCGCCAGAAGAAGCGCGGTGATGACTCTGATCGATCTGCCGAATGGTGTTCCTGACATACTCCGCCCCCTCCGCCTTAACCGCACGCCACCAGAACATGACGGCCGCCCGCCACGACGAACACAACGCCGGCGGCTCTCAGGCGACGATTCGCATCCTGAGGACCCCGTCGGCCAGTGACCACTCGCTCACTGGGAGAACAGAGCAAGAAGTGTGAAGTGATCAGTTCAGTTCTCCGAGTCTTCTCAGGATAGCGGCTGATACGCCAAAGTCAAGCGTGCAGTGACAGACTGAAATCAAGTGAGACGGGCGTAACGTCGCGAACGTGAAACTACAAAAGTATCGCGCGTGCTCAAAGCGCCCTGGCTGTCCAGAAACGCTTCGACACGCGGTCGTTTACACCTGTCCTGTCCCCCTCTGGACGGCGCGCGGTCCACGTTGCCGGCCATGCACGTCGACTCCAGGGCTGTGTCATACTGGCGGCGCGCGACACGCGGCCTGAGCTGGCAAGGGGGTGGCCCTGAGGACGTCTGCACGCTCGGCGGAACAGATCAGGACCAGCGAGTCCTTCATCTTGACGGCGCTGATCGTGACGATGATCGTCAATCAGACGGGCGTGGTGATCATCAGCCCGCTGGTCGTCGACATCGGCGCCTCGTTCGGCGTCTCCGAGTCGCTGGCCGGGCAGCTGCGCACCGTGGCGGCCCTCTCCTCCGCGCTGCTGGCACCCTACATCGGCATCCTCTCCGAGCGCATCGGGCGCAAGCCGATCATGCTGGCCGGCCTCGCCATCATCGGGGCGACCGGACTGGGCAGCGCGCTGGCGCCGACCTTCTGGGCGCTGGTGCTGATCCAGTTCATGGCCGGTGTCGGCGTGGCCTGCCTGCTGTCGATGGGCATGGCCGCCGTGGGCGACTACTTCCTTCCCGAGCGACGCTCCTGGGCCATGGGCATGGTGACCATCGGCCAGCCGCTGGCCTGGGTCATCGGACTGCCCCTCATCGGGGTGCTGGCCGACGCCTTCAGCTGGCGCTGGAGCTTCTTCGGCGTTCCCTTCCTGTTCAGTTTGGTCGGGCTCGCCTTCGTGCTGCGCCTGCCGCGGCCGGAGACCGTGGTCGAGCCGGGCGAGACGGGAACGCGCGACCCGCGCGCGGCGCTGCGTGAGATCTTCGCCGACCGCTCGGCGACCAGCTGGGTGCTGAATCCAGCAGCCCATTCCGGACCTTGTTGCGAAGACGAGA
>CAVSAD010000012.1:0-200783 GCA_963725815.1 uncultured Chloroflexia bacterium
ACGCGGGACGGAATCGTGAGTGAGGAGACGTCGGGAATGCGTGCTTCGGCCTCGATGATCGCCATGACCAGCACCTCGAGGTCGGTTGCCAATCGGGTCGTAGCGCACCTGGAGCGACCGGATGGCCGGCGTGAATCCGCAGCACCGGCGAGCTCGCACCGCGAGCGCGGTCTGCAGCGCGTGCACGCGCACCGCAGGTCGAGGTCGAGCGGGTTCTCGCCGATCTCCACGAGCACGTATCGGTCGCCGGCGCGCCGGATGGTGAGCGGGACGTTCGGCGCCACCCGGATGGCGTGCAACACCGCGCCGGACGCATTCGACCTACGCGCGGCGTGACCGCTCGACGTCGTCGCCGTTCGTCAGCAACTGCTCGTGTAGCGCAGCCACTCCACGGCCTGTCCGTGGGTTATCGGGACGAACGCACTCGGTCGCCGGGGCGGAGTTGGCCGAGCTTCCAGCCATCGATCGCCGCGACGGTCGCCGGGCACACGAAACCGCCGAGGCTCGGGCCGTCGGGCCGAGAATGATCGGCATGTCACCGGTGAAGTCGATCGTGCCGACCGCGTAGCTCGTTGTCGTGGATGTTCGACGGGTCAGTCCGCTTCACCACCGTCCGGCGGGCCCATTCCGGCGCAGGCCGATCAGGCGCACCCGGTGCGTTCGGAATGGTGGTGTACCTCCCACTCGGTGTCGTGCAGCATCGCGATGTCGGCGTCGGTGAAGAAGTCCGGGTCGGCGTGCGGACCGGACAGCACGCGGCACGCGCCGATCGTGCGGGCAGTGCGGCACCAGGTCGTCGAGCGACCGCGCGGCCTGAGCCCGGGATCGCCGGTCTCGCCGTGGAGCACGTCACCCGGCGCGAGGCGCGCCCCGCGTGCCCGCCGATCGGCCGAGCACGAACGTCGCGCGCGACCCAGGTACTCGGGAACGTCGCTGCCGTCGCGGACCGCGAAGTACGCGTGCGCCGCGTCGCCACCGCTCCAGCCGGAGACACCTGGCCGGCTTCCACGTCGATCGGCAGTGCGCCAGGCCACCGGGGCACCGTCGAGATCGGCGTCCATCACCGCACCGCAGCGCGACACCGCGTGGTGGCTGAAGCGCATCGTCGGCCCCGACATCGTGCACTCGAGCGCCGAGGTCCCGGGGTCGTTGCCCACGAGCCGGTTCGCGACGCGGAACGCAACGTCGTCCATCGGCCCGGAAGGCGGCACACACCTCCCAGTAACCCCGACGCCCCGGCCACTCCTGCACGGTGATGCTGCGGCTCCGCGACCGACACGTCGATGCCGTGGCAGCCCGGCACAGATCGCCGGCGAACATCGTCGTCACGAGCCCCGGCACCGAGGGACTCGTCGGCCGCAATGGCGCGCAGGAATTCGATGTTGGTCTCGATGCCCGGAATGCGGCGGCCGGCCGAGCGCGTCGCGAAGCGCGGCGATCGCCGCGCGCCCGATCGGACCCGGGTCACGATGAGCGTCGCGAGCGACGGGTCGTAGTAGGGGTGCCTCGGTGGCCGCGGTCGATCCACGCATCGACGAGCGCGATCGGCCGGCGAGACCATCGTGACGACGCCGCCCGACGGACGAAGTCGTTCCGGGATCCTCCGCGTAGAGTCGGGCTTCGATCGTGAGACCGCGCGGGCGGCCGGGCACGCGCCGCCGGCGGCCAGCGGCGGCGACGACCGCCGGCGAGGCGGACCATCCACTCGACGAGATCGATGCCCGTCACCGCTTCGTGATCGGGTGCTCCACCTGGAGTCGGGTGTTCACCTCCAAGAACGCGAACGCTTCCGGCGCGAGGTCGAGGACGAACTCGACGGTCCCGGCCGAGCGATACGAGCTGGCGGTCCGAGCGCGACGGCCGCGGCTGGTGAGCGCCTCGCGGGTCTTGGCGCCGCATCGGCGCCGGGGTTCTTCGATGACCTTCTGGTGGCGCCGTTGCAGGGAGCAGTCCCGTTCACCGACGCGACGACGTTGCCGGCGCCGTCGCCGAAGATCTGCATCTTGACGTGACGTGCCCGGCGCCACGCATTGCTCGAGGAAGCATGCGGGATCGCCGAAGTACTGCGTGGCGAGACGCGGCTCACACGTGCGAGACCCGTCTGCGAGATCGTCAGCGGTGTCGTACCGCTGCATGCCGATCCCGCCGCCGCCGGCGCGGCTCTTCAGCATCACGGGATAGCCGATTTCGGCCGCGGCCGCGATCGGCCTCGTCCCGCGTCGCGCAACACGCCCGGTGCCCGGCAAGCAGTGGAACACCGGCTCCGCGGCGAGGCGCGCCGCGGCGTCCTTTCGGCCGAACTGCTCGATCTGCTCCGGTGCTCGGTCCGATCCACTCGAGTCCGGCTGCCAGACAGGCCGCGCGAACGCGGGATCCTCGGAAACGAAGCCGTAGCCCGGATGCACCGCATCGGCCCCGCAGCGGGCGGCGGCGTCGAGGAGCCGCTCGCCGCGAGGTAACTCTCGCCGGCGGCGCGCGGACCGAGGCGCGCGGCATGATCGGCCTCCAGCACGTGCGGCACGTAGCGATCGGCGTCGGAGTACACGGCCACCGACTCGATCCCAGCCGCCGGAGCGTGCGAAATGATGCGAACCGCGATCCTCGCCGCGGTTCGCGACGAGCACCCGTTCTACCGGATCCGATATCGACCAGCCGCACCGGCGTCGGGTTCCAGCCGTTGCACGGGTTGTTGAGCTGCGGGCAGTTCGAGATGACGAAGAGGGTGTCGCGGTCGGCCTCCATCTCCACGTACGTTGCCGGGTGCGGAGATGCCGTCGACGATGTCGAGACGGCCGTCGGCGGTCACCGGCACGTTCATGAAGAAGTTGATGTTGGGTGCGAGGTCACGCTTGCCCATGCCGACGCGAGCGCAGCCCCACCGAGAAAGTTGTCGCGGCAGTTGTGCATGTAGCGCTTGTGCGTGCGCCGAAGCGGCACATGTTCGATACCTGCGCTGCACGCGCCGCCGACGGTGTCGTGCCGGCCGCAGGTGTCGTCGATGATCGTGGCGGCACGTCACCGTCGCTACTCGTAGGCATCCCGCCGGAGACCACTGCCGCCGTTGCCTCCGAAGAGGATCATCTCGCCGGTGGCCGGGTCGAAGGCCATGCTCGCGCCAGACCGTGCCGGCGGGCTGGCGGCGGGGTTGAGCTGGGTCCAGGTGCTGCCAGTCCAGGCCCAGGTGTCCCCAAGGAAACCACTGTGGCTGTCACCACCGAAGAGGATGAGCTGACCGGTCGCCGGATCGAAGGCCATGCTGGCGTAGTCCCGCGCCGGCGGGCTGCTGGCTGGAGCAAGCTGGCTCCAATCCGTTCCGGTCCAGGCCCAGGTGTCTCCGAGGATACCGCTGTTGCCGTTACCTCCGAAGAGGATCATCTGTCCGGTGGCGGGGTCGAAGGCCATGCTGGCGCCAATCCGGGCCGGTGGGCTGCTGGCGGGGTTGAGCTGGGTCCAGGTACTGCCATTCCAGGCCCAGGTGTCGCCAAAGAAACCGCTGTAGCCGTCACCGCCGAAGAGGATGAGCTGGCCGGTGGCCGGATCGAACGCCATGCTGGCGTAGTCCCGCGCCGGTGGGCTGGCGGCGGGTGAAAGCTGGGTCCAATCGGTTCCGGTCCAGGCCCAGGTGTCCCCGAGGATACTACTGCGGCCGAGGCCGCCGAAGAGGATGAGCTGGCCGGTGGCCGGGATCGAAGGCCATGCTGGCGCCAATCCGGGCCGGTGGGCTGCTGGCGGGGTTGAGCTGGGTCCAGGTGCCGCCGGTCCAGGCCCAGGTGTCCCCAAGGAAACCACTGTGACTGTCACCTCCGAAGAGGATGAGCTGGCCGGTCGCGGGGTCAAACGCCATGCTGGAATAGTCCAGCGCCGGCGGGCTGCTGGCGGGTGAAAGCTGGGTCCAGCCGTTGACGGCATGCGCGAACCCGAAGACCCAGGTGTCGGCAACGAGGCCGTTGCTGTTACCCCCGAAAAGGAGAAGCTGACCGGTGGCGGGATCGAAGGCCAGACTCGCGGCATCCCTAGTTGGCGGACTGGCGGCGGGGTTGAGCTCGGTCCAGGTGCCGTCGTCCCAGGCCCAGGTGTCCCTGACGCTGTAGCCTCCGAAGAGGAGCACCTGGCCGGTGACAGCGTCAAAGGCCATGCTGGCGTAGTCCCGCGCCGGCGGGCTGCTGGCTGGAGCAAGCTGGCTCCAATCCGTTCCGTTCCAGGCCCAGGTGTCGCCAAAGGGACCACTGTACCCGTCCCCTCCGAAGAGGATGATCTGACCGGTCGCGGGATCGAAGGCCAGTCTGGCGCCAGCCCGGGCCGGCGGGCTGCTGGCCGGAGAAAGCTCGAGTCCAGGTGCTGCCATTCCAGGCCCAGGTGTCCCCGAGGAGACCGCTGTTACGCCCACCACCGAAGAGGATCATCTGGCCGGTCGCGGGATCGAAGGCCAGGCTGGCGTGATCCCGCGCCGGCGGGCTGGTGGCCGGAGTTAAGCTTGGTCCAGGTGCTGCCAGTCCAGGCCCAGGTGTCGCCGAGGACTACTACTGCGGCCGGCACCGCCGAAGAGGATGAGCTGGCCGGTCGCGGGGTCGAAGGCCATGCTGGCGCCAATCCGGGCCGATGGGCTGGTGGCGGAGTAAGCTGGGTCCAGGTGCCGCCAGTCCAGGCCCAGGTGTCCCCAAGGAGACCACTGTGGCTGTCACCTCCGAAGAGGATGAGCTGACCGGTCGCCGGATCGAACGCGATGCTGGAATAGTCCCGCGCCGGCGGGCTGGTGGCGGGTGAAAGCTGGGTCCAGGTGGCCTGATTCGCCGGGGCGGCGGCCACGCCCTCCAACGGCGTCCCCACCATTGCCAGTAGCAGGCTGAGGATGAAGGCGGCGGCGAGCGCACGGGGCCGTGCCCCATGCCCGTGAATCCGATCGTGCGCGCGCTGCGTGTCCATACCGGAGTGATCCTTCCAACAATCGCAACCAATGCCACCGGCAGCCGGTACGAGCGCCTGACTGCATGACGGACGATCAATCGGTGGTGGGCAGGGCGTGGGGCCGGTCACGGTGAAGGCGCCGGTGCCACCGCTGCTCTCCACACTGGACCATGGATTGAACGTGAGAGACAGGACGGCTCGCTCATCTCGGCTGGGGCGCCGGCCAACCGTCGCCTTCAGCCCACTGGGCTCGCCACCGACCTCGGGCCTCTTCCAGGCAACCCGATCCCGATCTCGTCCCGTGGCTCGTTCATCCGAAGAGGATTGGTGGCGGCATGTCCAGGGCGGCATGCAGGAGGAGAAGTGTCAGCGACGTGGAGGTCGACTGACGGCCTGTGGCCATGGGCCGCGAACCCCTCGTTCCAGGTTCAGGAACGAACATAGCACGCACGCGTACATCGCGCAAGATCCACATTTGACCAATCCGAGCTTGGCGGCCCAGGACGCTCAGGGGGCCGCGCGGCCGCTACGGCGAACGGCGCCGCGGTGATCGCCCCACGAGCCATGCCCGCGCCGCGTCGAGATCGTCCCGCGTCAATGCGTGACCGCCCGGCTGCCGGACGATATCGACCTCCGCGCCGAAGCCTTCCAGCAGCGCGGCCAGCCGATCCGTCTCCGCCGCCGGGATCAGCTCGTCACGACGGGCCGCGCCGATGAAGACGTTGATGCCGGACAGGTCCGGGACCAGGTCTGGCTCCAGCGGCACCATCGGCCGGAACAGGATCGCCGAGTCCAGCAGCTCCGGATGGAGGAGCAGCAGGCAGGCGGCGATGTTGGCGCCGTTGGAGTAGCCGGCGGCGATCACGCGCTCGGGGTCGAAGCCATAGCGCCGCGCGGCCGACGTGACGAATCCGGCCAGCGCGTGCGTTTGCTCAACCAGATCCTCCCGGTCGAACACGCCTTCGGCCAGGCGCCGGAAGAAACGGGGCATGCCGCGTTCGAGCACCCGGCCACGCGGGCTGAGCAGGTTGGCACCGGGCATGAGCGCCCGCCCGACCTCCAGCAGATCAGTCTCGTCTCCACCGGTGCCGTGCAGCAGGAGGAGCGTCGCGGCCTGAGCGGTATCCTGCGCCGGGACGAAGCGATGCACGAACGCGAGCTCCGTCTCGGAGGGCTCGTCCGTGCCGCCGTGCGGGCGGAGCGGGGGCAGTCCACGCTCGATCTCGGCCCGCTGGGATTCGAGCCACGGCGGCAGCTTGAGCGCGGTTCCCAGCTCGGCGGCCGGCTCGTCGACGGCAAACCCGGGCGAGTCGGTGGCGATCTCGAAGAGGACGTCGCCCGGCTCGCGGAAATAGATCGAATGGAAATATTGCCGGTCGAGCACCGGCGTGACCTCGTGCCCGGCCTGCTCCAATCGCCCGCGCCAGTCCAGCTGCTCCACATCGCCGGCGGTGCGCCAGGCGAGATGGTGGATCGTGCCGGGCGCGACCGAACCGGGCCAGAAGCCGGAGGCGGCTCGCAGGTCCAGCAGGTGACCCGGGCACATGCTCGACCGTGGTGAAACGGACGCGCCCGCCCTCCTCTCCGAGCAGTCGCAAGCCGAGCGTTCCGGTCAGCAGCACCTCGCTCGGCTCGAGCGCCTCCACCCAGAGGGTCGCGCTGTGCACGCCGCGAATCGCGTGCTCGGCGGGGATCTCACCCTCTTCCCACGGGACGACCTCGGCTGGCCGCGCCTGCGTTACGAGCTCGACGGGCAACCCGTCGGGGTCGCGCAGCGTGAGCACCTGTTCAGTGAAGCGCTTTTCCGGCCCGCTGTACGGAATCCCACGCGCGATGAGGCGCTGGAGCCAGAAACCGAGCGCCGCCTCCGGAATCGCCAGCGCCACGGCGACGCTCTGCCCGACTCCCTGACGCCCGCGTGGCGCGCCGGGCCAGGCGAAGAAGGTCAGGATCGTGCCGGGACTCCCCACCCCGTCGCCGTAATAGAGGTGATAGGTGCTGGGGTCGTCGAAGTTGACCGTGCGCTTGACCAGCCGCAGTCCCAGCAGACCGCGGTAGAAATCGATGTTGGGTTGCGGATCGCTGGCGATGGCGGTGACGTGGTGCAGACCGCGAATGCGTGTTTCCATGACGGCCTCTCCCTTCACGCTCCCGTCCATTATGCGGGAGGTCGGCGCGTTGGGGGTGACCATCGTGACGCGTGCACGTGCACCGCCGGTGCTCGCGCTAGCGCAGCACGTGGTTGGCGGTGTAGAGCCCGAGCACGAGCATGATGAGGCCGGCCACGGCGCTGGCGACACCACGGGCTCGCGCCTGCGTGACCATGATGACACCGTACACGGCGATCAGGGCCGCGGCGGCGGTCGACAGTCCCACCATCACCGGCCGTCCGGCGTCAGCGAAGGGGCTGTGCCGCACCGCCATGGCGCTGGCGAAGAGCCCGAAGAGGGCGGCGACGCTCACGGCCGGCGCAACCCAGACGGAACGCGTTGCTCGGGGAGCGCGGGATTCGATATTCAACGTACATCTCCTCACAAAATGGTCATGACGCGGGCTGGGTTGCGGCGGCCGTCCGCTGATGCTGGCGTGGCGAACCCGGAACGCCTTTGAGACGCGCATCGATTCGCGCCGGTGGTGCCCGGCGCGCGCATTATTTCTTGATCGCCGACACGTAGACGTTGTCCAGCACCGGTCCCTGGGGGGTCCAGCGCTCGCCGGTGAAGGCCATGACCGGCTGCAGCAGGTAGCTGCTGTCGTCGGCGCGAGTCAGCAGGTACGAAAGCTGCGCCGACGAGACGTTCAGGGTCAGTTGCGGCGTGGCGCCGCCCGGCAGCATGGAAAACCACTCGCCGCCCTGCGCGGCGTCGAGCGTCTCCTGGCTCGTCCGCATCGGCACCTGCGCCGATTCCTGCAGCTTCAGCCAGAAGCCCTGAGCGAACTGGATCGACCCGTCCGGGCCGACGCCGACCACCGCGCCCAGACCGGGCGGGATCGCGGTCGCCGGAAGATCGGCTGGTTTGAAGGTGACGACGGTCTGATTGCGCGCTCGCTTGCACCGTCTCGGTGTACTTGATCGTCGTCAGATCGAAGCCGATCTCGCTCAGCCAGTCCGTGGCCGTCACGGCTGGGTTCGTCGTGGCCCTGGCCGCCGGCGGGGTCGGCTCGTTCGGACCGCGATCGTAGCGGAAGAAGGCGTCGTGCTGGTTCCAGTGGATCGTCGGGAAGCCAGACGCGTCATTCACGACGAAGGCATTCGGCCCCACGCTCGGCGCCGGTTGAATGGTGCCGGTGACGCCGATGCGCGCCATCAAGGTTTGCAGGAAGGTCTCGGACGAATCCGGTCCGGTCAGCAGCCAGGTGGGAGCGGTCTGCGGCAGTTCGGGCAGGGCCGTCGAGAGCGTGATGCCCGGCGTCGGAGCCGGTTCCGGCGTTCCCTGCGGTGCCTGGTCCAGCGCCGAGGCCCAGCGGGACGATGACGACGTGGTCGGTGTCGATCGGCGGGAGCGCTTTCGTATTCGTCGCCGTCACCGGGCTACCGGCGATGCCGGACTGCGTCGTCGCCTTGCCGGCGACGCCCAGCGCGCTGACGACCGTCTCGCGGGCCGGCGGCTCGGGGCTGTTCCCCTCCAGCGTGCCGGTGCCGTAGACCACGGCGATGAGCACGACGGCGGCCAGCGCCGCCGCGGCGACCCCGAAGCGCCAGTCGTAGAAGAAATGCCGGCCGCGCCGGGCAGCGAGACTGGTCGGCGGTTTCGCCGCCAGCAAGCTCCTGCTTGAGCCTGTCGCGAAAGCCTGGGTCGGGCAGGTCGTCGGGTAGCTCCTGCTCCAGCCGCGCCGCCATCGCGAAGAGCGGGGCCAGCTCGGGATCCAGCGAATCGGAGATCGTGGCCAGGCTGCCACCTTCGTCCAGCTGGTCGAGCGCCTGCTCGAGCCGGTCAATCTGTTGTTCGTCCTGATTAGCCATGTGCATTGCTTTCGAGCGTGGTGCGCAGCGCTCCAATGGCCCGGTGCAGCAGCTGCTTCACCGCCCCTTCACTGCGTCCCATCGCTTCGCCGATTTCCCGGCTCTTCATCCCGTGCGAGAACCGCAGCACGATCACGCGCTGCTGGTCCAGTGGAAGCTGGCGCACCGCCAGCGTCAGATCGTCGTCCTGACGTCGCGCGACGATCGATGCCGGATCGTCCTCCTCGTCGCCTTTTCCGGCACCCAGGTCGTCACATCCTCGACCGCGATCTCTCGATTGGCGGAACGTCCGCGACGGATGATGACGTTACCGGCGATGCGGTAGAGCCAGGCACCGAAGGGAACGCCCCGCCACTCGTAGCCCGGCAGGGCCGCCAGCGCTTGCTGAAACGTCTGGGACGTGACGTCTTCCGCCTCGGCATGGTTGCCGACGCGACGATAGGCGTAGCGATAGATTTGATTGACATAGCGCTCATACAGTGGGCCGAACGCCGAAGGGTCGTTCTGGGCGGCCGCGATCAGTGCCCCCTCATCGAACGAACCGGCATTCTCCGCGTGCTCCATTTTCATGGGGCCTATTGTTGCTTGCCCGCGCCCCCGCGTCCAACTTTCTGCCCCTCTTGATTAACAGAATCCAGAGAGAGCGCGCAAAGTTACGCCGCAGTGTCGGCGTCAGGAGCATCCGTTGGGAGGATTGGAACGAGGATGATCGGTCGTGAGAGCCGGCCGATCAGCCGGGAGGCGACACTGCCGGTCCAGAGCCCGTCCAGGCCTGCCCGCCCGTGGGTGCTCATGACCACCAGGTCGGCATCGATCTGGCTCACTCCGGCCAGCAGTTCGTCAACCACGTCGCCGCGCCGAATCTCTTGAGTCACCTGCAGCGAGGACGGAAGGGTGACGCGGAGATCGCTGAGTGCGTCGCCCGCCTCTTTGCCCTCGATGTCGAGCAGCGCGGCGGTTGCCGACGGCGAGAAGGTGGCGGCGCCACTGGAACTGCCCATGGAGGTGACCGTCGGCACGACCCGCAGCAGATGTAGGGTGGCGTTCCCGGCCGTCGCCAGCATCACCGCCACCGGCAAGGCGACCCGCGCCTGCTCGGTGCCGTCCAGCGGCACCAGGATCTTGCGGTAGTCGCTGCGCTGGCTCCCCTTCGACTCCGGGCGAACCAGCAGCACCGGAACCGACGTCTGGCGGAGCGCCTGCTGCGCGATGCTGCCGAAGAGGAACCCACGCAGCCCGCTCGAACCGTGGGTGGCCAGCGCGATCAGATCGACCGCGAGCTCCGCCGCGTGCTGCGGCGATGCTGCGCGCGACGTTGTGCTCGAGGTTCTCGTGGACGTGCCGCTCGGTCGGCACCGCTTTCTCCTGGTACCGCTCGGCGACGTCGTCCAGATAGTGCGACCGCCTGCGCGACGTCCTTCAGGTGCGGCTGACCGTGGACCGTCTCGGGCGCGTTGTGCTCCAGCACGTGGAGCAACGTCACGGTCGAGCCACAGCGCCTGGCGACGGCGAAGGCCGCCGGCAGCACCGCTTCGGCCAGAGGTGAGCCGTCGAGCGGGACCAGGATGCGTTTGAACGGCTCCATCAGATTCAGCCTCCCAAGAACGTCTGGTAGAGGAGATAGAAGTTGAGGGCGACGATGAGCCCGGCCACTCCCCAGGCGATCCGGGTGGTTAAACGCCGGTTCACCAGTGCCCCCATGATATCGGAATTGCGGGTGAACAGGACGAGCGGGATGAGCGCGAACGGGATGCCGAAGCTGAGCACGACCTGACTGAGGACCAGCGTGCGCGTGGGATCGAGCCCGATGCCGATGACGACCAGCGCCGGCAGCATCGTGATGCCGCGCCGTAGCCAGATCGGAATGTGCCAGTGCAGGAATCCCTGCATGATGACCTGCCCGGCCATCGTGCCGACCGCTGAGGAGGAGAGCCCGGAGGCCAGCAGCGAGATGGCGAAGACCTGGCTCGACAGGCTGCCGAGGAGCGGCTTCAGCGTCCGGTGCGCCTCTTCGATCGACGCAATGTTGATGAGTCCCTGAGCGTGGAAGGTCGACGCGGCCATGATCAGCATGGCGGCGTTGACCAGCCCGGCGACGCCCATGGCGATCACGACGTCGACGACCTCGAAGCGGAAGATGCGCCGCGCCTGCGCCGGGTCCTTCGGGACGATGCGCCCCTGCGTCAGCGACGAGTGCAGGAAGATGACGTGCGGCATGACGGTCGCGCCGAGAATGCCGACGGCGAGCAGCACGCTCTCGGAGCCCGAGAACTGCGGCACGACCGCGTGGAAACCGATCAGGCCCCAGTCGGGCCGGCCGATGATGGTCTCGATCAGGTAGCTTCCGGCGATGACGCCGACCAGGACGGTGATGACCGCCTCGAGCGGCCGGAACCCGTAGCGCTGCAGGCCCAGGATCAGGAAGGTCGCGACGCCGGTGAGCAGCCCGGCCGTGAAGAGCGGAATGTGAAAGAGGAGGTTGAACCCGAGGGCCGCGCCGAGGAACTCGGCCAGATCGGTGGCGATCGCCACGCCTTCCGAGAGAACCCACATGGCGTAGACGACCGGCTTCGGAAAGCGATCGCGGCAGATCTCGGCCAGGTTGCGCCCGGTCGCGATGCCGAGTTTGGCCGACAGCGTCTGGATCAGCATGGCCATCAGGTTGCTGACGACGATCGACCCAGACCAGCATGTAGCCGAACTGCGCGCCACCCTGAATGTTGGTGGCGAAGTTGCCGGGATCGATGTAGGCGACGCTGGCGACGAAGGCGGGGCCGAGGAAGGGCCACATCCGGCGAAACCAGGGGATTTCGGAGCCCGTCAGCACATCCGAGGCGCTGGCGAGCGTGCGTGAGTCGCCGGTATGGACGACTTCTTCCGTTTTTCGTCCTTCCATGGCCCGCAGCGACTCCTTATTGAAACGTAGCGCCGATAGATACTCTCATCTGAAAATTAGCCTTGGCTAATACTAGCAGCAACGGATCTGCCTGTAAACCTTCCGCGGCGTTTCCCTCACCGTACGTTCGCGATTCGGCAATCCGTGCGCGCTGCGATTCGCGTTGGGCTGGTTGTCTACCAAAGCTCCGGCGGGTGCTCGATGGTGCCCGGAAGGAGGCGCTCGACGATGACGACGTCTTTCCAGACGCCGTCGAGCATGGCGTGCTTCTCGTAGATGCCGACCTCGCGGAAGCCGACCCGCTGGCAGAGCGTGCGGCTGGCCATGTTCTCCGGGAAGATGCGTGAGACCAGCTTCCACAGCCCCGCTGCTTCCGCGGCTGGGATGAAGGCGTCCATCAGGATGCGCCCGACGCCGTGGCCCCGGTAGTCCTCGTGGACGTAGACGGAGAACTCGGCGATCCCGCGGTAGCACTGACGTGAGCGGTAATGATCGGCCGAGACCCAGCCCGCCACGCGATCGGTCCCGGTGTCGACCGCCACCAGGCAGGGATGATGCTCGTCGTGCGCGGCGAGCCAGCGCTCGCGTTCCTCGACTGAGCGTTCTTCGGTCTCGAAGGTGGCGATGCGAGCGCGAATGCCCTGGTTGTAGATCTCGGCGATGGCGGCGGCGTCGCGCATCTCCGCCGGCCGCACGCGAATGGCCGATCTCCCGTTAATCGTCTCCGGCAAGGTGCTACCTCCCGCTCGCGTCATATTCGTCACTGGTGGCGGGGATGACCCCGCGCGAACCGTCCTCATCTTCTCGGGACGACAGTATCCCACGCTTTCGGGTTGCGGTGCAGCGCCACGGCGATGAGACGACCAGAGTGCGCTCACGGGCATGACCAGCTACGATGTGTTCGTGGCGGTGCGCTCCCAGAGTGGCGCCTCGCTCTCCCTGGGCTACACCGGCCAGCTGACCGATCCCGCCACCGGCTTCGTCGATCTGCGCGCGCGGGAACTGGATCCGACCCTGGGTCGCTTCCTCTCGGCCGACACGGTGCAACCCAACGCGCCGGGCTCCCAGGGCTACAACCGGTACGCCTATGTGGCCAACAACCCCACGACGTGGGTCGATCCGAGTGGGCACGTCGCGGGCTATTGCGCCGGTTGCACTGGTTGACGCCTGCTTAACCACCCCGTCGTGCGCGGCAGGGCTTGGCGCGGGTCCGAAGCGGCCGCGGTGGGCGGGCTGATCGGCGCATTGGGGGGTGGCCGATCATCGTCTTTGCGCTGCTCATCTGCGCGCTCGACTTTACTGCCGAAGTGAACGTCGGCCAGTCGTTGTTTCATGGCTGCTTTGGGCTCGCCGGCTGTTCTACCAGTACGCTCATGGACCAGTACGGATCATCCTCCGCCAACGGGGCTATACTGGGATCAGCCCAGGATGCACAGTCGTCTCTCGCTGCATCGCACCCGGGCAGCCGTACGACCAACGATCCGGCTGCCGGACGCTGGTGTCGACGACTACATGTACAAAGCTGAATGGCGCGAAACGGACACGGGTGAACGGGTACGATGCGCAAGCTGACGAAGGAAGTCAAGGACCGTCAACTGAGCATGAAAAGGAAGCCAGTGCGGAAGCTGGTGCAACTGACAGCTATTGGGAAGAGGTCATCCACGGCAAGGTCCAGGGACGAGACTGTGGATAGGTCGAGGACAACGGACCAGCTTCAGTCATTCGGCAGTCCCAGTGACAGCGCTAAAACGAGTTGTAGCGGCGGAGTGTCCGAGCGCGAGTACCGATCAACGATACAGAACAGGTGGCCGAAAGCGGGAAGCCGAATCATCGCGGACGATGAACATTCTACGCTCGCACGGTTTTCTCGCTGTGCGTGGCGCAGAGTCACGCGAGTCATCCCAAGCGACCAAGGATGACGATGTTCAGGTCTGGGGCGGCAGGCATTGGCGCTCGACGTGCGGATTGATCACAAGGGCTTAGCACCCGGAACTCGAGTCGCGCATCGGTGTACGGCAAACCTATTCACGATGAGACCGAGCCGAATCGCAATTCTCCGGGCGGTGTACTGGGATCACGCATGTCGAGCGAGCGCGACTGTCCGAAGCAGCGCGAATGGCAACTACGACTTTGGAATTGCCCGCGCGATTTGTTCTGGGTGTCTGCCGATCAGCTGCTGAACACTGGGTCGACACGCTGCGCGGCGTGAGTACCGACGTCAACGTTGACCAGTCGTGGGGATCGAGATGCCCCTTGGCATCCGGTACGGCGATGGCTCGTGAAGCATCGGTCTACAAACTACTGCATGTGTTCGAGAACGATCTGGCGGAATCGGGAGTCGAGCCTACGACTGCACTTGATCTGGCCTGGGACGTGAATCTGGACCGAGATGGGCGACGCCTGTCGATCAGCACTCAGTCGTGACGGACGATTGGCTGAGGACGTTCGAGCCATCGGTGACGGGCAGCTCGTCTACGACTTGGACGTCGTATCTGCCAGATGCGTTGGGATCGGCCGAACGGGCTAGACGTCATCCAGGCACTACGGCTCATCAATGCCGGTCGCACGCTCACCGGCGCCACCAGCTACGATGCCTTCGGGATGGTCGGCTCGCAGACCGGATCGTCACTCTCGCTGGGCTACACCGGGCAACTGACCGATCCCAGCACCGGCTTGATCGATCTCCGAGCCCGGGAGCTGGATCCGACGCTCGGCCGCTTCCTGTCGGCCGACACCGTCCAACCCAACGCCCCCGGCACCCAGGGGTACAACCTGTATGCCTACGTGGCCAACAACCCCACCACCTGGGTCGATCCGAGCGGGCATATGAGTGGGGAGGTCGCCGAGCTTCTGGGCATGGTTGGCTTTGAGGCGGCCTTAGCGCTGCTGGTCAGTCCGGAACTGGTCGGGATCGTGGCGGTCGGCGTCTTCGTGGCGGTCGTGATCTGGGCGGTGGTCGCGATCCTCACGTGCGTGCTCGATGCCGCGTGCCTGGATCGGCTGCAGCAGCAGGGCCATACGGTCACACAGTATGGGTCGGCAGCTACGGCGGGTGCGTGGTCGCTGGGCGGGGCGGCGACGCGAACGGCCTGGCACAACTTCCCACAGCTTCCCAAAGCAGCGATATGTGCCTTGGGGGCGGCGGAGAGCATGGCCACGGCAGCCGCGATCAACGGGGTTACGGGCAACAAGACGAGCGCCAGTGATTACTGGTTCGCGGCGGGGATCGGCTGCGCCACGGGTGGTAGCGGAAGTGGTGGATCGGGAAACGTTTCGGACCGCAGCAGCAAGATCAAGTTTACTGAAGCGCAGCTTAGAGACAAATTCGAGCACGCTTCCGATTTCGGCGTTACAGGGAACAGCAACCCAGCCAATTGGGAGAGGTTCCGCGCAGCGCTCGCGAGGTTCATCGACTCGCCATCCACACAGATCATCCTAGGGACCTACCGTGGCACAAAGGTCACTCATTACTTTGACCCTGCATCGAAACTCTGGGTTGCGGTCGACATGAATGGCAATTTCATTACTGGGTGGAAGCTGTCGAGTTTCCAGGAGCGGTACCTACTTACGGTGGGTAACGTCCAGTAGCTTGGGCTGAGAGGGGCTCCCATGACTGTTGACGAGTACAAGAGGCTTATCAAGGGTTTCCTTCACGACGAAATGTCCGCACCAGAGTTTGAGGTGCGTTATCTTTCCGCGATGAAGGCCGAACAGAATGATTTAGGACGGGAAGCGTTTGACATCCTCCAAGATGTGTTTGAGGATGTCGACGCATACACGCACGAATGGCCGCCTGCACAGGGTTACTATACGTCATTTCTAAAGACCAGCTTCGAAAAGAGGCTCGAGCCGCTCTTCACGCACTTGAACAATTGCCGACATCCTAAGCTTGGCTAAGTCATCGTCTTGGATTGGTGGTGAGGGCCTGTAGACCAACTGAGGCGCGCTCGGCTCGGTGCGTGGGGTCACCGATAGCAGCGGCACGCTCACCGGCGCCACCGAGCTACGACGCCTTCGGGGCGGTCCGCTTCCAGAGTGGCGCATCGCTCTCCCTGGGCTATACCGGTCAGCTGACCGATCCCGGCGCCCGGCTTCATCGATCTCCGGGCACGGCAGCTGGACCCGACCCTGGGTCGCTTCCTCTCGGCCGACACCCTGCAGCCCAACGCGCCCGGCTACCAGGGCTACGACCTGTTCCGCGTATGTCGCCGACGAACCCGAATCACCTGGGTGAGATCGAGTGGGAACTCGATGGCCGACCCGACTGCACGCTGCGAGTCGGCACGGCCATGGTGGGCATCTTCGCTATTCTGCTCACATCGGTGGTCGCCGGAGCATGTCTTGCGACCGCCGGGTGGTGCCTCACGTTCCTTATGCTCGGGCTTGGCTTGTCGTCCACCACCGGTCTGCTCGTTGCCACCGCGGTCATTGTCATCGCCTTCGCCTTGATCGCGTGCGCGCTCGACGCCGCGTGTCGAGACGTCGACACACGGCATTGGGGCGACGGTGGCGAAGTATGGCTCGGCTGCGGCGGCTGGAGCCTGGAGTGGCGGGCCAGAGGAACGCCCGCAACGCGGCTGGGGCGTTTGCCGGTGATCCAGGCGGTGCATGCGGTCATCAACGAGTATCGGTTCTTGAGTCAGCGGAGCGGCAGTCGGGCAGAGAATTCGAAATGGATGAGGCAGGGAATCAGCAGGCAACGAGTCCACGCCCGGGCCTTAGTTTTCCAGCAAGCGAGTTGCCGACGAGCGGCCAGCGGCGTTACGTTCCAAAGCGGCAGAAGGGAAATCCTGAGGTTAGCTGTCCGTACCCAGGAGGCGGGTACGAAGATGAAGACGGTAATATCTGGGTTTGGGCTCGGGACCCGCACGGCGGCCCACACTGGGATGTTCAGCACCCGAAGAGCAAGAAGCATGCGAATGTGCGCCCCGAACGGCAGCGTAATCGGCGATGATAACTTCCCTAACAGGCGAAGGTGAGGCGGAGAGGAATGCAAGAACTAACCCCTGATAGGGTCATAGCAATTAGTTCTCTTGCTCAGCCGTGACCTAAAGCAGCCCATAGGTCCCACAAAAAGCGCATTGTATTGATGGGTGAGTAGCAGCCGACGGCAGCACCAGCTACGTGCAAGCCAATGGCGCGCAGGAGGCGATCGCCAGTGGCAACAGCACCAGTTATCCGTTGACCGACGCCTTGGGCTCGGTGCGTGGCGTCACCGACAGCTCCGGCACCCTCACCGGCACGTACCAGCTACGACGCCTTCGGGGCCGTGCGCTCCCAGAGCGCGTCATCACTCGCGCTGGGCTACACCGGCCAGTTGACCGATCCCACCACCGGCTTCATCGATCTGCGGGCACGACAGCTGGATCCGACCCTGGGTCGCTTCCTCTCGGCCGATACCGTGCAACCCAATGCGCCCGGCACGCAGGGCTACAACCTGTACGCCTACACGGCCAACAACCCCACGACGTGGACGGATCTCGAGCGGGAACTCGGTCAGCGACGCCGTCGAGCAGGCTTCCTCTCGTTGGCCACCGCCTGCCGCCTGGATCTCTGGTGCGCTGGGCCGCTGATCGATGGACTGCGCCGGGTCGCGTCGGGGGAATGGCTGGTGCAGGCCGGCGGGTTCGTGGAGTCCGTGCTGGCGGTGGTGGCCTGTGCGCTCACGTCCTCCTGCCTCAGGCTCTCGCAGGACATCGGGCTCATCGTCAGCACCTATGGCGGCGGGGTGGACAGCGGTGGTGGGAATCGGCCACCGTCACCGGCCACCTGTATCCGGGATGCGGTCAACGGGCTGGCGCATCAGCGGAGTGCCAGGCGCCATCCACGCCTGTGCCGAGGCGATTCGGACATCATCGACCAACGGGAGATCGCATCTATCCCGATCAAGGGCGGGTCAGGGGCGGTCATCCCGCAGAAGGCATACGATGTCTACGATTACGTCCGGGCTCACAGTTGGTCCCGCAATGCCGGGATACGCTGGAAACAGTGTGTTTCTAAACACGTTGAACTCAACTCCCTCCGGCTCCAGCCGGAACTTACCACGAATACGATATTGATCCACGTCCTGCTCCGGGCGGGTAACCGCTGGGCGCAATGCGGAACGCATCGTCGTGAATATCAAGACTGGAGAAGCTATGGTACGACCAGTAACCACTACGGGAAAGTCCGCTGACGGCAATCGGCGCCATTCATTCTGATATGTTCTGAACTGGCAAGAGAGATGCGGAGACCAAATGCATCGTGCTTACAGCGCGAACGTGATCTTTTGGCCGTGAAGTACTCACGGTGGTGCTACTTGTCAGCGCTCCGATCAGAGCCTGCAGCGTGGAAGAGTCACTTGCGCGAAACATCGTATCGACGCACGTCGGGCTTGGAGACCAGCAGGATTCACGTTGTACGAATGCGTTCTTCCAGTTGGACGCGATCTGGTCATGCGACCACGGCGTCGAGGCAGACTGTACAACCGTTCAAGGAATGGGCGAGCCGCATTGCAGTGTCGCCCAAGGGTTTACTTTGGTGAGAACAGGGACGCGTTCGGAACGTTGAGTGACATTAGCCGATCTTGAAGTCGGCTCCCGGCTCGTGCGATCGTTTTCGATTCGTAACGCAGATGCGATCGCCTAATCCCGGATTGTCAAACGATTTCAACATCTTTATTCGCGTTCTCCGCTGGGCGCACGACGCAATGGAAGATTCCGAACCGTGCCAACGATGGACGAGCCGATCGCGCCCTTCACGGTGGATCGTCACGCGGAGCTCGGTCAAGGCCGACGAGGCATTGGCTCGTGCTCCGGAGCGGCTAGGATGCGGATCCGGTCGACATCCCGATTTTCCGAGGAGTTCATTCGGTTGAACCAGCGATTCTCCGTGCCGTGATCCAGGGCTGATCCCGCCGGACATTCTGCGGAGTGAGTGCGGATCGCTGGAGCTTGTGTAGCATGCCGGAACTCCGCGCAGGTTTCGCCGGTCGATGAAGCTGCAGGGTAGATCAGCGCGATTGAGTTTGCCGGAGGGATCCGCAGGTCGCTTGACCGTAACGACCGACGGCGCTGCAGGAGGCGATCGATAGCGGGAACACCACCAGCTACCCGCTGACCGACGCCCTGGGCTCGGTGCGTGGCGTCACCGATAGCAGCGGGACGCTCACCGGTACCACCAGCTACGACGCCTTCGGGGCCGTTCGTGACCAGAGCAGGCGCGTCGCTCTCACTGGGCTATACCGGCCAGCTGACCGATCCGAGCCACCGGCTTCGTCGATCTGCGCGCACGAGAGCTGGATCCGACGCTCGGTCGCTTCCTGTCGGCCGACACCGTCCAACCCAACGCCCCCGGCACGCAGGGCTACAACCTGTATGCCTACGTGGCCAACAACCCCACGACGTGGATCGATCTCAGCGGCCACTCGGTCAGTGACGCCGTAAACAGCTTCCTCTCTTTGGCCACCGCCTGCCGACTGGATCCCTGGTGCGCTGGGCCGCTCATCGATGGACTGCGCCGGGTCGCGTCGGGGGAGTGGCTGGTGCAGGCCGGTGGCTTTGTGGAGTCCGTGCTGGCGGTGGTCGCCTGTGCCCTCACGTCCTCGTGTCTCCGGCTCTCGCAGGACATCGGGCTGATCGTCACCACCTATGGCGGCGGGGTGGACACGGGTGGTGGGACACGGCCACCGTCGCCGGCCACCTGTATCCGCGATGCCATCAAAGGAGCGGCCTTAGGCGGTGTCCCGGGCGCGATTCACGCCTGCGCCACCGCGATCCAGGATGCAACATCTCCGGCCCCAATTCGAGGTGGTTCTGGGCCATCGCCTGGCTCATCACAGGGGAGATAAGTGCATCGATCCCACAGCGGTCGCTGCTACTCTAATGAGGCTGGCGCAGGCATCAGTTACGAAAGGAAACTTCACTCTGGGAAAGGCATCGTCGTCCACGGCGCAGTTATTAGGCGAGGCGTGGGTAGGGCCAAACGCACAACTGTGGAAGTCGAAGAAATGCATTGGTCAGTGCGGACGGCACGCGAGTATACCGATTTCCCTCACTGAAAAAGAGGATCGGGCGCGACGAGAGGCGAATTTCGAGTGGAAGACGCGCAACGATGACCCAGAAAAACCGGCAGTGAACACCCGATCTGTAGGCAATGCTCATCTGGAGATTGACGAGCAGCTGCCCGTAAGTACATGGGAATTGTAGGAGCACAAATGTTGACAGGCGGAGCTGAAAGACTTAGACACCACAGATCAGGAGACTGGCTACGATCTGGCGAGTTTCGTGCCGACAGACAGCGAAAGCTTTGGGGTTGAAGTGACGGCACATATTGGGGTGCGAGGTGAACCCGGGGCAGATCTCTTCTCTTTCACCGTTTGCACACCGAAATGGCTGTTTGAACAAGAGTTTGAAAAGGGGTTCCGTTGGGGTGCCCACCATCATGATTGTCAAGCAGTGGGACCTTGGTCTTGTTCGACGAGCGATCAGTGACCTGTGCGTTCGTGCCGTGGGTCCGGATTGGAAAACGATAGCTGCCCACATCGGCCGGTTTGCGTACTGGGAATTTGAAGACTATCGCGAAGAACCCTGAAATTACGACGCATCCCGACAAAATTAGGACTCGGATTGCGACAGGACGTTCGATTCAGCAGGACGATCCGATGCAGGCATTTTGACGACATGAAGAGGAGGTGAGAGGCGATCGATCAGCGGTTGCCGGAACTGCTCCAATGGGAGTCCCTTGATCGGCTGCGAAATTACTATCAAGAAGAACAAAGCCGCCCGAAGCGCCTAACGGCTGGAAACCCATGACCTCTCGCGGTGGGGACAGACGGATCGCAGCCAAGCGCAGGCTATTGTGGGGTTGATGGCTGACCGACGCGCTCGGCTCGGTGCGTGGCATCACCGATAGCACCGGCACGCTCACTGGGAGTACCAGCTACGACGCCTTCGGGGCGGTGCGCGCGCAGACTGGATCGTCGCTCTCCCTGGGCTATACCGGCCAGTTGACCGATGCCACCACCGGCTTCATCGATCTCCGGGCACGACAGCTGGATCCGACCCTGGGTCGCTTCCTCTCGGCCGACAGCGTGCAACCCAACGCGCCCGGCACCCAGGGCTACAACCGGTACGCCTACGTCGGCCAACAACCCCACCACCTGGACGGACCTGAGTGGGCATGTCGCCGGGCTATTCCCCCTTGCACTCGTGGAAGCCTGCTTAACCACCCCGTCATGCGCAGCACCCCTTGACGCAGGGTTCGAAGCGGCCGCTGAGGGCGGGCTCATCGGCGTCGGCGGGTTCCCGATCATCGTCTTCGCACTCCTCGTGTGTGCGCTCGACTTTGCTGCCGAAGTGCACGTCGGCCAATCGTTGTTTCATGGGTGCTTTGGGCTCGCCGGCTTTTACCAGTACGTGATGGATCAGTACGGATCATCGTCCGGCAACGGAGCCTATACGGGGTCAGCCCAGGATGCACCGTCGTCTCCCGCGACGCACCCGGCGCTGCCGACGACCAACGATCCTGCATCGGTTGTTGGTGTCGGCGACTTCGTGTACAAAGCTGAATGGCGCGAAACAGACACGGGTGAACGAGTACGAGTGCGCAAACTGACTAACAAAGAGGTCAAGCGTCGTGACCTGGAAACAGCAAAGCAAGGCATATCAGGCGGCTCGACTGATGACATTTACGAAGAGGCCAGACCGCGAGAGGGCACCACGAAGCGAAGACTATGGGTTGGCAGAGGGACCGGCCCACTGCAGCTTCTTGACGACTCTAACCTCGATAATTCCTGACGAGTGACAGCACTGGAGGTCTTAGGATATGGACACCGACAGCAATCCGAGCACGTGGCAGAGCCCATGGAGACTCGAACCACAACGGCCGATAAACATGCTCATCCGCCAACAGATCTTCTCGTTCTGGCGCGGCCCGCGAAACATCAAGGCGGTCATCGATGCTGACACCAATTTCTGGGGCTGGCAGACGTTGGCGCTGGACATGCGGATCGACCGTGACTACAATCCAGAAGCTCGAGTCACGTTCACTTTATGCCAATGTCACTGATGATAGCCAGGACTGTGCCGTCCTCCGCGCGGTGTACTGGGATCATGCGGGCGAGCGGCAGAGGCTGAAGCAGCGCGGGTTCAATTACAGTTTTGGCATGCCGGCGCGTTTCGCGCAGGTACCTACCAAGCAATTACACACCTGGGTCGAGACATTTGTGGGCATATCTGTACCGCTCGATCCCATTTGGAACGAGGATGAACCGAATTCCGTCCGAAGGCTCCGCATTCAAACCGGCAATTACTCCTCCATTGTCGAGAAAGACCTGGGAGAGTGGTGCCGAAGCCTACAAGGAATTAGATCGGCGCTGGGAAGCGGTATGGGCCGAGATGAGCGAAAGCCTGCGGTCAGCACCAGTCGTGACGGACATTGCTGAGGACTTCGCGCGTCTAGAAGGAACCCCTCGTTACAACCTTCATGCGTATCGGCCTGATGCGTTTGGCAGCCAGACGGGGTAGACGCCATCACAGGCACTTTGGCTCATCGATGCCGGTTGCACGCTCACCGGCATGACCGACCACGATGCCTTCGGGGCGGTGCGCTCCCAGAGTGGCGCGTCACTCTCCCTGGGCTTCACCGGGCAGCTGACCGATCCCAGCACCGGCTTCATCGATCTCCGGGCACGAGAGCTCGATCCCACCCTCGGTCGCTTCCTCTCGGCCGACACGGTGCAACCGAATGCCCCCGGCACCCAGGGCTACAACCTCTACGCCTATACGGCCAACAACCCCACCACCTGGACGGACCTGAGTGGGCATGTCGCCGGGCTATTCCCCCTTGCACTCGTGGAAGCCTGCTTAACCACCCCGTCATGCGCAGCACCCCTTGACGCAGGGTTCGAAGCGGGCGTTGAGGGCGGGCTCATCGGCGTCGGCGGGTTCCCGATCATCGTCTTCGCACTCCTCGTGTGTGCGCTCGACTTTGCTGCCGAAGTGCACGTCGGCCAATCGTTGTTTCATGGGTGCTTTGGGCTCGCCGGCTTTTACCAGTACGTGATGGATCAGTACGGATCATCGTCCGGCAACGGAGCCTATACGGGGTCAGCCCAGGATGCACCGTCGTCTCCCGCGACGCACCCGGCGCTGCCGACGACCAACGATCCTGCATAGGTTGTTGGTGTCGGCGACTTCGTGTACAAAGCTGAATGGCGCGAAACAGACACGGGTGAACGGGTGAAGGTGCGTAAGCTGAGCAAGAAGGAAGTCAGCCGGCGTCAACACCTTGAAAAGGCGCAGTTCGGAGCTGGTGCAACTGACAGCTATTGGGAAGAGTCACAGCCAGTGCAGGGGCGGCTGTGGATAGGTCCAGACAATGGAGAGCTTAGCTCGGCTGAGTGAACCTAAAAAAAGGAAGGGCACAGTGACCTACCGAGTTGATCAACATACGCCGGTCCGAGGGCCGATCACACTCGCAACATTCTTACGCTCGCAGGTTTTCTCGGTGTGGCGCGGCGCAGAGAACGCGGTCATCCCAGGGACCAAGGATTACGAGTTCTATGGTTGGCGCACACTCGCCCTTGACGTTCGGATTGATCACAAGGGATCGCGTCCAGAGTTCGAGTCGCGCATCGTGTATGCAAACCTTTCCGATGAGACGCAGCCGAACGCCATCCTCCGGGCGGTTTACTGGAACAACGATGTTGAGCGTGCTCGACTGGCCGAAGAGGGAATGGCCTATCGACTTGGATTGCCGGCGCGATTTGTATGGGTGCCCACCGCAATGCTGAACTCTTGGATTGAAACGCTGCACGGCGTGAGTACCGACGTCAACGTTCGACCTGGCATCGATCCTCTTCTTCCGGTACGGCGATTACTCGTGAAGATGGACTACAAAATATGTGTGTTCGAGAAGGTTTGGCGGTATCGGGAGTCACCTTCGACTGCACTTGATCTGGCATGGGACGGAATCTGGAACAAAATGGGCGACGCGTTGTCGAACGGTACTCCGTCGATGTCCCGTTTGGATGAGGCGTTTGAGCCGTCGGTGACGCAGCCCTTCTACGACTTGGAGTCCTACCTGCCAAATCGTTGGGATCGGCCGTAGGGCTCCAACTCATCCAGTCCAATGCGTCCCCTGTCATCGGGCTTTGCCGTCGGCTAGCCGATCTCATCTCCGGTTTCATCGAACCGGCACTCGCGGCCGTGCTCCACGGTATGGTCGATGCGGGATGTCGCGCCCGCTTCTCGGGTGAGGTGCAGACCGTTGGCACAGTATGGCTCGGCAGCGGCGGCGGGGGCGTGGTCGCTCGGGTGGGGCGGCGACGCGGACTGCCTGGTACAACTTCCCACAGCTTCCCAAAGCGGCCGTGTGTGCGCTGGGCGCCGCCGAGAGCATGGCCACGTCAGCCGCGATCAACGGGGCGACCGGCAACAAGACGAGCGCCAGTGATTACTGGTTCGCGGCGGGGATCGGCTGCGCCACGGGCGGTAATGGCGGGGGAAACGGGGGATCGGGAGGCAAGGGAGACGATCTCGGCAGTCGCATAAAGAGACTTGCAAACGTTGGACGGGCGGGAAAGGGAAGCAACGTCCGTGAAGTGGTCGGGACTTCTGCTGACGCAGAGAGAATGATTCAAGAGACCATCGACGGTATTGAGGGGGTTGTTGTTCGTCCTCATCCGAATCCCGCCATACCCGGAGGATACACGATTGACCTTCCCGGTGGCGGAACGATCTCGTATCGTCCCACGTCGAAGTCCGGCCCGCCAACCATCGATGTTCACAACGTTCCTGGGTTTACTGACTTCAAGATCAAATTCGTCCCGAAATGAGGAGTGCCGCGATGGTTGTATCAATGAGTGAACAGGAGTATCGTCGTGAACTCGAGCCCGCGTTCACCAGCATCTTTCAATCAATCGACCCGTTTGGCGAGCCATTCCGCGATCGAATAGCCCATCGTCTCCTGCTCTGGCCGGTCGGATTTGCACTTGATGACGCTGAACTTGCGGCGGTTGTGGATGCGGTAAGAGCGGAAGGCGAGACATCATTCTGTGTTTCGATCCTTGAACGTCCAGACGAGGATGAGTCACCGAAGTCTGACGCTGATGCACGACCGTGGCACTGGCACATCCCGCTCGAACAAGCCAATGAGTACCGGGCCCTCACGCTGCCATTCGAAAATGCCTTGTACTCGCCCTCAGGAAAGTGGGGAATCATGATATCGCATGAGCAGCATGCTGTTGTTGGTGGCGATCAGCGGTTTTTACAGACCCTGTTGAATCACCGAGCCATCGCGGCGAAGTCCAGCCCGGGCCGATTTCTTGAGTATTGGCAAGATGCTCACACGAATTGGGGAGCCGAGGTCACTTGGGTCCCGAGGCTTCTCGACCACATCTACGGACAAGACCAAGCGCATCGACTGGTGGTCGAATATGGCTTTCACAATTATCCGTAAGGCTCAAACTCCCACGACAGTTGAGACTTCAGTTTGACGGCAGCAGTGATTCGACCCACCGTCTTTCAGTGGAAACGCATGACCCAATATCGAGCTGAACTTTCCGTCGAATTTCGGATTTGTTCGTCTTATCACCAGCGCCGGTGGCTCCGTCCGAGGCATCACCGACAGCAGCGGCACCCTCACCGGCACCACCAACTACGACGCCTTCGGGGCCGTCCGCGCCCAGACCGGCTCGTCGCTCTCCCTGGGCTACACCGGCCAGCTGACCGATCCCACCACCGGCTTCATCGACCTCCGGGCACGAGAGCTGGACCCGACCCTGGGTCGCTTCCTCTCGGCCGACAGGGTGCAACCCAACGCCCCCGGCACGCAGGGCTACAACCTGTACGCCTATGTCGCCAACAACCCCACGACCTGGACGGACCTGAGTGGGCATAACACGTCGAACGATGCAGCCGCGGATCCTTCACGGTAAGCTGCTCGGTGACGCGTCGAGCGGCATGAAATACCTCGGTGAAGTGAGTGACGGCGTTCCGGCGACGAACACGGTCATCGTCAGCATCGGCGGCGCGGGCGTCTTCGACGGCGTCTTCCTGACCGGCATCCTGGCGCCGCTTTTGGCGTGAGGGTCGGGCAGGAGACGTGTCATATGAACGCGTCCAACCGCGTTCCAGAACTCGTTGCGTTTGAGATCTCCAGGTCATCCGCGCAAACACCCGTTATCCGTGCTGGGGCACGTCGCGCCGCTGGCGGGATTGCTCCATCAACCAGGAACTGATCTCTTCCCAGTTGGGGCGAGGTGCATCGGGGTGATCGACGGCAACACGCAGGGTGAAGCGGTATGCGTTCTCGTGACCGGCAATGAGATCCCAGCCGTTCAGCGCGAGGATGGTACCGGCGGCCGCGAACCCGGTCCGCTGGTTGCCATCGACGAAGGGGTGATTTCGGATCAGGGAATCCATGAGGACCGCGGCTGTGTCGTGCAGTGTCGGGTAGAACTCGACGTTACCGTAGCCCGCCCGAGGGCGAGTCACCGCGGATTCGAGCAGGTTATGAACTCGAAGCCCATGCACGCCACCAGTCTTTTCGATCAGACGGTCGTGGATAAAGAGCACCTGCTCAGTCGTGAGGAGCTTCATGCCGTGCCAATGCCTCGAGCGTTGGCCGGTAGCGATCGATGAAGCCGTTCACCTGACGGACGAAGTCCTCATCGATCCCCGGCACGTCTCGCTGGACCGGCTTGACCAGGATCCCGCCGTGCTCACGGTCGTATTCGACGGAAACCTCACAGCCTTCGGCGATCCCCGCCTCGACCATCACCTCGCGTGGAAGCGCCACCACCGTGCTGTTCCCAGCCCGGAAGACTTTTCGCATCATGTTCACCTCCTCGGCTCTTCGAGAGCGCGTCCACCAAGGTTAGTACACCGTTATAACGCTGTCAATTGCGTCGGGTAGACAGGGGTGCCCCGCGTCGTACCACACGTCTCATGCGCGCCCGTCTTCGGAGACACGGCATTCACCCACGACGACCGGCGAGGTGACCATCACCTGCGGCTACGACGCCAACGGCCAGCAGATCAGCGTCGACCGCCCCAACGGCCTCTCGACCACGACCACCAGTCTGTGGGACACCGGCAGCGGGCTGTCGCAGCTGGTCGACGACGGCAGTACGAGCTACCTGCAGGCCGGCGGGGTCAGAGAACTCGATGCCGATCGCTGGCCAGAGGCAGCACGGCACGGTGACGACGCCCAGTCTACCGGTCAGCCATCGCGGCACAAAGACACACCCGCTCAGGAAATCCCGAGCGGGTGATCTGCGCACCGACGCTTATCTAATTGTTGTCCAGACGATGCCGGAATCGGGTGTCTGCCACCTGTGCTGGGGTCCGTGGCGGCCGTTTGCCGGATCTCACGGGACTCTTTTTGTCCTCCGGCATCGTCCTCGACTGATCTGTTTATACCGTGCCGGATGTGACAGATTCGTTACAGCCGACGGTCAGAACATGACGAATTCGTGTCGGTACCCGGGGCATGCGGGGCCGCGCCGTGAGCCGCGAACACGACCTCTACGAGCCCGTGCTGCGGCGGGTTCGCTCCAGGTAGTCCATCGCCTCATGATACCGTTTGTTCTCCATCAGGCCGCTCTCGAAGTAGTAGGTCAGCATCGTCTTGAGCCGGAGGATCGGCATGACCCGGTAGCCATGCTGGTGCAGCCGTTCGATGCCGCCCTGCTCCCGGTCGATCAGCACGATCGCGTCGCGGACGATCAGTCCGCGCTTCTCGAGCGTCCAGGCCGTGCTGAGGATGCTGCTGCCGCCGGTCATCAGGTCGTCGATGATCAGCACCGTCTGCCCGGGGATGACGCGGCCTTCGATCTCCGGCTTGTCGCCGTCCGGCCGCACGTAGATCAGCGGCGTATCGCTGGTGAGGGAGTAGGCGGTTGCCAGGTGAAGGCCGCCCATCGGCACGCCGGCCACCGCGCCGAAGCTTTCGAGCCGCGGGCGCCGCCGGACCTGGTCGGCCTGAATCTCGCGGTCGATCAGCCGTGCGATACTTCGAAGAACCGCCGGGTTGCTGATCAGCACCCGCGGGTTGATGTAGATGGGAGAGCGACCGGCCGTTGGACCGAGGCTGTAATCGCCAAACTCGACCCCACCAAGATCGAAGAGCGCCTGAGCCAGGTTCAGATTGGAATCGCTTCCAAAGAGCACGGTTCCGGTGTCCTTTTCCTGAGTGAACGTACAGCGTGCCGAGCGGCTCACTATTCGTGAGAAGATACCATATTTACGGCCGAACGGGTCTACGTTGAGCCGTTCGCGTGGGAGTGCGTGACGAGCCAGATGAACTACCGGGAAGCCATCAGCTACATCATCGATCGATCCGGCTACGAACGCGGTTTCGTGGCGAATCCGTTCGACGCCGAGACGGTCGGCTTGCGCCGTACCGCCTGGTTGCTCGAGGCCCTCGGCAGCCCCGAGCGGGCTGTTCCCGCCGTTCACGTCGCCGGGACCAAGGGCAAGGGCTCGACCGCTGCCTTCCTGGCCTCGATTCTCCGCGCCTCCGGGCGCCGGGTGGGCCTCTACACGTCGCCGCATCTCCACACCTTTCGCGAACGGATTCAGATCGACGCTGAGCCGATCAGTGAGGATCTGTTCGCCGCGCTGACGTCGGAGATCGCGCCGGTCAACGCGCGGCTGGCGGCCGCACGCCCGGATTGGGGCGAAGCGACCGCCTTCGAGGTCTCCACCGCGCTCGCCTTTCTCGCCTTCGCGCGGGCCAGGGTCGACGTCTCGGTGGTCGAGGTGGGCCTCGGCGGCCGGCTCGATGCGACCAACGTCCTCGAGCCGGAGGTTTCGGTGATCACCTCGATCAGCTACGATCACACGCGCATCCTGGGGGATACGCTGGGGCAGATCGCGGCCGAGAAGGGTGGCATCATCAAGCCTGGCCGGCCGGTCGTGTCGGCGCCGCAGCAGCCCGAAGCACGCGACACGCTCAGCCGGATCGCGGCCGAACGGGGCTGCGAGATGCTCATCGGCGGTCGCGACTGGCAGGCCGAAGGAACCGCGGCCTCGTTCACGCTGCGCGGTCCCTGGGGCGAATATCGCCGGCTGAGCTCGGCTCTGGCCGGGCGGCATCAGGTAGAGAACGCGGGCACGGCGGTGGCCGCCTGCTGGGTGCTGGCACGGCGCGGGATCGCGATCTCAGAGGATGCGATGCGGGCCGGGCTCGCGAGCGTCACCTGGCCGGGCCGTTTCGAGGTCGTGCACACCAACCCGATCGTCGTCGTGGATGGCGCCCACAACGTCGATTCCTGCGCGCGGCTGGCCGCTACGCTGGCGGAGGAATACGGCGGTCGCCGCCTCATCCTGATCCTGGGCATCGCCGGGGATAAAGACGTGGAGCAGATGGTGCGGGCCATCGCGCCCCTCGCCAGCCGCATCATCGCCACGTCGTCGCATCACCCGCGGGCGGCCGCCGCCGAACGCATCATCGCGGCGGTGCGCGCGCTCGAGCCCCCGGCGCCGGAGGTCGTGAGCGCGCCCGGCGTGGCTGAGGCCCTGACGCTGGCGTTCGCCGCGGCCGGCGACAGCGGCGTGATCTGCGCGACCGGTTCTCTCTACGTCGTGGCCGAGGCTCGTGAGGCGCTGGGGCTGGCTGAATCGGACGAGTTCGAACGCCAGCTTCTCTATCGCTAGCCAGGGGTCTGGCCGCGGTAGGCAAGGGTTGAGAGGAGGACGCATGTCATTCGCAACAGGGTTCAACGAGCAGAAGGTACAGGCGAACGGGATTCACCTGCGGGTCGTCAGCGGGATCGACGGCCAGAAGCCGCCGCTGCTGATGTTGCATGGCATCTACGATCGCGCCGAAAGCTGGCTGCCCGTGGCGGATGGACTGGCACGCGCCTACCGGCTGATCATGCCCGATCTGCGTGGCCATTACCGGAGTGATCGGCCCGCTGACGGGTACGCGCTCGCGGACTACGCCGCCGATGCCGTCGGGGTGCTCGACGCGCTCGGCATCGAGCGCGCCTTCGTGATGGGGCATTCGCTCGGCGCCCTCATCACCATGACGGTTGCCGGCCAAGCGCCGGAGCGTGTTCGGGCGGTCGTGCTGGAAGATCCGCCTTCGGAAATCGGAGAGGATACCCGCGCCTGGGTCGGCGCGCTGCTCAGCGCGAAGAACGGGACGCCGGAACAGACGTACGCCGCCCTGAAGGGCATCCATCCCGAACGAACCGAAGCGGACTGGCGTCGCGAAACCGAGTGGCTGCGGGCCACTGCCGACGGCCCATTTCTTGCCTTGGTTGAACGGGCGCAGGGCGAGCAGGAGAGCTTCCAGGCTGCGATGGACCGGATCTCGCGTCCGACCCTCTTGCTCCAGGCCGATCCGAGCATGGGCGGGGCGCTGGCGAACGAGGCGGCGCGCGCGGCGACCGCATCTCGTGCCGATCGCACGCTGGTGAGATTCCCTGAGACCGGCCATCTGATCCATTGGGATCGTCCGGAGAAGTTCGTTGATGTCGTCACTCGTTTTCTGGGTGAAATCTGATTGACGATTCTGTAACATTTCCGGCTCATGCTGTAACCGAAGTGGATCACGAACGTGAGGGAACGGTGCTTATACTTGGGACTGCGATACAGGTGCGCAGCGACGCAATCACTGGTAGGCTGTTGGCGACGAGACGATGATGACGGATCAATTCCGATTTCGAGAACTGGAAGGGGCTCAGGGCTTGCAGCGTAGTGCGGATACACCCCAGCACGGGAACGGCGCGCGGCACTCATTCGACGTCATTGGCAGCCGCGTGGCTCTCGGTCCGCTCCGGCGGGACCTCCTTCCGATTTACCGTCGCTGGCGAGACGGCTTCGTCGCCCTGCGGGCGATGTCGGGCGACGCCTGGTCGGACGTGCTGGACGAAGATGGGCCCTGGTACGATGACCTCGTGCTGACCGACGATCACGTCTGGTTCACGATCTACGAGCTCAAGACGTTGCGGCCGATTGGGATCACCGGCCTGATCGATATCGATCAGAACGACCGCTCGGCGGAGTTCTTCCTCCACATCGGTGAGGTTGCCAGCCAGGCGCGCGATTTCGGAACCGAAACCGGGCGGCTGATGCTGGAGTATGCGTTCGTCGCGCTGCACCTCGAAACGCTCTTCTTGATGACGTATGAGTTCAATTTGTCCGAGCTTCGTTCATTCGAGCGCGTCGGCTTCCGTGAGTTCGGTCGCCAGCGGCGAGCCCACCTCAAGGGCGGCCGCTTGTGGGACGTCATCTACCTCGAGGTCCAGGCGGACGAGATCCCCGGCCTGGGCCGCCGGGTTGATTCCTCGCTCCAGCAACACTTCCACTAGGCACGACACGTACGCGGCCCGCCAAACGGCGGGCCGTCGTTGGTTAAAGACGTGATCTGAGGACACCCGGAGCGGTTTTCATCGGGCTTGTCCGGTGAGGTAACCGCCGTCATGACGAAACCAGCTGGCGACGGCAAAGCTGGCCGCAAGTCGGAGCGTCCGGCACGCCGGACGGAGCCGCGGCTTCAGGGTAGACACGCGCATCGTGACTGAGTAGACGACCACCGTGAATCGGTCATCCTGAGCGTAGCGAAGGATCTCTTCGTCATCCGTGCCAGGAAGAGATTCTTCGGCTGCGGCCTCAGAATGACACCTGGCACATCCATCGTAGTCAGCTACTGAGCGCGACAGCGCCGCTTCTCCGGACGCTCTCGGCCGTCTATAATCCTGGCATCGTTCTCCACCATCAGCAGTGCACGCCGCGACGACATCGAGGCTGTCATGCCCACGCCCACCGGCTCCACTCGATTGACAACGGACATCGCCGTGATCGGCGGCGGGGTCGCTGGTGCCAGTGCCGGTGCCGTCCTGGCTCGGATGGGCCTCGGCGTCGTGCTCATCGAACGGGAGGCCCGGTTCCGCGACCGGGTGCGCGGCGAATCCATCCATCCGTGGGGTGTGCGGGAGGTCGAGGCGCTGGGCCTGGCGGACGTCCTTCACGCCGCTGGCGCCCACCAGCTCCCGTTCTGGGCTGGTTACTCCGGTCGTGTTCCGGCCGGTGTCGGGCGCTACGACAGTTTCGGCCCGAATACCCCCAACGAGCTCGCGATCTATCACCCAGCCATGCAATCGGCGCTGCTCGATCATGCCCGTGCGTGCGGGGTGCGGGTGCTCCGCCCGGCGCGGGTCACCCATTTCACGCGCGCGCCCCAGTGTCAGCTGCGGGTCGTGACCGGCGCAGCCACCTACGACGTGCGCGCGCGACTCGTGATCGGCGCCGACGGCCGGAATTCCAGCGCGCGTCGTTGGGTTGGCGCCAGGACGATCCGCGAGCCAATCCACCATCAGGTCGGCGGCTGCCTCCTGGATGGAGTATCGCTTGCCGACGACACGTTCCACACGGCTGGGTTCGCTGGTGGGCATGTGCTCGTCTTTCCGCAGGGTGGCGGTCGCGTGCGCACCTACATCGTCGGGAACGATGCGGTCGTCACGCCGTTGCGCGGCCGCGGGCACGTCGCCGACTATATCGCGCGCTGTGCAGCGATCTTTCCGGAGGGTGCGTTTGCCGAAGCCCGGCCTGCCGGACCGCTCGCCTTCTTCCCCAACGCTGACGTCTGGTCGGATCGCCTGTATCACGACGGGGTAGTCCTCATCGGTGACGCCGCCGGTGCGAACGATCCGAGTGGCGGTCACGGTCTGTCGCTCTGCTTCCGCGACGTGCGTGAGATTCGCGATCGCCTCCGGGACGTGCCGGATTGGGACACGGCGCTGCGGTCCTACGCGGCGGAACGCGCGGCCTACTATGCGGTGCTGCGAACATTGATGCAGTGGCTTGGGCTGCTTTTCACTGAGGACGGTCCAGCAGCGGATGCCCGGCGCGCGCTGGCAGCCCGGGCGAGGGAGATCGACCCCGATCGCGGCGGCTTCGCGCGGCTGGACGTCTCCGGTCCGGACGGGCTCGTGGCCGACGAGGCAGCGCGGCGTCACTACTTCGGTGAAGATCTCGACGATGCGATCGAGCCAACTGCCACTACGTCGCCGTCCGTCAGATGATGCGTGGACCCGTCAGCCGGTATCCACCTGACCCTACGGTAGGGGTGGCCCCCTGTGGCCACCCGAGGTTTCGGATCATCGACCGCGCAATGAGTCCGTGACCTGCACAAAAGACCGACCCAGGGGACACCCGCTGTCGAGCCATTCGCCGGGCGGCACCCGAGGTGCTTCCTGGTTGGCATGTCACTCGCCTTTGTTCCCGCTACGCCACTTTCGGGCCGGTCATGGGGCCAAAAGCGTGGCCTCCATGGCGATGAGTCGCGGCGCTACAGCCATTTTCCTACACATTGACGTCAGAGCCGCGCCGGTGCGTGGAGAGTCAGCCCCTTCAGTGGGCTTCGTCTCCACAGCCCGGCCAGTTTACTGCCGGGCGGGCGTGGCCATTCGAGCGTCAACCTTTCTGCACGTTGCACCGCTCGGAGGTGAAACGACGGGCGTGGCTCTGGCCGGTCGACCAACCTGAACGCCGCCTCATCGCGCGACAAACCGCCGTCCCCGACGAGACAGATTCGTGACCTGCTATACTGCCTTCACGCCGGATTTCCACCCATTTCAATTCAGCACAGTATGGAGAGGTATTCACTATGAAGGCATATTTGCCACGTAGTCCGCTCGTGCCTCGCTATCTTCCCGGAGAGTTGCTGTTGGAGACTGATCGTCTTGCCGCCCTCTCGCTGCAGCCCCTCAGCGGAAACGTCGCGCAACCCGAAAGAGTGGCGACCTGCCGGCCCTCAAGGACGCGCTGACATTTCTCAAGTTCACCCCTGAGGAAACCAAGAATTTGGTGGAGGCGGTCCAGTCGACGATCAATATCGTCGGCGGCATCGTGTCAGTGGTTGGCGCGGTTACCTCCGTCGTGGACCTGATGACCAAACTCGGAGTGTTCGGTCCTCAGGAGGACACGACACAGGTCGCGCTGGCGCAGATCGGCAGTCGGTTGAATCAGATCTATGGGTACCTCGTTCAGGAAGAAATTAAAGGGCTGTACCTTCAGGCCGTTGAGTGGCGTTCGGCGCGCACCAACGCGCGTAACGCTCTGAGGAACGCGCAGATATCGCCGACGACCAGTATCGTCAACGACCTCGTCGCGCGCACGGCGGATCTCGATAGCTGGTCTCAACCAGATGTTGGACCCGGCAAATGCGAATATCGCCTTCTTGCGCAGTGTCTACGATTACACGCCGGTGAACATATGGCCCCACTGGATAGACGCGGCAACGCCACCCTTCATGACCCGGACCGACGGTCAGCCCATCAACTACGCCGAACCCGCTCAAGAGCTGCAGTCTCGCATCTGGGACGCAGGTCACTTCATCGACGTGCTGTTTTCCTCTCTGGCCGAGCGGATGCTGGTGACGGTCACGATCGAGCCCGCCTTCCGATCGACGGCATATGATCGCGACCAGCTCAAGCGGATCGTCACGGGGCTAACGGCGTTTATCAATGCGTGGCGGGGCGCGATGCTGGTGGCGAGTCCTGCCGCTGGTCTGAACGGAGGGTATCCGACCCCGTTCAATTTGCCCACCTTGCCGATGCCGGGGCAAGGTCTGCTGCAGAGCCCATATCGGCCCCAAGCTCATAATCTCGGGAGCGAGACCGCACCATCGGGAATCGTGTTAGGAGCGGTGGACCCGGTCACGGGCGTCGCGGCATGGGATCCGTTCTGGGACAAGTTCGACAGGTTGGCCTCGGTTACGCTGACTGATTTTGGCGTATTTCAGGAGGCGTGGGGCGGTGGTTACGACGTCGTCAGGGCCAAGGACCCGGCAAAAGCGTTGGCCGCCGCGGAACAGCAGCAAGCCCAGATGCTAGATCAGGTAGTCGGGGCCAGCGGCATCGTCGCACTGATGCAGCTGCGCGCGCAGCTACAGCTGGCGGCTTCGGAAGTGAACGGATCGGAATTCGTGCAGTTGCCAAACGCACTCTTCCGCCTTGTGAAGGCGGGGATTAAATTCGATGGCTCGCCTCTCTTCGCGCTACGACAAGGGCCAGTTGAAAGCGTGGATCTCGGCCAGCTTACTCCTTTCGCCGCCGACCCGACGAAGAAGTATGACGGAACGCGCTACTTCCAGGAGACCGAGAAGATCTTCAAGTTCCGCATGGCACAGCGTACCAGAAGGACGCAGATCCAGCTTGGGTACCGGCTGCGCATTGGTGAAAAGGATATCCCGCTCGTCTCGTTTTCCCGGGGTGGCTACCTCGACAGTAACGTGACTCCGTTCCCCACCGAACCGATCGCGGTGGAGGTGCATGAGACGACCCAGGTGTACGAGGTTCGCCAGTCTCAGGTGTTCTCGTACGAACAGGAGGATCTGTTCGAGGCCGGCGAGCCGATTCCAGCTTCTCCATGGTCGTTACCAGGATGGAAGGGTCGCCTGTTCATCGACGAACGGATAGGAGACGTCGCGTTCGCGGTTGACGTACGCTTCGAGCACGATTCAACCGGCCAGCAGTACACCGGCGACGCAATCGTGACGATCCGCAATTTGGAACCGGAAAAATTCCCCGCCGGGTACATCCTTCCGGTCACGGTGTTCGAAACACACATGGATGGCAGCGACCCGCCGCAACCCAGTGAGTACGTCGCCGACAGCATGACGGTACACATGGTGCCCAGTTTCCTGGTTATGGGCCGAGACTTTTTTGACGCATACTGGGAAACGCTGGATTTCCTGGCAAAGACGGTCAAGGGAATCAATGACCGCTTCAAGATTCACGAAGGGGTACACCAACTAGCGGGACCGAACCCTGACCCGGCGTGGGCAGTCCAGCGACAAGCGCAGGAAGCGACCGCGTTGGTTAATGTGATCGATGCAGTCAGGATCACCAGCCTGAGGCGGTGGCGGGGGTTATCCAGCAATTAAGGGCCCCGTCCGTTAGAAATTGATGGAGGGAGTGGCTCGCCCCCGTTGCGCTGGGGCATCCTCGGCACGTCATGTGGCAGGGAGTAATTCCTGCCGCACGTTGCCGCTGCGTGGTTCGGGCGCGAGAGACGAGGGCGCACACGCGGGGGTTCCACGCGTCGAGACTGAGCCGATGAGCGGGACGGTGCCGCTCGACGATCGTCGAGCGGCACGGGCTCTCAGGCGAAATCGCGAATGAAACGGGACATCGGCTTGGCGCCGAACTTTCCGGCCAGCCAGGCGTCGAGCCAGTCGTGGTCGGTCCCGCCGGCATTTGACAGGTCGTAGTACTCGACCGGTCCCTGGCAGGCGCCGGCCAGAGGTCCCATCCAGGAGCGGCCACTGGTTGAGCCCTCACTTCCCAGGCTGAACATCGTCGTCGCCGTCACGCGCCCGGCATGGTTCACCGGATCGAAATAGGCGGCCGTATACGCCACCGCGTCTCGCCGGCCGGGATGGGCCCGCACGTACTCGTTGATCTCTTCGAGCGGATAGGCGCTGGTGCGAGCCGCAGCCTCCATCATTCGATAGAACATGAACCCTGCCGGTTCCACCACGGCGAACCGCGGCCGGCGGGCAGCGGTGATCAGCGCCAGGTCATCGCCGAGGATGGCGACACGCGACTGATCCACTTCATCTCGGCTCAGCAGGAACTCGGCGCCCCGGATGCAATCGGCCGCGATCGAGCGATAGACGAAGTGTGCCGGGCTATCGATCCCCTGCGTCAGCAAGCCGGGATAGGTAGCGGCGAACGGCCGGTCGGCCAGGCGTTGGCCCCGGTGCATCAACGTCAGGCAGGCATAACGTTGCCGGTCGTTGTAGTCGGGAACGTGATTGACGCTGCCATACTTGGGCGTGTTGAACAGCGCCGGGAAAGGCCCCTCGCCGTGCGGCACTGAATAGTAGCCGAAGATGCGATAGGGGCCGATGCTGGTGAGCCTCAGGCTGTAAACCGTGCAGAACTCGGTCGAATGTTGCGGCATCGGCTCGAGCAGTGGCCGCCCTTCGTAGCGGGCCAACTCCCGGTCGATGCCATCCCAGTAGTCGTTGAAATCGGCTGGCATTTCCACGTTTTCAGGCATCTCGTTCTCCCTCACCCGACCGTCGGTTCGGCGTGCGCGCGCGTCGTCGCTGGCTGCAGGTGCTTGGCCAGAAATTGCTCGACCTTCGGCATGACCCAGAATCGTCCGGCGTCGTGGGCGCAGTGCTCGAAGGGGTGCAACTCCTTCGGGCAGTTCATCGCCTCCACCAGCGCGAATCCAGTCTCGGGCGGGACGACGTCGTCTTCGAGGCCGATGTAGACGAACATCGGCGCCTTGATCATCGGCGCGAAGTTGATCCCGTCGAAGTAGTCGAGCGTCTCGCGCACCATCGGCTCGTGATCGGGATGCAGGCGCAGGTACTCGTTGATCTCCTCGTAGGGATAGGAGTGGGTCAGCGCCGCGGCATCCATGAAGCCGCAGAGATACGGAGCACCGGCCGCGCCGCAGGTGATGACGTCGCTGCGCAGCGCCGAGGTGGTGATCGTGAGCGCCCCGCCCTGGCTACTGCCGTGCACGCCAATGCGGCTGCCGTCGACTTCAGGCCGCGACAGCAGGAAATCGACCGCCCGCGCGGCGTCGACATAAAACCCGCGATAGGCGTAGGTGTTCCGGTCGATGATGTTGTGGACGAGCAGGCCGGGATAGCCGGGATTGAAGCGGCTGTTCGAGCGCAGCTTGCCGCGCGGCGCGACGCCGATGGTGGCGTAGCCCATCTTGGCCCAGGACTTCGGCAAGGTTGGCTCCGAGACGTAGCCCGGCACGATCAGCAGGCCGGGATAGGGCGGCGCGATGTACGACTCCCTCGGGCGCGCATACCAGCCCGCGATCCGGACGTTCTCGAGGCTGTCATAATGAATCTCGTAGACGTCGACCTCGGCGGTCGAGCGCATCGGGATGTGCTCCATCGACGGGTTGAGCGGGATCTCGTTCACTTCAGCCATGATGTCCGCCCAGAACTGGTCGAAATCGGCTGGGCGTTCGAGCGTGACCTGATACTCCTGCGGTGGCTTGCGCGCTGGCATTCCCATCTCCCTTACCCTGAATAATCCGGCGTTACGGGGCGACCGTTGCCCCGCTCGGGCGCGCCGGTAGACGCTTGAGGATCGCGGCGCGCAGCACCTCGGCCACGATCTCCTCTTCCCCGGACTGCATCGTGTGACAGTGAATCACCACACTATTCGGCTTCGCGCTCGGGCCATTCGGCTCGAACAGGAAGACCCGCGGATCGCCCTCTTCGAGGGCGGCGATCAGTTCGCGGGCATTGATCCCGCTTGACTGATCGAACGTGACCTCGACGCGCGGCGTGAGGTGCTCTCGACCATCGAGCAGGAGCGAGGCGCTGATGCCGGGCACGCTCTCCAGGCGCTCGATCATGTACTCCGCCTGACCGCGCCAGTGGGCCATGTCCGCTTCATGATCTCGCTCCAGATAGAGCTGAAGCGCGACCATCAGGCCGACGATGTCTTCTTTGGCGGCCTTGGCCGGCCGGCCGATGCTGTGGTGCGGGCTCCCGTTCGCGCGCGCCGCCGCGATCAGATCGGCCCGTCCGGCCAGGATGCCGGACGACTGCGGTCCGTGCAGGCCCTTGCCGCCGCTGTACGTCACCAGGTCGGCGCCTTCGGCGATGTAACGGGTCAAGTTGCTGTTCGGCGGCAGCATGGCCGCCGCGTCGACCAGCACCGGCACGCCGTGCCGATGCGCGATCTCACAGGTCTGAGCCAGCGGCAGCGCTCCACGGCTGGCCCAGGGGGACTCGACGTACAGCACCAGCGCCGTGTGCTCGTTGAAGGCCGCTTCGAACTGATAGGGGATGGTCGTGTGCCCATAGCCGACCTCGATCATCTTCACGCCCGCCGCGCGGACGCTGTGGTCGTAGCCGTTGCGATGAGCCCGATGGACGACCGCCTCGTTTTTCAGCCCGGTCGTATCCGGCAGTTGCTCGATCTTGATGGGATCGCTACCGGCGACACAGGCCGCGGTTCCCAGCAGCAGGCCGGCCGCGGCGCCACCGGTGACCATGCCCGCCTGGGCGCCGGTCGCGCGAGCGATCAGCTCACTCGCTTTGTCCTGGAGCTCGTCGAGCACGATGTAGGCGGTCGACGCCTCGCGCATCGCCTCCAGGACCTCCGGCTCCATGATCGAGCCGCCCAGCCTGGTGTGCGTTCCGCGTGCGTTGATCAACGGTCCTGAGACCGAACCTGTCGTAGATATGACTCATGGTAGTGTCTTGCTCCCGCCCTAACGGATGTCACCGTCCGTTGCTACGTGCTTCTATACCACCAACCGAACCGCTCACTCATGCGTCTGCCACCGTCGCTCGGGTTGCGAGACACGACATTTCCGCCCGGCAGCTACCGCCGAAGATGCGGATCAAGGGCATCGCGCAGGCCGTCTCCGATAAAGTTGATCGACAGGACCGCGAGCGCAATCATCACTCCTGGTGGAACCCAGAGCCACGGCATCGTCGACAAGACAGTGAGCGATTCCGCATCGGTGAGCATATTGCCCCAACTCGCGGTCGGCAGCGGCACGCCCAAACCGAGGAAGCTGAGTCCGGCCTCCAACAGGATCGCGTTGGCGATCCCAAAAGTCGCCGCCACGATGATCGGAGCCATCGCGTTCGGAAGCAGATGCCGGATGACGATGCGCCAGCCCGACGCCCCGACCGCTCGGGACGCGGTTACGAACTCTCGCTCGCGCAGTGTGAGCAGATCGCCGCGCAGTAGCCGGGCAATCGGCGGCCAGCCCAGCAGCCCGATGGCCAGCATGACGTTGTAGATACTCGGGCCGAGCACTGCCACCATCGTGATGATGATGATCAGCGATGGGAACGAGAGGAACACGTCGGCTAGTCGCATGACCAGTCCATCGACCCACCCTCCAGCATATCCGGCGAGCGCCCCAAGTGTCATCCCGATTGCCGTGTAGATGGACACCGCCACGAGCCCCACCGACAACGACACCCGCCCCGCATATAGGAGACGGCTGAAGACATCGCGCCCTGCCGCATCGGTGCCCAGTATGTGAGCTCGGCTTGGCGGCTTGCGGTAGCTGCTTAGATCGACCTTGTAGGGACTCTTCCGCGCGATGACCGGGGCCCCGATGGCTCCGATCGCCAGTAACAACATGATGACCAAGGCCGCCATTGCCATACGGTGCCGTCGGAAGCGTTGCCAGACTCCGGCGCCGCGCTGCGTTCGTATGGAGAGTTGCGCCAATCCCGGCGCCTCGGCCCCGGCGCTTCCAGTTACCTCATGCGCGGATAGCTCACTTTGCTCCACAATCGTCGTCCTCACGCTCACGAGTATTTGATGCGTGGATCGATGAACCCATACAGGAGATCCGCCAGTAGATTGCTCATCAGAATCAGTACCGCGCTGAGTAAGTTGATCGCCATGATGACTGGATAGTCACGGCTCCGCACCGACTCGATCGCCAGGGTTCCCATCCCCGGCCAGGCGAAAACCGCCTCGATGATCACCGTGCCGCCGAGGAGCTTGGGCAAGTCGAGCGCGACGATGGTGACCAACGGGATCAGTGCGTTGCGCAGCCCGTGGCGGTAGAGCACGATGAGCTCCGACAGGCCTTTTGCCCGCGCCGTGCGCATGTAATCTTGCCGCGTGGTTTCGAGCATGCTCGATCGGGTATAGCGAATCAGAGGTGCCGCGTGCGACAGCCCGAGCACCATCGCCGGTAAGATCAGATGTTTCAGCGAATCCCCGAACGAGGGCGGGCTCCCGATCGTTCCCATCCCGGCTGAGGGAAGCCACCCAATCTTGACCGAGAAGACATAGATTGCGGCCAGAGCCAGGAAGAACGATGGGATCGAGACAGCCGTGAACCCAAACACGGTCGCCGCGTAGTCGATGAACGAGTACTGCTTGACCGCTGAAACGACACCGACCGGGACGGCGACCAGGAGCGAGATCAACTCGACGGTCAGCATCAGCTTGACCGTCGGCCAGAGCCGCTCCCGGATCTTGCTCGTCACCGGCAGCCGGTCGTTGTAGGAGAAGCCGAGGTTCCCCTGGGCGACTTCCTTGAGCCAGAGGACGTAACGAATCGGCATCGGTTCGTTCAGGCCAAGGGCCGCTTTTTGCTGCGCTACCCATTCGGGACCCTGCGAAGCGATCGCCTCGGGATTGAGCATCGCCGAGATCGGATCGCCCGGTGCAAGGTTCACGATTAAGTACGTCACCAGCGTGATCCCGATCATCACCGGAATGCTGACAAGGATCCGTCGGAGGATATAGCGTCCCATGCCGCCCCTCAAGTTCTCCTACAATTCGACTAAACCGTTAGCTTGTAACTGACCAGGTCTCGGCGTTCCACAGCTTGTTGTCGACGTAGCTTGGCGGCATAAAGCCTTTTAGACGTTTGCTTACGCCGTAGGACGAGTTCGGCGAATACAGGAAGATCCACGGTAGCTCATCGTTCAAGATCTTGGCAATCTGGGTGTAGATCACCTTCCGATCTTCGGGCTTTCCGGCCGCTTGGGCTTCAGGATAGAGTTTGTCGATATCCGGGATTGGAGTAGTGGCCGTAATTGCCGCCCTTCGGTGTCCAGGTGCTGGTCACCATGTAGGTTCCGGAGACTCCGGGGTCGGCGCGAAAAACACCGCCACCGGTTGGGCGAAGGTCGAAATCGGACGCCTGAATCGTGCGCCGGTTTCCCTCGGCTGTATCGACCTGATCGATATTCACCTTGAGTCCGACATCGCTCCATTGATTCTGGATGATCTGCATGGCCGTCGTGCGCTCTTTGGTGACCGGCGTGTAGACCATGTCGAGCGTGCGGCTGCCGTCCCAGCCGGCATCCTTGAGCAGCTGTTTCGCCTTTGCCGGATCGAATTTGTAGTCGTTGAGTCCCTCGGGAATGCCCATCCATGCCGGACCGAAGATCGGCGAGTTTGTGATTTCGCCCTGACCGCCATAGATCTGCTTCAGGATGCCCTCGCGGTCGATCGCATACATCATCGCCTGTCGAACGCGCTTGTCCTTGAGATAGTCGCGCCCAACGTTCACCGCGAGAAAATCCATGCTGGGACTGGCGACACTCTGCATGACCGCGTTGGGCAAGCTCTTGACATGATCGATGTCTTGAACCGAGAGCGTCATCAGATCGATCTTGTCGGTTTCGAGTTGGGCCAGCGCCACATCCGAGGTGAGGATCTGCATGAAGATACTGTCGAGTGGTGGCGGATCGCCCCAGTAGGTGTCATTTCGGGCGAGTTCGAGATATTGGTCGGTCGCGTATTTCACGAATTTGAACGCGCCAGCCGTTACGGTCGGAGCCAGAGCAAACGAGTGCTTGCGCAGTTGATCGGGCGCAACATCTTTCAAGATATGCTTCGGCATGATCCCGAGCCCGGAGAAATTACAGAGGTTGACCAGGAACGCCGCATCGCCATTGGTGAGGTTGATCGTAACGGTCTTGGCGTCGGGCGTGACGATGCCGGTGACGCTCGTGGCTTTCTGTGTGCTGAAGTCGGCCGCCCCGACAATCTTCGAAAGACGACCGTTCCAATAGCTGCCGCTGCGTGAGTCGATCGCGGACTCTAAGGTGAATCGCACGTCGTCCGTCGTGAGTGGGGTGCCATCGCTGAACTTGACATTGTCGTGCAGCGTAAACGTGTATGACTTCGCGTCCGGGGCGGCTTCGATTTTGGATGCCATGTCTGGAACCGGCTCGAGCTTATCGTTCATCTTGACGAGCGCGCCGAACATCAACCGCTCGACCTGCTGCTCGCTGCCGGATGTCGAGAAGATTGGCATCAGGGTCACCGGCGAGGCGTTCCAGAGCACGTGAGCCTGACCACCCTTGACCGCGGCCACCGCTGTGCTGCTCGCGGTTGTTGCCGCCGCTGTCGTCGCGCTCTTGGTCGCCGATGCGACCGCGGTGCCGGCTGATCCCGCGGTGGTTGCCGTGCTGGCGCCGCTGCTCGTCGTCGCCGTCGATGCCGAGGCGGCAGTCGTTGGGGTTGTCTTGCTGCTGCCACCACAAGCTGCGAGAAGTGCAACCGCGGCTGACGATCCGATGCCAGCTGAAACCATCTGCACAAATCCGCGACGACTCATGTGATGGCTTGAAATATTTGGAATATGTTGACGCACGTCATCAATACTGTCGCGCTTAGTCATCCCGACTCCTCCTTGAGAACGGCCCACGTGTACAGCGCGGAACGCTGTATGTGGTCTTGTACAGTGATAGTCTGGGTGATTGCGAAGCTGGTTACGTGGCGATCATCTCATGTATTGAACCCCTTCTTTCCTGCAGGCTGGTCAATGCCCAGTTCGGCCTCCCCCTGAGCCGTCACGCGGTCATTTCATGCCTATTCCTGACGAGTTGGGAATGGGCGCAATAGAGAGAATCGATAGATGAATGCGGAGTGATACGGAGGCGAGAGTCTGTCGTGAACCGGTCGCGAACACCAGCGACACGCATGTAAAGACCATTTCCCTGTTTCCCGACGCCTGGCGAGCAAACATTGATCGCCAAACGCTCATGTACCCACCAGATGAACATGGACGAGAAGAGCCAACGGGGAACGAATTCGTGAGCACGATCTATAGTTTGGATAACAGCAACACGTCAACACGAGAATACTCGTGCGGCGACACGAACGAATCTGCTTGGTTCGCTGCTTTCAACGCGCGAGCAGTGGCCGCTCTGCCATCGAGGCGGGCCAACGCTTTCAGTACGATGCCTATGAGCTTCCCAGACCTGAATAATGCGATAGGCATAGTATAGGTACCGCCGATTAAGGCTGTCAAGCTTGAGAATTGGGGGGCGGAATAGGTTTCACTGGGCCTCGTTTCAAGACGGACCTCTGTAATGGCTCCGGCAAGGGCCAAGATTTAGTCGGTGCATCCCTGCCGGACGTCGAAAGTAGCGCGGACCCACGACAATCGGGGATAAGCGCTTGCCGACAGACGCTTGCCACAGGTACTGACTCTTTCACTCGACCACGCCGGTCGCCACACCTGCAACGGACTACTGTGTCGCAGTAGGTGGGGATGGCCGCGAACGTGCGCTTGAACAGGCTGCAACGAGAGGACGTGCGATGAGCGATATGGAGACATCGAATGACCCGATCGTGAACGTGATCGGCCAATTGGTGGCGCTCGGCCCACTGCGGCGCGATCTGATCGATACCTATCACCGCTGGTTCAACAACTTCTACACCTTGCGCACGACCGGAGCGATCCCACTGCCCCTCACGCTGGAGCAGCAGACGGCCCAATTCGACGACCTGGCCATCGAGCACGGCGATCCGCATACCGCGTCCTTCACCATCTACCGGCGTGCCGATCTGACGCCGATCGGTAGTTGCCAGCTGCAGGACATCAACTTTCGCAATCGCACCGCCGAGTTCGTCATCTTCATCGCCGAGCCGTCCGAACGAGGCAAGGGCTACGGCACCGAGGTCACGCGCCTGATGCTCGACTACGCCTTTATCGCGCTCGGGCTCAACAACGTGATGCTGAAGGTCTACGAGTTCAATCTGGCCGGTCAGCACGCGTACCGGAAGGCGGGATATCGCGAGTTCGGCCGGCGGCGGCAGGCGCAGTTCATGGGTGGCAAGCTGTGGGACGTCATCTACATGGAGTGCCTGGCCGCCGAATTCGACAGCCCGGTGCTGAATAAGATCTTCGCGCCGGACGAGCCACGGGGCTGACGACGTGTGCCGTCGCTGGCCGGGAGGTGCCAATCGCCGGGAGAGCGGTGACGGCACGGGGGTGAGCGACGCCTGAGTCGCCAGGACATACGAAGACGGCGCCCGCATCGCCTTGTTGATGACCTAATCCTCATCCGCGTGCTGCGCCGCGTACATACGCCGTTTACATTTCGGTCTTAGAGTGTAACCAGAATCGATTCGCTGCCCCTGAACGAATGGATTCTTTGACGGTCTTTCCCTCCCCAATCCCCTCTAGGTTGTGGCCCGCCAGCCCCATTCAAATGGCGGGCCACCCCTTTTCTCGGTATATCGAGATCGTTCTTCCGGGGCATTGCCCATCCTGGTAGGGGCAGCCCCCTGTGGCTGACCGAGATCTCGGATCACCTCATGCGCAATGAGCCGGTGACCTGCGCTAGATGATGCCAAGCTCCCGTCCGGCCTCGGCGATCGCGTCGAGCGCCGTCTGTAGCTGCTCCTGCGTGTGCGCCGCGCTGATCATGGTGCGCAGCCGGGCCTGGCCCTGCGCCACGGTCGGGTAGCCGATACCCTGGGCAAAGACGCCCCGCTCGAACAGCTTGTCGGAGAGCGCCATGGCCTTGGGCGCCTCGCCGACGATGACCGGTGTGATCGGCGTCTCGCTGTGGCCGGTGTTGAAGCCGAGCTCGGTCAGCTTCCCCTTGAAGAAGCGGGTGTTGTCCCAGAGCCGATCGATGATCTCCGGCTCCTGCTCGAGCACGTCCAGCGCGGCGATGCAGCTGGCGACGACTCCCGGCGGCTGCGACGTGCTGAAGAGGAAGGGCCGCGCCATGTGGATCAGGAAATCGCGCAGCACCTGATCGCCCGCGACGTAGCCGCCGACGGCGCCGATCGCTTTCGATAGCGTGCCGATCTGAATCTGCACCCGGCCGTCGAGCCCGAAGTGGTTGACCGTGCCGCGGCCGTTCTTGCCGAGCACGCCCGAGGCGTGCGCGTCGTCGATCATCACGATCGCGCCGTAGCGCTCGGCCAGGTTCACGATGTCGGGCATCGGCGCGATGTCACCATCCATGCTGAAGACGCCGTCGGTGACCACCAGGCGCACGCGCGCGTCCTGGCTCTCTTTCAAGACCTGCTCGAGCCCGTCCATGTCCTTGTGCGGGTAGATCTTGCGCGGCGCCCGGCTCAGGCGGATGCCGTCGATGATGCTGGCGTGATTGAGCTGGTCGGAGATGATGACGTCGTCTTCTTTGAGAATCGATTGCAGCACGCCGGTATTGGCGGTGAAGCCGGACTGGAAGGTGAGCGACGCTTCGGTGTGCTTGAACGCGGCCAGCCGCCGTTCGAGCTCTTCGTGCAGCGTCATGGTGCCGGCGATGGTGCGGACCGCGCCCGAGCCGACCCCATACCACTGCGTCGCATTGATGGCGGCCTCGATCAGCTTGGGGTGTGTGGTGAGGCCCAGGTAGTTGTTCGAGGAGAGGTTGATCACCTCTTTGCCGTCGACGGTGAAGACCGGCTTGTTGGCGCTGCCGATCACGCGCAATGACCGGTAGCAGCCCCTGCTCCTTGAGCTGGTCGATGTCAGCGGCTAAGAAGCTCATGCCGGTGCCTGTTCGTGCCATAGCAGACTCCTTTCACTTGCTTGGGGCTGGGTAGAGGATGACTTTGGCCGCCTGGCCGTGCGACAGGAGATCCATCCCCTTCTCGAAATCCTCGAGCGGCATGTGGTGGGTGATCAGCGGCGAGACGTCGACCAGCCCCTTGCCGAGCAATGTGCTGGTGCGATACCAGGTGTCGAACATCTTGCGGCCGAAGATGCCGTGCACTTCAGCGCCTTTCAGGACGAGCAGCTCGCTGAAGTCGAACTCGAAGGGGTCGGATGGCAGCCCGAGCATCGAAATGCGCCCGCCGACGCGCAGGGCGCCGAACGCCTGGCGGATGCCCTGCGGCGCGCCCGACATCTCCAGCGCGACGTCGGCCCCTTCGCCGCCCGATTCGCGCATGATCACCGCGACCGGGTCCTCGGCGCGCGCATCGATCACGCGCGTGGCGCCCATCTTCCGCGCCAGCTCCAGCCGGTAGTCGTTGACGTCAACGGCCCAGATCGGTGCGGCGCCGGAGGCTTTGGCGATGCCGATGGCGAAGAGCCCAATTGGCCCGCAACCCATCACGAGGGTCGAACGGGCGGCGATCTCTCCCGAGAGAGCGGTGTGGACCGCGTTGCCGAACGGTTCCTGGATGGCCGCGATGTCGATCGGCAGGTCGGGCGGGTTGACCCAGGCGTTCTGTTCGGGGATCGAGATGTACTCGGCGAAGCAGCCGGGACGCGTGACGCCGACCAGGCCCATGTTGATGCAGATGTGCTGCTGGCCGGTGCGGCAGAGATGGCAGTGGCCGCAGCCGATATGCGTCTCGCCGGAGACGAAATCGCCCACCTTGACGCGCCCGACGTCGCGCCCGACCGCGACGACCTCGCCACAGTACTCGTGTCCGAAGACCATCGGAGTTTCGCCGAAATTCTCTTCGGCCCAGTGGTCCCAGTGGAAGATGTGCAGGTCGGTGCCGCACATCGAGGTGGCTTTCACGCGAATCAACACGTCGTGGTCGCCGGGGACTGGAACAGGGACGTCACGGATCTCGGCGCCTGGTCCACGCGCCGGCTTGACCACTGCACGCATCATCTCGCCCATGGGTGTTCCCTTCGTTTTGTTGGCGGACCAACGATGCCCGCCATCCATCGCCAGCGTACTACGTTCGCGGCGAAAGGGGATTAATATCGGCGCGCGAGGCGTGCCATTGCCACGTTCTAGACCGCATGCCGTGGGCCAGGGGAAGGGAGACGCAGGTCGCATTTAGAAGGAGGGCTGTTAGGCAGTGCCGCCCAAGATGTGAAGGCACACCTTGCGCGCGGGTTGTTGCTCTGGTTCGCGACGCGTGATCCCCTCGCAACGGTCGTAATCGGTGTCGTAGCTGTACACGATGTCGGCGATGACGGTCTGTGGGGCGTTGAGCGTCAGCTCTCCACGCTCCACGCGCTCGAATAGTGCCTGGCATGCGGCCTGTTTTTCTGGATCGTCACCCGTTAGAAAACGGATGATGACATCGGCGTTTATGATGCGCTGATCACGTGTGAGACGACACGAGGAGCAGTTGTGATGTCGAAGCCCAAGCACCTCGGGCCGGAGTATGGGGCGCAGTTTGGCGACGAGAGCATCGTCGCGGCCTACCGCTACCGCCCGCCCTATCCGCCCGGCGTCTTCGCCATCCTCGCGGATCTGGTCGGCGACGGCCCGCGCGTGATTCTGGACGCAGGCTGCGGCAGCGGCGATCTGGCGATACCGCTGGCGCGAATCGCTGACCGCGTCGACGCCGTCGATCCGTCGCAGGCCATGCTCGCCGCCGCCAGGGCACGCGCCGGCGGCGACAATCCGCGACTGCGCTGGATTGCCGCTTCAATGGAAGACGCACCCCTTTCACCGCCGTATGTGCTGATCACGGCCGGCGAAAGCCTGCACTGGATGGACTGGCCGGTCGTCTTGCGGCGCTTTCGCGAGGCACTCGTGCCGCGTGGGTATGTGGCCATCGTGGGGCGCATCGAGCAGTCGAATCCCTGGTGGCCGGAGCTGCTGCGTCTCATCAACGTCTATTCGACGAATCGAGATTTCCGACCCTACAACCTCGTCGATGAGCTCGAGCGACGTGGACTGTTCCGGAAGCTCGGCCAGAAGCAGGCTGATCCGGTTCCGTTCGAGCAATCACTCGATGACTACGTCGAGTCGATCCACTCCCGCAACGGATTCTCGCGCGACCGCATGGCGCCTGAAGCGGCGGCGGCGTTCGATGACGAAGTGAAGACGCTGCTCGAACGCTACAGCTTCGAAGGCAACATCCGCTTCGAGAGCGCCGGATCGGTCGTCTGGGGTGAGCCGGCGCCCTGAGGCCGAACGCGCGTCAATCGCGACAGGCCCCCCAATGACGCTGACGATGTGCGCTCCGCTGTGGTCCACCGACCTCTCCCATCGATCGTCGAGCTGATTCCGGCCACTCCAGCGGCAAGCCGGTCCCCGGCGCGGAATGCATACGCGGCCGTAGGGTATCGGCCGATTCACGGTGCGGTTCGCATAGGAACTAGGTAGTCGTAAGGCCAGCCCGCCAAGCTGCCGCTGAGTGGGGCGCCGGTACATTGAGGACTTCGACAGGCAAAAGAAAACCTCCCGGGTGAGGGTAGCCCGGGAGGATATTCGTGGCTATTGAATTATGACGGGTGCGCCGAAGCGCTCGTCATGGATTACCAGCGGCTGCTGTAGCTGCGCTCCTGGCGGCGACTCTGGAAGCAATCGGAGCAATAGACAGGCTTGTCATTGCTCGGGACGAAGGGGACCATGGTCTCCTTGCCACACGCGCTGCAGACCGCCGGGTGCATGGTGCGCTCCTGGCGTCCACCGCCATAGCTGCCACCGCCACCACCGCTGCTGTAGGAATTGCCACCACGCGACGCCTTCGCGGCACGCCTGCAATCTGGGCAGCGGGTCGGCTGGTTGGTGAAGCCCTTCTGCTCGTAAAATTCCTGCTCACCAGCGGTGAACACGAACTCTGCGCTGCAGTCACGGCATACCAGGGTCTTGTCTACGAAACTCATTGTTATGGGGTCTCCTCTGAAATGGGCGATGCCAACATAAGGCGTTTCGCCGAAACGTGATATCCGGCACCGGTCTCTCGGCGAGCCCAAATCGGAGACATACCCTCGAAGTCACCGTGAACGCGCACGCGGAAAAGCGAAGCCATCTTCATCAGTATAGCAGACTTCTGGGTAAAACGCTACTACCGGCGGGTGGTTGATTTTCGGGGCCGGTCGGCCCCGGAAAGTCGGCGAGTTGCCGCGATGTGTTGCGGGCGTGGGGCACGATGAAACGCGGTACGCCGTCACGAGGTGACCGATCGCCAGTGCACGGCTGAAGGCGGCGCTAAATCTTGAGCGCGGTCATCTCTGGCTCAAACGCCAGCAGTTCGTGGACACGCTCCTGGGCGGATTCCCAGGTCGTGATGACTCGCTTGAGCTCCGGGTGGTGTTCGCGGAGTTCATCAATCGTTGCGCAGGCGCGGTCCTGATCCCATGCCCGGTCGAGTCGCTTGGTTGTCTCGGTCAGCCAACCCTGGGCGTGCTCGAGGCGCTGAAGACGAGTCAATTCGGTCATGGCCCACTTGTGCGCGGCACTCGCCAGCTGCTGCGCTTTCCAATGCTCACCTTGCGTGCGGGCGCGCTTGGCCTGGTCGATGAGTTCATGGTAATGGCGAGCGCTGGGTGTGTTTGCCCACTCTGGACGCGAAAAGGCTACCAGAAAGTCCAACTGCAACTCCTTTGCACGAATGACTCTTCCTTTACATCATACGACACCGGGGCAATGTGACAAGCAGGCACCGAAACTGGACCGCATGGGCACCGGTTGCGACCCGATAATCGCGAGCCGGCGAGGGGTGTTTGGCGGTGAAGGTGTCGGGTTCGCTGCCGTGAAGGATGCAACGCCGCGGCGCGGATGGTGTGCGAACCGGCGTGTGCTGGATCAGTCGAGGCCGCCGCTCGGGCCTGTTTCACGCAGCAGCCGCGCGGCCGCCAGCGCGATCGCCGCGGCGTTGGGAATATCTCCGACCTCGCCCCGATGAGCCGCTTCGAGGAGATCGTGCAGGCTCATCAGCGCGATGGTTACCGACTCGAGGTCGCCGCTGTCAGGCTCGGCGACATGCTGGGCTCCACGAGCCAGGAAGAGATGACCGCGCCCGCTGCCGCGATTGCCGTCATTGATGAAGCTTCCCAGCGATTCCCAGCCCTCTGCCTGGTAGCCGGTCTCTTCCAACAGCTCGCGCCGGGCGGCCTGGGCCGGGTCCTCGCCGGGTTCGACGAAGCCGGCCGGAAGACTGAGGCAGACCCGCCGTGCGCCGTGTTTGTAACCCCGCTCGGTGACGACACCGCCTGGAGTGAGCGCGACGACCACCACGTAATCCGGCATCTCAATGGTGAAGAACTCGTCGACCTGTCGTCCATCCGGAAGCTCAAGATCTTCGGACCAGACGCGCAGCCAGGGGTCGGCCTGCAGGGCGAGGCGGCGCCGGCGCACGCGCCAGTGTTCCGCAAGCAGCCACTCGCGGGTATGTCCACTCATCTCGTCTTCCATTCGTGCCCCCAGCATCCAGTTCGTTCGCATGGTTCAATGTGCGCGGGGCGGATCCCGGTCGGTCTGTCCGGTGCCGGTGGTCGTGCAAGGACGATGAGGCGGGGCGGCTCCGAATCAATGCATTTGACCTTCACGCTGGTGATTGATCTCGTCGGAACCGCGGTGTTTGCATTGAGCGGCGGCCTGCTTGCGGTACGCCGAAACTTCGACATCATCGGTGTCCTGGTCCTTTCTGTGGCGGCCGGCCTGGGTGGGGGCATGGTACGGGACGTCCTTCTCGGCGATACGCCCCCCGCGGCGCTGCGCAACGAGGCATATCTCCTGACGGCACTTCTGGCTGCGCTGATTGCGTTCTTCTTTCACCCGCGAGTCGAGCAACTGCGTGGGAGCATGCTCCTGCTGGACGCGCTCGGCCTCGGCTTTTTCGCCGTATCCGGCACAAATCAATCACTCCTGGCCGGGCTCGGTCCAGTCCCCGCGATCCTGCTGGGTGTGGTGACCGGTGCGGGGGGTGGCGTGATCCGTGATCTGCTGGCGCTCGAGGTGCCGCTGGTCCTGCGTCGTGACGTGTACGCCCTGGCGGCCTTTGCCGGGGCTTTGGGATTTGTCGCGGTCGACCGCGTCTCGTCGCAAATCGTTGCCGCCGCCGCCGGCATTTTGCTCACGTTCGCACTGCGGATGCTCGCGATCCGCTTCGGCTGGCAGGCTCCTCGCCCTCGCCCACATGCCGAGCAGAACGACCCGTGAGACTCGGTCTGGCCGTTTTTCGTTCCACGCCCCGCCGCGTCGAAGTCTCGGATCGCATTCTGCGACGGCTCCCGCGCTGACTCATCGCTCATCGTTGAGATGAATCCGCACCATGTCGTCGTCTTCTGTCGCACGGACGTGATTCACGATCGAGCACAATACGGAGAGCAGGGGCCATAGGTTTTGTGAGAAAGTGGGGCATCATGGGTCGATTTCCGCTGCACGGCGCCCGATACTCGCGCATTCTGCCGGCCCTTGTTCTCCTCGTCCTGCTGGTGCCATCGATGATCCGGGCCGTCCCGGTCGCGGCGGCCAGCGCGCAGACGATCTCCCGTTTTTCGACCTCGAACAAGGTCATTGTGTTGACCCTCGACACCGATGGCATTCGCGGCTACGCGCCCGGCATTCTCGACACGCTCGAAGCGAAAGGGGTGCGAGCGTCCTTCGGGGTGACCGGCATCTTCGCCACGAATAACGCCGACCTGGTCCAACGCATGGCACAGGACGGCGACACGATCATGAATCACTCCTATGATCATCCGTACTTCACGCAGATTTCGAGCGCTCAGCGAGCTACCGAGCTCGCACAGGCGGACGCGGCGATTCAGAAGGCCGCCGGAGTGTCGACGAAACCCTACTTCCGGCCGCCCTTTGGCGCCTATGATAGTTCGGTTCTCGCCGACTTAGGTGCCAACGGCTATGCCTACAACATCATGTGGTCCGTCGATCCGCAGGGCTGGAGAGGGAAGCCGGCGTCCGAGATCACGTCGCTCATCCTTGCGGGAGCCAGTCCAGGCGCAATCGTGCTGATGCATACGACCGACGCGGGCGACGCCGGAGCCCTGTCGGGAGTGATCGATCAACTGCGGGCGCGCGGTTACCGCTTCGCGACCGTCGGTGACTTCCTCGGAAACCAGGCTCCGCCACCACCACCGCCACCGCCGCCACCTCCTCTGCCGGAGTCGATCTACTTCGAACAGACCGGTCACTGGATCAGTCACGGCTTTCTGCGCTACTGGGAGAAGTTTGGCGGTCTGCCGATCTTCGGCTATCCAATCACCGATGAGTACACCGATCCGCAGACGGGGCTGGTCACGCAATACTTCGAGCGGGCGCGGCTCGAGTGGCATCCCGGTGCCTGGCCAAGCCGCTACGACGTCGAACTTGGCTTATTGGGCGTCGAACTTGCCCAGAAGCAGGGACTGACCGGTTCGGCGCCCTTCCAGCCGGCGAGCGACGGCAGCAACCCCAACTGCACGTACTACCCGCAGACCAGTCACTGGCTCTGCTCTGGCTTCCGCGACTACTGGCGCTCGCATGGGGGCCTGGCGATCTTCGGCTACCCGATCAGTGAAGAGTTCACCGATCCGGCCACCGGTCTGACGGTGCAGTACTTCGAGCGGCAGCGGCTGGAATTCCATCCGGAGAATCCGCCCGCCTGGCAGGTCGAGGGTGGCTTACTCGGCGTCGAGCTGCTGCCACTCAACCCCGCGCCGGGCCCGTGAGCGAGTGGGAAGATGAAGACGACCACCGTTGGCCGCGCGGCCAACGTCCATGGACGAGAGGCGATTGCGCCGGAAGGGTGGGTGCGGTTCGCTGGCGGTTATTCCTGATAGCGGCGCAGGAGGGGGCGCTTCGCGAACTCCACGATCAGGAGGTACGTCGCCGCCGCCAGCAGGAGAAAGGCGAAGTATCCGAGCGGTAACGCGGTGAATCCCAGCAGGTGCGCGAGCGGCGAGAACGGGAGGAGCACCGCGACCAGCAGGATCGCCACGATTGTCACGGTGAGCGGCACGCTCGGCCGGCTGCGCAGCGGATTTCCCATCGTGCGGATCACGAAGAGGACCAGCGTCTGCGTCACCAGCGATTCGACGAACCAGCCGGTGTGGAAGAGCGTCTCGGACGCGTGAAAGAGCTTCAGCATCACGAAGAAGGTCAGGAAGTCATAGATCGAGGAGATCGGCCCGATAAAGAGCATGAAGTTTCGGATCAGTCGGATGTTCCAGCGGCGTGGCTTGCGGGTAAACTCGGGATCGACCTTGTCCGTGGGGATGGTGATCTGAGCCAGGTCGTACAGAAAATTGTTCAGCAGAATCTGCGTCGGCAGCATCGGGAGGAACGGCAGCAGCAACGGCGCTCCGGCCATGCTGAACATGTTCCCGAAATTGGAGCTGGTCCCCATCAGCAGGTATTTGGTGACGTTTCCGAACGCCTTGCGCCCCTCGAGAATACCGTTATGGAGCACCCGCAGGCTTCGTTCGAGCAGGATGATCGCCGCGGCGTCTTTCGCGATGTCGGCGGCATTCATCACGGAGATCCCGACGTCCGCCGTGCGGAGCGACGGGGCGTCGTTGACACCGTCGCCGAGGAAGCCGACCACGTGGCCGCTCTGCTTGAGCGCGCGGATGATGCGGTCCTTTTGGGCCGGCGATACGCGCGCGAAGATCGCCGTCGATTCCGCCACGTGCTCCAGTGCCCGGTCGTCAATCTTGTCGAGATCGGAACCGAGCAGGATGCTCGCTGGGTCGATCCCCACCGAGGCGCAGACGTGCTTCGCGACCCGCTCGTTGTCACCGGTGAGCACTTTGACCGCGACACCATCGTCGCGCAGTGCCTGGAGTGCGCCCGCGGCATCGGCCAGCGGCGGATCGTCGAACGCCAGAAACCCGGCAAAGACGAGATCCTGCTCGTCGTGCGCGTCATAGGCCGGCTGCTGCGGAATCTCTCGGAAGGCGACTCCCAGCACGCGCTCTCCCTGCTCGCTCAACTCGTCATTCGTGGCTCGGATCCGCGCGGTCAGCGACTCGTCGAGCGGTAGCCTGGCACCGTCGACCTCCGCTCGCGTGCAGCATTCAATCAGTCCATCGGGCGCGCCTTTGGCAATCAGCAAACGAGAGGTGCCGGACCGGACCACCACCGACAGCCGTCGCCGCTCGAAATCGAAGGGGATCTCGTCGATTTTGGCGTAGTCATCACGAGCGTTATCCTGCTGCTGGGTCAGGATGGCCACGTCGAGCGGGCTCTCGATGCCGCTCTGAAAGCGACTGTTGAGGATACCCAGAGCGAGCGGGTAGCCGGACTTCTCGCCAACAGGATCGAGCGATCGTGCAAACGACATCTCGCCACTGGTCAGCGTGCCGGTCTTGTCGCTGCAGAGGATGTCGATGCTGCCGAAGTTCTGGATCGCTTCCAGGTGCTTGACGATGACCTTCTGGCGTCCCATGCGGATGGCGCCCTGGCCCAGGGTGACGGTCGTGATCATGGGGAGGAATTCAGGGGTGAGCCCGACCGCGAGTGCCAGCGCGAACAGGAACGATTCGAACGGATCGCGATGCCTGGCCAGGTTGAGCATCAGGACGACGAGGACCAGGAAGAAGACCGTGCGCATGATCAGGAACCCGAAGTGGCGCAGGCCGCGATCGAATTCGGTCTGCGGCGCCCGCGCCGCCAGGCGCGCGGCGATGTCTCCGAACGCCGTCGCGCGCCCTGTGACCGTGATTTCGGCCAGCGCCGTGCCGCTCACCACTGACGTTCCGAGGAAGAGGTAATTCGGCGCATCGGGGGTGATGGCGGCCCCCGGCTCGCCCGACACCGCCGATTTCTCGACGGGCAACGACTCGCCGGTGAGCGCGGCCTGCTGTACGTGAAGATCTCGCTCGTCGAGGATGCGGGCATCGGCCGGCACCAGATCTCCGGCGTCCAGATGGATCACATCACCGGGAACGAGCTCTCGAGGATGAATCGTTGTCCAGGTGCCGTCGCGCAACACCTCAGCCAACGGCGCCACCACCGCGCGAAGCTCATCAGCCGCGCGTTGCGAACGAAAGGACTGGATGAAGTTCAGCACGACGCTGAACAGGACAATGGTGGCAATGAGGATGGCGTTAACCGGCTCGCCGAGGAACGCGGAAGCGATGCTGGCAAGCAACAGGATGACGACCAGCGGGTTGGCGAAGAATGAGAGAAACTCCAGGACGGGACCGGTTCTCTTGACACCGGCCGGCACGTTGGGGCCGACCTCTTTCAGCCGCTGTGTGGCCTCTTTAGAGGTGAGCCCGGTCTGTCCCGCAGCGTCGCCTATCCCCACGTTGGATGGTTGCACCGATGACGATCCTTCGTATCCTGTGCCGTTGAAGGTACCCGTGCGGGACCGGCACGAGATCGTTTCACCGTCGATGATAATCCCGGCCGAACGGTGTGGCGAGTGGGAAGTTGTAGAAACCGGGACGGAGACCCCGCGACTGCCCGTCGCCGGGTTCGTGGCTCAGGGCTCGCGCCGCCTGAAGAAGAGGTTGAGCCGTCCGACGCTTCGGACGCGAGTCTGGCCAGTTAGCTCGGGCTTGCACATGATTCACTTGGCGACGTGAACATGAGCGTGAACGAAGGAGCGTCCGTGAGCGACGAACGTCAATTGAGACGAGCGCTGGTTCAGGCGGGATACGACCGCATGGCCGAGCAGTACCTGGCGACCAAGCGGCCGCTCGATCCAGAAGCCCAAACGCTCCTGGAGCAACTGCTCGAGGGCGTCAGCGCTGGCACTCCGGTGCTCGACCTGGGTTGTGGCGCGGGAGTGCCTGTGACGCAATGGCTGGCCGCGCGCCGTCCTGTCGTCGGCGTCGACCTGTCGCTCCACCAGCTTCAGTTGGCCCGTCGCCACGTACCGGGCGCGAACCTCATCCAGTCCGACATGAGCGAGATCGAATTTCCGTCTGGGAGCTTCGGGGCTGTCGTCGCCATGTATGCCATCATCCACGTGTCGCGTGAGATGCATCGATCGTTGCTGGAGAGCATCTATCGCTGGCTCCAGCCCGGAGGCCGGTTTCTGGCAACCTGGCCGGTGAATGATTGGGAAGGCGAAGAAGGAGACTGGTCGGGCTGGGGAACGCCGATGTGGTGGAGTCATTTTGGGCGCGACACGAACCCGGCGCTGATCGAGGCGGCGGGCTTCACGATCGAACGCATTCAGGACCGCCATGGTGACGAGTCCTGGTCCTGGGTGCTGGCTCGCAAACCTGTTTGATGCCGGCTACTCTGGCGAGTGGAGGAATCAGTGGATCAGCCGATCGTGAACATCCTGGGGAATCTGGTGGCGCTCGGGCCGATCCGGCGCGATCTGATTCCGCTCTACCAGCGCTGGATCAATCAGTTCGACATGTTGCGCACGCTCGCCGTGCCGCCGCTGCCGATGACGCTGGACGCCGAAACCTCCTGGTTCGACGCCATGGCCGAATCGACAGCGACCGTCATGTTCACGATCTACGAGCGTGAAGGCTGGCAGCCGGTCGGGAACGTCAGTCTCGCCGATATCGATTTCCGCAACGGCACCGCCGTCTTCGGCATCGCCATTGGCGAGGCAAGTGCTCGCGGCAAGGGTTACGGGACCGAAGCGACGATGCTTGCGCTCGATTACGCCTTCACCGCCCTGGGCCTGCACAACGTGATGCTGACCGTGTTCGAATACAACGTGGCCGGCATCCGGACGTATCAAAAGGTCGGGTTCCGTGAGATGGGCCGTCGCCGCCAGGGCAGGTTCATGGGCGGCCGATTCTGGGACGAGATCTACATGGATTGCCTCTCCAGCGAGTTCGAGAGCCCGGTGCTCGCCAAAATCTTCGCGCCGGACGAGCCAAAGGGGTAGCGATCGCGAATGCCACCGCTACCCTGGTTACGCTCGGGATTGAGTCCCGCCGGCCGCGGGGCTAGCTGAGATGCGCCAGCCGGTCGTCATACTCCTCGGCGCTGATCTCCCCACGCGCGAAGCGTTCGGCCAGAATCGCCTTGGCCCGGTCATGACCGGTTGGGTCGGCCGGCGCCAGCGTGGCCGATGCGCAGCCGCGCCGGGCGAACAGCCAGAAGGTGATGGCGATGGCCGCGATAAACAGGATCCAGAAGGACCGAAGAAGATCGGACCCCAGGCCAGAACCCGCCATGGTCCACCCAGGGGTGACCCGGGGCCAAAGGCCAGGAGCGGCAGCAATTCAAGAGTTGCATCGTGTTCCTCCAATGGTTGGTTGCGAACCTCGTGTTCGCTTACGGGATCGCGTAGGTCGCCGCTCGGCGTCAACTGACGTCTCGTCGCTCGAGCAGGAACGCGCTCAGCCCGGCGAAGAGGACGAGATAGCCCACGATCACGACGAGCGCCTGCCATTCATTGACGAACGGTCCGGCAAAGAATCCGGGGCCATTCTCGGTGGTCGGTTGGCCCGCGCGGAGCGGCGCGATCAGGGAGTAGGCGTTAGTGCGCAGGAACGCTTCGGAGATATCGTGGAGCAGGCGAATGCTGGAGCCGAAGCCGGTGACCAGTCCTTCGACGACCAATCCGTAGACGATTCCCAATCCCATCGCCAGCGCGATCCCGCGTGAGAGCGACGCCAGCAGGACGCCAAGGAGGGCCCATAGTGTCAGGATCAGCCACCCAGCGCCGAGGGCACGCGCGAAGTCGAAGGCGGACGGCCAGCTGACCGCCGCGTTCTCCCTGCCGGCGATGAACAGGCTCGCCAGCGCCCCGGTGATGAAGATCGATACGGTGTAGACGGAGAGCGCGATGACCAGCGCGCCGATCTTGGACAGGAAGATGGTCAGACGGTTCGATCGCTGCATGAAGGTCGTCTTCAGCGTGCCCCAGCCGAATTCGCTCCCAAACTGCAGCACTCCTAGAATCAGCGCGAACATGCCGAAATAGAATGGAAACCCTGCCAGCACGCTCGACACCATGCTCTGTGGCAGCAGCGGGAGGAGATCGGATTGCGCCCGTTGGCCGGACGGCTCTCCGAGATACCTGGCGTAGGGAAAGACGTAGGTGAAGACAACGCTCATGATCATCGACACCACGAGTAGGACCCAGGTCGCGTTCCGTTTTCGTAGCAGCAGCAGGTCGGCCTGTAGGCTATTCAGCATTGGTTGAACCCTCCTGTTGGACGAGCTTGAAGAAGACCTCTTCGAGAGACGGCGTGACCGGGCTCATCTCCGTCACGTCGAGACCGGCGCAAACCAACCGCCGGGTGATGTGGGCGGTGTTGCCGAGATCGGTTGAGAGGAGCAAGGCGCCGTCTCGCTCGTGTATGCCGGTGACTTCAGGCATCGTTGCGAGCACGTCGCGCGCGGCCTCGAGCGGCGTCGCCCGCGCGCGCAGGTGTGGCCGCCCACGAAGCGCATCCACGCTCCCCTCGGCGACCAGTTGCCCCTGCCGGATCACCCCAACGCGGTCGCAGATCTGCTCGACCTCGGACATCAGGTGGCTCGAGAGCAGGACGGTGCGCCGTCCCTGTCCAAGACTCCGTACGAGAACCCGCATCTCCGCGATGCCTTCCGGGTCGAGCCCGTTGGTCGGTTCATCGAGGATCAGGAGCTCGGGGTCTTTCAGCAGCGCGGCAGCCAGCGCCAGTCGTTGCTTCATGCCCATCGAATAGGTGCGGAAGGCATCGTTCCCGCGGGACGAGAGCTCAACCTGTCCGAGCACCTCGTCGACTTTTGCCGGCGGGACCGACGCGTGGCGGGCCATGACGCGCAGGTTGTCGCGGCCCGAGAGATAGGGGTAAAAGGCCGGTTCCTCGATCATGGCGCCGACGCCCCGGATAGAACGGGATGAGCCGGCGACCGTGCCGAGCACGTTGATCGATCCAGCCGTCGGCCGGACCAGCCCGGTGATCATGCGCAGCGTCGTCGTCTTCCCGGCTCCGTTCGGCCCGACGAATCCGTACACCTCGCCACGGCGAACTCGCAGCGCGAGATCATCCACCGCGACCACGCCGTTGCCGTAATGCTTGCTGACTCCGTCAGTTTCTATGACGAGATCATCCATCGTCGATCAACCTCCTGACGCTCAAAGGGCCATCGGCACTCGATTCGACTGAGTGCCCGTGTGCTCATCCGCGATGAGCACCAGGCATGATCCGAGGCTAATCGGCGATCGTCACAGACTCAGGCTGGAAACGGTCACGAAACGGTCACATTCGAGACACAGTGCGCTCTCCCGACCAGATTTCTCTGTTCGCGTGCTTCTCAGAAGGGACATACTTGTGGCGTTGGCTATGTGCGACGCACGGCGCAAATCAGCGGCATCCGAGAACGGAGGTCAGCGTGTGGCAGAACCGGACCGTACTGGTGGTCGATGACGACCAGTCGATCGTCGACCTGATGCGCGACTTCCTCGAAGCCGAGGGCTTCCGCGTCGTCGGCGCGCTCGACGCCCATCAGGCGATCGAGTCGATGGAGCGAGACCAGGTCGACTGTCTCCTGCTGGATATCATGATGCCGGGAGAGAGTGGCTTCGACGTTTGTCGACGCGTGCGGCGCGACTGCGACGTGCCCATCCTCTTTCTGAGCGCGCGCGGAGAAGACGTCGACAAGATTCGCGGGCTCGGCCTCGGTGGTGACGATTACATCGTCAAGTCGGCGACTCCGGCCGAAGTCGTGGCGCGCGTCAAAGCGGCCCTGCGTCGCTATGCCGGCCACCAACCGAGCCGGGATACCACCCTCACCTCTGGACGCCTGGCGCTGGATATCCGGGCACGAGAGGTTCTGGTTTCAGGCGAGCCGGTTCAGCTCACGCCCCGGGAATTCGACCTGCTCTACCTTTTCGCCGAGCACCCGCGGCAGGTCTTCACCTATGACCAGTTGCTAGAACGCTTCTGGGAGGGCGTCGGCGATCGGCACACGATCACGGTCACCATCGCCCGCATTCGCGAGAAGATCGAGCCTGATCCGGCCAGGCCCACTGTTATCGTCAACGTCTGGGGTGTCGGCTACCGCTTCGAAGGTACGGGAGCCCCGTGATGCGCACGCTCACCCTGCGGCGCTGGCTGGTGCTATCCCTGGTCTCGATCTTTGTCGTTCCGGTTTTGCTCTTCAACATCACGGTTCTGATCGTCGGCGGCGCGGGTTGGTGGGCATCGGTGAACCGCCCTGCTAATCAGGAGTCGCTTGCTCAGGCCACCAGCATCGTCGGAGCCGATCCCACGCGCTGGGCCGATTCGTCGTGGAAGCAGGCGGCGAGCGCTCAGTTGAGAGCGATCAAGGTCGGAGCCTCACTCTATGACCCGCACGGGATCCTGCTCGCGAACGTGGGGACAGTTCCAGCCAGCCAGCATGGACCGGGGCGCTGGTGGGGAGCGACGAACGGCCCGAGCCGGGAGATTGAACTGCGCAATGGCGGCAACGAATTGACCGGCACGATCGATCTCTTCGATGCCGGTACATCTTCGCACCAGCCTTTTCTGGCAGGAGTCCTGGCCGGCTTCACCGGGCTCTTCCTGGCGCTGCTCGGTAGCGGCTGGCTGCTCGGTCACTACGTCGTGCGACCACTCGAGTCGGTCAGCAGTGCCGCGCACCAGATTGCCACGGGCGACCTCGATTTTTCCATTCCCGCGTCCCGCGTCCGTGAAGTCGATCAGGTGAGTGACGCCTTTCAGATCATGGGGCGGGGACTGCGTGAATCGATCACGCGGCAGGCCGAGCTGGAGGAGGAGCGGCGCTTCTTCGTCGGGGCGATCGCCCATGACCTGCGCACGCCCCTCTTTTCGCTGCGGGGCTACCTGCAAGGACTGGAGAGCGGACTGGCGCAATCGCCGGAGCGCGCGGCCGAGTACATCGCCATCTGTCGTCAGAAAGGCCGATCAGATCGAGCGCCTCGTCTCCGATCTCTCGGCCTTTACCCGCGTGGAGTACCTGGAGCAGACGCTGCGTTTTGCGCCGGTGCAGGTCAAACCGCTGATCGCGCAGGCGGTCGAGGGGTTGCGCCTGCGCGCGGAGGCGAAGAAGGTGCGGATCTCGGTCGAAGATTCATGCGATGCCTCGCCGGTCCAGGGAGACCCCAATCTACTGGAGCGGGTTCTGGTGAACCTGCTCGACAACGCCGTGCGTCATACTCCTGATGGCGGCACGATCGCGGTTAGCCAACGCGCCGACGGTGGTCGACTGCTGGTGACGGTCGCCGATGACGGCCCGGGCATCGCCGTGCAGGACCTGCCACATATCTTCGAGCCGTTCTTCCGGAGCGATGCCTCGCGCAACCCCGAAACCGGTGGAGTCGGGCTGGGATTGACCATCGCCCGGCGCATCATGCGAGCCCACGGCGGCGACCTGACGGCGGAGAACCGCCCGGGCGGCGGCGCGCTCTTCACCGCATCGTTACCGGTGGCGCCGGGTAGCCAACGTGAATAGACGCGCGCCGGTTAAGGGGTACGCGTGTTCGGTTGCGGGCCTGTCGCACGCCAGTCGTACAATGATGAGATTTGCCGCGGCGGGAGCAGGGCACGGCGATAGGGGTGCGCGATCATGAGCGAGCGGAAGATGTCGCGAGAGGATGAGCTGCAGGCGGTCACGGTCGGGGAGATCAAGCGACTGTCAGGCCCCATCGAGATCGTCGACTACGACGAGGAATGGCCGCGGCTCTTCCAGCGTGAGGCGCACCGAATTCGCGCCGCGCTCGGCGAGCATGCCCTGCTCATCGAGCACGTCGGATCGACCTCCGTGCCGGGGCTCGCCGCCAAGCCACGCATCGACATTCTGCTGGTCGTGGCGGATTCGGCCGACGAGGCCGCCTACGTGCCGGAGCTGGAAGCGGCGGGCTACGTGCTCCGCATTCGTGAGCCGGAGTGGTATCAGCACCGCATGTTCAACGGGCCGGACATCGAGCTGAACCTGCACGTCTTCTCACAGGGCTGCGGCGAAATCGAGCGCATGCTGCGTTTTCGCGATCACCTGCGGCGCGACGAATCAGATCGTCTCCGCTACGAGCGCACCAAGCGTGAGCTTGCTCAGCGAGAATGGCGCTACACGCAAGACTACGCCGACGCCAAGACCAAGGTCGTCGAGGAGATCATGGTCCGGGCGATGTCCGGCGAAACAACGGACTCCTGAAGCCCGGGCCATGATCGCTGGCTACCCGTGCTGCAATGCCGGGATGGCGAACTGATTCTGGATCTGCCGTGCTCCTTCAGGTGATTGCTGCGCGAAATCGGCATACGTGTTCACGATCTGCGCCTGCTCTCGTTCCACCCGCCCGATGCTCTCGATCGGATCCCGCGGCTCGAGCGTCGCCCTGAAGCGGACATATCGCTGGGTGATCGATTTCACCGCGTCGCCCATCGCGTTCAATCCGGCGTCCCGGTCCGTGAAGTAGTCGGGCTCGACGACCAGGAAGCTGGGCGCGAAATGCAGCCGCATGAGCGCGACCGGCCGCTCCCACCGCTCATGCCGCGGAGGATCCTGCGGCGCCAGAATCGCCGTTTCCGAGACGTCGACGTCTCGGAACGGACGGGTCGATGCCGTCGAGGATCCCCGTGGGATCGCGTCACGTATTGGGTACGTCGGGAATTGCCGCGTGGCTTCAGCACCACTACAGTTCGCCGGGCGTGGCAAGTGGCATCAGCACGCGCCGGTCGGTGGTGAACTGGTGATTTGTTCGCGGCGAAGTTACCCCGGTTGATCCTCGCCCACGAACGACAGGCCGCGCGCCCCCAGCGCTTCGCGCAGCTGCCGGATCGACTTCGGTCCGAAGCCGTGCAGCGGCGTGAGATCGGCGACGCGCACCCGCGCCAGTTGTCCCAGGTGCGTGTAGCCCGCGTCTGTCAGCGCTCGCACAGCGGGAGCGGCGAGGCCAACCTCTTCGATCGGAGTGGATGCGCTGGAATGCACGTTCACGTCTCCGAGTCTCGATGATCCTGAATGAGATGGCGGGCGCGCAACAGCGCGAGCCCGCCCGTATCCCGACTGTGAGTGAATGCTTTAGCTCGCCGGGCTGTGCTTCTTGATGAACCCGAGAATGCGCTGCCAGGCATCGGCACAGGCCTCTTGATGCTCGGCAAAGCGGCGATCGAAGAAGCTGTGCGGGGCTCCCTCGTAGGTCTTGAACTCGTGCTCTTTGCCGGCAGCCGTCAGCGCCTGGTCGAACTCGTCGACGGAACTCTGCGGGATGCCCTGGTCGGCGCCTCCGAAGAGCCCGAGCAACGGAGCGGTGTACTCGTTGACCCGCTCGATCGGCGCCGGCGTGCCGTCACGGGTCGTGCCGGTCGGCCGGCCGTAGAAGCCGATCGCGCCGGACAGCCCATGCCCGTTGGCCGCCTGGTGCCAGGAGTTGCTGCCGCCGAAGCAGAACCCGACGGTGAAGACTGCCTTGACGGCGCCCCCGTCGGTCGATTGCAGGTACTCGACCGCGGCCGCCGTGTCCTGGCTGATCTGATTGGCCTTGGTCTGGGCGACGTGCGTCTGCCAGTCGAAGTCGTCGCCACGGGCCTCGCCCCGGCCGACACCGGCTGTCCGTCCGAAGTAATCGACGGCGACCGTGTCGTAGCCGTTCTCGGCGAAGCGCTCGGCCAACTCTTCATAGTAATGATGGAGACCGCGAATATCGGGCAGGATCACGACGCCGACGCCGGTCGGGTTGGCCGCGCGAGCGGCGAAGGCCGCGAACTCGGCGCCGTCCGCCGCCTGCAACGTCAGCACGCGGGTGTCGAGCGCTCCGCCCTTGATCGGGGCGATGGGTGGGCGCGCGCCAGAGTCAAAGCACATATGGCTCCCCTTTCCTGTCGAGACAAGACAATGGTCAGAACCGGTTGATCGAAATCGTCGTAGCCGCCGACGCCGGTGGCCGACTCCAGGAGTCGCGGGCGCGCTCTACAGGGACGATACGTATCACGGTGCTCCCTGGATCGTAACGCGCTTGAGCGAGCGGCACAAGTTGAAGGTCAGATCGGGGCACGGCAAGAGGCGGCGAGACCGTTGACACGGCGCTGCCGGACGTGTCCAAATTTGGCCGGACAAAGAAGCGGACGGAGCGCCCCGACGCTCCGTCCAAACGGTGAGGTGGTGATGATCGACTGATCGGCTCTGTGCCGTCCTGCCCGCTAATGGGCGGACAGGTCATACCTCTGTGTCGCGTCATGCGTGACGACTGCGCCGTGCCGGATCTGATGCTTCTCCAGGAAGTAGGTGAACAGGTCGGTGTCGTATTGCCAGTGACGTTGACCCGGATGCGGCGCGATCCAGCCCGATTGTTCGGACGGACCGTTACTGCCGGTGTAGGCAAACGCCGCCTCTCTGGATTCGAAGACGCCGATGATCAGACAGCTCTGGTTGTTCAAGCGATAGAGAACCCAGACATCGTCCATGGGCGCCTTCGTATCGAGAACGTCATCCCTCTCCGACGTGAACGAAAACATGTTTGGCTGCCGACCCCTCTCCGCCAAGCCCGTGCTTCACGAATTCATGACGATCATTCTGCTCGGGATTCCGTGACAGGGGTGGGTAGGTTTCTCAACGAAGCGTTACAAGAACGTGGCAATCGCCACGATCGAGGGCGGGTCATGTGGGTCGGTTGTCTCGATCGATGCTGCCTGCTTGCGCCGCTGAGCGAGGAAGAACGCGACCGCCGCATCGAGCCGATGCGGCAGTCACCCTCGCGGACGTCCGGTATTCACGAGAAGGAAGCCGCCACCGATCGAGAACGGCCCCCTTCTCGACGACGCTATGGGACGTAGTACGTGCTGATCACCGCGTCATCGGCATAGATCACGGTGTCCGCCGGACTGATGTTGTCAGTGTAGTTCGCCAGGCTCCACTGCTGGTTGTCGTACAGGGTCGTCTGAATACCGTTGAGATCGAACAGCTTCACCCCGTCTTGCCAGATCGTGATCTGACCGCTGCTACCGGTCGAGCGGCGGAAGTACGTCTCGATGTGGACCCAGCGGCCGACCGGCAGGTCCACCGGTGACGCCGCCGAGTAGGATGTGCGGTGCATGGCATCCCAGAGATAGAAGTACATGTTCCCGTTCGAGCGATTGCCGACGTTGAGCACCCACATCGGGTCGACCGAACCGCTGCTCGATTTGCTCTTGAACTGCAACACGTTCCACCACTGGGCGGGCGTGTAGTTTTGTGGGAAGTAGTACCAGACGCTGTAGTAGGCGCTGTCCGGCAGCGCGTTGCCGTTCGGGTCGTTCCAGCGGAAGATGCGCGCCGCCTGGGTCGCGCCGTTGGCGCCGCTGATCGTCATCTTCAGCGACGACGTCCCAGAATGGGCGACGTCGTTGCTGACCGCAACCGAGCCGGTGCCGCTGTTGAAGACCGCCTCGCCGTACTGCCCCTGCGTCCACTGGTCCAGATTGCCGGTCTCGGTATCCGCCGACCAGATCACCCCGGTCGATGAGATCGGCTGGGCGATCGGAGCGGGGATTGGCGCGGGAGTTGGAGATGGGGTGGGGTTGGGGTGGGCGACGGTGTTGGCGATGGAGTCGGGGATGGTGTCGGCGACGGTGTCGGTGACGATTTCACGCCCTGGCCGCTGCCGTTACCGGAGAACTGAATCTGATCGACATAAACGTTTGGTTGGGCCGCGAACCTGACCACTCGTGCAGCACGACGTGGCCGATGGTTGCGTTCGCCGCGCCCAGGTCGGCCAGCGGGATCGAATAGGTCTTCCAGCGATTGGAGACCGGCTGGCCGCCATAGCCGTCGAGCGAGAGCGGTTGTGACAGCGCATTGCCGGCCGGATCGCGGAGGTAAACGGCATACTTCTGGTTGTTCCGAGAGGCTTTCAGGTCGAAGGTAAGCTGTCCGTAGCTTCCGCCGTTCACGCCGCTGTCGCTGCGAATGTCGAGGCCGGCCCAGGCGGCGGTCGCCTGATAGCTGATCGAGTCGCGCCCGCTGTAGGCGGCGCGGGTAGACTGATAGTTGACGCTGGCGTCCCATGACTGGTCGTACCAGCCCGACGCCAGGGAATCGCCATAGACGAGATAGCCGCTCGTGCTCGCGCCGGATCCGGATCCTGGTGCCGGTACTTCCGGGCGATGAGCGGAAACCTCGGGCGGCCGTCTCCGGAACGAACGCTAAAACGATGATCGCGACGGCGAGCACGGCGAACAACTTCTGGTGAAGTCGCCAGTTCATGACAGGGGCCTTCCCACACTCCCGCAGACACAAAAGCGCGAACCCATGCGAATCGGCCCGGGTCCGCGCGTGCCTGTGCTGCTTCGTTCGCTTCGGTAGCCGGGCTGACTATTGAAGTCCCCAAGCTTTGCGTCCCCGCCTCGCGGCGGGTTTGCCTTTGTCGGTCGATTCGCGTGGCACATTCGATTGTTGGGGGCATTGTCGTTTTCCGCGGTCAGGCGTCCCAGATACCAACGGTCCGAGGTGGGGGCCCCAACGGTCATGGGGCGATCTAGGAGTTTTGGCTAACCGGCACGTTCGCGAGTGGGACCCATCGACAGGGGGCGGTACGGATCATCCTCGACCGGGACATGGGCTGATTCCGTGCCGCGGGAGCCCGATCTCGTGAGACGCGAGCCGGCCCGGAGGAACTGTATAAAGGCCGTGGAGATCCACGTATGTTAAAGTCTGGTGCCCATATCTCCGGGGCGCGGAATTTCGGGTCGACATGGGAGTGAGCGCATGAACCAACCAGCGCCGGAACGTGGCCAGCAGCCGGTCGTCAACATCACCGGAGAGCGCGTGTCGCTTGGCCCGCTCCGACGGGAGTCAGTTCAACTCTATCGCCGCTGGATGAACGATTTCGAGACGATGCGTGGCTACGATATGCCTCGTCCGTTGACGGACGAGGCGATTGAGCGCTGGATCGAGCGTGCCAGCACGTCCGACAGCCATATCCTGTTCACGCTCTACGAGCGGTCGACTCTGCGCCCGATCGGCCACACCGGTTTGCTCCGTGTTGACCGGAGTCATCGCAATGGCGAGTTCGATCTCTTCATTGGTGAGGCAGACTGTCGCGGCAAGGGCTACGGCACTGAGGCGACCAGCCTCGTCCTCAATTTCGCCTTCAATGGGTTGGGATTCCAGAGCGTCTACCTGCGCGTGCTGGAGTTCAATCAGGCGGGCATCCACGCCTACGAGAAAGCCGGATTCCGCGAAGCCGGACGACTGCGGCGGAACTGGTTCGTGGGCGGCCAATTCTGGGACCTCGTATACATGGATTGCCTGGCCGGCGAATTCGCGCCGTTCAAACAGGCGGCGAACAGCCCCGCCTGACTGCTCTGATCGCAGCGGCCTACGCGGTGGAGGTTCGTGCCATGAGTTGACGCGCGGCCAGCCCGGCGACGATCGCTCCGTAGGCAAAGCAAAATGGCTGAAGCCCACGCGGCGCGATCCAGCCGAGGAGGATGACCTCGCCCACGATCCAGCCCATCAGGAGCACACCCGACGCGAAGGAGACCGTCATCCCCCATGCTTCGTGTCGCCACAGGCCAAATGCCGCCAGGAGCTCACTGCCGCCGACGGCCACGGCGAGGATGACGCCCGGGATGACGAAGCTGTCGAAGGGGGTGCCGTCAAGCAGGTCGGTGTGCATGCCCAGCACGTCTTCGGCCAGCCCGACGACCAGGAGTGTGCCGCAGATGATTGCCATGACGCCCATGAACAACTCGAGCACGATGAGTGTCGCGCGATCCATATCACGTGTTTTCATCCGGTTGCCCCCGATCCTCACTGCCGGACTGCGGCGTTGCTTACGTTCAACCCTGGTTCGCTCGCCCCCGGAGCTCGACGCTGGCCAGCGCGAACTGCAGGAAGCCGACGACGAAATAGGAGAGTTGATAGGCGAGCATCGTGACGTCGTTCGAGCCGACGATGATCAGTTCTCCGACGATCCAGCCCATCAGAATGCCGCCCGCCGCGGCGGACCCCACCAGGTAGGCCTCTCGACGCCCAAAGGCGAGGAGGAGAGCGGCGAACTGGCTTCCTCCGACGACCGCCGCCAGGATGATGCCGGGAACGGTGTAGTCCGAGAAGAGGGTGTTCGTCAGCCACTCCGACGGGAGATCGATGGTTCCCGTCACCAGGGCGGCCCCGCCGGCAATCGCGCTCAGCGTGGCGAATACCTGGAGTGCGAGCAAGGCGATCCCTTCAGCGCGCCGTGATTCCATGTCCTACCTCCGTTGCTGGCCGTGTCGCCGGGACGAGTGTCGCGTTCCGCTTTCGGTGATAGCCTGTTTCACGTGGATGGAGCATCATCATCCGGACGCCGATCGCAACAGTTTCGTGCCAGCCGCCGGTGAAGTGCACGTAATGGACGACTGCCAATGACAGGGGGGCGACGGTCGTGACACCCAGACTTCCAGTGCGGCGCTCGGGCAGGGTGCTGCTGGTGAACCAGGATCAGCAGATCCTTCTGTTTCGCGCGCACGACCTGGTGCCGGGAGCGACGGTCCGGGAGCTGTGGTTCCCGGTCGGGGGTGGGGCTGAAGGTGACGAAAGCTTCGCCGAGTGCGCCTCGCGCGAGCTCTTCGAGGAGACCGGTCTGAGAATCCGGCCGGAGGAGCTCGGACCGGTCGTTGCCACGCGGAACGGGCCTCTGCGGTTCGACGATCGGGACATGTGGGCCGACGAAGCCTACTTCTTCGTCCCGATATCCGGCTGGGAGGTCGACGTTTCGGGGTTCACCGAGCTCGAACGGCAGGTGGTGACCGACCATCGCTGGTGGTCGATCCCCGAGCTCCGGGCGACCGACCGGATCGTCTTTCCCGCGCCCGGCGAGCTGGCGTCATTGCTGTCGCGCCTGATCGCGACTGGCCCTGACGGGAATGCGGTGGAGCTGCCCTGGGAGCGCCTGGGCTGACCTCGTTGGCGCACCGGGCAATCGCCCGGCCGTCGCTGTAGTGGCGGGGCCTGTACCCGCCTTCCCCGGTTGGCGCACCGGGCAATCGCCCGGCCGTCGCTGTAGTGGCGGGGCCTGTACCCGCCATCTCCATGCACCGGCGCTAGCCGAGGAGGTGGAGGATCACGACGATCGCGAGGGCCGCCAGCACCAGCCAGACAACGACGATGGCCGCCGCGGCGACCCAGTTCACCGGTCTGCCGGTCGCTTCCTGCGAACGGGCGATCTCACGATGTTCCTCCAGCACTTCTCGCGGAATCAAGCGGCGCGCGATGAGGATGAAAAGCGGCACGAGCAACAGGTCATCGAGATAGCCGATGACCGGGATGAAGTCGGGAATCAGGTCGATCGGGCTGAAGAGATAACCCACGGCCAGGGCCGCGCAGACGCGCGCATACCAGGGCACCCGCGGATCGCGATAGGCAAGATAGAGAGCGTGCCCCTCGCGCTTGAGCTGGCGTGCCTGCTGCTTCCAGTGCTCAAAGAGGCTCATGGCCGGGCCGTTGGCCGAGGAATTGGCGAGATCCTCATTCCTCGCCATGCCAGATCTCCCAGCCCTCCTTGAAGCCGTAGTAGACGATCACCAGCCCCGCCAGGGGATCGGCCCACCACCAACCGGCCGCCGCGTTGAGGATCAGCCCCAGCAGCACCGCGCCCGCCAGGTAGGCGTCGATGACCGTCACGTGCGCTTCAGTCGACAGCACCGGATTCCCCAGCTGCCGTCCCGTGCGCCGTTTGCCGTAGGCGAGGAGCAGCATCGCGATGAACGTCGCCGCCAGCCAGATGATGCCGCTTGTCGACGTGGACGGATGCTCGGCGCGGAGCAGCGTGTAGACGATCTGCCCCGTGATGTAGGCCGCCAGCGCGAAGAAGGCGATCCCGATCAGGCGCAGCGCGCGCTGCTCGCGGGCCTTGTTCACGCCTTTGAGCTGCCAGACGACGACCACCGAGGCGAAAATCTCGATCAGTGAATCGAGTCCGAACCCGGCCAGCGCGACCGATCCGGCGGCTATGGCGGCGGTGATCACGACGACCGATCCGACCACGTTCCAGCCGAGGGTCGCGTATTCGAGGCGTAGCCCACGCCGGATCAGTGTGGCCGCTGTCGTCGCGTCGATCGCGGGCGCGCGTTCGATACCTGAGGTCACTCCGTCTCTTCCTCCAACCGGCGAGCGGGCCAACGTCACCCTCTACGACTTCGGGCGTAACGTCCACCTGCCGTGCGGTGTGATTATCTCAGGATTGACGTCGTTTCGACCGTGTGGGAACATGACCAATTCGGTTTTGGACTGGATGGGAGTGACGATGGCTGATTCAACCGCTGGACCGCCCGAGAACGACTTCAATCAGGAAGTTCGACGCCTGTGGGACCAGAAGGCCGCCTTCTGGAATGACCAATTTGGTGAAGGCAACGAGTTTCACAAGACGTTGATCGAGCCGTCCGTCGATCGCCTGCTGGAGATTCAACCCGGCGATCTCGTCCTCGATATCGGGACCGGCAACGGCGCCTTTGCCCGCTGGCTAGCCGGGCAGGGGGCGCGCGTCGTTGCCTTTGACTTCAGCCCCGTCTTCGTCGATCTGGCCAGGCAGCGAACCGATCGAGCAAGCGGATCGCATCGAGTACCTGACCGTCGACGCGACCGACGAGGCGCAGTTACTGTCCCTGGGCGTGGCGCGATTCGATGCCGGCCGTCGCCAACATGGTGCTGATGGACATGGCCAGGATCGACACGCTGGCATCCTGCCTTGTCGAACATGCTCAAGCCGGGCGGCCGCTTTGTCCTCAGCGTGCAGCATCCCTGCTTCAACTCGAACGGGGTCGATATCTTCGGCGAAGCCGGAGACAAAGATGGGGAGATCGCGATCACGCGCGGCGTGCGGGTGCGCGGTTACCTCGACGTTCCGCCGGGGAAAGGGGGCGGAATGCCGGGCGAGCCGAATCCGCACTACTACTTCCACCGGCCACTGCACCAGCTGTTCGAGCCATTCTTTCAGGCTGGCTTCGCCATCAACGGTCTGGAAGAGCGCGCCTTCAAGGGAGAACGGGAGGGGCTTTCCTGGGGGAGCCTGAGCCAGATTCCTCCGGTGTTGACGGTGAGGATGATCGTCGCGCGGCGGCGCGGCCGCTGAAATCAGGTTTGGTGTCCATCAAGTCCGGGGTGGACGAAGATCTCGTGCCGGAAGACCGTCTCCCGGCCAGTCATCCAGTAGTCGAGCGCCGCGAAGGCGCTCAGCCGTCCCTGCTCACCCATGATGGCGCCGTCTTCGGGATCATGCGAGATGCGCCAGGTGTCTGCCTCGATGTCGTGGCTGATGATGACGCTGCAGGTGCGGCAATGGTAGAGATACCGTTTGTGCGACGGCTGAACGATCCATTCGACGTGACGGCAGCAGCGCGTCGACAATACGGGCACTCCTCATGCACGACGTGACGTCCGTCGTGGTATTTCGTCTCTTGAGATCGCGTGAACCGTGCCAGCGTCTTCGCCGGTCGCTGCTCGTCACGTCGATTTACGATCAGCGCGCACTATGGCATGATGGCGGCACAGCATCATGCCGTTCGTACGCCACGAATCGTCCGCGTGCAGGAACCGTGAATACGGGCAATGCCTGAGGGAGAGGGGCAGACCTGGATGGACGCTGACGTGAGGCGAAGCGCGACGATCGCGACGCAACGGGCCGGCCGCCTGGAGGAGCTCGCGGGTAAACACTTCGGCGGCGATTTCCCCGATTTCCGCCTCAGCACGGAGCTGATGGCCGGCGTGACGACGTTTATGGTTATGGCCTATATCCTCTTCGTCAATCCCAGCATCCTCACGTCCCCGGACGTTCCGGACAAGCTGACCGTCTCGGCGGTGACGACCGCTACCGCGCTGGTGGCCGGCATCATGACCATCGTGATGGGCCTGGCGACCAATCGTGCCTACGCTATCGCGCCGGGCATGGGGCTGAACGCCATCGTGGCCTTCCAGCTGATGGGCGCCATGGGCTTGACCGCTGCCCAGGCCATGGGCGTGATCGTGGCGGAGGGCGTCGTCATCACCGTCCTGGTGCTGCTCGGTATCCGCAAGTACGTCATGACCGCGATTCCCGTCGAGCTGAAACGGGCGATCTCGGTCGGCATCGGTCTTTTCATCCTCTTCATCGGGCTGGTCAAAGGGGGCCTAGTCGTGGCCGACCCCGCGACGCTCGTCCGCATGGGAGACCTGCGCGGCGTGCCGGTGCTGGTCACCGTCGTCGCCCTTTTCCTGACGGTCGCCTTGCTCGCGCTCAACGTGCGCGGGGCGCTCCTGTGGGGCATCATCGGCGGCACCATCTTCTCGATCATCGCTAAATCCGTCACCGGCACCTCCCAGTTCGCGCCCGGCGTGGCTGAAGTTCCGACGAAGTGGGTAGCCGCTCCCGATTTCAGCCGGATCGGGCATTTCTCGTTCGGCTTCTTCTCGGATCTTGGCGTCCTGACGGCCGTGCTGGTGATCCTGGCGATCATGATGGCCGACTTCTTCGACACCATGGGGACGCTGATCGGCGTCGGCAGCCAGGCCGGTTATCTCGACGAAAAGGGGGAGCTGCCGCAGGCGCAACGGGCGCTGCTCGTCGATTCCCTGGCGCTGGCGGATAGCAACGGCACGATCCAGACCAGCTACACCTACGACCCCTTCGGCAACCCGACCGTCACCGGCGCCACGAGCAGCAACACGCAGCAATACACCGGGCGGGAGAGCGACGGGACGGGGCTGCAGTACAACCGGGCACGCTACTACTCCCCAACCTTGCAGCGCTTCATCAGCGAAGACCCGCTGGGCTTCGGGGGCGGCGACGTCAACCTCTATGCCTATGCCGGGAACGATCCGATCAATGCCAGTGATCCGAGTGGCTTGCAGCAGAGCGGATTGGATCCAGGCACCGAAGGGCTGGCATCAGCGGTAACGGGACGTCAATCCCATGGTCGCCAGTGGGTGAACGGTCGAACTGACTATGCGCCGGTGGCTGGATCCCCATTCGATGTCGGGCCGTTGATCGACGGGGCGGCTGCGGCTGGAACTGTGATGGGCGGTGCGGCACTGCTGCTGCTATCAGGAATCCTCAATTCAGATGTTGGGCCAGCCAACTTCAGTGCCCCTCCAACTCCCAACTTTTAAGCTTCCCAGCAACCCTTCTCAATCACCCGGGCCAGACTGGCAGTGGAGAGGAAACGGACCGGCGGGAAGCGACCAGGGAACTTGGTACAATCCAAAGACAGGTGAGTTTCTTCATCCACATAATGATCCATCAAGCCACGGCCCTCACTGGGACTGGCTTGCTCCGGACGGATCCAGGTGGCGATTGTACCCGGATGGACGAATTGAGCGTCAGCGGTGACCGAATGTAAAAAAATAGAGCTAGGCGCCAATGCGCATGATTTTGTGCGCGGCTCGCTCGAAAATGGCGGCACGCTTGCACATGAACTCCTCCGGGTGAAGGAACTTGGGAGAGGGCATGTTTGGACGATGCTACCGAACGATCTCGAAATAGAGGATATTCGAGACTTTGCGAGTGGAATCTTGCCGGAGCCGCCGGAGGAGAATCAGTACCACTACGAGGCCGCGAATGGTCTATCGTGGAGACAGACTCCCGTATTGGACATTGATGATTGTCTTGTGCCTATCATCCAATCATTTCTGCATGGAGATGAACGGCGCATCTGTATTTTAGAAAATGCAGTGGCGATGCCCTCGGACTTCAAAGCTGTCCACACAGATCTGCCGATATTGGTGTTCGGAGATGACGTTTACCAATTTGTGGTTTCGGGAGCAGAGACTGTGGATCTAATCGGTGAAACCATTAAGAAGGCAAGGACGTGGTTACTCAACGGTGTATTGTCTGTTCTGCCTGAACACTTGGAGTTGTTCGCAGATATTACCGTTGTTACGCGTGAGCAGATTGGTTTGCTCGCGGCCAGTACCTCTCAAGTCGTCGTTGGAGCCTTTGATGGGGAGGGCTTCTTGATTTGGGACGAATCCTGAATTGTGATGGTCGCCGTCGCCATCCGATACTTCCGTGCCTGAGCCATAGGCATGTCCTGGGTTGAGTGCTTAGCGTTGGTCACGGCTGGTTCGGCCATGGTTTAGGCGCCTGACAGTAGTGACGCTCCACGGATTGGCACTGGTAATGCGTCGAACGGGGTCGACACCATCTCTCTGCATGATGGCGACGATCGTTTCACACCAACGCCAGCTTCACCTACGACGGGGTTTGGTCGCCGCACCAGTAGCACGGTCAGTGGGACGACCACCGGCTACCTGTACGACGGCGCCAACCTGGTGCAGGAGCTCTCCGGTGGGACGCCCACCGCCAACTTGCTCACCGGGCTGGGGATCGATGAGATCTATAGCAGCGCAGACTACGGGCCTGGCTCCTGGCACGGCTGCCGACCTGACAACTGACACAGCAGGAACTGCGGTGTGTCGCTCTGGACGAACGTGAGCAACTCCGGTCGTGTGAAGAGGTCGTCCCAAGCTTGGGCTCGAACGTGGCAGGACTGACAGAGTGGCTGATCAAAGCCATTGACCGCACCCGTCGTGGCGTCGAAGGAGGCGTAGACCCAGCCACGCTGATTGACGTTGGCGTCCGCACTATTGGGAACGGGGGTCGCACTCTTCCCGATCTTGAGCTTCACCAACACCGCCTGCAAGCGCCCTGGGATGAGATGGCCCGCAGAGTCAGACGCGAGGCCACCACTCGGCGCTTGCTGCACCGCATAGACCTCCATGATGACCATGGTGCCGACGGGGAAGATTCCCGTCGTTTGAAATGGCTGGATTGAGGCTGGCGTGATGTACATCACCCGAACGGCGCCACCGCTGTCGGTTCGATCGACCGTCGCGTAGTGGGTGAACGTCTTCCGGTAGTCCGCTGGAATGGAGATCGGTGGGGCGGAATAGGCGCGGGCGGGTGAGGGCGGTGTGCTCGTGGCCGTCGCGGTCATGGTAAGTCGCGAGGTTGGCGGAGTGACGGTCGGCAATGATGCGATCGACGGGGTGGATGGTACTGCGGCACTTGTCGTTGCCACGGACGTCGGGCGGACAGCGGCTGAGACGGTTGGGACACCAGTAGCAGGGTGATGGCTGCGACAGCCGACGAAGACGCAACTTAGCAGGAGCAACGGTACGACGAGCAGCCGGACGACTGACCGTGGCACCGTCATCATGATTCTCTACGCACCAATATACGTATACACCGCATTATGGATCAGAGTATAGGCCGGCCGATTGGCCATGTCCATTCATGGATCGTTGGGACATTCGTGCCCCGTGGTCCCGAATACCCTCCAAGTCTGGAGTCTCAAAAACGTCCGATTTTCATGCTCTGGCCGAGCCATTCGCCGAACAACCGGAAACCCGCATGAAACGTGTCTCAGAATCGCGTCTCGAATTCTCTGTTTCGTTTCGTGCATTCGGTGCTGGCCTTTGAGACGACCTCTTTCGGTCGACGAGCTGCGAGCGTGTTTGTCTGATGACGGGTTTTCGTCACGTTGTTGGATGAAACGACGTCCACCGAACCACGTGCCCGTTGAGACGGCCGGCCCTGTGGCATAGGCCCGTCGAGCACATTGCCCGTATGAATGAACGACGTGTTCAGGCATAATGCTCGCATGGACAGCATCCGGACGGAAACGCTCGTTTTAGACGGCTGTGACCGAACGAATCAATCTGCGTCGGCCGTCGCACGGATCGGAAGCCAAGATGTACCTTCTGGTTGCCGGGATACTCTGGAGTATGGGAGCGGTCTCGCTGGTGCTGACGGTGGTCGGACTGGCGCTACGCTCCTGGCGGCTCCTGTGGATGGCGGTCCTGTTCTCGCTCGTCTTCACGGCGGCCGCGGCGCTCAGCATCGGACCGTTCGTCGTGCTGCTCGTCGCGCTGCAGCTGGCCAGCGCGGTGGCGTTGCGCCGCTCCGTTCACTGGCGCGGCTGGGTGATGCTCCTCTCAACCGCCGTCCTGATCTGGATTCTCGTCGTCCCTTTTCAGCTCCTGGTCAGTCGATTCCTGCCCTTCTTCTTCCTGGTCCCGCTGGGTCTGGTCGCGGCCATCGTGGCAACCTTCGCCTTCCCGCCGTCGCATGCCGGACACGGCGCGACCGGCTGACACACCGGCGTCACCGCTCGACCGGAATCCGGACTCCACACCGTTGACATCGCCCCGCGCGCGCCGTACTATTTCGTTGAACGTAGTATGTTCGACGACATAGCGGCAACATTACTAATGGAACGAAGGAACGCCGATGCCCGCCAAGATCAGTGAACTGGGGCGCTTTTCCGAGCCGGCGCTCTTGATTCTGTCCAGCCTGGCCGGAGGGCCGAAGCACGGCTACGCCATCATGATGGACGTGCAGGAATTCAGCGGCACGAAGCTCGAGCCCGGCACGCTCTACGGCGCGCTGACGCGCCTGGAGCAGCGCGGCTGGATCGAGCCGCTGCCGGCCGAGGAACGGCGCCGCCCCTACCGGCTTACCGCCGCTGGCGCGACCGTGCTGCGGCAGCAGCTCGACAGCATGAACGAGATCGTTCGTGCCGGCCGGGGCCGTCTGGCCGTGCTCGGCACACAAGGTACGTAAATGCATATCGCGACGCTGCTTCGCTGCTATCCGCCGGCCTGGCGTGACCGCTACGCGACCGAGATGACGGCGCTGCTCGAGGAGCACGAGGTGACCTTTGCCACCTGGTTCGATCTGCTCCGTGGGGCGCTCGATGCGCGGCTCGACCCAGGCTTTGCCGCAGGACGAGGACGTATGGCGACCAGACTCCGACGCTCCGAGATCGTAGTCTTCTTCAGCTTCATCGTGTACGTCGTGGCCGGCATCGGCTTTCAGAAGATGACGGAGGACGCCGACAGGGCCGGCGTCATGCGGGCGCACGTCGCCGTTGGGATCGGCTACTACGCCGTGATCGCGGGTGCCGTCATCGCCATGCTGGCGGTCGCGGCGGGCGGCCTGCCGCTGGGTCTGAGTGTGCTGCGCCAGGCGCTGGCCGGCCGGCGGCGCGATCTGCTGGGTCTGCTGGCGCTGCCGCCGGCGCTCTTCGTCGTTCTGATCGGCTGGGGAGCCGACATCGCCCGCTCGCACGAGACGATCAGTTCGAGCCCGGTTCGCGGCTTGATCATCTACGTTATGGTCGCGGCCGTGGCGAGCGCCGCCTCGGTGTCGCTCGCGCTTTCGCGGGCCGATCCAAGCGAGCCGGCGTTGCGCTTCGCGCGCATACCGGCGCTCGTCGCCAGCCTCGCCATGGGCCTGAGCCTGATTGGAGTGGCGGTCTGGGGCCTCAGCCTCCGTTCAGCGGCGCCGTCATTCTTCACCCTCGACGGCGGCGCCCTGCGGTCGTACGCCTATTTCACCTGGATGCGCGTGGTCGTCGTCATGGGCCTGGCGACCGCCGCCGCGCTTGCCGCGATCTGGCGCCTGGCCGGAACGCCGAGCTCCCAGCAACCCGCCTGATTCGACGACCCGCGCCTGTCGCCATCGATGAGCCGCTCCACGTTCGGGAGCGGCTCATAGTCTGTGGCCGGATTTGCCGTCCATTCTGTTAGACTGGGCGGTCGAAGCCGTTGACCGGCAGGCTGATTCATACGACCGGTGTGTTCATACGTGGACGCAAACCGTATCCCAACAGGATGGATGTGTTGCCGTGGCCAAGCTGACCAAGCTCGTCCTCGCGTTCGAACTCGACCAGCCCTTCGTCGATCGCATCCGGACCACCTATCCCGATCTCGAGGTCGTGGTCTGCACCGACCGCGCCAAATTGCCCGAGATACTGCGGGGGGCACAGGCGTTGATTGGCTGGGGGTTGAACGCCGATCTGCTGCGGCAGCTGCCCGAGCTGCGCTGGATCTATTTCAGCGGCGCGGGCGTTGACGGCATGCTCTTCCCGGAGCTGGTCGAGAGCGATGTCATCCTCACGAACAACAGCGGTGTGCACGCTCCCCACATGGCCGAGTACCTGCTCGGCATGATGCTGGCCTTCGCGCGCGGCCTGCCCGAGCTGATGCGCGCTCAGACGCGCCATGAGTGGCGCGGTCGTGACGGCCTCACCGTCTACGAGCTTGGCCGCCAGACGCTCGGCGTCGTCGGCCTCGGAGATATCGGCCAGGCGCTGGCCTGGCGCGCCAGCGCGCTCGGCATGCGCGTGGTCGGCTCGCGCCGGCATGTGGGCGATCCGCCGCGCGGGGTCGATCGCCTCTACCCGCCCGAAGGCCTGCATGAGCTACTGGCCGAGTCCGATCACGTCGCCATCACCTTGCCGCTGACGAGCGAGACGCAGGGACTGATCGGTGCCGCCGAGTTTGCCGTCATGAAGCCGACCGCGTTCATCTACAACATCGGGCGCGGCCCGATCATCAACACCGAGGCGTTGCTGGAGGCCCTGCGTGGCGGGCAGATCGCCGGTGCCGGGCTCGACGTCACCGACCCCGAGCCGCTTCCGGCCGATTCGCCCCTGTGGGATATGGAGAACGTGGTCATCACGGCGCACACGTCGGGCCGTGGACCGTTCTACTGGGAGCGCGGCATCGAGCTCCTGATCGAGAACATCGGCCGCTACATGCGTGACGAGCCGATGCTCAACGTCGTCGACAAGCGCGCGGGTTATTGAGCGAGGGTTGATACGGCACGGGGTCCTGCCGTTACGGCCGCGCGGGGTTGGCGGTCTTTGATGAAGTCGTTGGGTGTCGCGAGCGCGCGTGCACCGGAAATGATGGTGATTGACGACGTACCCGGGTGACTCGCTGGTCTCCGCGCGGACGTGGCTCAGCGCGGACGATCCGCCATTCTTCACACCTCCAGCCGGTACCAGACGTCATAGACGGTCTGGCTGCCAACTTCGGTGGTGGTCTCCTCGGTCAAGGTGAATCCGAGCCGCTCGTAGAAGCGGCGGCCGCCCGTGTTGTCGCCGAACACGTTGACCAGCACGACGCGGTCGCCACGGGCCCGCGACGTTCCCAGCGCCTGCTGCCAGAGCGCTCGACCAACTCCGGCTGGCGCGGCACTCCGGATCGACGTACAGCCGGGTCAGTTCGACCTCGCCGTCTCCACGCGGCTCGATCGTGATGAAGCCGGCCACCGTGCCGTCGATCTCGGCCACCAGCGTCTCGCAGCGCTCGTCGCCGATGACGGCGCGCAAGCGTTCGACCGACCAGAACGGGCCGTTCAGATAGATCCGCCGGTTGGCCCGTTGGATGAAATCGGCATAGGTCGTTTCCCAGCCGGTCACGCCGATCTGCTTCAACCGTTCCGCGTCGCTCACCCGCGCGGCGCGAATGCGTAGCACTCGCTCCCATTCATCCCTCCCGCGCGACACCTTAACACAGCGGCTGATGCCGCGCGCGGCCGCAGCGTGCGTCTACAATGTCCGCGCGTGATGAACGTCTACACGCGGCGGACGCCACCGGTCGATACCGGCGCTGGGCGAACCGCGCGTTGCTTATTCAGGCGAAGACATTGACGACCAGGCGAGGAGAATGAACGAGTGACAACGGCGATTAAGGCAGGCTGGCTGTGGGACGGAACCGGCGCGGAGCCGATCCGCAATGGCGTGGTGCTGGTCGACGGCGATCGGATCGTCGCGGCCGGGCCGGCGGACGCGATCAGCGTGCCGCGGGACGCGGCGGTGGAGGATCGGCCCGGCGAGTTCCTGATGCCGGGACTGATCGACGCCCATACGCACATCACCATCGTTCCCGGGCTTGGAGACCAGATCGGCCAGCTGATGCAGCCGGTCGAGCAGCAAACGATGCGAGGCGTCGGCAACATGCGCCGCGTGCTCCGCTCCGGCGTCACGACGGCGCGCATCATGGCTGAGGAGAACTGGCTCGACGTCGCGTTCAAACGCGAGGCCGAACGCGGCACGATCGCCAGCCCGCGCATGGTGATCTCGACCCGCGCGATCACCCAGAGCAATGGCCACGGCCGCGCGATCTCCGCCTTCGACGGCGTCGATGAAGTGCGCAAAGGCGCTCGCGAGAATCTGCACGCCGGGGCGGAGTTCCTGAAGCTCTTCATCACCGGTGGAGTCAGCTCAACGCGGGGCGGCGGCCTGAACTTCGCCAGCTATTCGCGCGAAGAGATCCGCGTGGCGGTCGAAGAGGCCGAGCGAGCGGGAACCTACGTCGCGGCGCACGCGATCGGTGGACCCGGTATCCGGCTCGGTGTCGAAGAGGGGATCCGCACGATCGAGCACGCCTCGATGGCGACCGATGACGATCTCGCGCTGATCAAAGACCGGGGCGCCTGGGTCGTGCTGACGCAGGCGATCCTGCTGCACCCGACCGGCATCGAACAGGGGGACAGGGACAACCCGGTGGTGATGGCGAAGCTGCACGCCGCGCGCGAGAATGCGGCCGAACGGTTTCGCGCCATCGTGCGCTCCGGCGTGCGCCTGGCCGTCGGCACCGACAGCATGCACGGCCTGCTCCCATTCGAGATGGCCTGTCTCGTTCGCTGGGGAATGTCGAACTCCGACGCGCTGCTGGCGGGCACGCGCTGGGCGGCCGAGTGCTGTCGTATCGAGGATCGCGTGGGCACGGTGGAGAAGGGCAAGCTGGCTGACCTCATCACCGTGCGTGGAAACCCACTCGAGGACATCAGCGCCCTGGATCACGTCAACGTCATCATGAAGGGTGGCGTCCGCTACGACGGGCTTTCGGAGCAGTAGGCGTGGGGACGGGAGAGCGGCACGACGTGAAGGTTTGGATGTAATGGATCAGCTTCCCGACATGATGTGGGCGGGTGTCGTCCACCGGCACGGCGGCCCCGAGGTGATCAGCTATGAGCAGGTGCCGCGGCCGGACCCCGGCCCGGGTGAGGCGCTGCTCCGCGTTCGCGCCACCTCGTTGAACCGGCTGGACCTCTGGGCTCGCAGCGGCCCCCCGGTCAAGATCTTTCCCTGGACGGAGCCAGACTTCCCGATCATCAGCGGCAGCGATTGCGCCGGTGAGGTGGCGGCGGTCGGGGAGGGTGTGACCAGCGTGCGTCCGGGCGACCGGGTCGTGCTCTACCCGAGCCTCTACTGTGGCAGCTGCGACTACTGCCGTCGCGGCGAGCAGACGCAGTGTCTCGACTATCACATCTTCGGCGAGCACACGCCCGGTGCGATGGCCGAGTACGCGCTCGCGCCGGCCGGCAATCTGCTGCCTCATGCCGGCCGGCGTGCCGTTCGAGCATGCCGCGGCGATGCCGGTCGGGTTCACCACTGCCTGGCGCATGCTCGTGACGTGCGGCGGGCTGCGCGCGGGTGATTCGGTGCTGGTCCTGGGAGTGGGCGGGAGCGTCGGCTCGGCGGCATTGCGCATCGCGCGACATGCCGGGGCCACGGTCTACGCCGCGGCGAGCACGCCCGAGAAGCGACGCCTGGCGGAGGAGCATGGCGCGACGGCCACAGTCGACCACACCGCCGGGCCGTTCTCCGGCTGGGTGATGGATCGCACCGGGGGCATCGGCGTCGACATCGTCGTCGACCCACTGGGAGCGACCTGGCAGGAGAGCATCCGCAGCCTGGCGCGCGGCGGCCGCCTGGTCGTCTGTGGCGCGACGGCCGGCAACCGGCCCGATTTCGACATCCGTGAGGTCTATCAGCGGCATCGCCAGATCCTCGGCGCGCCGATGGGCAATTGGGACGACTTCACCAGTATCATGAGCCTCGCGTTTCGTGGCGAGCTTGCGCCAATCATCGACAGCGTCTATCCGCTGGCCGATCTCGCCGGGGCGCATCGCCGCGCCGAATCACGCCAGAGCTTCGGGAAAGTTGTCATAACGGTTTAGATCGAGTCTCGTGGGGAAATGAGCAGGATGGGCGATTCGCAATCACAGTCCGGGAGCGTCACGATCAGCCTGGTCGGTGACACCATGTTCCGATCGCGCATCCCTTCTGAGCGATTTGAGGCCGGAAGCGACTTCCACGCCGTCCTGACGGAGATGCGGGCCGCCGATCTGGTGATCGCCAATCTCGAGATGCCCCTGTCCCGGCGCGGCTACCGGGTGCCGAAATGGGCCAACTTGCGCTCCGATCCGGAGTTGATCCACGACGTCAAGGCGATGGGAATCGACGCTGTCACGCTCGCCAACAATCACATGATGGACTATGGGCCGGACGCCATGCTCGACACGCTAGCGGCCTGTGATTCGGTGCGGATTCCTTGCTGCGGCGCCGGGCCGGATGCCGATCGGGCGCTACAGCCGGTCTGGCTTCAGGCAGCCGAACGGCGCGTGGCGCTGATCAGCGTCTCCTGCACGGTGCCGGTCGAGTCGGATGCCGGGCCCGGCAAGCCGGGGATCGCGCCGCTGCGGATCGGCTCCGCCTTCGACCTGGATCTGGTCCTGCTGGCCGAGCAGCCCGGCACGGTGCCAGTCGTCCGCAGTTGGGCGCAACCGGAGGACCTGGCGCGGGTCTGCGACGAGGTCGAACGAGCCCGGAGGGACGCGGACGTCGTGATCGTCGGCATACACTGGGGCGTCCCAGCCTACTGGTTGTCACCGAGTCATGGGATACTGGCGCAGTATCAGCAACCGCTGGGCCGGGCGCTGATCGATGCCGGGGCGGACGTGGTCTGCGGTCATCACTCCCATTCGCTCCATCCCATCGAGGTCTATCGCGGCAAGCCGATCTTCTATAGTCTGGGGAACTTCCTCTTTGACGATCTGAAGATCTTCATGGAGCCGGAGTCGGTTATCGTGCGCTTGACTGCCGGTGCGGATCTCGCGGTCGAGCTGCTACCACTGATGGTCGATGGGCCCGGCCTGCCGCGCCTGGCGCTTGGTGACGAGGCCGAACAGGTGCTCGCGAAGCTCGATCTGATGTCTCGTGCGTTCGGAACGCGCCTGGTCATCGCTGGCGGCCGCGCCATTGTTTCGCTCGGTTGATATACAGGGAATATCCGGTTTTATCAGAGAAAGGGAGGCCGCAGCATGCGCGGCGCGCGACCATTCGTCCAGTGGAGGGATCCGGCGCTCGAACGGAAGGTGCTCGACAGCATCTCGCTCGACGTGCCGTGGAGCGTGGTGGAGAAGTTCTCGACGCTCGTTCGTTTGTCGGGTTCCGACGAGGAACGTGAAGCGGTCGACACGCTGACGCAGCATCTGAGAGATGCGGGCGTTCCCTACGCGGTCTACGAGCCGGAGTGTTTCATCTCGATTCCGCTCAGCGCCACGGTTCGAGCCGACGAGCCGGACGGGACGTCCTATCGCGCCAAGACCGCGTCGATGTCGGTTTCGACCGGCGGTGAGGAGATCTCGGGCGAGCTTGTCTACGTCTCGAGCAGCGACGCGGCGTCGGGCGCGGGCGACGTCTTCTCGATCGGCGTCAATATCGGCGGGGTCGATGTCGCCGGGAAGATCGTGCTGACGGAGGGGATGGCGTCACCCGGCAAGGTCAAGGACGTCATGGCGGCCGGTGCCCTGGCCGGCATCTTCATCAATCCGGGCGAGGCCATCCACGAGGGGATCTGCACCACGATCTGGGGCACGCCCGATCTCGACTCGATGGGACGGCAGCCGTCGATCCCGGTCGCGGCGGTCAACAACCCGGACGGCCAGGAGTTGATCGCGCTGGCGAGGCGTGGCGGGCGCGTCGCGCTCTCGACCAACCTCGACACCGGCTGGCGCCCGATTCCAGTGCTGGTCGCGGAGATCAAAGGGGCGGGCTCGTCCGATGAGTTCGTGCTGCTGCACGGACACCTCGACTCCTGGCACGTCGGCATCGGCGATAACGCCACCGGCGACGCGACCATGCTCGAAGATCGCGCGCGTCTTCTGGCAGCACCGGCACAGCCTAAGCGCGCTCGCTGCGCATCGCCTGGTGGTCGGGTCACTCCCACGGCCGCTACGCCGGTTCCACCTGGTACGCCGATCACCATGGCCATCGAGCTGGCCAACAAGTGCGTGGCGCAGGTCAACTGCGATTCGCCCGGCTGCCGCTGGACCAACACCTACAACGAACTGACGGCGATGAGCGAGACCGAGCCCTTCGTCGACACCGTCATTCGCGACACGACCACCCTGACGCCGCAGCCGGAGCGGCCGGTGCGGGCCGGTGACTATTCCTTCAACGGCATCGGCATCAGCTCCTTCTACATGCTCAGCTCGACGATGTCGCAGGAGCTGCGCGATGAAAAGGGCTACTACGCGGTCGGCGGCTGCGGCGCCAATATCCAGTGGCACACCGAAGGCGATTTGATGGAAGTCGCCGACAAGAGCCTGTTGATCCGGGACATGCGCATGTATGCCGCGTCGGTGCTGCGCGTTCTGAACGCTCCGGTCCATCCGTTCGACTGGACGCGCACGACCACCGAGATTCGCGACACGCTGTCGAGGTATCAGGAAGCGGCCGGCAACGAGTTCGACTTCGGACCGTCGCGCAAGGCGTTGGACGCGCTCGAAGAAGCGTTGGAGAAGACTGTACGAGGACCCGCTGACGAAACGTGGAGAAGCGGCTGACCGCCTCAACTTCGCGCAGCGCCGGCTGGCGCGAATCCTCGTGCCGGTGAATTACAGCCGGATGTCCGGCTTCTATCACGATCCAGCGCTCGACGTGGCGCCGCTGCCGGACCTGGCACCGGCTCTGTCGATGCCGGGTGCGCGGGAAGATCCGGCGCGCCGCGGCATTCTGAGGGCCCATCTCAAGCGTGGCCAGAACCGGCTCGTCTGGGCGCTGCAGAACGCTCGCGAGGTGGTCGAGGCAGCCGCGGGCTGAGCCGAATCGCCCGCGAAGAGGACGTCGTCGTTGAGAAATACCCGATTCTGAGAGGAGCCCATTACGATGCGGATCTGCTATGTCGGTCCGACCAATCGCCAGGCGGCGCTGCAGACGTTTCTCAGTCCGGGCGTCGAGCTGGAAGCCCGCCGCGCCGAGGGTGGACCGGCGAGTATCGAATCGATGTACGAGGAGTACCTGTCGGTTCCCGGCATCATGGAGCTCGCCGTTCAGCTCGAGCGTGAAGGATTCGACGCCATCGTGCCCGGGTGCTTTGGCGATCCCGGCATCGACGGTATTCGTGAGCTGGTGAACATCCCGGTGGTCGGACCGGGCGCGACGGCGATGCTGGTCGCCGCCAACCTGGGTCACCGTTTCAGCATCGTGACGGTGCTGGAGAACATCGTTCGTCCGCTCGAGAACCTGGCGCTGCTTACCGGGGTCGCCAGCAAACTGGCCTCCGTGCGGCAGATCGGCATCCCGGTGCTGGAGCTGAACAATGACCCGGAGGCGACCTTCAAACGGTTGATCGACGTGAGTCGCGAGACGATCGAGAAGGATCGCGCCGACGTGCTGATCCTGGGTTGCGGCACGATGTCGTTTCGCTCGGCCGAGTTGCAGGAGGCGGTTGGCGTGCCGGTCGTCAACCCGCTGCAGGTCGCGTTGCGCACCGCCGAGATGCTGGTCGCCTGTGGCCTGACCCACAGCAAGCTGTCGTACCCGCTGCCGCCGAAGCTGGTGAACCAGATGGCGACCGCGACGGTCTGAACCCTGGTTAGTCACTTCTGGGCGACGCACGCGTCGTTCAAGTTCGGATAAGCGTCAGGAAATCCACGTGAAAAAGGGGTGGTCGATTGACCACCCCTTTGATCTGTCAGCCGGCGTCGCTCAGGAAGCCGGGTCCATCGCGACGAAGTCACCGTGCCAGACGTGCTCCCAGATTGCGCCGGTCGAGCTCTGAACCGAGAGCATACCGGTGATCTTGCCGTTCTGTTCCGTATGGAAGGTGAAGTAGCCGGGGAACGCGGTCGCGTCGGTCGCGGTCACGCCCGGTCGATTGGTGGTCAGCCATGCCTGCACGGTGGTCAGGGCCGTTGCGGCGGTCAACGGCTGGGCGAGCGTCGTTGCCGTCTCGGGGTGATAGCCCATCATGCCGGAGCCGGTGCCCATCATGCCGGGACCATATGTGCCGCTCGCGTTACCCATCATGCCGTAGCCGCGGCCGCCGCTCATCATGCCGGATCCCCCGGAACCACCCATCATGCCGTAACCCCCAGAGCCATTCATCATGCCCTGTCGCAGCGCGCCGCCGTTCGTCCCGAGCATCGGGCTATACGCGGTATTCCACATCATCATGGGGCCCGGCTCCGGATGGATCGCCTGGCCGTTCAGGCTCATCACCAGTTCGAGCGCGCCAGCACCAGTCGTGGCGTCAATGGCTTCGGCGTAAAACTGATTCGAGAACTGCATCACTTCGCTGATCGCCAGATTGTCGTATCCCTGCTGTTGCAGGTACTGCGTGAAGCTCGCCTTCGCATCAGCCATTGAGATGGTGGTGCCGGAGGACTGGACACTATTCGTGGCACCGAACCCCACGCCCATGTGAGCGGCCACGGGTACCGCCGCGACCGCGGCGAGCAGCGCCACCGTCGCGATGACCATTACGCCTATCAATCGTCGTCTCATCAGATGCTCCTTTCGGCCTCGCGGATTTCGCGTTGCCCCGACTAGCTCGCCGTGTCGCGTAGCGTGCCGCTCACCTGGCGGTACTCGTCTTCCGTGATCTCGCCACGTGCGAAGCGCTCGCGCAGCACGCCCAGCGCTCGATCCTGCTCGCTCGTATTCGCCGGAGTGTTACGCGCCGGGCCCCAGAACGCGCGGCTCAGGGAGTAAATGAGGATCCCGAGCAAGGCAACCCAGAAGACCATCATGACCGTCATGCCGATCCAACCCCAGCCGGATGTGAATCCCCAACCATTGCCGTACATCATCGTCGTCTCCTCGTCATCATGTGGCCGGCTCGTTCCGGCCTCTATCAGTAGCGTAGACAACGGGACTCAAGCCGCCATGTCCGGCTTCCTTAAGTTTTCTTCAAGATCGGGATGGCTCAGGAATGGGCAAGGGGTAGGCTGAAGCTGAACGTGCTGCCCTGATTCGGGCCAGCGCTCTCGGCACGAATCGTTCCGCCGTGGGCCTCGACGAGCGTGCGTGCGATCGCCAGGCCGATGCCGCTGCCGCCCAGCGCGCGGGAACGAGAGGGATCGACCCGGTAGAAGCGGTCGAACACGTGTGAGAGATGCTCGGCTGGAATGCCGATGCCGGTGTCCTCAACGACAAACCAGATTGCCTGGCCATCCGGGCGCAGGGAGACCGTCACGTTGCCGCCCGCTGGGGTGTAGCGCAGCGCGTTGGTCAGCAGGTTGGTCAGAACTTGCCCGGCGCGGTCGCGATCGGCCAGCACCGGCGGCGTTCCCGGCGGGAGGAAAACCCGTAGCTCGATCCCTTTCTGCGCGAAGCTCGGGCCGATGGCGTCGACCGCAGCCTGTACGAGCTCGCCCGGCGACACGGCACTGCGCTGGATGGTCGCGACTCCAGCCTCGACCTGAAACAGCTCGTGGAGATCTTCGGTCAAGCGGTTCAACCGGCTGGTCTGATCGTAGAGTCTCGTCCATAGCCCGTCCGACGGCTCGACGACGCCGTCACGCAACCCCTCGAGATAACCCTGAAGCGTGGTTATGGGGGTCCGAAGCTCGTGGGCGACGTCGCCAATGAGTTGCACGCGCCGCTGCTCAGTCGTCTCGAGCTCGGCTGCCATACGGTTGAGACTTTGCGCAAGCTCGCCGATCTCCAGCGTCGGCGCCACCTCGGACCGCACCGCGTACTCGCCACGAGCGATGCGCCGGCTCACCGCCGCCATGCGCTGGATGGGGGTCGTGATACGCCGGGCGACGAAAAAGCTCACGACGACGGCCACCAGGCTGGCGAGGCCCAGTGCCAGGAGCAGGGACTGCCAGAGCGTGGTCTGAAAGGCGCTTTTCGTTGCGTCCTGCATGGCCACGGTCATGGTGCCACCCATCATGCCCATCCCCATGTTGTGCATGAGCAGGCGGTTGAAGATGGAGGGAGCCACGAGCCGCATGCCGAGCGCCACCGCGGCCAGCGCGACGATCAGGATGAGGAGATAGGAGACGAGGAGTTGCACCTGGAGGCCCAGGTGGCCAAACCACGCCCTCATCACTGCGCCCGGCGGAAGCGATAGCCAACGCCACGCACGGTTTCGATGTAGCTGGGATTGGCCGGGTCCTCATCGAGCTTCTGGCGCAGATGGCTCAGGTGCACGTCGAGCACGTGCTCATCTCCGAAGAAGTCATCGCCCCAGACGAGCGTCAGAAGCTGCCCCCGGCTGAACACCTGACCGGGAGACGCCGCCAGCGTCGCCAGCAACGTGAACTCATGCGGCGTGAGCGCGACGACCTGATCGCGGTGTGTCACCTCGTGGGCGTCGTGGTCGATCACCAGATCGCCGAACTGTTCCCGGTGTTTCTCGTTCCCGTTCGCGGTGGGAGTGGGTCGCGACCGGCGCAGCAGGGCGTGCACCCGTGCCACCAGCTCGCGGGGCGAGAAGGGCTTCGTCATGTAGTCGTCGGCGCCGACTGTCAGGCCGACGATCTTGTCGACCTCGTCGCTGCGGGCCGTCAGCATCAGGACGTAGGCGGCGGAAAACTGTCGCAGCCGGCGGCAGACCTCGAGACCGTCTATCCCCGGAAGCATCAGGTCGAGCACGACGACGTCCGGCGCGTGTTGCCGGGCCAGATCGAGTGCGCTGATTCCATCGTTGGCGGTGAGCACAGTGAAGCGTTCCCGGCGCAGGTAGCTGCCGACGAGATCGGTCAGATCTTGCTCGTCGTCGACCACCAGTACGGTGGTTGAATCCTCGGGCATCTCTCCGGCAGGCTCCATTCGTTCCCTGCTTGCCACCAGAGCGTTTCCGGGTGGCGGGCGGCGGGCGCTGATCGCCTCGAGCTACGCTACGGCTTCGGGTAGGCAGCCGCGACGGTGAGCGCCGTTGTCGGCTCGACCGGATCGTTGCTCGCCAGCTTGATCAGGAAGCGGTGCGGACCGCCCATGCCCTCGTGCATGCTGAACTGTACATCGACCGAGGTCTCCTGTCCGGGTTGTAGGGTCATCCGACCGATGACCGGAGTAGGGGGTCAGCACCCCTCCACGATCTCGACCGTGGGAGCCTGCAAGGTGAGCGGCTTGTCGCCGACGTTCTTCAGCCGGTAGCTGGCGGCGACCTTCTGGCCATAGGCGACCGGGCCCTCGTCCACCAGCGTGCGATCGACGGCCAGGCGCGGCCCGCCCGAGTAGGCTGGCACCGTCCAGGTCGTCGCTCCGCTCTTGTTGCCGTTTGACGAGCCGTTCATCGTCAGGACCACGGCAGCGACACCGACGGCCACGACGACAACCAGCGCTCCCAGCGCGGCAATTCGCACGACACGACGACGCTGCACCTGGGTGTGTCGGATTTCCCGTCGCGATGCGTGTTGGTCGGTCTTGGTCATCTTCACCCTCTCTACAGGATGGCGCAGCTACGACTGGACGCCATAGTGATCGAGCACGAGCTGGCGCAGCTCCGGCCCATTCAATCCGCGCTGCGCTCCGTCCAGCGCGATCTGGGTGATCGTCTGGCAGACGCCGCAGTCGATCCCGTGCGTCGAATACACGACCACTCCATGCGTTTCGGGTTCAGCGATGTAGCAATCGAGGTTGTTGCGATGTCCGAGCGATTGCTGGCAGCCGCAGAGACAGGGCACCGAGGCGAGCACACCGGGATGAGTGATCGCGGCCTGATAGGCGGCGACGGTGCTTGGGCTGGACCGGTAGACAGCCTGCGGCAGCATCCCCGCCGGAGCGGACAACGTGGCTGGTAGATTCGTCATCGGAGCGTGCGCCGCGCCGCCGCCGAACAGCAAGCCGGCCAGCGCAATGCCGATCAGCACGATCGCTCCCAGCATCTGTCGTCTCACGATGATCCCCTTTACTACGACCGGGGCGATCCTCAACGTGATTGCAAGCCTACGGGAGGGGGTGTGTCGGGAGCGTGACGAACAAGGGTGCGAGCGTTACAAAGTCGTATATACCAGGTGGGGGTATCGATCCCTGCGGCGGCGTGAGGATGGTTTTGGCGGAGGTTGCGCGTGGGTAATTCAGCTCGCGGTCCTCGCTGGAGATGCGCATTCGCGCGCTGATGGCGGAGAACTGCACCCGGCACCGGCATAGAACGCGCCGCCATATTCCGGTGTGGGCAGGTTCAACATGCACCTCATGGCGACGCCTCTCGTGTGTCGGAAACGTTACAGGAGGAGTCCGGCGACCGGCACCGGTTTGACTACCTCGCTCCCCTGATGCCGCGCTGGACGAGCCACCAGGAAGCTAGATCTCCGGCCGATAGTTGCGTTCGGGCCTCAGGTGAACGGCGTCGGCCGGCTCGATGTGGACGGTCACGTCGGCCGTGAGCCCGACCTCGCGTTCGACGCGTTCAGCGACCTGGCTGGCGATCTCGTGCGCCGCATCGACGTGCATCTCCGCATCGACCTGGATGTGAAGGTCGACCCAGATGACTCCCTCGGCGCCGCGCGTCCGGATATTGTGAACGCCTCGAACGCCGGGAACGCCCAGCGCGGCCTGCTCGATACGCCCGGTCGACGCCGCAGCGACGTCGGAGAGGGAGAGGGCGGCCTCACGAATGATCATCCAGGCTCCCCACGAGATCACTCCCGCCACGACGAGCGCCAGGGCCACGTCCGCCCAGCTCAGCCCGATTCTGACCGCGATCAATCCGGCGATGACCGAGAGCGTGACGAAGATGTCGCTACCGGTGTGGCGCGCGTCGGCCAGCAGAATCGAGCTGCGCAACTGCCGGCCGATTCGTCGCTCCCAGGTAGTGACCAGGATATTTACCAGGAGCGTCACGATCATGACCGCGAAGCTGATGACCGTCACCCGCGGGTGCACACCCGTCTGAATGCGTTGGATCGATTGTTGCACGATCTCAAGCAGAGCCAGGATCATGAAGGCGGCGATCGCCAGCGAGGTGAGTGTCTCGAAGCGGCGGTGTCCGTAGGGATGGTTCGGGTCCGGCGGCCGCGAAGCGATGGCCAGGCCGATGAGGCCAACCACGTTCGAGGCTCCGTCGAGGAGTGAGTTGAGTCCATCGGCTGACATGCTCAAGCTGTTCGAAAAGAGACCGTAGCCGAGTTTCGCAGCCGCGACGAGAATATTGAGCGCCAGCACACCGATGAGCACGTGCTGAATCGTGCGGGTGCGCGCCGAATGCTGCCTTTGGATGTCAGCTCCCAACGAGTGTCGCGGGCGTTGGATCGCCCCGCCGTGTGTGGCGCTGTTTCGATCGGGACGTCCGACCCGGCGCACCACTTAACTTTAGACCCGCGAATGCCGGTTAGTCACGGGGAAATCGAGCGATTCGATAGCACGAATCCGCGCGAACATCGACACTAAGATTGATAGTCGGGACGAACGGGGACTGTACAGAGATCGTGCGATTTCCGACGATACGGTCCGCGAGCGTCACTCCGGCCAGGACAGAGGATCATGCCTATGCAAGCCCAACAGCTTGTCGCGCGAGCCAGGAAGATCTATGCCGTCGACGTGCTCTACCGCGCGACGCACGATTTCAGCAACCAGCATGGCTCGGTCTACGCGGCCGCGATCTCCTACTATGCGATGTTCTCCCTCTTTCCGATGGTGATTCTGGTGGCAACCATCTTCGGCTGGTTCGCCCGCGGGACCGATCTGCAGACCCGGGTGGTCGATGCGATCGTCAACCAGTTTCCGCCAGGCGCCGGGTTACGCACGCAAGTCGAGAGCGTGGTGAAGGTGTCGGCCGAGCAAGGCGGCATCCTGAGCCTGTTTGGGTTCGTCGGCACGCTCTGGACCGCGAGTAGCCTGTTCAACACATTACGCCGGGCCCTGAACATCGCCTTCGACGTTCCGGCGGCACGGCCCTTCATTACCGGTCGCCTGTTCGATATGCTCAGCGTCGTCGCGGTGGGCGTACTGGCGCTCCTCTCGATTGGCGCAACGGCGGCGCTTGGCATCGCGCGCGCGGTGTCGGCCGACTTCTTCCGTGGCCCGCTGGTCAACCTGGCCTGGGCCGTCGTCTTCTTCCTCTTCCCGTTCTTCCTGTCGTATACGGTGTTCATCCTGATCTATCGTTTGATTCCGAACCGCCGGGTGCACCAGCGCGATCTGCGCGTGGGCGCGCTCCTGGCGGCGTTGGGTTTCGAATTCGTCAAGCTCGGTTTCGCGGTCTACGTCGCGAATTTCGGCAGGTATCAGCAGGTCTATGGCGCGCTCGGCGGGGTCGTCGCCTTTCTCTTCTTCGTTTACCTCGAATCCACGATAATCATCATCTCGGCTGAGGTCGCGTCGGAGTTGTCGAATGATCGCGGGCTGGCCATACCGCGAGTCGAACACCCACGCTCGATGTCGCCTGCCTCGTGAGCCGGGCGTGTCAGCGTGACGACGGACCCGGGCAGAGATGTCTGACGTGGGCCCACATCATGCTCAGCCTGCGACGGTCCTATGGCGGATCACGGGTGGAATCATCAATGCATGGCTGGAAGGAGTTGCCGATGCTACGTGTCCCGGTGCTGAGCGTGCTGCTGCTGACGCTGCTAGTGTCGCTCGCGGCCTGCAGGGGATCGAGCAAATCGAGCACCGTCACCGCCGCGACGCCGAGCGCGACGATCGCGGCCACGGCGGCGGTGATGATCGCGACGCCGGAGTCAACGCCGGTCGGCACCCCGACGGCCACCCCGCGAGCCGCTGCCACACCAGGTCACACGGCCACCCCGCGCGCCACTGCCACACCAGGTCACACGGCCACCCCGCGCGCCGGCGCGACGCCGGTCGCCAGCCCACTCGCTTCTCCAACCGTTGATCCTGGCGTTCGTGGTACGCCGCAGCCCACGAACCAGGTCAAGGCGCTGCTCGCGAAAAGCGTGACGAGTGACTATCAGCCGGTCGGCCCGACCACGGTCTTCTCGACCACCTCGCCGAAGGTCTTTCTCGCGTTCACGACCACCGGTCTCCCCGCGAATTCGACACTGTCATCGGTCTGGGTTGCCGAGAAGGTCGATGCCGATGTGCCGTCTAATTACGTGATCGACCGCGCCGATCTGAAAGTGTCCGGAAGCCAGTCGGGCGATTTCTCGCTCGCCAGTCCCACCGCTGGATTCCCGACCGGCGCGTATCGCGTCGATCTCTATCTGAATGGGACGCTCATCGGGTCCTACCCGTTTACGGTGAAATGAGTGGCGAACCGCATCGCGGCGCGATAACTCAGGCAAGACGAGGCTGCGGTGGCCGGCAAATTCCGTCTTGCTCGTCGCGCCATCGGGCTGCACACGACAACGGCCGTGACGGTTGCCACGGCCGTTGCAATCACGTGACTCAGGCGATCGGCAGGTTACCTACTGAGGCACTACCCCGACTCCAACGTTGTCGAACGACATCGAGCCGTTCGCATCTTTGGGGCTGCCCGCCTCGACACCGATGACGCCTTGTGTGATCTGGGTGTCATCGAAGGACTTCACGTCGGTCCCGTTGATCGTGAAGGTGAGCTTGCTGCCGATCACGGTAAGCTGGATGGTGTTCGTCGCACCCTGCTTGATCTGCGATGAGGCGGTCGGCTGCACCAGCGCGCTCCACTGGCCCTTGATGCTGACTCCGCAGCTGTAGGTGCCATCGGTATAGATGAAGCAGTCGTAGTAGGTCCAGTTGTTACTGCTGTCGGATGAGAACCGCACCGCCAGGCCGCCAAAGCCCGCCTGCACGTTCACGTCCGCCTGTATGCTCTGGTCTCCCGAGTTGGGAACGGATTTCGGGCTGTAGATCGCGTAGACGTTCGGAGACAGGGAGACGTTGTACGTCCCGTTGCTGATCGTCACATTGGTGTTGCTCGATTGCCCGGTGGGCCAGTCTCCGGTGTCACTGGCGAAATCCCACGAGAACTGCTTGATGTTGCTGGTAGTGCCCGATCCGCCAGAAGTGGACGTCGCTGACGCGGTTCCGGACAGCGGCTGGCTGCTGACAACCGCCACCTTGGTGGTCGCGGTCGCCTTGCCGATCACGACCTCACCCTGGAGGATCTGTTGCGCGTCCTGCGCGATATTGAGGAACTGAACCTTCAGGGAATCGCCGTCCTGATGAGAGCGCAGGATCTTGCAGACATCCGCCATGGAGTTGACAGGCAGCCCCGCGAGCTGCGTCAGCAGGTATGCCTGCTGGATACCAGCGACGGACGCCGGGCTGTCGGAGGCGACGGCTTCGACCACCAGGCCCTGGTCCGTGCCGAAGTAATCGGCGTAGTCGTTGGGGCCGAGGTTCATGCCGAGGTAGAGACGGTTGTGTCCGCTTTGCAGGTCGGGAGCGACCTGTAGGGCCTTATCGATGCTGATGGCGTAGTTGATACCGGTCGCTTGCAGGGCCTGGTCGAAGCTCAGCGTGTTGATGCCGATCACCTGGCCCTTGGTGTTGACCAGTGGGCCACCGGAGTTGCCGTGATTGATCGCGGCATCAGTCTGAATCAGGCTCTCATACGGCTGAATGGTCTGCTCGAGTTTGGAGACGATGCCGCGCGCGATGCTGATATCGGTACCGATGTCGAAGTTGAGTGGATACCCGATCGCGGCGACGTCCTCGCCGACATGCTGCGTGCCGCTCTTGCCGAATATCGCCGGTTTGAGGCCGGTCGTGTCGTCAACCTTGATGACGGCTAGGTCGTCACACGGGGAGACACCCACGACGCGGGCCGGCCGTTCCTTCGACGATCCCGACGTGTAGACCGAGAGCGCAGCGGCGCCGTTGACCACGTGGGCGTTCGTCAGGATGTAGCCGTCATTGGACATGACGATGCCGGTGCCGGACGTCAACATCTCGTTTGATACCGCGGAAGCCGGAACGTCGGCTCGAATCATGACGGTCGAGGGCGTGAGGAGATCAATGATCTGTTCCCACGTCAGGTCAGCCACCGGAGTAGCCGTTGGCGGCGCGGTCGGGCTGGCGGCCGCGCTCGCTGCAGTGCTGGTTGCGACCGCGGTCGTGCCCTTTCCGCCGCTGGACGCCGTGGACTTACCGCCACTGCTCCCGCACGCCGGAAGGACGATCAGCACGAGGAGCAGCGCGGAAATCGATATGCGTGAGAACATTCACTGCCCACCTTTCATGGAACCCCCCCCGGCCGGTTCCAGGACTGCCACTGGACACCGTCGCCGGTCCTCCTCAAAATCCGTCGTTCGGCAGCCGTGCTCGCGTCGCCCAGCCGAATGCAGGGCAGAATCCGCAAGTCGGTCGTCTCGTGACGGGGCTTGCGGATCGGAACCTGTTATCGCGTCGATCCACAACGCGCCGGTCACGAACTTTCGGACGGCCAGCGCAGGTGGTCACCACACGACGCGTACAGAAAAAAGCAGCGTAATCGCCACACGGTCGGTGACTGATTGGCGCCACAGCTTCAGAGGTGCGCCGGGAGTCCCCCTTCTCCGGGATGCACACGGTTGTGTTTATCGTTCGGGTAAGCGTCAAGCGAGGTAGCGCGATCCACGCTTTCAGGTATTTACAATACTCGGGTCCTATTAAAATGTCAAGTGATGGAAACTTCGTGCTCTCAAACGGCAAGTTCGGTCATATACCGGCTTCGCACATGCAAGGAATTCGTTGGACTCGCGGGTGATTCACCCGCCGGAATCTGGTGTCGAGTTGCCCTCGAACGGGGGCGCGAGACCGGCTTCGTTTGCCAGTGTTACGTGGTTCGGGAACGCGCGGCGCCGGGCCGGTAGAGCGGGGAACACAGCATGCATGATCGCGGTTGATGTACCAGGACAACAAGGAGGTTGAACGTGTCAACAGCGGCGATCACGATGTACGGAACGCATTGGTGCAGCGACTGTAAACGGGCGAAGAAGTTCTTCGGCGAGCAGCGCGTTCATTACGCCTTCATCGATATCGACAACGACCCAGCCGGGCTCGACGTGGTCGAACGCGTCAATAATGGAAAGCAGATCATTCCGACGATCGTCTTTGACGACGGTTCGACGCTGGTGGAGCCCTCGAACGCCCAATTGGCCGAGAAGCTCGGTCTCCAGACCCGCGCCAGCAACCCCTTCTACGACCTGATCGTCGTCGGAGGCGGTCCGGCCGGATTGACCGCCGCCCTCTATGCCGCGCGCGAGGGGATCGAGACGCTGGTGATCGATCGCGCCGGGGTCGGCGGTCAGATTGGCGTGACCGAACGTCTCGACAATTTCCCCGGATTTCCGGACGGGATCACCGGAGCCGAACTGGCGGACCGCTTCGGGCGCCAGGCGCAGCGTTTCGGCGTCGAGATCCTGTCGGCACAGGAGGTGACCGGCGTCGGCGTCGACGGCGAATACCGCTACGTGCGGACGGCCGATGGGGCCGAGTATCGTTCCTGGGCGGTGCTCCTCGCCCTCGGCTCGACCTATCGGCGACTCGACATTCCCGGTGAGGAAGACTTCATCGGCGCTGGAGTCCACTTCTGCGCCACCTGCGACGGCCCGTTCTATCGCAGACCAGGACGTGCTCGTCATCGGCGGTGGGAACTCGGCGGGCGAGGAGAGCATCTTCCTGACGAAGTTCGCCCGGCACGTCACCATCGTCGTGCGTGGCGACCGCAGCTGACGGCGAGCAAGGCGGTCGTCGAGAAGATCGAGGAGCAGCCCAACATCGACGTCCTCTACAACACGATCACCGAAGAGTTCAAAGGCGATGCGCGCCTGCGAGCAGTCGTGCTGCGCGACGCCGGTAGCGGCGAACGCCGCGAGCTGACACCGGCCGGGGTCTTCGTCTTCATCGGGCTGAGCCCGAACACCGGCATTGTCGAAGGGCTGGTGGATCTCGACGAGCGTGGCTTCATCGTCACCGGTAGCGGGCTGGAGACGAGCGTGCCGGGAATCTTCGCGGCTGGCGACTGCCGGGTCGGCAGCACCAAGCAGGCGGCGTCGGCCGCGGGCGAAGGCGCGGCGGTCGCGCTCGGCATTCGTCGCTACGTCGAGCCGCTGGCCGGCGGAATGCCCACCCGGGGGATCGAGATGGAAGAACCCCCGGCCGCCTAGCCCGGGAACGGGTTTCACCAAAGTCGCATCACGCCCCCGGTTTCGGTTATAGTCTCGCCCCTGTTCTGGATGGCAACGAAAGGGGTGTCGAATGCCGGGCCAGTTCCCACCGATCGACCCGTACGACAGCGGCATGCTCGACGTCGGCGACGGGCATCAGATCTATTGGGAGTGCTGCGGGAATCCCGATGGGAAGCCCGCGCTCTACCTGCATGGCGGCCCCGGTTCCGGCTTCTCGCCGGGCCAGCGGCGCCTGTTCGATCCGGACCTTTATCGCGTCGTGCTGTTCGATCAGCGGGGGGCCGGGCACAGCCGGCCGCTGGCCAGCGAACCGCACGCCGACCTGAGCACCAACACCACCCAGCACCTCATCGCCGACATCGAACGGCTGCGGGCACTGCACGGCGTCGATCGCTGGACCATCCTGGGCCTTTCCTGGGGCACGACCCTGGCGCTGGCCTATGCCGAGACACACCCGCTGCACGTCCATGCGCTGGTCCTGGGTTTCGTGACCAGCACGTCGCGGCGCGAGGTCGAATGGATCACTCAGGATGTCGGGCGCATCTTCCCGCGGGAATGGGAACGATTCACCGCGGCCATACCCGGCAGGCTCAAGCACCTGCGCCCGGTCGATGCCTATGCTGAGATGCTGTTCGATCCGGACCCGGCGTTCCGCGACCATGCCGCCCGGGAATGGTGCACCTGGGAGGATACCCACGTCTCGCTGACGCCCGGCCACCAGCCGAGTCCACGCTACGAGGATCCGGAGTTTCGTCTGCGCTTTGCGCGGCTGGTCACGCACTACTGGAGCCATGACGGCTTCTTCGGCGAGGATCAGCTGATTCGAGAGGTGTCGAAGCTGAACGGTATCCCCGGCGCGCTCATCCATGGTCGTTACGACATCAGTAGCCCGCTCGAGACCGCCTGGCGGCTCCACCAGGGCTGGACCACCAGTCGAACTGCATATTCTCGACGACGCCGGCCACGGCGGCGGCACGAGTTTCTACGACGTCGCCATCGACGCCCTCGACCGGTTCGCGAGGATGTGATCAGGGCAGGTCACAGACGCAGCAGTCATGACCGCAGCTAATGCCGTGTCAGCCGCTCCACCAGCGACCGGCCGTTGGATGCGATGCCGGTCGCCTCGGCCTGGCGGTCCAACTGCTCGAAGCCACGCTGGACGTAGCGCACGCCGATGAAGCGAAATGGCTCGGGCTCCCAATCGCGCCCACGCCGGTTGATGAAGGGGAGGCGGGTGATCTCGCTGTCGGCTCGGGTGATCAGGTCGGCCAGAATACGGCCGAACAGGTTCGATGGTCCGACTCCGGTGCCGGTGTAGCCATAGGCGGCCGCCAGTCCCTGCGCCGGGTCGTAGGAGACGGTCGGCACGTAGTCGCGCGGCCAGCCCATCGGTCCGCCCCAGGTATGGGTGAACTTCACGTCCTTCAGCATCGGGAACCACTCACGCACGTTGTCCTGCAGCATGCGGTGAGTCGGCTCGTGGCGGTCATAATCGTCCTTGATCGTCGAGCCGAAGTGGTAGGGCGCGCCGCGCCCGCCGAATAGCACACGGCCATCGGCCGTGCGGGTGAGGTACTTCACCATGTGGGTGGCGGACGAGAGCCCCTCGCGTGCTTCCCAGCCGATCTGCTGCCAGTCGCCGGGTGAGAGCGGCTCGGTGAGGGTGATCAAGGAGTAGACCGGCAGCACCTTCCTCCGTAGCTGTGGGAAGCGCGAGAGATATGACTCACCGGCCAGCACGATCGTCTTCGCCCGGGCGTGACCACGCGCGGTGTGGAGTACCGGGTAGGCGCCGGTCGTGTACTCGGTCACCGGCGATCGCTCATAGATCGTCGCGCCCTTGCGTTCGACGGCGTGGGCGAGGCCGCGCGCCAGCTTGGCCGGATGGATCTTGGCGCTGTTCTGGTTGTAGATCCCGCCGAGCGCCCCGGCCACCGAGACGCGCTCACCCACCTGCTGGGCATCGAGCAGCGTCGAGTCGTCGCCGAAGCCGAACTCCTCCAGCGCGCGCTGTTCGCTCGCCAGGACGTCGAGTTGGTAGGGGCTGCGTGCGAGCCGCACATAGCCGCCGCGCACGTAGTCCATCGCGATGCGCTCGCGCTCGGCGACGCTCGCGACCTCATCGACAACGGTGTTCAGCGCCTGCTGCAGGTCGACGGCCGCCTGCCGGCCGAATAGCTGCGCCATCCGCCGCAATCCGACCGGGAAGCGATTGCCCAGCCCGCCGCCGTTACGCCCCGATGCCCCGAATCCCGCGATCTCACGCTCCAGGATCGCGATCTTCAGCGACGGCTCGCGCTGCAGCAGGTAATAGGCCGTCCACAATCCGGTGAAGCCGGCTCCCAGAATCGCCACATCGACATCAACCGTGCCCTCCAGCGCCGGTCGCGGCGTCAGATCATCGCCACACGTCTCGAGCCAGTAGCTGTACGTCTCATACGGCTTCGCCATCATCACTCCTCGGCTGTGTGATCGCGCCTTCGCGCCATGCCGATACTGGACTGCGAACGACCTCAAACGCCGACCACGACAAGTATCGCTCTCGTGGCACAAAATGACTCATCCGCCCACACGAATGGGTAGGGAACGGCTTCTCACGGATCGTGCGAGGCCCGTCTGCCCGTGTTAGCCGACGTGCCGCTCGACCGCCTGCTGCAGGCGCGGCACGAAGGCCAGATGCTCCGGCTTCATCAACACGCTGCGCAGCACGGTCACGGTCGGCTCGTCCCATGCGATCGTGGCATCGGTGCGCGACAGGAGTTCCTGCCGAACCACGTACTTGGCCAGGAAGACGGGGTCGTCCGGGTCGTCCATGGCGCCCTGGTAGACGCGTTCGGTCAGCGCCGAGATCGCGCTGGCCGTGATCGTGTTTGGTACGTCCGGCACCGGGTAGAAGGTGAGGATGTCGAGCTCCGGCTGCACCACGAGGCGGAAGCGCTCGTGCTCGTCGAGGAGCCTGGCCCAGGCCAGCGCGGCCTGGCGTCCCCTGGCGACGATCGGTCCCAGTCCTGCATCCGGCTGCAACGGGAAGCACTGGAAGGTCGCCCAGGTCGCCGCGGCGGCGGCCCCGGCGCGCGAGCACTCCAGGCTGATCTCGCCCAGATGGAGCTCCTTTGAGGTGAAGTAGGTGTAGGGCGAATCGTGGACGTAGAAGCGGCCGATCGACGGGTCGCGGAACAGGACCGAACCGCAGCCATAGGGTTGCAGCCCGTGCTTGTGCGGGTCGACCACGACGCTGTCGGAGTCCGCGATGGCCAGAAACGGCGCCGGGTCGATCGGCGGCTGGTCCGCCCGCGCCAGCACGGTGAAGAAGCCGCCGTAGGCGGCGTCGACGTGCACCCGGGCGCCATAGCGGCGCGCCAGCGGGATGATCTCCTGCACCTGGTCGACCGCGCCGAGACCGGTGGTCCCGGCCGTCGCGACGACCGTGCCGATCCGGCCGGAGCGCAATTCCCGTTCGAGCGCGTCCAGATCCATGCGCCCCCGTTCGTCGCTCGCGATCGAGACAAACGGGGTGTCGATCACCTCAGCCATGCGCCCGTGGGTGTAGTGCGCCTGATCGCTGGCGGCGATGGCCTTGCCCGGGTGCAGCGAACGCGCCACCCAGAGCGCCTCGAGATTGGCGATGGTGCCGCTGCTGGTCAGATGGCCGAGGAAGGTGTCACCATAGCCGAACATGCGGGCCAGATCGGCCACGACCTCTTTTTCCATCTGCGATGTCGCCTGGCTGCTGTCCAGGGCGTGGTTGTTGGGGTTGAGATGCATCGCCAGCGTGTAGGCGAGCAGCGCGATCGGATGTGGGGCCTTCAGCATCTGCGCGGCGTAGCGCGGGTGATAGAAGGGGAAGTTGTCGCGCAATCGTGACGTGAGGTCGGTCAGCAACGCTCGTGACCCGATCGGGCGGCAGCTGAACGCTGGGGTCAGTCTCGACCGGATTCCAGCTTGCCTCCCAATCGCCCAACGACGCGAGCCCTGCCGCCAGCTGCTCCGTGAACGCCTTCCGATCCATCCGCACTCCTCCGACCGGGTTGGTTGCCGCACGTCGCGGTCAATGCGTGGTGCCGTCGTCGCGTCGGTCGCGCTGGGCGCGATCTCTTAGAGTCTATGAGGTGTGAAGCCCGCCGGTCCAGTGCGCCGAAGGCCGCGCCTTGTCCTGCACCGCCGCAAACGAAACAGGGCGGCCAAGCGACCGCCCCATTCCAGATGGAATCAGCTGAGGAAAATCGAGCTACGGACCAATCCGGCGCGCCGTGAGGAAGCGCGGGCCCCAGTAGTTATCCCAGAGATCGGCGATCGCGACCCCGGTGCTCTCGTTCTCGGCGTTCACGAACTGACCATTGCCGATGTAGATTCCGGCGTGCGACAGGCCAAACTGATAGGTGTTCTGCTGGAAGACGATATCGCCCGGTTGGAGATCGTTGGGATCGGCCGGCGTCCCCTGCAAGACTTGATCGCTCATCGAGCGAGGGAAGCTCCCGTTCCCGAGCACCTGATTCAGGACGTAGTAGACGAATCCGGAGCAGTCGAAACCGCTCGGCGAGGTGCCGCCCCAGACGTAGGGAGCACCGACGTATTTCAGTGCTTCCGCGGCGATCTGTTGCCCGATCGGCGTGATATCCGGCGCGGGCGTCGTAGTCGCGGCCGCGGACTGCCAGGAGAGTCCGCCCAGGAGACCGAGCTCGACGGTATACGGTGCCGGATTCTCCGGATGGTACTCGAAGCGCGCGCGCTCGAAATACTGCACCGTGTCTCCGGTGGTTGGATCAACGAACTCGTCGCTGATCGGATAACCGAAGAGCGCCAGCGATTCGCGATAGGAGACGCCTGGATCGCCGAACTCCAGCCCATGGCTGTTCCAGTAGTCGCGGAATCCGCGACACAGCCAGTGTCCGGTTGCCGAGATGAACGTGCAGTCGGCGTTGTCCCCTTGTGGGTCCGGCTGTCGCTGGAATGGCGCGGTTGAAAGCAGGCCCCTGGCCTGCGCGTCGTCGAATCCGAGTCGTCCCAGCAACACCTCGTATGGGGTACCGGCGTTCTCGGGGTGATACTCGAAGCGTTGACGTTCGAAATACTGCACGAACAGATTGTTCTCGTAGACCGGCCCACTCAACGCGTAACCGAAGACGGGGAGTCCACCGGATTGATCGTAGAAGCTCTGAAAGCGCCCCGCGACATCGTGGCCGGTCGGCGAGCTCGGAGCCGCCGATTGGAACGACGCCTGCGTTGACGACGCCAGAACGTCGGATTGTGATGTCGATACGGACGAGTTGACCGTGTTCTGCTGAATCTCCGCGGCGACTGGTGCGACCCCAATGACCATCACCGCAGCTGCTACGAGGAAGCTCCCAAGCAGGTAGCTTCGTGCGCTGCGCTTGAACAAACCCTATTCCCTTCCAAGACACGACTCCGGCAAATCACCTGCGCTCGCGTTCACCAGCGCGATCTTCTTATTCTCCGTTTCCTGAGCCACCGCGCTGCCGGTATCCGCGGATGGTTTTCCGAATAACATCTCTGCGCGGTCCCCGAATTGCGCAGAACACTCGGTACAACGTCCTGACATAAGTGATGGTTGCGAGTGCCGCGCTAGGGTGCCACAAAGTGGACCATTTGGCTAGTCCTGCTGCGATGACCAGACAGCGCTGTCACGATTTGGGAATGGCCGTCCGGAACCGCACCCCCCAGCGGCATGGACGCGCGGGCGTCTGACCCGATCTTGCTGCTTTCGGGCGACAGCCGCTTCTGTTACCTTGTGCCCACGATCGGGGAATTGCGGTCTGAAAATGACGTGGAAGATAGCGAGGGATCGATGAGCACAAAGATCGACGTGCTGATTCGCGGAGCGAAAGTCGTCGATGGCAGCGGGAACCCGTGGTTTTACGGTGACGTCGCGCTTTCAGGCGATCGCATCCTGGACATTGCCCCGCCGGGCAGTATCCCGGTCGAGTCGGCGCGGGACGTGGTCGAAGCCGCGGGGATGATCGTCTGTCCCGGTTTCATCGACATTCAGAGTCATTCGATCGTGCCGTTGATGGTCGACGGTCGCTGCCTGTCGAAGATCACGCAGGGCGTGACGACCGAGATCATGGGCGAAGCCTATACGCCGGCCCCGATCGGCGGCCGCAACACCGCCGAACTGCGGCATTCTCCGTACGCCGACCTGAGCGAGTGGCGCCAGCAGGCGAAAGGCTGGACGCGCTTTCGCCACTGGCTCGAGGCGGCGGCTGAGGCCGGCGTATCGCCCAACGTCGGTTCGTTTCTCGGCGGCGGCACGCTGCGCCAGTACGGGCGGGGCATGGATATGGGGCCGTCGAACGCCGACGAGCTCGACACCATGCGCCGGGTCATGGCCGAAGCGATGGAGGATGGCGCCTTCGGCGTCTCCTACGCGCTGATCTACCCGCCCGACTCCTACATCGACACCGACGAGATCGTCGAGGTGTGCAAAGTCGTCGCGCGCTACGGCGGCGTCTACATCACCCACCTGCGTTCCGAGGCCGACGCGCTGCTCGAAGCACTCGACGAGGCGATCGAGATCGGCGAGCGTTCCGGCGCGGCGGTCGAGGTCTATCATCTGAAGGCCATCGGCAAGCGCAACTGGCACAAGATTCCGTCGGTTCTGGCGCGGATCAACGAGGCGCGCGCGGCCGGCCTCGACATCACGGCCGACCAGTACCCCTACGTCGGGTCCGGAACCGGTCTCACGTCGGTCCTGCCACCCTGGGCGTTCGCCGGGGGCAAGTTCTACGACAACCTGCGCGATCCGGAGATGCGGGCGAAGATTCGCGAGGCGGCGCTCAATCCGACCGGCGACTGGGAGGCGATGGCCGATCTGTGCACGCCGGCCGGGGTGATGCCGGTTGGCTTCGAGCAGGCGCACAACCGGCAGTACGCGGGCAAACGCCTGACCGAGATCGCCGAGATGCGCAACCAGCATTGGGTCGACGCGGCCATGGATCTGCTGCTCGATGAGGGACAGCGCATCTCGACCATCTACTTCACCATCACCGAAGACAACATGGCGTCACAGCTACAACAGCCCTGGAACAAGATCTCGACCGATGCCGGTGGGATGGACCCGGCCTGGGCCAAGGACAAAGGGCCGGTTCACCCGCGCGCCTACGGCACCTACACGCGGGTGCTCGGCAAGTACGTGCGCGAAGACAGGGTGCTGACCGTCGAGGATGCCGTGCGCAAGATGAGCTCGGCCGTCGCCGATCGACTCGGCCTGCGCGATCGCGGCACGTTGCGCGCCGGTTGCTTCGCCGACGTCGTCATCTTCGATCCGGAGACGGTCGGCGATCGCGCGACCTTTGCGGATCCGCACCAGCTGTCGGTAGGCATCCGGGACGTCTGGGTGAACGGGCAGCGCGTCGTCAAGGGCGGCGAGCACACCGGCGCCAAGCCGGGCCAGTTCGTGGCTGGGCCGGGGAGACGGTAGAAGAGCCCACATCCCCTGGGTACAGACCGGACCCTTCGTCTCCCCTCTCCTGATCGTCGGGAGAGGGGCAGGGGGTGAGGGCGGCTCGTGAGGACGACCTCAATGAAAGGCAGTGCGTTCATGTCTGATCCGGGTCTCGCTGGCCTTGACCCTGTCGTTAACGAATCGCTGCGGCGCTGGACGGTGCCGGGAGCGGTTGTCGGCATCCTGCGGGATGGCCGCACCGAGCTTCACGCATACGGCACCGCCAACCTCGATGTCGGCTGGCCCGTGCGCGACGACATGCTCTTTCGCGTCGCCTCGATCTCGAAGGTCTTCACCGCCACGCTGGCGATGACTGCCGTCGATGAGGGATTGCTCGACCTCGATCGTCCGGTCATCAGCTATCTTCCCGAGCTCGAGCTGTCCGACGCCGAGGCACGCGCGACCATCACCATGCGTCATCTTCTGTCGCACACCAGCGGGATCTACGGAGATTACTCGGCGGACTACGGCCTGGGCGACGACGCCCTGATGCGCGCGCTGCCGATCTTCGCGACGCTGCCGCAGCAGGCGCGGCCCGGCGAGCTCTGGGCCTACTGCAACAGTGGTTTCCAGCTGGCTGGGACGGTGCTGGCGCGTGTCTTCGGCACGACCTTCGACGAAGCCATGGAGCAGCGCGTCTTCAAACCGCTCGGCCTGCAGCGGACCTGCTTCGCGGCACACGATACGCTCGGCTGGCCCAGCGCCATGGGACACGTCCAGACCGAGCCGGGCGGCGATGATCACGTGGCGGTCGGACAATATTACCCGCGCAACCGGCGTCCGGCCGGCGGCGTGATCTCGACCGCTTCCGACCTGCTGCGCTTCGCGCGCATGCACATGAACGACGGGGAGATCGACGGGCGGCGCGTGCTGAGCGTGACCGCCGCGCGTGAGATGCGGACGCCGCAGGCGCGTGCCGGTGGCTGGGCCAATTCCTGGGGCGTCGGCTGGGACATTCGACCGATCGGCTCGACAGCCGTCGTCGGTCACTCCGGCTCGATCAGCGGGTTCGAGTCGCTGCTCACGCTGGTGCCGGAGCAGCAGGTGGCCCTGGTCGTCCTGACCAACAGCGGCCGCGGCAGCTCCGCCTATCCCGCGATAGAGAAGTGGCTGCTGGAGCACGCCTGCGGGCTGAAACAGGAAGCTCCGGCTGCGACGACCCTGCCCGGCCCCACACTCGACAATCTGGCCGGACGCTACGAACGGCCCGGCTACGAGATCGACGTGGCGGTTTCCGGCGGCGGTCTCCGCATCAATTTCAAAGGCCCGCACCCGTTCACCGGCGCGACCGTGCCGTACCCGGCGCAACTGCTCGCGCCGGCGAGCGAGACCGAGTTTCTGGTGCGCGACGGGCAGCGCGAGGACGAGCGGGTCGAGTTCATCCTCGGTGACGATGGCCGGCCGCGCTTCGTGCGCATGCATGGGCGTCTGGCGAATCGGGTTGACTGAAACTGACGAAGGAGTGTCACGATGAGTGCAGGCATCGACGTTCTGATTCGGGGCGCGAAGGTCGTCGACGGGAGCGGCAATCCCTGGTTCTTTGGCGACGTGGCTGTGAACGGTGATCGCATCGTCGACATCGCGCCAGCCGGCAGCATTCCAGCTGATGCGGCGGCGCGAGGTGGTCGAGGCGGCGGGGATGGTCGTCTGTCCGGGGTTCATCGACATCCAGAGCCACTCGATCGTGCCGCTGATGGTCGACGGCCGCTGCCTGTCGAAGGTCACGCAGGGCGTGACGACCGAGATCATGGGCGAGGCCTGGACTCCGGCCCCGATCGGCGGTCGCAACCTCGACGATCTGCGACACACGCCCTACGCCGACATCGGCCAGTGGCGCGAACGGGCCACCGGCTGGACGCGCTTCCGCTACTGGCTGGAAGCGATGGTCAAAGAGGGCGTTTCACCCAATGTCGGCTCATTTCTGGGCGGTGGCACGCTGCGCCAGTATGGGCGGGGCATGGATATGGGACCGTCCAACGCCAGCGAGATGCAGGCGATGAAAGACGCCATGGCCGAGGCGATGCAAGATGGCGCCTTCGGCGTGGCCTACGCGCTGATCTACCCGCCCGACACCTTCGCCAGCACCGAGGAGATCGCCGAAGTCTGTAAGGAGGTCGCGCGCTACGGCGGCGTCTACATCACGCACATGCGCTCGGAAGGGGATCAGATCCTGGAGGGGCTGGAGGAGGCGATCGAGATCGGCCGGCGCTCGGGCGCGGCCGTCGAGATCTACCATCTCAAGGCCACCGGCCGCAAGAACTGGCACAAGATGCCGTCAGTCATGGCCCGCATCGACGCGGCGCGAGCCGAAGGGCTCGACGTCACCACCGACATGTATCCCTACGTCGCTAGCGGCACCGGGCTCTCCTCGTGCCTGCCGCCCTGGGCCGCGGCCGGCGGCAAGTTCTTCGACAACCTGCGCGACCCGGAGATGCGGGCCAGGATTCGCGAGGCGACGTTGAATCCGAGCGGCGACTGGGAGGCGCAGGTGGCCACGGCCGGCGTCGAGAACGTGATGCCGGTCGGGATTCGAGCAAGCCCACAACAAGCAGTATGCCGGCAAGCGGCTGAACGAGATCGCCGAGATGCGCAACCAGCACTGGGTCGATGCGGTGATGGACCTGCTGGCCGACGAGGGCCAGCGGATCTCGACCATCTACTTCAAGATGAGCGAAGAGAACGTCAAGCTGCAGCTGCAGCAGCCCTGGAACAAGATCTCGACCGATGCCGGAGGGCTCGACCCAGCCTGGGCTAAAGAGCACGGCCCGGTCCACCCGCGCGCGTACGGAACGTATCCTCGTGTGTTGGGCAAGTACGTGCGCGAGGAGAAGGTCATCACCCTGGAAGACGCCATCCGCAAGATGACCTCGGCGGTCGCGGATCGGCTGAGCTTGCGCGATCGCGGCACGTTGCGAACCGGGTGTTATGCCGACGTCGTCATCTTCGATCCCGAGACGATCGGCGACCGGGCGACCTTCGCCGACCCGCACCAGTTGTCGGTCGGCGTGCGCGACGTCTGGGTGAACGGCCAGCGCGTCGTCAAGGGTGGCGAGCACACCGGCGCCAAGCCGGGCCAGTTCGTGGCCGGGCCGGGGAGACGGTAGGGGGAAGGGCGCGGGCCCTCACCCTCGACCCCTCTCCCGATTTCGGGAGAGGGGAGACGAGCGCAGCGAAGCGGGGTGAGGGCTGTTTCCGTGCCGCAAACGTAGCGCGAAAGGAAACGCACCATGCCAGCAATCGACGTGTTGATCCGTGGCGGGCGGGTAATCGACGGCACCGGCAATCCGTGGTTTCACGCCGATGTGGCCATCAGCGGAGACCGGATCGCCGAGGTCGCGCCGCCTCATAGCATCTCGCCGGAATCGGCAGGCGAGGTGGTCGAGGCCGACGGCATGGTCGTCTGCCCTGGCTTCATCGACATCCAGAGCCACTCGGGATTGCGCCTCCTGGTCGACGGACGCTCGCTGTCGAAGGTCACGCAGGGCGTGACGACCGAGATCATGGGCGAGGCCTGGACTCCGGCTCCGGCCGGTGGACGCTATCCCGATCCAATGGCCAGGCCCTTCTTTCCGATCGACCTGCCGGAATGGCGCGAGCGCGCCAAAGGCTGGACGCGCTTTCGTGACTGGCTCGAGGCGACGGTCGATAACGGCGTTTCCCCCAACATCGGATCATTCCTGGGTGGCGGCTCGCTGCGTCAATACGGCAAGGGGATGGACCTCGGTCGGGCAGGCGACGAGGAATTGGCCACCATGCGGCGGGTGATGGCGGAGGCGATGAAGGATGGCGCGTTCGGGGTGGCCTACGCCCTCATCTACGCGCCCGACGTCTACGCCGAGACCGACGAGATCGTCAACGTCTGTGAAGTCGTTGGCGAGTACGGCGGCGTCTACATCACGCACATGCGCTCGGAGTCGGACGACATCCTGACGGCCCTGGATGAAGCCATCGAGATTGGGCGGCGTTCCGGCGCCGCGGTCGAGATCTATCACCTGAAGGTCTGCGGCGAGGAGAACTGGCCCAAGATGCGCGAGGTGATCGCGCGCATCAACGCCGCTCGCGCCGATGGCATCGACATAACGACCGATCAGTATCCCTACATCGCCAGCGGCACCGAGCTTTCGGCCTGCCTGCCCGCCTGGGCCTCGGCCGGCGGGAAATTCTTCGAGAACCTGCGCGATCCCGAGATGCGGGCCAGGATTCGCGCCGAAGCCCTCAAACCGACCGGCGGCTGGGAGCCACAGGTGACGACGGCCGGCCCGGAGAAGGTGATGCCGGTCGGGTTCGAAAAGCCGGAGAACCAGCAGTACGCCGGCAAGCGCCTGAGCGAGATCGCCGCCATGCGCGGCCAGGAGTGGGTCGACGCCGTGATCGACCTGCTGATCTCGGAGGAGCAGCGCGTCTTCACCATCTATTTCAAGATGAGTGAGGAGAACATCCGGCTGCAGCTGCAACAGCCATGGAACAAGATTTCGACCGATGCCTGGGGTATCGACCCGCTCTGGGCCAAGGAAGACGGCCTGACGCACCCGCGCGCCTACGGCACCTACCCGCGCGTGCTCGCCAAGTACGTGCGCGACGAGGGGGTGATCTCGCTCGAGGATGCGATTCGCAAGATGACCTCGGCGGTCGCCAGTCGTCTTAGCCTGCGCGATCGCGGGCTGCTCCAGCGCGGCCTGTTCGCCGACGTCGTCATCTTCGATCCGGAGACGGTCGGCGATCGCGCGACGTTCGAGGATCCACACCAGTTGTCGGTCGGCGTGCGCGACGTCTGGATCAATGGCACGCGCGTACTGGTCAACGGCGAGCACACCGGCGCGAAACCCGGGCGGGTGGTCGATGGGCCGGGGAGAAGGTAGAACAGCCCTCATCCCCTGATGTGCGACCGGACCGTTCGTTCCCCCTCTCCTGATCGTCGGGAGAGGGGGTTGGGGGTGAGGGCTGCCGCGCCGGGTAGGTGACGCGGACGCCGTCTGCCCCGCGTCTACGAAGGTCGGCCGTTGCGCCCTGCGTCGACTCAACCGCCGCCGAGAAGCCGAAATTCAATGACCGGGTGGATTTCTATGCCGTTCGGCGCCACGCCGGTCTGGCCGTGCAGGAAATCGAAGAAGGCGATGCCGGTGATCTGCGCCGTGCCGGAAATCCGCTCGAAGTGCGTCGTGGGTGGCGCGCCGAATCTGCCGACGAACGCCTGACGAACAGTCGACATTTGCTGCACGACACGGGAGGTGGACGCGCCGGCGCAGGTCGGGTTCGGTAGCTCGACGATCATGGTGTCTCTGGAGTTCTTTGGGTCGGCTATGACGAGATGGATATCCTCGTCCGCCTCGATCTTGGCCTCGACCAACCGCGCCGTCAGGCGATAGGTGGTGAACTCGGTCGGCACGACCCTGCCGTCTTCCGGCAGCGTTTTCGGAGCGCGTAGCGACGTCAGGTCCGGCACCGTCGTGTCGACCGGCGTGAGGTCGACCTGCGACGCCTGCGGATCACTCATCGTCTTCACCGGCCAGCGCTCTTTGCCGCAGGCGCCATTGGTTCCCTGCTCGCTCTCGGGCGTCTGCGTCGCGACGGCCGTGCTCTTCGCCACCGGCAACCTGCACGAGGCGAGTGCCGGGATCAGGGCGATGATGAGGATGAGCCAGAGTATCAATGATCGGCGCATCGCGGAGTCCGTCGATCGTGTCGAACGCACGTGCATCACTCTCCCTGAGGTGTCGTCAACGCGCCTGCATCCTGTCTGAAGCGACGACGGCCATCTCGCCGCACGCCGGTCCAACAGACGAAAGTACCGGGCGCTTCCATCTTGACATGACTCTCGAACCATCTAGGATGGTACGCATGTCGTCGCAGGTACGCAAATAGTCCTTCGGACGCTGGCGGGTTCAGCGCGTTCACGCGAGGCGTTGCCGTGGCCGGCTCCGTTGGAGGGAGGAATGTCTATGTTCCGGCGCGTGCTTAGCATTTTCGCTCTCATCATGATGATCGCGATCCCGTTCAACGTCCTATCGGCCGCCGCCGCGCCATCGGGGCGCGCGACGCTGGCCGGCAACGTGCCGCCGTGGGCCACGGCGGCCAACTTCAAGTCGTCGGTGAACGGTTCCGACGACATCGGGTTTCGCGTCTACCTCAACTGGCAGAACCAATCCGGGCTGGAAGCGCTGGCCCGGGCGGTATCCGATCCCGCCAGTGGTTCCTATGGCCAGTTTCTGACTCCGCAGCAGTTCCGCCAGCAGTTCGCACCGTCGGGGAAGAGCGTCAGCGCGGTGCAATCCTGGCTGCGTTCTCAGGGCTTCAGCATCGTCTACACCCCGGTCAACAATCTCTACGTCTCGGCCGAGGGCACGGTCGCGCAGGCGTCCGCCGCCTTTGGGACGAGCTTTGGCACGTACCAGGTGAACGGCCTGAACCTGCGCTCGCCGTCGTCGGATATCTCGGTGCCGGCTTCGATCGCTCCGCTGGTCAGCGGCGTGATCGGGCTCGATGACTCGGCGCAGCTCGTGCATACCGATATCGCCACCGATCCGAGCGCTCCACCGACGCCGGCCTTCGTGAGCGCACAACCCTGCTCGGCATACTGGGGCCAGCTGGACGCCAGCGGTTTCACGAACCCGTACGGCGCCGGAGACCTGTCGTATATCCCGTGCGGCTATACGCCGCAGCAGATTCTCGGAGCCTACGGGCTGGCGAACTCGGGCTACGATGGCTCCGGCCAGACGGTCGCGATCATCGACGCCTATGCCTCGCCGACGATTCAGCAGGATCTGGATCAATGGTCCGCCAATCGCGGCCTGGACTCGACCAATATCCAGCAGGTCGTGGCTCCCGGCACCTACAACCATCCTGAAAAAGGGATGAAGCAGGATCCTCAGGGCTGGTACGGTGAAGAGACGCTCGACGTCGAAGCGGTGCACGGCATGGCGCCGAAAGCCAAGATCGTCTACGTCGGCGCGCCGAACAACTTCCAGGATCTGGACGCGGCGCTCAACCACGTGGTTGACCGGCACCTGGCCTCGATCGTGACCAACTCGTACGGCTGGCCGACCGAGCTGTTGCCGTTCGGCTACATCAAGCCGTACAACAGCATCCTGCTCCAGGGCGCCGCCGAAGGAATCGGCATCTACTTCTCCTCCGGCGATTTCAGTGATGAATCGCTGGTCATGGGCTACCGCACGGCCGACTGGCCGGCCTCCAGCCCGTGGGTAACGGCGGTGGGCGGTACCAGCCTGGCCGTCGGTTCATCCAACAACTACCTGTTCGAGACCGGCTGGGGCACCACGAGCTCCCTCTGGACGAGCAAGGGTACGTGGAGTCCAAAGGCGCCCGGTAGCTGGATCTACGGTGGTGGCGGCGGCGTCAGCCAGCTCTTCGCCGAGCCCTGGTACCAGCAGGGCGTGGTGCAGTCCTCCGTCTTCACGGCGCAAGGACGAACCGGGCGCGCCGTGCCGGATATCGCGGCGGATGGCGACCCGAACACCGGCTACCTGATCGGACAGACGCAAACTTTCCCCGATGGGACGGTGAAATACTCGGAGTACCGCCTCGGTGGAACGAGCCTGTCGTCCCCGCTGATGGCCGGTATCATGGCCCTGGTGAACCAGGCGCATGGTTCACCGCTGGGGTTCGCCAACCCGCTGATCTACTCGAAGCTGCCCGGAAGCAGCGGCGTCAATGACGTCGTCAGCCCGAGCAGCACGGTGGCGGCGGTGCGGGCGGACTACGCCAACGGTGTCGACGACAGCAATGGCCTGGTCTACCACCTGCGCACGTTCAATCAGACGCTGAGCCTGCAGACCACGCCGGGCTACGACGACGTGACCGGCGTTGGCTCGCCCGCGGCGGATTTCATCAACACGCTGAAATAGCGAGCGCGAGACGCGCGTAGCCTCGTCCCCGCTCCTGGTCCCGTCTGGGGCCGGGATGCGGGGGCGAGGTGTTTTAACCGTCAATTGGATCAACGATTCAGCATGCTCCGAAACACCGGACGGCGTTCACGGTGGGGTCGTCGAACGATCTCATCCCCGAACGGTGCGAAGTTCGTGGCGTATGAGAGGCCAGCAGTGCGCCAGACGAAGCTGATCTTGATCGAAGGTCTGCCCGGCTCGGGCAAGTCGACACTGGCGCAGTTCCTCACCCGGCGGCTGGGGCTGGAGGGCATTGCCGTACGCTGGTGGTACGAGGAAGAGCGTGGCCACCCGGTCTACGTCTTCCAGCGACCGCGAGGGGCTGCGCCGGACGGTCGAGCGGCTGAATCAGGGCGATTTCGAGCGGCTCATCGCTGACGCGCTGGAGCAATGGCGGCGGTTCGCCGGGACCGTCATCAGCGGAGGCGATGTCGTCATCATCGATGGCTGCCTCTTCGGCTACCTGACCTGGAGCCTCTTCCCCGTGAACGTGCCGGTGCAGCAGATCGGGGCCTACGTGGCCGAGGTCGCGAAGCTCATCGCGCCCGCCAACCCGTGCCTCATCTCTCTGTACCAGGAGGACGTCGGCGCGTCGCTGCGGCGCATCTGCGACCGGCGTGGTGCCGCCACCGAGCAGCGCCTGCTGGAGCAGAGCACGCAGTCGCCCTATGGCCGGCGACACGGGCTCAACGGTTTTGACGGCATGGTCGAGTACTGGACGGCGTACCGCGACCTGACGGACGCGATGTATGACACGTTCTCGTTCTCCAAGATCGCCATCGAGACCGGCGCGGGGGACTGGCCGGCCCATCAACGGCAGGCGCTCGACGTTCTCGACCTGCCGCCGGGCCAGGAGCCGCCGCTCTCAGCCGGATCGCTCGACCGCTACGTGGGAACCTACGCATACACAATCGGTGACCACGCGGGAGCGGCGACGGTCGGCCTGAGAGATCGAGTACTCATCCTGAACGGCATGCCCGAGGTCTGGCCCGACACGCCGCTCATTCCGGTCGGGCAAGATCGCTTCGCGGTCGAGTCGCTGCCGTTCGAGGTGTCGTTCGAATATCGTGCGAGCGGCGAGGTCGTTCGCATGATCGTGACTGGGCCGGAGTTGCTAAGCGGGCCGACCCCGCGCGTTTTACGCAGGATCGGCCCGTGACTCGCGCCGGCGGCACGCGGACGGGATGACTGGCCCGTGCGCGCCGCGCGATCATGGCAGGACTCACCCAACCACGTCGCGGAAGACGCGCAGGTAGTTCAGCCCGAGCAGCTTGCGTAGCTCCTCCTCATTGAAGCCCGCCTGGGCCAGTGCCGTCGTGATGTTTGGCCAGTCGCTCAGCTTCGCGAAGCCCTCGGTGTTGTACTCGGCGGTCAGCCGGTGCTCCTGGTTGCGGAAGCCGGAGAAGTTGAACTCGCCCGGACGCTGCTGAGGCATCGAGTCCGGGTACTCCACCAGCGAGCTGGTGCTGGGTCCAGGCCCGGCCTTGTCGGTGCCGATGCCGACGTGGTCGATGCCGCAGACGTCGACCAGGTGCTCGATATGCCGCACCACATCCTGCATCGTCGCGCCGGGTGTGTCGCGAATGAAGCCGGGAACGACGACGACACCAAAGTAACCGCCCTGGTTGGCCACCGCGCGAGCCAGCTCGTCTGTCTTGCCCCGATCGTGCTGGGCGACCGCCTTGCTCGTTGAGTGGGACACGATGACCGGTGCGCTGGAGACCTTCATGGCATCCCAGCCAACCTGCTCGCTGCAATGGCTGACATCGACCAGAATCTTCAGCTCGTTGAGCCGCCGCACGACCTCGCGCCCGAAATAGGTCAGGCCCCCCTGATAGGCCTCGGTGCAACCATCGCCGACCAGGTTCTGCAGGTTGTACGTCAGCTGCACCATGCGCAGTCCCAGTCCGTGGAAGAGATTGATGCGGTTCAGCTCATCACCGAAGGCGATCGTGTTCTGGAAGTCGACGATGATCCCGTGCTTGCCGGCGGCATGCGCGCGTTCGATGTCGGCCGCGGTACGGACCAGCACCATGTCGTCACTGAGCGCCGTGACGATGCGCTGGGCGTTGGCGATCTTGCGCACCGCGGTCTCGAAGGCAGTGGCGAGCCGGTCGGGACCGGAGAAGGTGCCGCAGGCGACGGTCACGCCCGAGGCACGCCACATATCGAGGTAGAGGTCGCGTGCTTCCTGTCCGGTCTCGATGTCACGCGCGAGGACATCTTCGAGCACCGGTCCGGCCTCAGCTCGGGTGCGGCCCTGCCGCGCCAGGTCGGCGAGCGTCTCACGCATGTTGGGCGTGAAGACGATACCGGATGAGATCGGAGGCTGCTGCGTGTCGATCACCAGTGCCTGACGGTGAAGCTCGAGCGCCTCCGCTGGGGTAAGGCTGGGCGTGCGCGACGGCATCGCGTTCCTCCTCGAATGAGCGTCGATCGTGGTCGGTGAGGCGATTGTAGCAAGCACCGGTGGGAGCGTGAACAACCGGCCGCCGCGGCGCGCAGGCAGAACTGCGACATCCCGCGGGATGACCGTGTGGCGCCAGGTTCCCGGTGTGGGTCGGTGGCGTCAGGCCGGCCCGCGACGTCGTCACGGTCCGTGAACGGTGGGTTCGGGCTAGGAGCTCAATCGCTGGGGCAGGTGATTCGGGTGGCTCGGCTCGTACCGCGCCGTCGGCGGCGAGACTGAGGAGCCGCGCGTCATGCGGCGGCTCGGCGTTGATCCAGATCACCGGTATGCGACGGTCGATGGCCGCGTGAACCGTGTGGGCAGTCCCACCGATCCCACGCGCCTCGTTCCCGTCCCAGATCGCGATCAACAGGCCGATCTGGTCGACGAGCGCATCGCTCAACGCGGCATAGGCGGCGTCACGCTCTTCACGTGATCCGCGCACTCCCGGCATCTCGCGTATTGCCTGTGCTCGCTGGAGCAGGTCCAGATAGTCGTTGACCGACTCTTGCGTCGTGAAATCCCTGGCGTAAACATCGCGGGAAAATGGAAGAAGGCACGTGAGCGGCATGCCGAGCGCCAGCGCTTCGCGCGCTACCAGCCGGTCGGCCCCCTCGGCGATCGGCGAGATCAGGGAGACGTGCTCGCCGTACCGGCACGCCAGCCGCAGGGCGTCCCGGACTTGAACGCGGAGTCGTGAACCGTCCACGCAGCCGAAGGCGTCCGGGCGATGGCCAACGACCCCAATGATCAGTAAAGGTTGACGCAACGCGCCTGATGTCACAATCTTCTATCTTCCATGCAAGGTTCGGGCTGAGCCCCGCGCCCGGCCCGTCTCACGATGGTGTACGATCGTACTGTAATCATCAGCGTACAACCAACCCGTGGGAGATGAACCAGTGTCGGATCGGGAGCGCTTGACGATTCAGGTGGCTGGGGACGTGACGGTCGACTGGGCGATTCTGGCGTCGGACGCTTCGCCCTCCACGCTCTACGCCAGCTACCGTTGGGAACAGCCGGTCGCGGTGCGGATGAGTCCGCTGCCTGGCTCTGCCGCACTGATCGCCGAACTGCTGCACGCGGTCACCGACTCCAACGGCGCGGACGCGTCTGCACGGGTTCAAGGACCGCATTTGCCGGCTGGCGCCTTGACCAACCCGGCTGACCGTCACGTCAACCGCAGCTATGCGATCTGGCACCCCTATCCAGCGCGGGTTGGAAGCGCTGAGACGGTGTGGCGCCTGCACAACTTTCTCGGACTTCAACCTGCCGAGACCGATGCTGCTGAGGACCTCGCCTCGGATGCCTCGATTGACTGCCTGGTGATCGACGATGCGAATCTCGGGTTTCGTGATGCCGTGGATCGCTGGACGTCATTGCTCGAGAGACGCACCCGCGCGGGCCACGTCATTGTCAAGATGAGCACGCCGCTCGCTGTTGGCCCGCTGTGGGATCGACTGATCGCCGACCATCGCAGCGATTTGACGGTTTACTGCGCGGCGGGTGACCTGCGCAAAGAATACGCGCCGATCGGTCAGCCGCTTTCCTGGGAACGTACCGGCAGTGAGGTCGTCGCGGCGGTTCGGAGTCATCCAGCCCTTGCGCGAGCGGCGCGTGTCGTCGTGTCGCTTGGGGTGAGCGGAGCCGTGTTCGTCTCGTCACTCGAGGGTGATTGGCTGGTTCTGGATCCGCTGCATCAGGAAGGGGACTGGGAACGTGCCTACCCTGGATCGACGCCGGGGCTCGGCACGGCAATCACCGCGGCGCTGGCTCTGGCTGCATCGCAGCACGCGCAGCATCCCGATTGGCTTACCGCCGTCCGTCGCGGTCTCGCGGCTGCCCGGCTGATACATGCGCGAGGGTTCACCCCGGAGACGTCACGTCTCATCTTTCCGACCGAGGCGCTGAAGCTTTTGTCCGACACTGACGCAGGCGTGTTCCAGTGCTGCGAAATCCCGAACGATACGGCCTGGCAGATCGCGACGACGGCCTTCGCCGACGGCGAACGGGCAGCCGCCGATCGAATCGTGCTCGAGGGCGATGAGATCGCTTGCCCAAATCTGCCGGTCGAGCGCATGGGGATCTGGTCGTCGATCGATCGGACCGAGATCGAAAGCATGCGCAGCGTGCGGCACATCATGCGTGAATACCTGCAACAGCGCCACCAGAAGCGTCCCTTGAGCCTGGCCGTCTTCGGGCCACCGGGTTCGGGGAAGTCCTTCGCGATCAAGCAGATGGCAAGAGAGTGGATTGCCAGCGGGTTCCCGCTCGAGGTGCTGGAGTTCAATCTGTCGCAGTTCGCAGTTGATGAGCTGCCTCGTGCGCTGCAGCGGGTGCGGGATTGCGCCGTCGAGCAGCGATTGCCGCTCGTCTTCTGGGACGAGTTCGACACGGCGATGGATGGACGTGAGCTCGGCTGGCTGGCTCAGTTCCTGGCCCCAATGCAAGACGGACTGTTCCTCGAGGACGGGATTGGCCGCCCCATCGGACCGGCGATCTTCGTCTTCGCCGGTGGCACGCACGCCGCGATGGAGAGCTTCAAAGACCGCTCGGTGGAGTTGCCGTCCGCGAAGGCGACCGACTTTCTCAGCCGCTTGCGGGGCTTCGTCGACATCCTGGGACCCAATCCGGCGGGCAGCCATGACCACAGCGCCGTCCTGCGGCGCGCGCTTCTGCTGCGGTCTTTACTCAAGCTGAAGGCACCGCAACTCCTCGTGCACAACGTGCTGCAGATCGACCCGGGCGTGCTGCGCGCGTTCCTGGACGTCACCAGCTATGTGCACGGGGCTCGGTCGATGGAGGCGATCCTGGATATGAGCGCGCTCTCGGGCAGGCTTCGCTTCGAGCGCTCGGCGTTGCCACCGGCCCATCAGCTTGGGCTGCACGTCGACGCCGAAGAGTTTCTGGCGCTGGTACGAGGAAACGCGCCAATGACGACGTGAGGCTGCCACGCTCTGTGTGCGATAGGCGTCAATAGTTTGAAACAACGTTCCATTGCCGAGAGGCCCATGCGACAATGTTGGAGCGAATGACCTCAGTGAGAACGATGGGACTGGCAATGGTCAACGACGCGCAAGTGTTCATCTCCTACCAACGCTCGGATGCGGCTTCTGCCCAGCACGTGCGCGCCTATCTAGCTCAGCACGGCATCACGACCTGGATGGACCAGTTCGATATCCCGTTGGGCGCCTATTGGCCCGACGCCATCGATGAGGGGCTGACCTCGTCCGACATCGTAGTTGGAATTCTGAGTCCCGACGCAGTTGCCAGTCGCAACGTCAAGAACGAATGGGACTGGGCCATCGCGAACGATAAACCGCTGCTCCTCTTGCGCGTGAAACCCTGCGTCGTTTCACACCGCTACGTCTCGATCAACTTCATCGAGGCGACGGATGCGGACCTCGAGTCTGCTCTGGTTACGTTGCTGAGTGCCGTACGCGAGCTTCAACCCTCAGTCGAGGCAATTCCCGCGACTCGCTACGCGAAGAGCGGTGATCTCAGCATTGCCTACCAGGTGTTCGGCAACGGCCCACGGAATCTGGTGATCACGCCAGGTTTCGTCTCGAATCTCGACTGGATCTGGAACGAACCGGACATGGCGCGCTTCCATCGGCACATCGCCGAATTCGCTCGGGTTGTCATCTTCGACAAACGTGGTACCGGTCTCTCCGATCGCGTGGCTGGAGTTCCGTCGCTGGAACAGCGTACCGACGACCTTCGCGCCGTAATGGATGCAGCCAGGGTTCAGCGAGCGGCCATCATGGGCGTTTCACAGGGCTGTGGAATGTCGATCCAGTTCGCGGCGCAGTATCCAGAACGCACATCGACCATCATCCTGTACGGCGGCTGGGCGTACTCGAGTCGGATCAGAATGTTGGAAGAGGGGTCAACGCAGAAGAGACCAAGTATGTATCAAAACTGGGGTGAGGACATGCGGAACATCGTCGCCCAGTACGTCCCCAGCAAGGTTGATGACCCGCGATACTGCGATTGGTTCAGTCGTTACTGCCGGGCGTCGGCCAGCCCAGGAGCGGCCAGATCAATGGGGGAGATGGACGCGCTGATTGACGTTCGCCCGTTGTTGCCAACGCTTGACCTTCCCCACGCTGGTGCTGCATCGTGTCGGCGACCGTGCCACGCCTATCGATCGCGGTCGGTTCCTGGCGGAGCAGATTCCCGGAGCCAAGCTGATTGAGCTCCCCGGTGAAGACCACTTCCCCTGGATCGGCGACCAGGAGTCGATCACCGAGCCGATTCGTGCGTTCCTGGAAGAGCACGTCACGCAGGTCTAGGGTCAAGAGCTCTTGCAGCGGACAGTTCGCCAGCTCAGCGCGAGTACGTTGGAGCGTGCGAATACTCCCGTATCACACCCACGTCCTGCTCACTCCATCTAATCACGCTGCAAACATTCCCGAATCGGCATATCGAGCTCGTTCACCACGCTTGTTTGCGGGTTGAATACGGCGTATGCTGCGATCATTTGACGATACCGTCCAATTATCACCTCACTGGAGATTGGTGATGCCAGATGCGGCATCGGGACAGCCGTACGTCTTCGTCAGCTATGCGAGCGCTGACCGGGAGCGCGTGCTACCGCTTGTCGAGCGCTTGGAAGCGGCTGGGGTCCGTGTCTGGATCGACCGCGAGGGCATCTACGGCGGCGCCAACTACGCCCTGGAGATTACCGAAGCCATCGAAGGTGCGGCGGTCCTTGTCTTAATGTGCTCTGCGGCGTCCCTTGCCTCGCGCAATGTCAAGCAGGAGATTGCCCTCGGCTGGCGCTTCAAGAAACCCTACCTCCCCTTGCTACTGGAGATAGTCGAGATCCCCAAGGATGTTGCTTACTGGCTCGAAGCATCCCAATGGATCGAGGTGCTCGACCGACCCGAGTTGGACTGGCTCGGTGACGTTGCCCAGGCATTGGTGCCTCATGGAATGACCCTCCAGAGGACGAATGCTGCGCCGTCCATGACGGTTGGTCGCGAGCGACCGTTACTGGTCGGACGCGAACGGGAACAGGCGATCCTCACGGCTCAGCTCGACCGGATGCTGGCGGGGCAGGGAAGCGTCGTGCTGATCGGTGGGGAAGCCGGGATTGGCAAGACGACGCTGGTGGAGGATCTGAGCATTCAAGCGGAGGAGCGCGGATGCCTGGTCCTGTGGGGCCACGCCTACGATCTGAGTGTCACGCCGCCCTACGGCCCCTGGCTCGAGATCTTCCGTGCCTACCGTGGCGTCGACGCCAACCTACCGCCGCTCCCCGGGTTCATCGGTGATCTGGAAGAGACGGCCGCGATGGGGAGTCAGCAGCGTCTGTTTGTCGCCGTTATGGAGTTCTTGACGACCGTTGCCGACCAGCAGCCCCTGCTACTGGTCCTCGACGATCTGCACTGGTTCGACCAGGCCAGCCTGGACTTCACGCGATTCCTAGCTCGGCAGTCCGCCTCGCATCGGCTGCTGCTGGTGGCCACCTATCGCTCGGATGAGCTGCACCGGCGGCATCCGCTCTATACGCTACTGCCGCTCTTCGTCCGTGAGGCGGGGGCCGAGCGTGTGGAGGTCCGTCCCCTCGATGAGGGTGGTCACCGCGCGCTGATTCAAAGCCGCTACGCCCTGACCGAGATCGATCAGACGCGCCTGGAAAAGTATCTGGAGGTGCGCGCCGAGGGCAACCCGTTCTATGTAGGCGAGTTGCTGCGGACGCTGGAAGACGCGGGCGTTCTGAACGCAGGTGTAGACGGCTGGATCCTGGGCGATCTGGAGCAGGTACGGGTGCCGACGCTGCTGCGGCAGGTCATTGAGGGACGATTGGCGTCGATTACCGAATGACACCCGGCAGTTGTTGCAGATGGCGGCGGTCATCGGTCAGGACGTGCCACTGGTCGTTTGGGCTCGGGTGGCCGAGGTCGATGAAGACAGGCTGCTGGAACTGGCCGAGCAAGGGGAAGAAGCACGGCTACTGGTGGAGACTGCGGATGGCGAGGGTGTCCGGTTCAGCCACGCGCTGATCCGCGAAGCCCTACACGATGGCCTGTCCTCGCTGCGACGGCGACGGCTGCACCAGCGAGTTGGCGAGGCGCTCGCGGCAGTCACATCATCACCTCCCGATCCGGACGTCGTGGCCTACCACTTCCTGTGGGCAGGGGACGCCCGAGCGACCGAGTGGCTGATTCAAGCGGGAGAGCGAGCCCAACGCGCCTATGCCTGGGTGACGGCCGTCGGTCGCTTCGACATGGCTCTGGCCCAGATGACGGAACAAGACACCCCAGTTGTTGATCGGGGGGTACTGCTCTTTCGCATCGCATTCCTCCTACGCTTCATCGATGAACGTCGGGCGTTGCGCTCCGCGGAGGAGGCGCGCAGCCTGGCATTGGGAATTGGCGAAGCGGGTTTGGCCGCCTCGTGCCTGCATCTCGCGGGTTTGCTGCGGTGCTTCCTCGGGGATCCGCGCCAGGGAATCAACGCGTTGGAGCAGGCCGTCACGGAGTTCCGAATCCTCTCTCCAACGGAGCACGCGCGCCTGTGGGCACTGATCGGAGCTGACCTCGGCCCCCCCGAGGGCACCCTCACGCTCTGGTTAGCCATCGTCGGTCGCTTCGAGGAAGCGCGCGCCTCGGCTCACCGGATGCGTGCAGAGACATTGTCGCCACCCTTGGAGGCTGGGCAAGGAGACTCATGGTATGGGGATGGGATCTGGGGCCTGGCTCTGGCCGAAGCGCCGCTCGGTCATCTGACAGCGGCACGGTCAGCGTTTGACCTGGCACGGTCCGATCTTCCGAAAGATCGGACACCTTGGCCTGGTTGCCGCCTGTTGCATGTGGGAGATCGAACTCTTGCAATTGCCGTACTTTGCCGACGAGCGTGAGCTCAGTGCGCGCTTGGCGGACGAGGGAGAGGAAGCCCTGCGGCAGGCGATCGAAGCGGTTACTTTCGCCGAGATTACGCTGTTCCATCCAGATCCTCCGTGGTAACTGGCACCGCTCCCAGGAGATCGCGGACCGTCTCGAACCGGCCACAAGTGTGTTTTCTAAGGCGTTTACCCCACATTGGCGGGCGGTGCTTGCCTATGATCGGGGCGATGCCGCCAAGGCCCGGCGCATTATTGCGGAGATTCTCGCAGACGGTCCCTCGTCCGAGCCGGGCAATACGATCAGACTGGTGCGCCTGGGCACTGCAGCGTCTGGGCGCCGAGATCGCCCTCGACGCCCACGACCTCCCCACCGCCCGCGCCTGGCTGGAGGCACACGATCGCTGGCTGGAGTGGTCTGGCGCAGTGCTCGGCCGGGCTGAAGGCGCGCTCGGCTGGGCACAGTACCACCATGCGAATGGCGACCAGGAACAGGCGCGCCGATTCGCCGAGCAGGCGCTGGCCCACGCCTCCGACCCTCGCCAGCCGCTGGCGCTGATCGCCGTCCACCGCTTCCTCGGAGAGCTCGATACGGAAGAGGAGCAGTTCGACCCGGCCGAGGATCACCTCGGAGAATCGCTGCAGATTGGCCGACGCGTGCGCGGCGCCGTTCGAGCGGGCGCTGACGCTGCTGGAGATCGCCAAGCTGCGGACGGCCCAGGGGCGCGCGGACGAAGCGCACACCCTTCTCGGCGAGGTCCGCGCGATCTGCGAGCCGCTGGGAGCGAAGCCGACGCTGGAGCGGGTGGCGGCACTGGAGAAAGAGCTGGCGAACGCGGAGGCGACTGATGCCTGAGGCGCCCTACGTCTTCATCAGCTACGCCAGTGCCGACCGGGAGCGGGTGCTACCGGTGGTCGACCGGCTGGAAGCCGCCGGGGTGAAGACGTGGATCGACCGGGATGGGCATCCACGGCGGGGCGAACTACGCCCTGGAGATCATCACGGCCGCCATCAAAGATGCCGCGTTCATCATGCTGATGGCCTCGGACGCCTCGCTCGCCTCGCGCAACGTGAGGCAGGAGACTCGCCCTGGGCTGGCGCTTCGAGAAGCCGTACCTGCCGCTCTTGCTGGATCCGGTCACGGTACCCGAGGAGGTGGCCTACTGGCTCGAAGCGGCGCAGTGGATCGAACTGATCGACCGATCGGAGAGCGCATGGCTGGCGGACGTGGGGCAGGCATTGGCGCGCCATGCGATCACGGTGGGCTTGCCGGCCGTCCAGATGCAGACCACGCCGGTTCGCGAACGACCGCTGCTGGTTGGCCGGGAGCGCGAGCAGGCGATCTTGCAGGAGCAGCTTGACCGGATGCTGGCCGGGCAGGGTGGGACTGGTGCTCGTCGGGGGCGAAGCTGGCATCGGCAAGACGACGCTGGTGGAGGATCTGAGCATTCAGGCGGAGGTGCGCGGATGCCTCGTCCTATGGGGTCATGCCTATGATCTCAGCGTCACGCCGCCCTACGGCCCCTGGCTGGAGATTTGGCGACAGTACCGAGCGCTCGGTGACGCCACGCTGCCGCCGCTGCCGCCGTTCATCTTCGATGCCGACGAATTGACGAAGGTGGGTTCGCAGGAGACCCTCTTTGCCGAAGTCGCGGAGTTCCTGAACGTCGTCGCCAGCCAGCGGCCAATTGTTCTCGTGCTGGACGATCTCCATTGGTTCGACCAAGCCTCGCTGGACTTCACCCGTTTCCTGGCTCGTCAGGCAATGGCGCACCGCCTCCTGCTCGTCTCCACCTACCGCAGCGACGAGCTGCATCGCCGGCATCCCCTCTATACGTTGCTGCCACTGCTCGTTCGGGAAGCCGGGGCGGAACGTGTGGACGTCCAAGCGCTGACTGGCACAGGCCACCGCGCCCTGATTGGGAGTCGCTACCTCCTCTCGGTGGAGGATCAGGAGCGACTGGAGCAGTATTTGGACGAGCATGCCGAAGGCAATCCCCTCTATGCAGGCGAACTGTTGCGCACGCTGGAGGACGCCGGGGCGCTGTTCGGGGGAGATGATGGCTGGCAGTTGGGCGATCTGGAGGAGGTGCGGGTGCCGCCGATGTTGCGGCAGGTCATCGAGGGGCGACTGGCCCGGCTACCGGAGACGACGCGCGAGCTGCTGGATGTGGCAGCGATCATCGGGCAAGACGTGGCCTTCGACCTCTGGGCCACGGTGGCGGGCGTGGATGAGGGCGTGCTCCTGGAAGCGGTCGAGTCGGCCGCACACGCCGCGGTGCTGGTGGTGCTCTCCGACGGCAGCGGCGCCCAATTCCGGCACGCCCTGCTGCGTGAAGCACTCTACGAAAACGTGCTGCCGTTACGTCGGCGGCTCTGGCACCGCAAAACGGCCGAGGCCCTGGCTGCGACACGCACGCCGGACCCGGACCAGGTTGCCTACCACTACCAACAGGCCGGCGACGAGCGAGCCGTTGAGTGGCTGATCACTGCAGGCGAGCGGGCACGGCGTGCCTATGTCTGGGCGACCGCCGCCGAACGCTGGGACGCTGCCCTGGCCAAGCTGACCGAGCAGCAAGCCCCGGTTCTGGAGCGCGTAGGCATATTGATGCGCATCGCGCTGGTCATGCGCTATGCCGATCCGCGTAGAGCCGTAGCCCTGATGGAGGAGGCCGCGAAGCTTGCGACAGAGACGTCGGAAGCAGGAGTGGCGATCCTCATTTCTTTCGTTGCGGGCCTCTCTCGCTTCAGTACGGGTGATGTCCGCATGGCAATGCCGCAGATCATCCACAGCGCTCAAGCCTTCAGGGAGCTCCCGCTCGAGGAGCGAGTGGGGAGTTGGGGCACCGTCCCTCTCGGCTTTCCAGCATATGAACCGTCGCTGGTGGGCTCGCTGATCCTGAACTTGGTACACGTCGGGAGATTGCCGGAGGCAGGCGCCTGGGGCGAGACGTTTCGGACCGAGCCCGTTCCGGATCTCCATCCTGTGCAGCCTGGCTCTCCGTACGCCGACGGCCTTTCCGGCCAGGCCAACCTCACGGCACTGCTTGGCCAGGTGGCTGACGCCCGTCGGTTCACCGATCAAGCTCGCGTCGCCTATCGCGTCATCGGACATCATTGGCGACTGGCGCAATTGCTCGGAAGAGAGCTCGAACTGATCCAGATCCCGTATTTTCCCGAGGAGCTGAATGAACGACAAAAGCTGGCGGATGAGGCCCTGCTTGCAGCGCGCGAAGCGCAGGGTGGGGGCGGAATCCAGCACATTCAACTGTACGTGCTCCCGCTCCTCTGGATCGAAGGCGCCTGGGAGACGGCTTGGGAAGTCGTGCGGGCCTCCGATGGCCTCCAAAATTGGGTTCAACGCCAATACGTCCAGCATTACCTTGGCCGGCTTGGATACGCTCAGGGTCAAGTTGCCATGGCCCAACGCGCAATCGGGGCGGTACTCGCCAGTGGTCCTACGACCGAGCCGGGTGAGACCGGATTCGTAGAGGCCCTCGCCTTGCAAGGTCTGGCCGCCGAGATCGCCCTCGATGCCCACGACCTTTCCACCGCTCGCGCCTGGCTCGAAGCGCAAGACCGTTGGCTCGACTGGTCCGGCGCCGTGCTCGGCCGTGCCGAAGGTGCCCTCCTGTGGGCCCAGTATCACCACGCCAGCGGCGACGCTGCCCTTGCTCGCGAGCATGCGGAACAGGCGCTGACTCATGCCTCCGACCCGCGTCAGCCACTGGCGCTCATCGCCGTCGCACCGCTTTCTCGGCCAGCTGGACACCGAAGCCGGGCAGTTCGACGCAGCGGAGGAGCACCTGCATGAGTCACTGCGCCTCGCAGATGCGTGTGCAGCGCCCTTCGAACGGGCCTTGACGCTACTGGAGATCGCCAAGCTCCGAGCGGCGCAGGGCCAGTCGGATGAGGCGCGTGACGCTGCTCGCCGAGGTGCGGGCGATCTGCGAGCCGCTCGGCGCGAAGCCGACGCTGGAGAAGGTGGCGGAGCTGGAGCAACGATTGGGTTGATCGTTGCTCGCCCCGAACCGGGGGTCAGATACGACGCTTTTGGCGGCAGCATTCCATGTTGGCGGAACGCGGGCCCTTCACGTGAAAGGCCCGCGCTGCGATTGACTATTTCTGTTTTCCGGCGGCGACAGCCCGTTGGACATATCCCATGAGCTCGCGCATCGAGTTGGTCTCGATACCGTGGATGTTGGTCTCTTCCTGCCAGACCCGCTGCACCGATTGCGTGATACCCGGATCGCCGCCGGTGAACTCGCGCACCAGCTCCATCCAGCGTTTCGCCAGCGCCTGCACCGTGGGATCAGCCGGATCGGTCCCGTGTTCATACTCAGCGCGCACCTGAGCGATCAGCTGCGGCCACTCGGCCTCGACCGCCCTGATGTGCTCGTCGCCCAGCTCTTCCCGGCGCTGCTTCAGCATCTCGAGCTGTTCCGATGTGTAGTACTTCTCCATGCGGTTCATCACCTCCATCGTTTCGAGTAGGGCCTCGGTCGTCACCGTGCCGTTGGCCCGCAGCCCGCGGGCAATCGCGTCGAGCCGCTGCCGCAGCCGTTCCATGGCCGCGATCTGCTCGCCGATCTTCATCAGGTGCAGCTCGATCACCTGCCGCACCGAGATGCCGGGGCTGGTCAGGATTTCCCGGATCTCATCAAGCGCGAAGCCAAGCTGTCGCAACGAGGCGATCTGCTGCAGCCGCGCGATCTCAGGCTCGCCGTAGAGGCGGTAGCCCGACTCGCCACGCCGTGACGGCGAGAGCAGACCGATCTCATCGTAGTAGTGCAGCGTGCGCACCGACAGGCCGGTCCGTCGTGCCAGCTGCCCCACCCGTAAGCTCGTCCCTGTATCGTTCGACGTCATCGATCGCGTCCTCTCAGCCCGCGGTTCGTCGCGACAGGAGTAGGCTACACCCTGACGTCACGTGAGGGTCAAGTGGTGGTCGTGCGCTGTGTTCCGACACGGAGGATCGCTCACGGCATCGTGTAGGATGCCGCCGTGGACCATGCAGGGAACGCGGAAAAGGAGAGCCGATGCCATCCCGCCGGATCGTCGACCTGAGCCATCCGCTCGACGAGAAGATACCGATGTTTCCAGGGCTGCCCACGCCGCAGATCGTGGAGCAGCTAAGCCGGGAAGCGTCCCGCGCGCATTATTCGGGCGATACGACCTTCCTCATCCATCGCTACGCGTTTGCCGGCAACAGTGGCACCTACATGGATGCGCCGTTTCATCGCTATGCCGACGGTGCGGACCTGGCGGCGATTCCGCTGGAGCGGACGGTCGATCTGCCCGGGCGTGGTGGTCGACGTCCGGGAGTGGGTGACGCGTGGGGAGCGCGCGCTTGGCCCCGAAACGCTGCCGGAGATCGATCTCGGCGGCGCCGCGATCCTCTACCTGACCGGTTGGGATGATCGCTGGGGTCGGTCGGATTACCTGCACGCGAATCCGTTCCTGACCGGCGAGGTGGCGGCGTTGCTCGTCGAGCGCGGGGTGGCGCTGGTGGGGATCGACAGCTGGAATGTCGACGATACCCGAGATGGACGAAGGCCGGTCCATTCGATCCTGCTTGGCGCCGGTATCCCGATCGTCGAGAACCTGTGCGGACTGAGCCAGTTGCCCAGTAACGGGTTTCGTTTTTCGGCCGCGGCGCTCCCGATCCGCGGCGGCTCAGCCGTCCCGGTGCGCGCCTATGCCGTCGTATCGGAATGATCGAAGGCCGGACACCGAAAGCCAGCGCCGAATCACAGCGACGCGAGTCCGCCGTGCCTATCTCACCTGCCCGGCGTTTCTTCGACGCGTGATCGCTAGTGGCGCTTCAGGCCCGAGCCGTTGTCGACTCCGAATGGTTGACCGTCTACCCAGCTCTGCAGTCGCTGATGCGCGGCCGCGGCTTCCGCCTCACGCTCGAAGTACCAGTAGGAGGCGGAGCGACGGGACGGCGACTGCCAGCAGACACACCAGACCTGCCGGTTCTCGACCTGTACCTCGCTCAATGTCGCGCTCAAGAAAGACGCCCTTTTCTATCCCTGGGTTGTGACGACTAGCCGTATAGAACGCCCCGCGAGACGGCTGGTTGCAGGCTCGTCGGTACTGATCACCTCACCGGCTCCGTCCTTGAAGAGATGTGCATCGATCGCGCCGGTGGTTCTGGACGTCCCGGATCGCGCCTGAGCCAGGGGTCCACCGGCCAACGTTCCTCGAGCGAACCACATGCCGCCAGCTCGTGGAACTGCGGTGGCGGCTGAGGACGCGGCACCAGTTACCGGTGACGATCCACTCCTGCGCGTGGGAGCGGCGAACGTCGAACGCTATGCGGCCGGGGGAGTCGAACGCTGCGTCTTGACGATTCCCGAGTTCGACCGCGAAGGCATCGCGCGCGGTCTGCGGACGCTGACGAACCTGGTCGCTGGTCTGGCTGACCCGTTCGATTGACCCCGCGACGCCGCGTTCATGGTGTGACTCGGGTGATTGCCGGACCAATAACCGATCGCCTCAGGCTAGAATGTCCTGACGATCCAATGTTCGATAGGCGACCGGCGACGCATCGTTCCAGGGCGTCTGCTGGTTGGCGGGGAAACGCGGCAGGGGGAGATGAGAATGGGAACGCGACTGGCAAACAAGATTGTGCTGATCACGGGCGGCACCCGCGGCATCGGCCAGGCGATGGTCGAGCTATTCGCCGCTGAAGGTGCGGTCGTCACCTTCACCGGGCGTGATGCCGACCGGGGAATCGACGTGGTCGAGCGCATCTCGGCAAGCGGAGGGCGTGCTCAGTACGTTGAGCTGGACGTGCTGCGGCTCGCCGATCTGGAGCGCGTGATCATGGACACGGCCGAGCGCTATGGACGGCTCGACGTGATGGTGAACAACGCCGGGTCCGCGCTGCCGCGGACGATCCTTGACACGTCCGAGGCGGATTTCCAGCAGTTGTTCGACATCAACGTGCGCGCGGTCTTCTTCGGCACCAAGTGGGCGGCCAGGATCATGAGCCAGCAGGGCTACGGCAGCATCGTCAATACCGCCTCAACCGCCGGGTTGCGCGGGCTGCGGCAACGCGCCGCCTACTGTGGCACCAAAGGGGCGGTGATCCAGCTCTCGAAGGCGGCAGCGCTCGATCTGGCGCCCTTCAACGTGCGGGTCAACTGCGTCTCTCCCGGCGCCATCGATACCGAGCTGTTGCGCCAGGCGCGTTTCGGTGACCAGCCAGAGCAGGACGAACTGGTGGCCGAAGTCGGACGAGGCTTGCCGCTGGGCCGCATCGGCCAGCCGGGCGACATTGCCCAGGCGGCGCTCTACCTGGCGTCGGACGAATCCCAATGGGTTACCGGCTCGAACGTGGTGGTCGATGGAGGCGGGACGGTCTGATGTCGCTGGCCGAGCCGGCGCACGTCGCGCGATTGCTCGAGCGGGTTCGCTGCGCCTATCCCGATCTGTGCCTGGATTCGGTCAAGCACCTGCACGGGCAGTTCAACGACGCCCTGATCGTGCACGACGATCTGGTCTTCCGTTTCCCTCGGTCGGCGCGCGCCGCCACGATGCTGCGCGGCGAGACCGCCGTCTTGCGCGCGATTCGCCCCTTCGTGACGCTGCCGATCCCGGAGCCGGAGTTCGGCGATCTGGCCGTCGAAGAGCCGTTCGCCGGCTACCGGCTGATTCCCGGCGAGGCGCTACGGCGACAGGCGCTCACCGGTATCAGCGATGAGCGCGTCCTGCAGCGGATCGCCGATCAACTTGCGGCCTTTCTGCGCGAGCTTCACGCCGTGCCGGTGGATCGGCTCGGGCCGGAGATCCCGCGGCGCGACGGCTACCAGCGCTGGGTCGAGCTGTACGCCGACGTTCGCGAGCAACTCTTCCCCTTCATGCGCCCGTCGGCGCGCGAGGCGGTGAGCCGGCATTTCGAGTCGTACCTGTCGGATCCGGCTCGCCTCAGCTTCACGCCGGTGCTGCGGCACGGCGATTTCGGCGCCGGGAACATCCTGTGGGATCCGCAGACCTCCACCATCACCGGGGTGATCGACTTCAGCTTTGCCGGAGTGGGCGATGCGGCGACCGACGCCGCGGCCGTATCCACCTTCGGCGAGCCCTTTCTCGAGCGGCTGTTCAACGTTTACCCGGAGCTGGCGACCACGATCGATCGGGCCAGGTTCTACCGCGGCACCTACGCCTTGACCGAGGCGCTTGATGGTCTCCGTGACGGCGCCCGCGAGCATTTCGAGGCCGGCATCCGCGACTACCGCTAGGGAGAGCACGATGTGGGTGCCGGCTGCCATGTGGCAGGACTACTTTCCGCGCTGAGCCGGCGCCCTCCGCAACCAGGGCCGGGCAGTCGCCCGGGCCTATGGCGGGAATTTCGGCTATCATGAGAGCGGACGCTCCCTTAACATGTGTCGTCAGCTCTCGAGCACGTCGCGGTCGTGGATGGCGCATCGACGTCGATCCCGGCCGCAGGCAAAGGGGATTGCCGATGGAATCATCCCTCACCCCTGAGATGCTCCAGCGTGTCTCGTTGTTCGCCCAGCTTCAGCCACGTGAGCTCGCGGACGTCGCCTCAGCGCTCCGGCTCGCCAGAGTTCCGGCCAATTCGAACCTGATGTCGATGGAGCAGCCGGGCAATCGCGTCTACATCATTCTGAGCGGAACCGTCAAAGTCTTCGTCGATCACGTCGACGGGACTGAGGTGATCCTGGCGCTGCTTGGACCGGGTGAGGTGGTGGGGGAGATGAGCCTGGTCGACAATCTGACCCGTTCCGCCAGCGTGACGACCCTCGAAAGCTCGACGCTTGCCTGGATGGATCGTGCCTCCTTCTGGCACGAGCTGCAATCGATCCCTCAGCTGACGACCAACATGGTGACGATGTTGTCGCGACGTCTCCGGCTGGCCAACACGCGGCTCCGCGCCAACGCCACGCTGGACGTCGAGGGCCGCGCCGCGCTGCAGATTCTGGCGCTGGCGCAAGAGTTTGGCGAGGAGACCGAGGATGGGGTGAGAATCCCCGTCCGGCTGTCACAGAACGACCTGGCGGCGCTGGTCTCGGCGTCGCGCGTGCGCGTCAATCAGATCATGGTGGAGTACAAACGACGCGGCTATATCGAGGTCGACCGTAACCTGCGGATCACGGTGCTCGACGCCGAGGCGCTCGCGCGCCAGGTCGGCGAGGATCTGCTGATGGCGGATGAGATCTCCGGCTGAGGGCCGATCCATCCGAAGGCTCCCGCCGCTGTAAAGCAGTTGACAGCGCCGCTCCGTCAATCCCACTACACTGCCAATCAGACTTCTGATGTTACCGACGCGACCATGATGCCGGCATCCCAACTCGATCCCATTGCCGGTCGTCATAAGTCTCAATCAGCGAGGGCGCGTTGACACCTTTGCGCGGATCAACTAGTCTAATGGAAGCTTCTCTCACCAGAAATGTCTCCGAGATCGATGACCGGGGTCAGACCCCCGGCCATTTGCGCAAGCAGCTTCCGCAAGGGATCCAGACCGCGACATTGGGCAGCGCGGCCCTGGAGCCGAGGACGGCGGGAGGCGTTGCAATGACTGGCGCGGCGCACTCTCTAGGTGAATCGACCCATTCCACTCCTGACGGCTCTTCGCTGTTCTGGCTGGAGGCGTCTGATGGTGCGCGCCATTATCTGGACGCCGTGGCGACCATCGGCCGTGCCGAGGGAAACGACGTTCGCCTGAGCAGCGCCACCGTTTCGCGCTTTCATGCGATGCTGCGCAGCATCGGAGGCCACTGGGTCCTCGTCGATCTTGACAGCCGCAACGGCACGCGCGTCCGCGGCGAGCGGCTCGTGGCTCCGCGTATTCTCCGGCCGAACGACCCCGTTCAGTTTGGCGATGCCGCGTTTGTCTTCCGCTCGGCGCTTGATCAGCCCCTCGCCCGGCCGACCGGTATCCATTTCGCGGTCCGATCGTTTGCCACCGAGCATGTTCGGCTGCTGTTCCAGCCCGATTCGTTTGCCGAGCAGCAGCGGCAGGTCGTCGCTGATCGCCTCGAGCGCTTCTCCGCCGTGCTCGCCGGGCTTCTTGGGCTCGAACAAGCGGTCGATCCGGTCAGCGTGTACCTGCTGGATCAGGTCGCCGATCCGGAAAACCCGGACCAACTCGTTCCCAGTGGTGGCTATGCGCGGCCCGAGCGGCGTCTGATTTACGCGGCCTATCGCCCCGAATCGCCGGGCCTGACGTTGGAGCGCGACCTGCTCGCGGTGGTGGCTGCCGGAATCCCGGGATTCACGCGCTGGCCGCAGACGCTGAGAGAGGGCGCTCTTCTCTTCGCCACGCGCCGGGCTGAGCCACAGCCGGGCGCCGAAGACCAGTGGGCTCCGCTCTTGAGCGCATTCGAGCAGGGGTCTGTTCCGCCGCTGACCAGGCTCCTGAGCCAGGCCGAGCCGGACGATGCCCAGATCAGCACGCTCGCGATCGCGCACTTTCTGGAATACGCCGCATCCGTATACGACCTCAAGGCGGTCTCAGTCTTCCTGCCGCAGCTGAGCCAAACCTCGCTCGACGCGGCGGCACGGGTGGCATTTCACCGGCCGGTTCGAACGATCGAAAAGGGCTGGCAGGCACGATTGAAGTCTGCCACGCTTGGAGGCGTTCGCCTCTTCGTCGGAATGCTCTTCCCGTACCTGCGCCCGTACAAGCTCAAAATCGCCGAAATCATCTTCTACGTGGCACTGTCGGTGGCGTTCGGCATCGTGCTGGCCAAGGCGGAAGGATATCTGGTCGATAAGGCGCTCCTGGCGGGCAGCTTCCACGTGTTCAATCTCATCATGGGCGGGCTCGCGGCGGCGTTCGTCGTCACCAGCCTGGCGTCGCTCCGCGAGAACTACGTCAAAGCCTGGATATCGGCGCATCTCTTGAGCCGGATCCGCCTCACCATGTTCCAGAAGGTCCAGGCCCTTGACCCGGGGTACCTCGATCGTGTCGACAGCGGCGATCTGATGACCCGGCTCACCTCGGACGTCTTCATGGTCGAGTCAGCGCTGACCACCGGCCTGATCGAGACGGTTCGCTTCACGTTGATGTTCGTCGTGGCCCTGATCGTGATCTTCTTTACCTCCTGGAAACTCGCGCTCGTCACCGTGGTGGGGATTCCGCTCTTCGTGCTGGTTGGACGCCTGCTCGGCCGCCCAGTGACCCGGGCCAGCATGGATCTTCAGCTGGAGACGGCATCCGTCACGACCACGATTCACGAGAATCTGAGCGCCCAGCCGGTGGTGAAGCTCTTCGGGCTGGAGCGTCGGGAGGCGGAAGGGTTCGCGCGCAAGCTCGATCGGTTTGTCCGTTCGTCTCTGCGGCTGCATTTCCTGAGTGGTCTGTATGGGTTCGGTTCCAACTCGATCACGAGTCTGATTCAGCTCGGGGTGCTCGGCTTCGGCGGCTACCTGGTGCTGCGTGGAAGCTCGACGACCGGCACCCTCTTCGCCTTCATGACGCTGGTCGGGCAGATCGTCTCGCCGATGCAGATGCTGTCGCAGTTCTTCCAGATGGTGCAGACCGGCTCCGGCTCGATGAAGCGCATCAACGAGCTGCTCAACACGCGTCCCGCGATTCAGGACGGGCCGCAGGCACGTGCCATCGGCCGGCTGTCACGCGGGATCACGTTCGAGCACGTGGTCTTCAGCTACGACGGCTCCCGCCCCATTCTCGAAGACATCAACCTGACGATTCCAGTTGGATCGAACGTGGCGGTCGTCGGGCCGAGCGGCTCCGGAAAGAGCACGATCCTGAATCTGCTGACACGCTTCTACGATCCCAACTACGGGCGGATCCTGTTCGACGGCGTCGACCTGCGTGACGCGACCGTCGAATCGCTGCGCGAGCAGATCGGCATGGTGTTCCAGGAGAGCTTCCTCTTTAACGAGACGATTCGCGAGAACATCCGCATGGCGCGGCCGGATGCCGCTGACGACGAGGTGGAACGAGCCGCGCGGGCGGCAGAGCTGCACGACTTCATCATGCAGCTTCCCGATGGCTACGACACCACGGTAGGCGAGCGCGGCGGCCATTTATCAGGCGGCCAGCGCCAGCGGGTAGCGATCGCCCGAGCGATCCTGCGCAACCCGGCGTTGCTGCTGCTTGATGAGGCAACCAGTGCGCTCGATCCGGCCACGGAAGCCGCGATCAACGCCACCCTGCAACGCGTCTCGGCCGGCCGGACGACGATCAGCGTGACGCACCGGCTGGCCGGCGCTGTCGCGGCGGATCTGATCGTGGTGCTCGATGGCGGCCGGCTGGTCGAGCAGGGAACGCACGACGAGCTGCTCCAATCCGGCGGCCTCTACGCTCGTCTGTGGGCCGAACAACAGGGACGTCTCAGCGGTTCGGCGGCCACTGGGCGCGCCGATCTCGCCACCCTGCAGCGTATCCCGCTCTTCGCGCAGCTCGATCAGGGTCTGCTCGCGAGTATCGCGTCGAGCCTCGGTGCGGAGCAGTTCACCGCCGGCACGGTGATCGTCACCGCCGGGGAACCGGGAGACCGGCTCTATCTGATCAAGAGCGGCGAGGTCGAGGTGCTGGCCGGGGAGTGGGAAGGGCAGTCAAGACGGCTGGCGCTGCTGGGAGCGGGGGATTACTTCGGCGAGATCGCGCTGCTGCGGGACGTCCCGCGCACCGCGACGGTCCGGGCACGCACGGCGGTCGAACTCTTCAGCCTGAGTCGGGACAGCTTTCAGACGATGCTGTCGCTGCTGCCGTCGTTGCGCGCGACCATTATGGAGACGGTCGCCGAGCGTGAAGAGGGGTTGCGAGCTGTCGCGGAACGCTCCATCCCAGTCTCTCAGGGACAGGATGCGCTGGCACCTCCACCGTGATAGCGCGTCCTGGTGCACACGACCCTACTGGATCTGACCTGAATCTGGCAGTGGCGACGATCATCCTGACACGGGAGGAGGTACCTGGAGCGACACGTCATTCACAGCACGCCGGAGCGGGGATTGGACGGCATCGAAGCGAATCCGGCACCTGACACCTCGACGACCGCTCAAATCGTAACCGACGAAATGCGTCGGCTGGCCCAACCAGATTAGGAGCAAGACGATGGCAGAAGACACCAACATAACCAATCCGGAACAAGAGCCCAGTTTCTCGATCGTGACCGTTCCTGAGGAACTGCGCGAGCAGGTGCTGGATTACGTGCGGAAGCTGGAGAGTGAAGAAGGCGATACAAGCGCCTATATGCTGAGGCTGTCCACGTCAATCTCGACGTCGACAATGACGAACTGGTCCGGCACGGGCTGCAGCACTTGGGACACCAGAGGCATGAAGGATATGGGTTGCGGCGACAGCGACTAGTGTGCGGCGGCTTTACTTCGCCGGTTGCGTCGTGACGAGGGCCGTTCGACCGGCAGTGGATGCGAAACAAAGGAGCAGGACGATGGCAGAGGACCAAGACCGAGAAGTCAAAGAGGTGCCGGGCCTGGCCACGTTGATCATCCCGGAAGATCTCGCGCAGCAGGTGGTCGAGTACGTCGCCACGCTGGAGTCTGCCGACACCGACGTGAGCGGATACATGATGAACCTCGGCCTGAATCTTGGACGACTGGCGGAAACGACCCAGACGGTGACGAACTGCAAGGATACGAACGGAGGGAAAGACACGCTTTGCGACAACGACACCTGGATCACCAAGTGACGGTGGAAGGCTCCAGATGGGTCATTTCGGCGCGATGAGACAACCGGGCGCCCGGCGGCGTTCATCGCAGCAATGCCACCACGTGTGTCGACGATGAGGTCCGCGGCTCCGTTGGATGTGATCCATTGGTGACAATGTTCTGGGACAGGCAGGACACGCGGCAGCACAGATTGGGGGTGTGCTCACACCGATCGGTCGTGACTGGTTTAGATCCTCGTTGATAGTTGGCTGGACAAGGAGGTTCTCATGGCTGACGACAAGACCAATGCCGGCGGTAATTCGGAAGAGAGCGGCGTGACGGTCGTAACCGTTCCGGATGACAAGGCCCAGGCCGTGCTCGACTTCGTGGCGAGCCTGGAGAGTGAAGAGGCTGATGTCAGCGGCCACATGATCACGGGGACCCGCGTCGGTGCCATCGGCGGCGCGCTGTCGGCCAAGGGGGGTCGCTCCTTGAGCGGCTGCTCGCAAACTGGAGGTACCGGGTTCGGGACTGACTGGCAATGTAGCGACACCGATACCGTCATCTTGTAGATGATGTATCGCGTAACCGTTTCGGAGCGGGATTCGCGTATTTCGCGCGGGCAATCAGATGCCCGTTGAGAAACCCGACCGGTGGTCGGCCGGAAAAGGAGAACTCACATGGCGGAGAACAAAACCGATGACAGCAGCACCTCGGATCAGGGAGGATTGACGGTCATAACCATTCCCGATGACAAGGTTCAGGCCGTGATCGGCTTTTTGGCGGGCCTCGAGGGCGAGGAGGACGAAGTCAGTGGGCACATGATTTCCGGCGCGCTCGCGGGATTCGGCGGTGCCCTGTCGGCGAGAGTCACCAAGCATCGCACCGACACCGGATGTGTTCAGATCAAGACGGGTGTCGGCGTTGACTTCAATTGCTCTGACTCGGACACGCTCACCGATTAGTGATGCTTGATGGACGTGTGCCAGCGGCCACACGACCGGCCAGAATGCTGGATTGGGTCAGATGGTCAGCCTGCGAAGGAGAAAGTACATGGATGAGAAGACGTCGAATGAGACAAGTGAACGTTCTACGGAGGGCGGTCTGACCATCGTGACCGTTCCGGCGGACAAGGCCCAGGCCGTGATCGACTTCGTGGCGAGTCTGGAGAGCGAAGATACGGACGTCAGCGGCCACATGATCTCGGCCGGAGCGATCGGAGGCTTCGGTGGCGCTCTGTCGGCAAGGATGACGACCAGCACCGGATGTCTCCAGACCGTGACCGGGAAACTCGGTTACGACATGCAGTGCGCCGATACGGACAAGATCGTTACCCGCTGACAACCAGAACGATCAGACTGCGGTTTCGCCAGCATGCGGATTGCAGCGCGGCCGAAGAGTGCTGATGGTCGAGCAGGAGGATTCGCCTCAGATGATTGGCTGATCAGCCTGCATCGACCAGGCATGGGGTATTCGCTTTCCCGGACTTGACACTGGCCGTGCACAGTACTCGCGAGCCGGCAGAAAGGGGTAAACAGATGTCAACTGACGAGCAAAATGTGATCGAACGTGTTTCAAGGCTTGATGGCAGTGCCCTCGTCTCAATTCCGGCGGAAAAAGCTCAGGCGGTGCTCGAATTCATCGCAACGCTCGAACGTGAGGATTCGGATGTGAGCGGCTACATGATCTCGGGCGGCCTGCTTGGCGGCATTTCAGGCGGTCGGTTGGCAGCGACGATGCCCACCGAGTCCGGATGCGTTCGCACCAAAGTGGTGGGAGAGACCGACTGGAACTGCTGTGATACGGACACGCTTTCAAGCTAGCAACGGTGTCCAGACGCGGTCCGGGCAATCACGTTGCGGCTGTCTCGACAATTTCCAGTCACTCGGGACCAACGACGAGAAGGAGACATCGTATGAGCACGAGCTCGGATGAAGAATATGAAGGTAGCGCGGTCGCAGGCGCTTTGATAACCCTGACTGTCCCCGAAGACAAGGTGCAGGTCGTACTCGATTTCGTCGAGGGTCTGCAACGAGAACAGGATGACGTCAGTGGTTATATGCTGTCGCGCGGGATGACCGGAGGCTTCGCCGCTCCTTTGTCCTACACAGCAACGAGTCACACAGGAATCACCACCTTCCAGACCGGCGCGGATGGCACCGATCTGAAGTGGTCGGATACCGACACGATAACGACTTAAGTTGCCGCGGTCATCATCGAGCGCACCGCGTGATGCCTTGCGGCGTCCAGCGAGTTTTTCATGGTCAGATGCGCCAGCCTGACGTTCCGCCTGAAGCTGTAGGAGAGCCACGATGGCCCAACCCGAGGAATCACACACATTGACAGAGACGCCGGCCCAACCCGGCGGAACGCCCGACGGTCCGGCCAGAGACGATTCCGACAGGCGCCTTCCATTCATCTTGCGGGTTGCAACCATCTGGACGAACAAGGATGAGCTTCCGAGCGCGGACGAGGGGCAGTTGCGCTACTGGAAACGCGCTCCCCTCACCGGCAACGTCGTTACGACGTCCGGCGGGCAGGATGTCAGCTTCTCCGACCTGGAGGTCTCATGAGCATCTTGATCGTCACTGAGCCCGCCAACGATGGTCACCTGTTCCCCGTTTTGAAGGAACTGGGCCGGCGAGGACACGAGGTTCGTCTCTTCAACCCCGGGGCGTATCCGCTATCCGCCGCGATCACGGTCGAGTCCTCTCCGTCGGGCTCCCGCGCCGTCATCTCATGGGAGGGGCAAGAAATCGACCTGTCGACCGTGGGAAGCGTCTGGTACCGGCGGCCCGGCAATTTTGAGCTCCCCGAGGAATTGGTGGCCAAAGAGCGCGAATGGATCCGGCAAGAGTGCTCCGCTCTCGTCAACGGCATCTACGTGAACACCGACGCGCTCTGGGTGAGCGAACCGCACAACATCCGTCGTGCGGATTACAAACTGCTGCAGCTGCGCCTGGCACGGCAGCTCGGATTTCGCGTGCCTGATTACATCGTCACGAACGAGCCGGACCGGGCCCGGTCGTTCCTGACGGCGCACCCTGAAGGAGTCATCACCAAGGGGTTGTACCTGCCCATGATCCTGCTCGAGGATCGAGCCGGCATGATCTACACGCACGAGGTGACGGCACTGGACGCGGAACAGATCGAGTCCGTGCGCTACGGTCCGGCGTTTCTCCAGGCGCTCGTGCCGAAGGCCCGTGACATCCGGGTCACGGTGATCGGTGAGGAACTGTTCGCGGCGGGGATCGATTCGATGTCGGTCGCCGAGGCGCGGATCGACTTCCGCAAGGCCGAGATGATGGATCTTCCGCACGAGCCGGTGATATTACCGGAGCCGGTCGCCGCCGCCTGCCTGGCCATCGTCAAAGAGCTCGGCCTGCGCTTTGGCGCGATCGACCTGCTCGAGACGCCGGACGGCGATTACGTCTTCCTGGAAAACAACCCGAATGGCCAGTGGTACTGGGTCGAGATGATGACCGGACAGCCGATGGCGCGGGCGATGGCGGACTTGCTGGAGCAGGGTGAGCGGGAGCGTGGCCGCGGCCCGGACCCCGGGCGCGCTTTCACGCCCGTGCCGCGAGAGCCGCGCGTCATGGCGGTCGGGAATCACACGATCCCGATGACCGATCGTAGCAGCGTTGCCACCGCCAACGGTAAGAGACCGTCAGAGGATCTCAATCTGGTCGCGACCCGGGCGTGGCTGGAGCGAAAGAAAGACAACGTGCTGCTGCATGTCGGCGACACGACAGCGGATGAGAGTTGAGCGTCGAGCACCGGTCGAGTCAGCTTTCAACGGAGCAGTTCGTCATTGCGTTGACACGAGATAGCGGGCAGTGGGAGCCTGCGGATGAAGGAGCGCGGCATTGGCAGACAAGTTGAGTGATGGCAATGTGCAGGAGATTCCAGGCGTCATGACGCTGATCATTCCGCAGGAACTTTCACAACAGATCGTCGACTATGTGGCGACGCTGGAGGGAGGCGGCGACGACGTCAGTGGCTACATGCTCCGGCTTGGCTTGAACCTCGGCACACTTGCGGCGTCGACACAAACGCTGACCAATTGCAAGACCACGCAAGGAGGTAAGGACGAGCTCTGCGACAATGACACCTACATCGAGAAATGAGGGTATGTCATGAGTAATGACCAGACGACACTGCCTGGAACTGTTGATGACGACGGTCTGACCACCATCTCCATTCCACGGGACAAGGTTCAAGCGGTGATGGACCTGTTAGCTCGCCTGGACGACGAGGACGCTGAGGTCAGTGGGTATATGATGCCGGGAATCGGCAGCTTCGCCAATCGTCCCATGGCCGCGAACCAGAAGCACGCTACCGGAACCGGCTGCCTCAGCTCTTCCACTGGTTGGAAGTGCAGCGATGTGGATCGCACGCCTGGCGACGAGTAGCCGTCTCTCCACCGAGCTCTTGGCGTTGACTCAGACATATCCGAACGTCGTCAGCTGCGAGTGACAATGGTGTTTGGTGAGTTGTTTTGGTATCCAGGGAAAGGCTGGCGGTCAGGCCCGACGCCGGCCACGGGTGCCGCCGCTACGATTCCCCGCATACGATCAGTCCGTTGCGGCTGACGCGCCACTTCCGGGGCTGAACAGACTTGTCTCAGTGCTCGAACGTGAGCAGTTCAGCCTCTTCGAGGAGCCACGACCCCGGCATCCGGCCGACCGCGTAGGGATGGAGCGCGCCGACCAACGGGTGAACCGAGCCCTGAACGATCGACGCGTTCTTCTTGGCCTGATCCGGCCAGACGCGGTCGATGAGCTCGATGGTGTCCATCCGCGCGACCTTTTCGACGTCCATGCCCAGATGCTCGGCCCACAGGCGAATTCGCAGGTTGCGCGCCGTCTCAGGGTCGCGCACGATGACGTTCATCTCGCTATCGGTGACAAATCCGCGCTCGTTCAAGTTGGCCGAACCGACGGTAAACCACTCGTCGTCGATGACGGCGACCTTGGCGTGCACGTAGATGGCGCGATAGGAGAACGCCTCGCTGCCGGATGCGGGACCCGACGCGTACGGAGCGTAAATCGACACGATGCCACGGCCACGGTCCGCTTCCCGAAGCTCCTTGACGTGGTGATCATTGTCCCACTTGCCGCTGTAGGCACGGGCGGGCAGCACGATGACGATGCGGAACGGGTCGGTATGTGGCCGATCCATGGCCTCTTTCAAGGTGTCGACGATCTCGGGCGACCAGAGGTATTGACTCTCGAGATAGATCAGGCGTTTGGCCGTGCGAAGGGCGTTGATGTAGGCGTGGAAGATCCCGAACTCACCGTCCGGAGCGAATGGATAGAAGCCGGCCGGGATGGTTCGCACGACTTGTGTGGGCGTCTCCCAGTTCAGGTCGACCTGCGGCTCGCGGTGGGGTAGCTGGCCCTCACCGGCGCTGGCCGTCCAGCGTTGACGGAAGTTCTGCTCGACGTCCGCCACCGCCTCGCCCTCGAGACGGACCTGCACATCGTGCCAGTTGACTCCGGCGCGTAAATGATGGCCGGCGGTATCCCAGCGATCTCCCTGGAACGTGGTCAGGTCCATCCCACCGACGAAGGCGACCTGGCCATCCACGACGACCGCTTTCTGGTGATGACAATGGGTGGCCGGCGCCGTCGCATCGAGGTGGCACAGGATGTCGCCCTCTTGCCGGTTGATGATCCCTTGAATCGCGCGAACGACGCGTGACGTTGGCTGGAGCATGGCAGGAGCTCCACTCCAGAGCAGAACCCGCACCGGAACGCGCTTTGCCGTCTCTGACAGGAGCGGCAGGAACCTGCTCATCGCGATGTCCTCGACGTCGCCGCGACCGAGTGGGATGAAGGGGGTGAGGAACCAGCCCGCGACGTAGACGTAGTGCTGGGCGTGCTCGATGGCGTCTCGCAGCGCCGGGAAGTACTCCGAGCCGTCGATGAGCGGTGTGACGCGATTATGCCGCCGAGGCGGGGTGCCGCCGGGATACCAGCGTGGGTCGTCACTCCACCACGTGTCCGGGCGAGACGCCGGGTAGGTTTCGTCTTTCCAATGATCCAGGCGGCGCTGACTGCGCCGGTGTAAGAGCGGCTCAACAGCCCGCTCGAGATGACGACCGACAAGCCCTTCGAGCACCGAAATGCGTGCCATGTTCTGTAACTTCTCCAAACGCATGAAGGAACCGCAGGAGAGCCGGTGACAGCCACCGGCCTCCATTCAGGTGCTTACCAATTGTCGTGCCGCGGACGAAATCCGGTGACGGGCAGAGCATCCGCTTTCATCCCGTAGTGTCGCTCAGTATGGCCCAGAATTCGGCGCGGGGTATTGACACCGGCGTCCGGCACAGATAATGTACGTTCAGAACAGATGTTCGTGATACCGTTCGTGATTCCGATCGTAGAAGGGTTGCCCAATTGGACACAACCACAGTCCTTCGCCACGAGCTCAAGCAGGGCCATGACATTCTGGAGCAGGCGGTCGCCGGCCTGCCGGCGGATCAGCTGCATCACCAGGGAGATGGCTGGACGATTCGATCGATCGCCACAATCTACGCCCACACGGTCATGGGCGAGGACTACATGATGAACAACCAGATCCTGGACCGGGAGCCCCTGTTTGCGCGCGGTGGTTGGGCGGCGAAGGTCGGGATCGAGATGATTCCGTTCACCGGCGACTCCGAACAGTGGCTGGCGGCGCTGCCTGGCGTGGATTTCGGCGCGTTACGCGAATACGCCGGGCAAGTTTATGCCGAGTCAGACACCACCATTGGCGATCTCACGGAGTCCGACCTCGATCGGATCGTCACGTTCGTAGACGAGATGCCGATCGGTTTATTCCTGGGAACGATTATCGCCTGGCACGCCGTCCATCATGGCGGCGAGATTTGCGCGCTCAAGGGTGTCCTTGGCGGCAAGGGCCTGCCCTTCTAAGACTGAGACTTCTCGATCACGTGATCTTAAAGCGTCGCAACGGCTGCAGCGATTCGCAATCGGGCTTGGGGCCGGGGATACTCTGAAGACCCGGCCCGCATGTCGCGAGGCACGAAACACCGAGAACCGGACCCCGGTCGCCGGCTCTTCGATCGTCAGCCGAGTCCGGGCAGGCAGGATCGCGCGATGGAGAGTGCCTTCAGGCAGAGCGCCGAGGCGATGGTCTGGCTGCCGTAGGTGATGATCCGCGGCTGACCCTCGCCACGAAGCGTCAACGTGCGATTCGTGTCCATCTGGATGAACGGGCTGGCCGGCCATGTCCCCTGTGGCGACTGATGGGCGACGAGATAGTCGAGCGCCCGCTGGCATGACGCCGGGTTGACGGCCGTCGAGCCTCGCAAGCATGCGAGCGTCATCAGTGCCAGTGAAGTGTCGGTGGCGTTGGACTCTGGAAACCCCCAACCGCCGTCGTCGCGCTGCGTGGTCTCGAGATAGCGCACGGCCTTCGGGAGCGTGTGATGCTGGGGCAGCGCGGCGCCGATAGCGCGCGCGCAGGCGCAGGTTCCATTGTAGGGGCCGCAATACCAGGACGAACGCCACGACCCGTCCGCCTCTTGCCGGCCCGAGACATACTCGATCCCCCGTTCGATCTCCGCGGCGAAGCGTCCGGCGTCGTACAGGGTCAGCGCGTACAGAAGATTCGCGACCACCTCCACGTCGGCGCTGTCTCCCCAGTGGGTCTCGATGGCGTCCAGCATCGCGCGGGTGATCTCGCCGCGATCCGTGCGGTCCACGATCCAGGTGCTGAACGAACCATCCGCGGCGCTATTCTGCTCGAACAGGAGGCGAATGGGGTCGTCGCTGAGCGCGGCGGTGGAATCAGCGCCGCTGCGTATCAACACCTGAAGTATGGCTGCCAGGTCGTCGGCGTCGGGTGGCAGTTCCGGCAGGTCGGGAAAATACTTCCATCCGCCGGGAACCTTGCGGCAACGCGCGTCCACGAGCGCGTCGATATCGGATTGGACACCGGACCAATCGACCTCGAAGCCGGAGGCGGCAGCCTGCAGGAAGGCATCGCAGATGAGCGCTCGCTGAAAGACCCAGCCCTCATGCAGGTCAGAGCTACCGGTGAAGCCGAGCGCGCGCGGGAAGTACATGCGGTGGGTCGCCTCGGGGTAGCGATCCGCGCGCTGGTCCTCGAGCCAGCAGATTGTCCGGCGAATTGCCCGGTCGATCTCCTCGACCACGGCGCTCTTGGACCTGGCCGGTGCTGGGGACTCAGGTGCGGGGTTTCGAAGCCGAACGGCCTGAAGTAGACGTTGATCTTGCTTTTCCCCCGCGGAAGGAGGTCCAGGCTCAGGAACTGCTGCAGGCCCTGCGTCGTGTCCAGCGGTCGATCTCCGGCAACGACGCGAAGCATCTCCTCGTACCCGCCAGGTGCGACATCGAGCGCCGAGCAGAGCCCGCGAACGGCCAGGGCGGACGCCCGCTCGTCGGGCTTGAGATCGGGGAGATAGGCGTCGAGCTTGACGATAGCGCGGCCGGCCGGCAGCCGGTCGGAGAAGACGAGGCCGACGAGCGTTGAGTTCAGCGGCTCCGTTGCGGGCATCGAGTTGAGGATCAGCCGCTGAAATTCACCGAGGATGGTACGCTGCTCTCCCTGCTCGAACCGGTCGAGTAGGCTCCCGATCGTGTCGAGCGTAAAGTATTTTCCGGCCACGTAGAGGCGGCAGTTGGCTGTCTGGCCGGGAGAGAAATCGATGCCGATGCCGCGGCAGAATCCCCGATCTGCCACCTCCGACGCCAATCGATCGACGATGAGCCACTGCGCTTGAAACCCGAGCCGCCGGAAGACCTCTTCGAGCGTCTGGTAGGCGTGCGCCGGGCCCGGCGCGAAAAGATCGAAATAGCATTTCACCGAAGGGGGTGCATCGGATGACCATTCCACGGCCAGTCCAAAGCGATGATGCGGGCGCGGGGCGGAATCGTCCGGCTGCGCGTAGACCAGGTGATAGACGTCTTCGAACGTCTGGAGCGGATAGGCGACATCGAACCGCTGGGCCAGAAACAGAAACAGATCGCGGCCGGTAGCGAACGCCGTTTGGAGATCGCTCGCGCGAGCAGGCCCCCTGCTCGTGACTTCGGCCAGGCAGCGGATCGTGTGAGCCCGATCCGGCGCGAGCGAGAGCGAGAACTCGGTGACGCCGAATTGAAATCCGTTCGGGCTCGCTGGATCGGCCGGCCGCGAGCTCTGCGGTGCGGCCGCCGAAAAGGAGGTCGAGGATGTGCGGCGCATGCGATCCGCGGCGGGTATGCCGAAGGATTCGAGCAGGCGTTCCAGCAGGTTTCCGGCAAGTTGTTGCGAGTCATCGATGTCTGCATGTTTGCGCTCATGAGCGGCATCAATCTGAGCGCGAGCGCGGTGGACCGGTGGCCCCAGGGCGGGCGGTGACTCGCCCCGGGGGTCCGGCTCTTGAAAAGCCGTCGGGTGAATTCGATCGCTCCGGGTGCGGACGCGCCGAAGCTAAACGAATTCTTCGTAGGTGCCGATGTCGGCCTTGACGGTACCGACGACGCTGAGGACTCCCGTCTGGTGGATGCGCAGCCGGTTGGCGAAGAACACGCTGGTGCTGCCGCCAATTTCGAGCGTCGCGCCGGCGTCGATCGTTACGGTGAGGAAATGGAAGATCGACACCAGCAGGCCCGCCGGGAATCTCGTCACAAACTGGTCGTTGATCATTCCCTCGTACTGTGAAACGGTTCGTGAGTTGCCGTGGATGAATTCCCGAGCGGTCGCGGAGAGCGTTGTGCGCACCTCCGGATCGAGGCGTTGCGGCTCCTTGAGCGCTTCCGGAGAGAGCCTGTCGAGCGCCGGTAACGCCCCGAAGATCGGCTGGTCGTGGCCGAACGCGCTATCGGGCGCGCCCAGCCAAGCCTTGATGTCCTTGATTGATTTGGCGTGGAGGCGCGTGAACGAGCGCTCGTCGGAATACCTGCGGGCGTCGAGTTCGAGGTACTGTCCGCGCTTCACCGTCAGGTCTTGCAGGGACACTTTCCCGGCGTCCAGCCCATAGACGGCAAGACGCTGGGCTGGTGTCGACTTGGGGAAATCACCCTTTCTCGGCGCCAGCACGACGTCGATCTGGGTGGTTTTGCCGGGCTCGATGCGAGCGAAGTGCCGCGCGACGTCATGCTTGACGGCAAACACCTGAACACTGTAGCCGCCGGGCGCGAGTTCCGCCGAGATCTCGTCCTTGTCGTCGGAATCGAACCGGTGTTGAGCGGCCGCGGCCGCCTTGTGCTCCATGACCAATGCGACGGTTCTGGTTTTCACCGCGTGTCCTTTATCGTCGCGCAGCCGTAAGACGAGTCGTCCTCGGCGCACTTCGCCCTCTTGTTCCGGAGGATGTTGTGCATGCTGTTGAACCATCGATCCCTCCTTGGCGAGGTGTGCAGGTGTGCACACGGTTTGAACGGGGGAAGATTCGACATGGCCCGGAGGCTACGGCGTGAACCCGATGTAGATATTCAATTTGCCGGCGACGCCGTCGGTACCGTCGGTGCCCTTGTCGCCGGTTGCTCCGTTGACGCCGGTTGCCGCTCGGACACCGTCGATTTTGCCGCCGCGCCAGCCACCGAGGCCGCCTGACCCTCCCGAGCCCGGGATCCCCGCCGAGTCCCTTCAGACCGTAGCTGAACTCGATGTCGACATCGGCGGTTATGACGTCGTTCGGATCGGGGATGTAGAGGTTCACGTTGTTGGCGTCCCGCCGTTGCCCCCATTACCGCCCCGGCCGCCACGGCCCCCGGTTCCGCCCTGGCCACCTGGAGGCGTCGTCGCCGACGTCGTCGCCATTGCCGCCGTCCTGACCCTCGCCACCCTGGCCACCGCGACCACCGCGGCCACCGCGCCCACCGTCACCGCCTCTGACCGAGATGCTGAAGACGCCGACGAAATCTTGGACGATGAAGTTCAGGTCCGGTGGCGTGCCGGCTCCGTTGTTGCCATTGTCGGCAGAGAGGCCCGACTGACCATCGGTACCGGGACCGCCGGAGTTGCGCGTGGTCGTTGCTGCTCGGCCAGGTGTTGTCGACCGCGTCCTTGGCGCCCGGCACGATCTTCGGTTGGGGGTCCGGGACTGTCGCCTGGTCCGGTCCATTCGGACCGTTCTTCGCCCAGATTTTGATCGGCATTGCTCCTGCGCTCCCTTCGGAACACTTGCGGCGATTCCACCTCTACGCATCGCATGACCGCCGCGATCCGGCTGGGCGAGTAGAGAAGTGGAATGACCGGAAGATCATGGTGCCGGAGATAGCTCCTCGGTGAAGGTCGTACGTCAATGCGTCTCGATCTCGTCGCCCGGACGCGTCTGGCGATAGAGTCGATGCCCACTATCGACGTGGCAGTGTGTTGAAGCCCAGTTGCACCACGCTGAACACATATGTGTACGTTGGGAGATGGGAAATCCGACCAGTACCGAGTGTATCTCTTCGGCTGCTTTCACTTTACGCGGACGTGACAGACAGGCAATAGCCAAGATCGGCTAAAAATCCGGGAGGAATGGGCTATTGACAGCGCAACGAGTGCTGGGCGCACGCCCTGGCGCTCGGCGTTGCTCTCCCGCGAAGGCGGGGTTATCTAGAGCACGCGGCGCTCGGCCAGCGTGTTGAAATCGTAGTCGCGCCAGACGGGAACGCCGCAGTAGCGTTCGCCTTCGGGGCAGCGGGGCTTCTGGCCGGCCTCGGAGCGAACGACGCACGGCGGCCGATTGACGTAGCGGCCGATCTCCGGCAGCGCCTCGGCGACCTGGGCGGTCTCCTGACGGGCCGTCTCGAAGATCTCGCGCTGGGCGTCGTAACAGAGCCGCTTGATCCACTTCCAGTAGTAGTTCATCAGCGTGCCGGTCTCGTAGAAGCGCACGTGGTGGCTGTTCGGCAGCAGGTAAAGGACCTTTTCCGAGGGTACCCCCGCGGCGAGCAGCTGGTTCTTGGCGTCCCACAGCGCCGAGACGGTGGCGTGGTATTCCTCGAGCGCCGCCGGAACGCGCGTGACGTCGTAGGGCACGATGACGTCCGGCTCCTGCCGGAGATGCGCCGTCAGGACCGGGCTCGACGAGAGGGTGCCCCGGTGCCGCTGGTTCTGCGCCTCTTCGGCGCCGCTGATCCGCTTCTGGAAGGTGAACGGCACCTGGTTCAGGCTCTGCATCAGCTTGGAGTTCATCGCCAGGAAGAGATGGTGCCCGAGATAGCGGTTCTGGGCCGGGTCGAGCACGCGCGCGATCGCCTCGCGGTCCGGCAGATCGTCCGGAGTCTGCCCGAGGACGGTGCGCACGGCGGCGGCGAGCGTCCGCTCGGCGTCCGGCTCATAGCCGACCAGCCGGGAATCCAACCCGGCGAGACCGTCGTCGAAGTCGCGGAAGAAGGCCTCGCCGTTGTTCTGCTCGAGGTTGGATCGGAGCTGGGTGAGCGCCTCGTACTCGAGCGTGTCCGATTCGGCCAGAATGTCGAGATCCAGTGGGTAGTCCGGCGCCCCGAGGAAGAAAGGGATCGACCGCCAGCACCTCGTCGACCATGCGGTTCACCAGATAGCGCACTTCACCCGGCACGTCGAGCTGGTTGGCCAGCACGTAGTAGCGCAGGAGCGTCAGCCCGTTGATGGTGTGATACATGTGGGCCGGGGTCGCCAGCGGCAGGACGTAGCGCGCGACCTCCTGCGCTTTCTTCTGGACGGCCGCTCGGACACGCTCCTCCGCCTCGGGACCGCGCGCCTTGACCCGCGCCGGGAAGACGGCGCTGTAGCGAGCCGTGAGGTCGGGCGTCAGGAGGTCGCCCAGGCGCCGGTAGCCGGCCAGCGCGCGCTCGACGGCGGCTTCGTAGATCGGCTGCACCTTTTCCGGCAGCTCAGGCGTGACCATGGTCTTGCCGCTGACCTCGCGGTAGCGCTGCGACACCTGCTCGGAGTTGTAGTGCGGGTGGTGGTGAAAGAAGGACCAGATCGCCAGGCGCGACACGCCATCCAACGCGAAGACGAAGTTGGCGTGCTGAAAGGTGGTGTGATGGCCCGCGTCGAACAGGTCGCGGTAGAGCCGTTGCGCGCGTGAACGCCGCACCGGACGGGTCTCGTCTCCCGCCTCGTCCAGGTTGTCATCCATCAGGCTCAGGACGCTCTCGACCCGTGCCGGCCGCGCGCCGTAGCAGGTCCAGGCAGCCGCGACGGTCAGCGCGAACGGGTGAGCAGCCGACTCGTCTCGCAGCAGCTTCACGGTCGGCGGCTTCGATTGAAACGGGTAGGGAGTTTCCATGCCGGCACTCAGCTCTTTTCACAGGCGAATTGGAACTGCGGCGGAACAGATGCGGTCTTGAACTAGTGTACGTACGTAAGCGGTTGAGCGTCAACGCTTGTCCGATTGTCACCGCGAGCGCAACCGGTTAATGATACTGCATGGGTTTCGCACCGGTTTGCCGCACCGTCGCGCAGATGCGGAAGTTCCCGCAAGCGTGCGAAGATGGCGGCTGGCGGCAGACATCCCGCGGAGCGCGATCTGGCCAATTGAAGGAGCCGACGAGTGGCGCGTGATCCCGATCTTCCGGCAAGACTTCCGGTCAACGCCGTCGCCGCCTTCAGCATGATCCTGCTGGCCTGCGAGGGCCGCTACCTGCTGCTGCGGCGCTCGGCGGGCAAGCGCTTCGCTCCGGGGCGCTGGACCGGCCTCGGCGGGCGAGTCGAGCCGGACGAGCTCGACGATCTCCACTCCGCCGCGTTGCGCGAGCTGACCGAGGAGAGTGGATTGACGGCGGCTGATGTGTCGGCGTTCACGCTTGCGCCGGGTGCTGCTGCACAACCGTCCCGGTGCCCCGCTGACGCTGCTCCTCTATTTCACCGGCCGGTTGTCCGAGCCGGTCACGCCATCCTGCCCCGAAGGGACGCTCCACTGGGTGACGCGCGAAGAGATGGCCGGCCTGGACGTGATCGAGAACACGGCTGACGTGCTGCCGCTCTTGATCGACGACCTCGCCGCCGGGCCCGATGGAGTCGATCGGCCGCGTGTCGGAGCGGCTCATTACCGCCCTAACGGTGAGCTCGAACGCATCGTCTGGGCCTGAGCGCCACCCGCACGTGGACTGTCACGAACTTTTCATCTTCAGCCGTCCCCTGTGACGCGTTCGACGCGCCCGTTTCCGTACCGTTCGGATGGGCGCACGCGCGCTTGAACGTTGCCGTGTGCCGTGGCGAGCCGTCGACGCGCGCCCGCGATAGAGCCGGTCGCGCGGCATGACGGCATGGTGGCATGAAGCAAAAGGAGCGAGGCGTGATCAGTGAGATTCAGGTCAAGGAGCTTCCGCCGCAGCTGATCTTCAGCTGGCGCGGTAAAGTGCGCGTCTCTGACATCCCGGCCAAGATGGGCGACGTGTACGGCCGGATCTTCCCGTATCTCATGGGCCAGCATGTCGACTTTGCCGGGCCGCCGCTCGCTATCTACTACGAGATGCCTGAAGGCGACAAGCCGATGGACATGGAGGTCGGTGTGCCGGTCACGGGCGAGGTGCCGCCCACGGGTGGTCTCTCGACGCACACGCTCGAGGGCGGGACCGCCGTCACGACGATCTACCAGGGCCCGTATGAGGAGCTTGGCACGGCCTACGACGAGGTGATGGGCTGGGTGACGAGCCACGGCTACGAGACGAGCGGCGCGCCGCGCGAGGCCTATCTCAATGGTCCGGACGAGGTCAAAGATCCGTCCGAATACTTGACCGAGGTGACATTCCCGGTGCGCAAGAAGGCCGCCTGATCGTCCGGCGCCCTCAGCCAAACCGTCCCGGGTCGAAGGCCGTCAGGTCGGGCACGTCGCCTGTCGCGGTCATCAGGCCGGCAATGGCGGCCGCCGTCGCCGGACCGAGCGTGATGCCGAGCATGGCGTGTCCGGTCGCCAGGAAGAGGTTGTCGAATTGAGGCGCGCGGCCGATGGCCGGCAGGCCGTCGGGCAGCATGGGGCGCATCCCCACCCAGGTCGTCTCGCGCGATCCGCGGCTCCAATCTCCCAGGCAGCGGCCGGCACCACGGCGGATCGCCTCGAGCCGGCGCGGATCGAAGCTGGTGTTGACGCCGGAGAGCTCCATCGTCCCAGAAACGCGCAGCGCGCCGTCGAACGGGCTGCAGGCCACCTTCACCTCGGAAAAATAGGTGGCGTGCCGTAGCTGAAGCTGTGGATCGAGCACCGTCACGTTGTAGCCTTTGCCCGCCTGCATCGGCAGGCTCACGCCGGCCATGCGCGCGATCTCGCCCGACCAGGCTCCGGCCGCGATCAGGACGGCTTCGGCCTCGATCGGCCCGCCGCTGGTATCGACGTGGCTGACGGCATGGCCGCTGTGACGAATCCCGGTCACCTCAACGCCGGAGAGGAGCGTCACGCCGCGCTCGGCGAGCCACTTCGCCAGCCCGGCCGTCAGCGTCTCCGGCCGCACGTGACGCTCCTCGCGGATCCAGAGCCCGGCCACGATCTCGCTGGTGAGGGCCGGTTCGAAATCGTGCAGCTCGGCTCCGCGCAGCTCGACCGGCGCGTCGTACCCGAACTGGCGCATGATCTCCAGTTCTTCGGCCAGATGATCGAGATAGCCGGGGTTCATCGCGGCCAGGAGCAGCCCGGTCTGATGCATCTCGAACTCGACACCGTTTTCGTCGAGCGCGTCGTAGAGCTGCATCGTCGGCATGGCGAGGCGCGCCGTGGCAATCATGCCCCGGTGAAAGGCCGCTTCGTTGCAGTTGCGCCAGAAGCGAAACAGCCAGGGCGCCATTGAGGGAACGGAGCTCGGACGGATGTAGAGCGGGCTGTCGCGGCTGAGCATCCACTTCAACGAGGTGGCGACGAGCCCCGGTGACGGAACCGGATCGGAGAGGGACGGGGTGACCCAGCCGGCGTTGCCGGCCGAGCAGGCGGCGCCGAAATCGCCTTTGTCGATGACCGTGACCTGGACTCCGCGCCGGTGCAGCTCGTAGGCCGACAGCAACCCGACGGCGCCGCCCCCGATGACGACGGTTGTGCTCATCCCAGTACCCCCTCAGGCAGCGTGCATACCGCGCTGGATCGCATTCGATCAATCCCGATTATCTGGCACTTTGCTCCCACATTCCAGGCGAGAGAAGGGTATGCCATGGCCCGGCCAGCCGATTCTCGGAACGAACGACGAGTGGTAAGATGAAACCGACCGACGCGTCAGTCGGTTTTCGCGCAAGCGGAGGTGTCGCGATGTCGCATGAGCAGACGCGCAGCGAAGTACGGCGTGAGCGCATCCTGGAATCGGCGCTCGACGTCTTCTCGCGCCGTGGCTATCGCGACGCCGCCATGGACGAGATCGCGACCGAATCCGAGACCTCCAAAGGTGGCCTCTACTTTCATTTCCCGAACAAGCAGACCATCTTCGTGGCGCTGCTCGACCGCATGGCGGCCCTCCTGATGACCCGCGCCGAGTCGGCGATTCTGGCCGAGACGGACCCGGTGGGGCGGATCGACGTGGCGCTGGAGGTCGTGATGAGCACGTTCGGCTCGCACCGGCGGCTGACGCGTCTCTTTCTGGTCGACGCCGTTGGAGCTGGGCGAGAGCTGAACGAGAAGATGCTCGAGATCCGGCGCGAGTTCGCCGAGATGATCGCGCGGCATCTGGAGGACGGCGTGCGCGCGGGGGCGATCCCGCCGATCGACGCTCAACTGGCGGCCAAGGCCTGGTTCGGCGCCCTCAACGAGGTGGTGCTGAACTGGGTGCTGGAAGAGGACGCCCCACCATTGGAGGAGAGTCTGCCCGCGTTACGGGCGTTATTGCGGCGCAGCGTCGGCGCACCTGATTGAACCGGAGTGGAGCAATGATCATGCATGTCGATGAGGCGGTCGGCCTTGACCGCCTGACGCGAACGCTGGAGCGGGCTCAGCAATTGGCTCGCCGGGAAGGCCGTGCCGTGCTGGCGAGCCTGGCCGAACCGTGCCCTCCGATCGATCCACGAGCCTTGTTTGCCGCCGCGGCGACGTATCAGGATCGGGCGCTCTGGTTGCAGCCGGCGCGGCGCTTCGCTCTGGTCGGAGCCGGCGCGGCGCACGTCATCGAGGCCGAAGATGCCGGGCGCTTCGCGTCTGCCCGGTCCGCGCGGAGCGAACTGCTGGCGGGCGCGGTCGTCGAGCGTGCGGGCGCGGCGCCGGCAAGCACTGGCCCGGTACTGCTCGGCGGGTTCTCGTTCGATCCGAGGCGCATCGGCGATGGTGTGTGGCGCGGCTTTCCGGCGGCGCGGCTCATACTGCCGCGTGTGCTGCTGACCGCTGAAGGCGAAGCACACTACCTGACGTTGAACGCGGTCCTCTGGCCCGACAGCGATCCGGCCGCCGCGGCCCGCGCGGCGATTGACGAGCTGGACGCGCTCTTGACGCGTGCCCAGGCGGTGGCGCCGTCGCCTGCCGCTGAAGGATCCGTCGCGGTATCGGAGGAGCGCACGGCCGCCGCCTGGCGTCAGGTGGTCGCGGACGCCTCGTCCTCGATTCGACGCGGTGAAGCCGAGAAGATCGTGCTGGCGCGTGAGGTCCGCCTGGAGGCCGAGACGCGGTTCGAGGTGTCGACCGCGCTCGATCGCCTGGTCGCCGCCTACCCCACCTGCTACGTCTTCGCTTTCGCTCAAGACGGGCGGACGTTCCTCGGGGCCACGCCCGAGCGGCTGGTGCAGCTCGAACAGGGTGAGCTGAAGGCCGCCTGCCTGGCCGGTTCCGAGCGGCGCGGTTCCACGGACGAAGAGGATCGCGAGCTGGGAGCGGCGCTGCTGGCCAGCGCGCAAGGACCGTGAGGAGCACGCCATCGTGGTGCGCGCGCTACGGGACGGGCTGGCCGGGCTCTGCGATCAGCTGATCTCTCCCGACGAGCCGGAGCTGCTCAGCGTCTCGAACGTGCATCATCTCTACACCCCCATCACCGCCCGCTTGCGCGACGGCGTCTGCATCCTCGATGCGGTCGAACGCGTGCACCCGACCCCCGCCGTCGGCGGCTTCCCACGTGAGACGGCGCTGGCGTTCATTCGCGAGCACGAGGGCATGGATCGCGGCTGGTACGCCGCTCCCGTCGGCTGGGTGGGGCAGGATGGAGGCGGCGAGTTCGCCGTCGCGCTGCGCTCGGCGCTGGTCGAGGGCGCGAGCGCCGCTCTATTCGCCGGTTGCGGCATCATGGGGGATTCCGATCCCGAGCGCGAATACGCCGAGTCGTGGCTCAAGTTCCGGCCGATGCTGAGCGCGCTGGGAGGAGAGAGGCGTTGAAGCACGAGCAAGTGACCTTCGCCTTCGTTGGCGCCTTCGTCGACGAGCTGGCGCGCGCTGGAGTGCGCAACGTCTGCATCGCGCCCGGCTCGCGCTCCACGCCGCTGGCGTTGATGATCGCGCGCCATCCGGACATCAAGGTCTGGCTGAACCTGGATGAGCGCTCGAACTCCTTCTTCGCCCTGGGCATGGCCAAGGCCAGCCGGGAGCCGGTCGCGATCCTGTGCTCTTCCGGCACGGCGACCGCCAACTTCTTCCCCGCGGTGGTCGAGGCGCGTCTGGGGCGGGTGCCGCTGATCGTGCTGACGGCCGATCGCCCACCCGAGCTACGGGACGTCGGCGCGCCGCAGACGATCGACCAGATTCGCCTCTACGGCGCCTATCCCAAGTGGTCGGTCGAGGTGGCGTCGCCGGAGGCGACCGACGAGCTGCTGCGCTACGCCAGGACACTGGCCGGAAGGGCGGCGGCGACGGCACGGGCCGAACCGGCTGGGCCGGTCCATCTGAACTTTCCGTTCCGGGAACCGCTGATGCCCCTGCCGTTGGACGACTCTATTGATGGCGTCGATCGGCACGCTCCGGCCTGGGAGGGCCGGAACGACGGCGCGCCCTACGTCGGAGTCGACATTGCCGCTCGTGTGCTCGAAGCGGCGGACGTCAATGATCTGGCGGGCGATCTGCGACGCTTCGAGCGCGGCCTGATCGTCTGCGGGCCACAGTTCGACGGCGATCTGGCGGCGCCGGTGACCCGCCTTGGCTCCGCGCTCGGCTTCCCGGTGCTGGCCGATCCGCTCTCGCTGGTGCGCTGCGGTCCGCATGCGCGCGAGGTGGTGATCGACAGCTACGACGCCTTTCTGCGCGACCAGCGGATCGGCGAACAGCTTCGGCCGGATCTGGTGCTGCGTATCGGCGCCATGCCGACGTCGAAGCCGGTCCTCCTCTTCCTGGAGCGTTTTCCCGGCACCCGGCACATTGTCGTCGGCGAGGGCTGGGAAGACCCGATGCTCATGGCGGCTCGCATGGTCAGTGCCGATCCGCGCCGCACCTGCCAGGCATTGGCGGAGCATCTGGAAGCGGGGCCCTTGCGCGACCGCGCCTGGCTGGACACGTGGCGTGACGTCGATCGCTCGACCCGCGCCGCCATCACGAGCGTCGTGGATGCGCTCGATGAGCCGTTTGAAGGCCGGGTCTTCTCCGAGCTGGCGGAACTCTTGCCCGGAGGCGCCACGGTTTGGGCCAGCAGCAGCATGCCGGTGCGCGATCTGGACACCTTCTTCCCCGGCAACGAGCGGGAGATCCGGTTCCTTTCGAACCGTGGCGCCAACGGCATCGACGGCGTCATCTCGAGCGCGCTCGGCGCCAGCACGGTGAGCGCGGGACCGCTGGTCCTGACGATCGGCGACATCGCGTTCTATCACGACATGAACGGCCTGCTGGCCGCCAAGCTTCATGGTCTGAACGCGACCGTCATCCTGGTCAACAACGATGGCGGCGGCATCTTCTCGTTCTTGCCGCAGGCGGCCCATCCCGAGCATTTCGAGGAGCTTTTCGGCACCCCGCATGGGCTCGACTTCCGGCCGGCGGCCGAGCTCTACGGCGCGAGCTATCACCTGACGGATGGCTGGGATGATTTTCGCCGGTCGGTCGCAGGCGCGCTGAAGGATCCGGGGCTGAAGATCATCGAGGTACGGACCGATCGGGCGCGCAACGTGACGCTGCATCGCGAGGTCTGGCGGGCTGTTTCGGCGGCACTGGCGGGCGAGGGGTCTCGTGCCCGCGTTTGACATAAACGGAATCGAATTCAACGTCGAGCAGTCAGGGTCCGGTCCGCCGCTGGTGTTGCTGCACGGCTTCACCGGCAGCGCCGCGAACTGGTCTGAGCACGCGGGCGTCTTCGCCGCGTCGTTCACGACCTACGCGATCGACCTGATCGGGCATGGTCGATCCGAGTCGCCGCCCGATCCGGATCGCTATCGCGTGGAGCGCTGCGTCGATGATCTGACCGTGCTCTTTGACCGGCTCGGGATCGAGGCGACGGGGCTGCTGGGCTACTCGATGGGTGGCCGCGTCGCGCTGCACCTGGCACTGGCGGTGCCGGAGCGCGTCCGCGCGCTGGTGCTGGAGAGCGCATCGCCCGGGATCGACGATCCGGTTGAACGAGCCGCGCGAGTGCGTTCCGACGAGGCCCTGGCCGATGCGATCGAGCGTGACGGCCTGGAAGCGTTTGTCGACCGCTGGGAAAACCTGCCCCTCTTCGCCAGCCAGCGCGGGCTGCCGCTCGACGTGCAGCGGCGGCACCGTGCGCGGCGGCTGCGCAACAATCCGCTGGGGCTGGCAAACAGCCTGCGGGGAATGGGCGCGGGGGCCATGGAGCCGGTCTGGAAGCGGCTCGGTACGCTCCGGATGCCGGCCCTGCTCATTGTTGGCGATCTCGACGAGAAATACGTGCGTCTTGCCAACGAGATGGGCCAGTCGATGCCGAACGCCCGCGTGATCGTGGTGCCTGGCGCCGGCCATGCCGTGCACCTCGAAGCGCCCGAGCTTTACGACCGGACGCTCTCGCCGTGGCTGGCGGAGGTGCTGACGTGACCGCGGCGAAGCCACTGCTGCTCGACTTCCCGGATCAGCTCGAGACCGAGCGCCTTTCGATTCGCGCGCCACGCCCCGGCGACGGCGTCGCGGTCCATGAGGCGGTGGTGGAGACGCTCGACGCGCTCCGTCGCTGGATGCCATGGGCGCTGCAAGAGCAGACGGTTGACGTCCTGGAGGAATTCGTGCGCCGTGGCGCGGCCAGCTTCATCACGCGCACCGAGCTTCCACTGCTTCTCTGGCTGAAGGATGGCGAGACGTTCGTCGGTGGCACCGGCTTGAATCGCATCGACTGGAGCGTGCCCCGGCTGGAGATCGGCTACTGGTGTCGCGCTCGCTTCGAGGGCCAGGGCTACATCTCCGAGGCGGTTCGCGGGATCAGCCGCTTTGCCTTCGAGCACTTGAACGCGCGGCGGCTCGAGATTCGGTGCGATGCGCTCAACGAGCGGAGCGCCCGCGTCGCGATTCGTTGCGGGTTCCAGTTGGAGGGCAGGCTGCGCGACTACGAGCTCGACACCGCCGGGCAGCTGCGGGACACGCTCATCTTCTCGCTGCTGCCCATCCGACGACCACGTGCGGTTCCGTCCCGCGTCGCAGGGATGGACGCAAGCTGATGGAACGAAACGTTCTCTGGCAGCCGTGGGACGATGCCGGGATCGAGCATTTGCGCCTGACCGAGAGTGACGACGGGGCGATCGCCGACAGCATGCTGATCCGCGTCTTCGATGCGAAGCCGGTGCGCATGCGCTACGAGATACGGGTCGACGCCGGCTGGCGAGTGCGCTCCGCCGACATCGACTTGTGGGATCCCGAGCGGCGGCGACTGACGCTGCGATCCGACGGTCAAGGAAGCTGGAGTGACGGCGCGGGCAATCCGCTGCCGGATCTGTTCGGCTGCATCGACATCGATCTGACGGCGACCGCCTTCACCAACACCTTGCCGATCCGCCGCCTGGGTCTGAAGCCGGGCGAGGCTGACGTGATCGACGTGGCCTACATCCGGGTTCCAGAGCTAACCGTCGAATCGGTGAAGCAGCGCTACGCCTGTCTGGAGCAACGCGAGAGCGGGGCCAGTTTCCGCTACGAGGGACTGGCCACTGGGTTCCGCACGGAGCTCGACGTCGATGACGCGGGCCTCGTGCTCGACTACCCGGGCATCTTCCGGCGCATCCGGCTGGAATAAGGGCGACTCCGCTGAGTCGCCAGATGAACATTCGAACGGGCTGCCTCCTGAACAGGGCGGCGCATCACTACGGAGGTGACATGAGCGTCAAGTGGATCAAGCTGCGTGACTACACCGACATCCGCTACGAGCAGTCGGAGGGCGAGGGAATCGCCAAGATCACGATCAACCGGCCCGAAGTGCGCAATGCGTTCCGGCCGCAGACGGTCTTCGAGATGATGGACGCCTTCGCCGACGCGCGTGAGCGCCAGGAGATCGGTGTCGTCCTGCTCACCGGAGAAGGGGACAAAGCGTTCTGCTCCGGCGGCGATCAGCGCGTGCGCACCGATGGCGGTTATGCCGGGGAAGATCAGGTGCCGCGCCTCAACGTGCTCGACCTGCAGCGGCAGATTCGCCTGCTGCCGAAGCCGGTGATCGCGGTGGTGGCCGGCTACGCCATCGGCGGCGGGCACGTGCTGCACCTCGTCTGCGACCTGACGATCGCCGCCGACAACGCCGTCTTCGGTCAGACCGGGCCGAAAGTCGGCAGCTTCGATGCCGGCTACGGCGCGACCTATCTGGCGCGCGTGGTCGGGCACAAGAAAGCGCGCGAGATCTGGTATCTCTGCCGCCAGTACTCGGCCGAAGACGCGCTGCAGATGGGGCTGGTCAACACGGTCGTGCCGCTGGAGCGGCTCGAGGACGAAGCGGTGCAGTGGTCGCGCGAGATCCTGGAGAAGAGCCCGACCGCGCTCCGCTTCTTGAAGGCGTCGTTCAACGCCGATACCGACGGTCTGGCCGGGATTCAACAGTTGGCGGGCGACTCGACGCTGCTCTTCTACTTGACCGAAGAGGCCAAAGAGGGCAAGAACGCCTTCCTGGAGAAGCGGAAGCCGGATTTTTCCAAGTTCCCGAAATTCCCGTAGCGTTGACGGAGGTCATCCTGCCCGGCCAGGCGGGCCGGTTGTGCGCACATGAGGGGGAGAAATGGAGCAGAGCGGCATGATGGCCGCGCCCAGTCGCTGGCGAGTCTGGTTCCTGGCGAGCCGCCCGCCGACGCTGCCGGCCGCTGTCGTTCCGGTGCTGGTGGGTACGGCGGTTGGGGTGTCGGAGTCGTCGTTTCGGCCGATCGTCTTCGTGGTGACGTTGCTCGCCTCGTTGCTGATTCAGATCGGCACCAACTTCGCGAATGATCTTTCCGACTTCCATAAGGGAGCCGACACCGCCGAACGGCTCGGGCCGACGCGGGTGACGCAGAGCGGGTTGATCACGCCGGGCGAGCTGAAGCGAGGCATTGCCGCCGCCTTTGGCCTGGCGCTGCTGGCGGGGCTCTACCTGGTTTACGTCGGTGGCTGGCCCATCGTCTTGATCGGCCTTCTCTCGATCCTGTTTGGCATGGCCTACACAGGCGGGCCATGGCCGCTCGGTTATCACGGACTGGGCGATCTCTTCGTCTTCATCTTCTTCGGGTTGATCGGCGTCACCGGAAGCGCGTACCTGCAAACCGGTGACGTGACCCGGCTGGCGGTGCTCGCTTCACTCCCGGTCGGCCTGCTGGTGACGAACATCCTGGTCATCAACAACCTGCGAGACGTCGAGACCGATCGAGCGGCCGGCAAGCACACGCTGGCCGTGATCCTCGGCGCGGCTCGGGCCCGGCAGCAGTACGCGCTCTTTTCGATGGCCGCCTACGTCATCACGCCATTCCTCTGGTATTACGGCGGCGCCAGCAAGTTCGTGCTGCTGGCATGGCTGACGTTGCCTCTGTCGGCGCGGCTGGTCGGCGCCGTTCACGCGGGACTGTCGGGCCGGCCGCTCAACCGCGTCCTGAAGCTGACCGGCCAGCTTCACCTGCTGTTCGGCGCGCTGCTGGCGCTCGGCCTGCTGCTGTGAGGATTGGCGAGGTCTCGTGGAGGCGCTATCGCCTGCCATTCGTCGCTCCGTTCCGGACGGCACATGGTGAGACGACGCACCGCGAAGGTCTGATTCTCAGGCTCACGACTGACGACGGGTTGACGGGGCTCGGTGATGCCGCGCCGCTGGCTGAATTCGGCGGCGGTGACGCCGCTCTGGCTGAGACGACGCTCAGCGTGCTCGCGCCAGCGTTGATCGGCCGCGATGTCGAAGCGACTCCGCGGCTCATTGAGGAGCGGCTCCCGAATCGTCCGGATACCTCCGCCCTGCGCAGCGCGCTCGACACCGCTTTGCTCGATCTTGAATCCAGGCTTCAGGGCGTTCGCCTGGCCGAACTGCTGGCACCGGTTTCATCGCGCACCGTCCGTGTCAACGCAACGATCGGACAGCCTGATTCCGGACCGGCCGCGCGGGCCGCGAGCGATGCCGTCGCGCGTGGATTTCAAACCGTCAAGCTGAAGGTCGGCGTTGGCGACACGATCGCCGCTGAGGTTCGGCGCGTCGCCGCCGTACGCGAAGCGATCGGCCCAGGCATCGCGCTCCGGCTCGACGCCAACGGCGCCTGGTCACCGGATCTCGCGGTCGACACGCTCAACGCTCTGGCCAAATTCGACATCGAGTTCGTCGAGCAGCCGGTCGCGGCTCACGACCTGTCCGGCCTCGCTGAAGTGCGGCGGTCCGTCATGGTTCAGGTCGCGGCTGATGAGGTGGTGTCGGATCTGGAGTCGGCGTGGCGTGTGATCCTGGCCGGGGCGGCCGATGTGCTGGTCCTTAAGCCGATGGTCTGCGGCGGATTGCGCGCCGCGCGCCGGATCATCGAGATGGCGGCCAGTGCCGGTCTGCGCGTGGTCGTCACCTCGGCGATCGAGAGCGGCATAGGGGTGGCCGCGGCGCTGCAACTGTCGTCGACGTTGCCGGACGGGTCGCCGGCTTGCGGTCTGGCGACGGCTGCTTTGCTGCTTGACGACCTTATCCTTCAGCCGCTCGATATTGTGGCTGGCGAGATGTCATTGCCGGATCCGCCCGGGCTCGGAGTGGCACTCGACGACGAACGCCTCGACGCGTTCGCTGGTGCCGAATGGCGGCATGTGGGCAGACCTCGGCCCCTGATGGGTACCACCTATGGGCAGTTCCAGTGACAAGACCGTCGCATAGCGCTCTCCGAGGAGAGACAGCGGGACGCGATGCCGGGGTCGAAACGCCGTCGTGTTGAGCCCCCGATGACGTGCGGTAACGGCAGCTGCTGAGCCGCGTGCTCGATGCGGCCCAGCCCACACACCGTGAAACAGTTCCTCGCCGAAACGCCAATCAGGCCGGTCCCGCGGCGACGATTCTCACCGTGCCAGGAGATCAGTGGCCGCGCGGAGTGCCGTCCGGCAATCGTTCGGTTTCACCATGGAGGTAGGCGCGGGCAGAGCACTACCAGCGATCTCGCCACGAGCCGGAGGATCACCGCTGCGGCGTTACGGCGCTGGATCGACGATCGCGCCCGGCGGCTTTCTTGAGCACGCCGCCCTGCCCAAGCTCTTGTACGACCGTGGCGGTACCAGCATCGTTAGCCGCAACGCGCTGAAGCGACCACACGGCCCTTGACAACGGCAATACCTTACTGTAGGGTAATGCATGAACGATATCTTACCGTCAGGTAATACATTGGAGGTGGTTGTCTTGTCCGCAGTTGTTCGCACGATCGAGATTCAGGCGCCGCCCAGCACCGTCTGGCGGTGGCTGGCGACGCCTGAGGCGCTGCGCCGCTGGATCAGTCCCAACCTCGAGATCGACCTGCGTGTCGGCGGTGCGTATCGCTTGCTCAACCCCGGGGAGAGCACCTCAATCAGTGGCACGGTGCTGGAACTGGTGCCCGAGGGCGGCCTGATCCTTTCCTGGCTGGAGGAGGGTGGTGACTGGGTTCACCCCGCGCGGCTGGCCATTACGCTGACCCCAACTCCCGCGGGCACGCGCGTCACCCTGTCGCATGACGGCTTCGCCGGCATCGGGAAGGCCGGGTGGCCTGACACAGTGCAGGCCTACGAGCGCGGCTCCGACCGGCATCGGCTGCTGGAGCGGCTCGCTGAGTTGGTAGCCTCCGGCGGTGCCTAGCACCAGCGATGACCTGTTTCGGGGGCTGGCCGATCCGACGCGCCGGCGTATCCTCGACCTGCTGGCCGAACGCGGCACGCTGACCGTCAGCCAACTGGCCGCGGAGTTCCCCGACCTCGTTGCGTCGGGCATCTCCAAGCACTTGATGGTCCTGCGGGCGGCGGGGCTGGTCACCGCCACGCGGCAGGGCCGGCAGCAGCTCTACCGCATCGATGCGGACGCGCTGGCGGACGCGCTGGCCCCGTGGCTGGCGAAATACGAGCCGTACTGGTCCGACGCGCTCGAACGGCTACGCGATCTGGCGGAAGGGCGAGAGCCGCCCCAATGAGCGGCGAATGGATGGCCAGGGAGCCCACGCCTGGCCACCCAGCCTCAGGTACGGCGCCGAACTAAAAGCGGGCTCCAGCCCCCCAGTTGGCACATGGTGCCGGTAACGGATGTACGCTCGCATACTGAGAACTGCGGGCGTACGACGAGTCTCATCGTAGCGCACACGGCCGAGCGGCCGCGTGCTGGTCGGAAGGCGGCAACGCGCTGACTGATACGGCGAGAATCTTGCCAGGCTGACTGCCAATATGGGTGGACCATCATGTGGCGGGGTTTGATGTGGTTTACAGCTCGATCTCCCAGAACTCCGACACGAGGTCATGACCAAAGGCCCGATAGGGCTCCGATTCCACCAGGCGAAACCCGGCCTTCTCATACAAACGTCGGGCGTCAACCAGCACGCTGTTTGTCCAGAGCTTGACCGTCGTATAGCCCGCGTCACGGGCGAAATCGAGGCACTCCTGGATTAGCCGCGAGCCAATCCCGTGGCCGCGTGCTTCCGGTTCGACCAGCATCAGGCGCAGCTGCCCCACACTGTCCGAGTTGCGTACCAGGAAGACGGTGCCGGCAATACGTCCATCGATCTCGGCGAACCAGCAACGCTCTCGCTCAGGGTCGTGCTGCTGGCCAAAGCTGGCCACGACGCTCGCCACCAGCGCCTCGAACTGGACGTTCCAGTCGTACTCCCGCGCGTAGAGCACTCCATGGCGATGCACCACCCAACCGAGATCGCCGGACCGAAGTTCGGTACGAATCGTCAGCGAGCCGCGGGAATTGTGGCTCATGTCTTGTCTTCCTTTCGTCGCAGCCTATGCGCTACACCAGTTGCAGCAGCCAGTAAAACGCCATTCCAGCCACGATGCAGAGCCACATGCGCTTCGAGCGCCAGACGACCGCCGCGGCTCCCAGCGCCGCCATCAGGCGGATAGGCCGCTTGGTCCGGCTTGGCGGCGATGCTCGACACGATCAGTGCGGTCAGGGTGGCGATCGGAACGTACCGGAGCGAGCGCGTCCAGACCTCGGGCACGGCAGCTCCGGCCAGCACGAAACCGCTGATGCGCAAGCAGGTAAAGGGCGCTCGCCATGCCCAGGATCACGCAGACGGTCGTCATGGTTCATTCCCGTCGACCCGCACGCTGGCCGGCTCGCGACTCGCGTGCCGCTCGAGATGGCTCGCCGACCAGGACCCGGCCACGCTGCCGGTAAGCCCTGCGCCGAGCACCGCGATCCCTCCCGGCATGAACCGCGGCAGCAGCACGGTGGTTACCGCCGCGACCAGCACCGTCAACACGGCGGGACGCGACCGTACCAGCGGCACGAGCACGGCCAGGAACGTGAGCGGGGCGACGAAGTCGACGCCGAAGCGACTCAGATCCGGTAGGATCGCGCCGGCCGCCGCGCCGATCAACGTGCCGGCGTTCCAGGCGGTGAACATGCTGACTCCCGCTCCGAGCAGCACCGGCATGCGGATGCGCCCGCCGGCCGCTGCTATGGCGAAGGCGCCGTCGGTCAGGAAGTAGCCGGAAAGCAGGCGCCGGCGGAGTGTCGGCCGGTCCTCGCGCGCGGCCGTGAGCCCGAATAGGATGAGCTGCAGGTTGAGGGTCAAGGCCGTCACGATCATCACGAGCACGGGCGTGCCGCGGGCGAAGAGCGATACCGCGCTGAATTGCGCCGCCGCCGAGAAGACGGTCAGGCTCATCAGCTGCGTCTCGAACGGGCTGAGTCCGGCCTCCCGCGCCGCGACGGCGTAGGCGACACCGACCGGAATCGCGCCGGTCCACAGGGGCATCAGTGCCAGGAACCCGTGGCCGAACTGCGATCGGGTCGATGGCTCGTCGGACCCCGTCGCGCTGGGTCCTGTCCCGCTGCTGATGATGGTATTCACGTCCTCAGCTCCGTCGCGTCGTCGTGCTGTTGGGCTAGGTTTTATCCTCTGTTTGCTATGCTAGAGAGCGCCTGGCAGGAAGTCATCGTCATCGAAGTCGAAATCTGGCGGCGAATGGGGTCAGTGGAACGGCAACGGTCGGATTCAATTGGCGGTGCCCGGCTGCGTGCCTTGCGTGAGGCAGCCGGACAGACGCAGCTGTGGGTCGAGGCCGAGGCTGAGCTGGGGACCGGATACCTGCAACGGGTCGAATCGGGGAAGGTCGCTCAGCCCGGCCGAGCCACGCTGGAACGCATCCTCGGCGCGATCGGCGCCCGGTACAGCGAGCGCTGCGATGTGTTGGAGCAGTTCGGATATGCGCTATCGACGTCGCCGCCGGACGCGGACGAGGTCGACTGGGCCCGGGGATTCTGCCAATCCGAGTTGGACGAGGCCCCCTTCCCCGCGTACGCGCTTGACTGCACCCATCGCCTGATTGCCTGGAACGAGCAGGTGCCGCGCCTGTTCGGCCTCATGCGAGTTGACCCGCAGCTAGAGCAGCTTGCGGGTGGCTCCATCCTTGAAGCCTGGTTCGATACGGCGTCTCCCCTGTCGCGGCTCGTGGTCGAGCCGGAGATCTTCCTGCCGGCCCTGATTCGCGCCTTTCGCTCCGAGATGGAGCCGCACCGCAATGAACCCTGGTATCCGGCGCTCCTGTTGCGATTGCTGTCCCTGCCGCGCTTCCGCGAGCGTTGGAACCAGATCGAGCAAGAGTTCGCGCCAGTCAGTCCGGCGCGCGCCTTGGTGCCCTTGCGCTTGAAGGTGCCCGGCGCGGGCGAGATGCAGTTCCGGCTCTCCGCCGAGCACCTGGTGCGGGATTCACGCTTCCGGCTGATCTATTTCTTCCCGGCCGATCTACCGACCATGAAGCGTTGCGCCGCCTGGGCGTCGGACGCGGCGCGATCCACGCCGAAGAGTCCGCTCTCTGCCCGAACGTGATCCTCTACAATGAATGATGGGTCGCTTGCGGCGAGACCGCTCCGCGGCGCGTCCGTGCACATGCGTCCCCCGTATGACGAGCGCATCGTCGGGCAGCAGTCGTCACTTGAACGACACGATCGAGGTGACGTGGGAGATTTCGTGGGACTAGCGGGGATGCCCGATTGGCTGGCGCACCGGGCATCGGTGACGCCTGACCGGCTGGCCCTGACCTGCAATGACCGGCGCTGGAGTTATGCCGAGCTCGATGCGGAGGTGGAGCGGACCGCCCGCCGGCTGGCTACGCTCGGAATCGGCGAGGGAAACCTGGTGGCGACGCTGCTGCGCAACAGCGAGCACGTCCCCTTCATGGTGCACGCCATGAGCCGTCTCGGTTCGACGCTGGTGCCGCTCAATATCCGCCTGCGCCCCGACGAGATCGCCTGGCAACTGGCGGATTGCGGGACGGCACTGGTGATCGTCGACCAGCAGACCGCACGGCTGGCGCTCGACGCCTGCCGCCGTGCTGGCCGCGCCATCCAGGTCGTGAGCGTCGATGCGGGTATCGACGGCGTCGCGTCACTTCAGGAGATCGCGGAAGCGAGCGTGCCGCTGCGTGAATGGGTCGACCCGGAGACGGTTCACAGCATCGTCTACACCTCCGGCACGACGGGCCGCCCCAAAGGAGCGATGCTCACCTACGCGAATCACTGGTGGAGCGCGATCGGCTCGGCCCTGAACCTCGGCGTTCGGCAGGACGATCGCTGGCTGATCTGTATGCCCCTTTTCCACGTCGGCGGCATGGCCATCCTGCTGCGGTCGGTCATCTACGGCATCAGCGCGCTGATTCATCCTGCGTTTGACGAAGAAGCGGTGAACCGCGCTATCGACGATGACGGCGTGACGATCGTGTCGGTGGTCGCGACGATGCTCCAGCGCATGCTGGCGGCCCACGGCGCTCGTCCCTATGCACCGGCCTTTCGCTGCGCACTCCTTGGCGGCGGGCCCGCCCCGCGGCCGTTGCTGGAGGACTGCGCCGCGCGCGGCATCCCGGTAGTGCAGACCTACGGTCTGACCGAAACTGCGTCGCAGGTGGCAACGCTGGCGCCGGAAGAGGCGCTGACGCGACTCGGGTCGGCGGGGAAAGCGCTCTATCCCAACGAACTGCGCATCGGCAACGGTGACGTTCCACCCGGCGAACCGGGGGAGATCCAGGTTCGCGGTCCGGTCGTGACGGCGGGTTATGCCGGTCGGCCGGAGGAGACGGCTCAAACGTTGCGCGATGGCTGGCTGCATACCGGCGATCTCGGCTATCTGGATGCGGACGGCTACCTTTTCGTGCTCGATCGACGCACAGACCTGATCGTCACCGGCGGCGAGAACGTCTATCCGGCCGAGGTCGAGGCCGTGCTCCTGGCGCATCCGGCGGTGATCGAGGCGGGCGTCATCGGCATTCCGGACGTCGAATGGGGGCAAGCAGTCGTGGCCAGCGTCCATCTGGCGAGTGGTTCCGGCGTTGACGAGTCTGGATTGCTCGACTTCTGTCGCGAGCGGCTGGCGGGCTACAAAGTGCCCCGCACGGTGAGATTCTCGGATGCACTTCCGCGCAACGCGGCCGGCAAACTGCTGCGCCGGACACTGCGCGATTCCTGGCTCGAAAATGGTTCCGACGGCTCCCCTGACTGATTGTGCCCCCTCGGCAACACGTGTACAATCGGGCGGCGGGAGCGCCGCATATGCGCGATTGGCAATCTCCTTTAGCGATAGTAGGCGAACCGGTGTATCTCATTGACCATCAGCACGAGGCACTCGATTATCGGCGTCGATTTCGAGGACTTATCGGCGTCGCGAGTAAAGTCCCCATTCGTGACCGGTCAATGCTCGCTCTGGTCTACACTCCGGGAGTGGCGGAAGCTTGCCTGGAGATCAATCGAGACCCTCTCGAGTCTTTTGATCTGACCTCACGCGGGAATATGGTCGCGATCATTACCGATGGCTCGGACCTTTTTGGCTTCGGAGATGGCACACCAGAGATGGCGCTGCCGATCCTCGAGGCTCGAAGCGTCCTGTTCAAGACGTTTGCCGGCATTGACGCCTTCCCGATCTGCATGGCGGAACGCGATCCGTTCAAGATCGTTGAGGCGGCATTGGCCCTGACACCGACGTTTGGCGCGATCTGCCTCGATAACATCTCCGCGCCGAACAGTTTCACCATCGCCGATCACCTGGAAAAGGGCGCCAGCATCCCGGTCTTCAGTAACCAGCATCACGGTACGGCCATCCTGGTGCTCGGCGCGCTTGATCAACGCGCTGAAGGTCGTCGAGAAGCGGATGGACGACATTCGCGTCGTGATCTCCGGCGCCGGCGTTTCCGGCATCGGTGTGGCGCGCTTGCTCCACCGGGTCGGCGTACGCGACATCGTCGTCTGCGACCGAGCCGGGGCGATCTATCCGTATCGACCGGAGCGGATGAACTGGGCCAAGGTCTATCTGGCGAAGGAGACGAACCCAGAGCAGCGCAAAGGCAGCCTGGCTGACATGCTGCGGGGCGCCGATGTCTTCATCGGAGTCTCGACCGGCGATATCGTCACGGGTGACATGATCTCGACGATGGCGCCGAATCCAATCGTCTTCTCGTTGGCGGTGCCGACGCCCGAAGTTGCGCCGGCCGAGGCGCGTGCCGCCGGCGCCGCGGTGATCGCCACTGGGCGCTCCGACTTCCCGAACATGATGGACGTCTCGCTGGTCTTCCCCGGCGTATTCCGTGGCCTGCTCGACTCGCGAGCGCGCAACATCCGGCTGCGGACGCTCGTCTATGCCGCCGAAGCGCTGGCCGGGATGGTGCCGGCCGACGAACTACACGCCGACAACATCGTGCCCAAGATCTTCGACTATCAGGTGGCCCCAGCGATCGCCGGGGCAGTGGTGCGCGCGGCGATCGAGACCGGCGAGGCCGGGCGCGATGTCGACCCTGACAGCGTCGCCGAGGATCTGAGACGCTTCGTGTACGAAGGGAAGCTGCATACCTGGACGGTTCCGCACAAACGCCCCACCTCGAAGCGAGAGGAAGCGCTCGACCTGCGCAGGAGGCATCACGGCGTCCTCGAAATTCGCAGCAAGATTCCGATCAAAGACCACCACATTCTCAATCTGCTCTACCTGCCCCCGGCGGCCCTGGCACCGTCCGCCGAGATTCAGAAGAACCCGCTCAGCGTCTACGATCTGACGGTCAAGGGGAATCTCGTTGCCATCGTGACCGATGGCAGCGCGGTACTCGGTCTTGGCGATATCGGCCCGCAAGCGGCGTTGCCCGTGATGGAAGGTAAGGCGGCTCTGTTCCAGTCGCTGGCGGGCGTCGAGGCGTTCCCGATCTGCCTGGCCGAACGGGATCCGGCCAAAATCGTCGAGATCGTCACGACCATTTCACCGTCCTTCGGCGGGATAAACCTGGAAGACATTTCGGCGCCGCGCTGCTTCGAGATCGAGTCGGCGTTGAAAGAACGCCTGCAATTGCCGGTTTTCCACGACGATCAGCATGGGACGGCCGTCGTCGTGCTGGCGGCGCTGATCAACTCGTTCAAGTTGCGGGGCACGCCGATGAACGAGGCCAAGATCGTCATCAACGGGGCCGGTTCGGCCGGCATCGCCGTCGCCAAGCTTCTTTTGCTGGTTGGCGTGGCGGACATCATCCTCTGTGACCGGCATGGAGCCATCTACCGCGGCCGCAAAGAGGGGCAGAACCGGATCAAGGAAGAGATGTCGCGGCTGACCAATAAAGATGATGTGCATGGCGCGCTTTCAGAGGCGCTTCAGGGGGCGGATGTCTTCATCGGTCTCTCCGCTGCCGGTGCCTGCACCAAGGATATGGTGCGTTCGATGGCGACTAACCCCATCATCTTCGCGCTGGCCAATCCGGAGCCGGAGATCATGCCGGATGACGCGCGCGCGGCGGGCGCGCTCGTCGTGGCGACCGGGCGTTCGGATTTCCCCAATCAGGTCAACAACTCGCTGGCCTTCCCGGGGATCTTTCGCGGCGCGCTGGACGCCAAGGCCATCGACGTCAACGATGAGATGAAGCTTGCCGCGGCGCAGGCCATCGCCGATCTGGTCGATCCTAGAGAGCTGAACGCGGACTGGGTGATGCCCGAAGCGCTGGATCTGCGAGTGCCGCCGGCCGTGGCCGCCGCGGTCGCCCGCGCCGCCGTCGAGACCGGCGTGGCTCGGGTGCAGGTCGACCCGGAAGAGGTCGCCGCGCGCACCCGCGAGATCCTGTACGAGGGCCAGCAGCACTAGAGATTGGCAACTGCTTTCGAGAACGGGCGACGCACTCGTCGCCCGTTTTTGCTTTGCTGCCAATCGTGACGGTAAATCTGCTTCATTGTGCGTGAACATGACCCGGGCACCATGACGTCGATGTGGTCTTCGCCAGGGTGTCTACAAGAGCACCCTGGTTCGTTCGCCCGGGGCTGAAAACGCCGCGCGTCCGTGGATCGCGCCGGCAACGAAATCGCCGCGGCGCGGTGCATCCAGCAGAAACAGTCCGGCCCCGCCGGACTGCGCTGGCAATCACGACGGGGCCGAGCGGGGATTGTCGAGGTTAGAGGCTACGAGACGAGCTGTCGCTCGCCCTTCATCACCCTGGTTACGCGTGCGCCGAGGTCGGCGTCGACGTTGGTCCAGTACTGGAGCGCTCGGCTCAGCACCGGCTCCTGCACGCCAGCCTTCAGGTGGTTGGTGATGTTGGTGACCAGGCGCTCGCGAGCGGCCTCATCGAGCACGTGGCGGTACAGGTTGCCCGGCTGGATGAAGTCGTCGTCCTCTCGATGCTTGACGTAAGCCGTGCGAGCGATCTCGCCCGCCTCGACGTGCCAGCCCGGACCTCTTCGTACTGCATGTCCGCCTGCGGTCCACCGAAGGAGTTCGGCGCATAGACCGGGTCGCCCGGGTTGCGGTAGCGCATCGCGCCGTCGCGATTGTAGGAGTTGACCGGCGACTTCGGCTGGTTGACCGGCAGCTGGAGGTAGTTTGTGCCGATACGATGCCGGTGCGTGTCCGGGTAGCTGAAGAGCCGGCCGATCAGCATTTTGTCGGGGCTTGGGCCGATACCCGGCACCATATTGGCCGGCTCGAAAGCGGCTTGCTCGACCTGCGCAAAGTAGTTGTCCGGGTTGCGATCGAGTGTCATTCTGCCGACCGTGATCAGCGGATAATCGCCGTGCGGCCAGACCTTGGTCAGGTCGAACGGGTTGAAGCGGTAGTCCGCCGCGTCCTCGAACGGCATGATCTGCATCTGTAGCGTCCAGGACGGGTAATCGCCCGCGGCGATCGACGTATGCAGGTCACGTAGGTGAAAATCCGGGTCCTCGCCGGCCATTACCTTGGCGTCGCCGTCGGGCCAGTAGTCGATCCCCTGATCGGTCTTGAAGTGATACTTGACCCAGAACTTCTGGCCGCCCGCGTTCTCCCAGAGATAGGTGTGGCTGGAGTAGCCGTTCATCTGGCGCCAGGTCTTCGGAATGCCGCGATCGCCCATCAGCCAGGTCACCTGATGCGCCGACTCGGGCGAGAGTGACCAGAAATCCCACTGCATGTTGTTGTCGCGGGTGTGGGTGTCAGCGCGCCGCTTCTGCGAGTGAATGAAGTCCTGGAACTTCTGTGGATCGCGAATGAAGAAGACCGGCGTGTTGTTGCCGACCAGATCGTAGTTGCCGTGCTCGGTGTAGAACTTCATGGCGAAGCCGCGCGGGTCGCGTACGGTGTCGGCCGAACCCAGTTCACCGGCGACCGTCGAGAAGCGAATGACCATCTCGGTCGTCTTGCCCTTCTGCAAGAAGTCCGCCTTGCAGAAGTCGGAGACATCCTCGGTCACCTCGAAACGACCGAAGGCGCCGCCGCCTTTGGCGTGAACCACGCGCTCCGGCACGCGTTCGCGATTGAACTGCGCCATCTTCTGGATCAGGTAGTGGTCCTGCAACAGGATCGGCCCATTCGGCCCCGCGGTGAGGGAGTTCTCGTCACTTGCCGCTGGAATTCCGGCGTCGGTCGTGGTGACCGGAGGTCGTTTTTCACTCATTGGTGGTGCTCCTTCGGCTGCTGACATTCGGGACAGAGTCCCCAGAAGGTAATCTCCGCCTCGTCGATCAGGAAGCCCGAGACGGGAGAGGGGGTGAGGCAGGGCGCGGCACCGACCACGCAATCGACGTCGGCAATGCTTCCGCAGGCACGACAGACGATGTGGTGATGGTTGTCTCCCACCCGTGTCTCATAGACGGCCGGGCTCCCGGCCGGTTCGATGCGGCGAACCAGCCCCGCTTCGCCAAACGCCCGCAGGATGTCGTAGACGGCTTGCGCCGAGAGCGTGCCCAATCGCCGTCGCGCTCGTGTGGCGATCGTCTCGACATCGACGTGGGATACCTGGCCGAGGGCTTCGAGCACCGCCAGGCGTGGTGCCGTTACCCGCAGACCTGCCTCGTGTAATCGCTCGGTGAGCTGGCCGGTTAGGTGATCATTCATCGTCACGATCATAGCCGCACGATCTTGAATGCGTCAAGTTCTTGATGAGATCAAGGTGGTCCATTCGGGATAGTCAGAGCGGAGTCACGACAGGGCCTGGTGTAACGGCGATGCCCCGGGTGATGGTGTCACGCGTTGGTTGACGCCTGGGATGGTGGGTGGTCAAAGGAATAGATTGTCTGACAAAACCGTTGACCCAGGGAAGCCATCAGTAATAGTATGTGCCGATAGAGGCCTTCAATCGGGCAACATTGCGGATTGCCGTAATACAGGAGGAGAGTTTCTGCATAATGGATACAGCGCGAGACAGCGATCCTTTGTCGACACGAATGTTAGGGGGTCAGTTCAGCCGGCGTAGTGTGCTACGACTTGCGGTGGCGACCGGGGGTGCGTCGGCTCTGGCCGGAATTCTCGCTGCCTGTGGCGGCAGTTCCAACAAGGCGACTACCGCACCGACGAATGCCAGCAGTGGAGGGGCGGCGACTCCTGTTACAGGCGGAGCGACGGCTGCCGCGGGCGGCGCGACTGCGACGGCGGGTGGCGCGACCCCGGCCGCGAGCGGGAGTACGTCGACGCAGGTTCCGGCCGCCAAGCTCGGTGGCAAGCTGACGTACGGTATCTGGCAGAACCCCGATACGCTCGATCCGGGCGTCAGTGGGCTGATCGCGACCAGCAAGGTCGACATCAACGTCTTCGACCCGCTGGTGTACGCCCTCCAGGATGCGGCTCAACCGTATTATCCGGGCCTCGCCACGAAATGGGACATCAGCGCGGATGCGATGACCTTCACCTTCACCTTGCGCACCGACGTCAAGTTCCACGACGGCACGCCCTTCAACGCCGACGCGGTCAAGAAGACCTTCGAGCATATCATCGATCCGAACAGCAAGTCGCTGTCGGCGCTCGGAAGCCTCAACCCCGGTAACAGCTACGGCAGCACTGATGTCGTCGATGAGTCGACGGTGAAGGTGACCTTCAAGGCCGCCAACGGTGGATTCCTGAATGCCGTTACCGGGATCAGCCTGGCACCGGTTTCGCCCGCGGCTCTGGCCAAGTACGGAGCGGACTTCGGCAGCAACCCGGTCGGAACGGGGCCGTTCAAGTTCAAGGAATGGGTAAAGCAGGACCACGTCACGATCGTCAAGAACCCCGATTACAACTGGGCGCCGGCCCCGTTCAATCGCAACGGAACGGCCTACCTCGACGAGATCGTCTTTCAGATCATCCCGGAGGCATCGACTCGTGGCGTGACGCTGCAGAACGGCGAAGTCGACATGACCGAGGAGCTAACGCCCGACGACTTCAACCGGCTCACCGGAAGCGGCGGGCAGTTCATCGGGTTGCGAATCAAGACAACCGGCATGCCCTACGACATGATGATCAACGTCACCAAGGCGCCGACCGACGAACTGCCGGTGCGCCAGGCGATGGAGTACGCGACCAATAAGAAAGCGATCGTGGACACGCTCTTTTCTGGGATCTACGCGCCGGCTTACGCTCCAGTCGACCCAACGACGCTCGGATTCGACAAGAGCCTGGAGCAGATCTACACCTTCGATGCCAACAAGGCGAAGCAGATCCTCGATGGCGCCGGCTGGAAAGCGGGCTCCGACGGCATGCGCAGCAAAGACGGCAAGCCACTCGAGATCCTCTTCATCAACCTGGCGGGTTTCGGCTTCGACGGCATCGCCCAGTTGATGCAGGCGCAGTTCAAGGATATCGGCATGAAGATGGACATCACGCAGCAGTCCTTCCCCGCCGTGCAGGACGCGCTCCATCGTGGTGACCACAATATGGCGCCGTTCTTCTTCTACGCGGTTGACCCATCCTTCGCCAACTCGATCTATTCGACCGAGGCGATCAGCACCTTCAACTGGATGCACTACAGCAACCCTGACGTCGACAAGCTGATCAACGAAGGACAGCAGCAGGTCGATCCGGTCAAGCGTGCGCCGATCTACATCGAGTTGAACAAGAAGGTCATGGACGACGCGGTGATGATCCCGATTTACTATAAGGCGGTCGTTCTGGCCACGAAGAAGAGCGTCCAGGGATTCCTGTACACCGTCAATGGCTTCCCGTTCTTTTACAACGTCACCGTGAAGTAGGCGGTCAATCGCTCGCTCGTCTGATCGAATCGGGTCGCACTCCGCGAATGATCATCGCGGAGTGCGACCCCGAATCAAGAGATAAGGAACGAGCCTTCTGTCATGCAGGCCTTCTTACTTCGTCGACTGCTGCAGTCGGTCCTGACGCTGATCGGTGTTTCGATCGTCGTCTTCCTGATGCTGTATCTCACTCCGGGCGATCCGGTCACGATCATGCTTCAGGGGTCGAATGCCACGCCGCAGCAGGTGGTTACGTTGCGTCACCAGCTCGGGCTGGACCAACCGGTCTATATTCGCTATGTGCGCTACGTCGGGGACGCGATTCATGGCGATCTCGGGCGTTCGTATCAGACGCGTGAATCGGTCTTGAGCGCGATCCTGGCACAGCTACCGGCCACACTCCAGCTGACCTTCGCGGCGCTGTTCGTAGCCGTCGCGATCGGGCTCATCTTCGGCACGATCGCGGCCATACGGCGCGATACCTGGGTTGACACTCTCAGCATGAACATCTCTTTGTTCGGGGTTTCGATACCGAACTTCTGGCTGGGGATGCTGCTGATCCTGGCGTTCTCCTTGCACTTCAGGTTCTTTCCGGCGATCGGCACCGGTGGCATCAAGCATCTGGTCCTGCCGGCCATCGCGCTTGGTTGGGGGTATGCCGCGATCATCGCGCGGCTGGTACGACACTCGTTGATCGAAGTCATGCAGAACGACTACATCAAGACGGCCCGCGCCAAGGGGCTCGTCGAACGCACCGTGATCCGGCGTCACGCGCTGAAGAATGCCCTGATCCCGGTCGTGACGATCGTCGGCCTGCAATTTGGTCACATGCTCGCGAACGCGGTCATCATCGAGAGCCTCTTCGCCCGCCAGGGGATCGGCCGGCTGATCGTGACCGGCATTCTGTCGAAAGACTTCCCGATGGTGCAAGGGGTGGTTCTCTTCGCGGCTGCGGGATACGTCATCGCGAACTTGGCCGTTGATATCTCGTACGCGTTTCTCGATCCGCGAATACGTTTCTCGTAACAGGTGGAAGGTGATCCGAGGCAGTCATGAGTTTCGATAGCGCCATGGCGGAACGGCCGTTCACCAGAATGCGTGCACGCCGATCGCTCACGTCCGATCTGATCCGCGGGTTTCTGCACAACAAAGGCTCGTTGGTCGCGGCCGTCATTCTGGGGCTGCTGATCATCCTGGTCGCGATTGGCCCAAAGGTCGCTCCTTATGACCCGACACAACAGATTCTGACTGAGGCGAAGAGCGGCCCGAGCGCAAAGCACCTGATGGGGACCGATCAGTTTGGCCGGGACATTCTGAGCCGGGTGATCGTAGGGTCGCGCAACACACTCGGGTTGCCACTCCTGGCGATTGCCTTTGCCGTCGTCTTCGGCGTCATGCCGGGCCTGGTGGCAGGTTATGCCGGAGGCTGGGTCGACTCGCTGATCATGCGACTGGTCGACGTATTGCTGGCCTTTCCGGGCATCCTGCTGGCGCTGATGATCGTCGCCATGCTCGGCACCGGCCTGATCAACATCATGTACGCCATCGGCATATCGCTGGTGCCCGTCTACGTGCGCATGGCGCGCGGCTCGACTTTGAGCATCCGCAACGAGGCCTACGTCGAAGCTGCCCGGGTGCTCGGGAGCAGTCATATTCGTATTCTCACCCGGCACATCCTTCCGAACCTTCTCGGCCCGCTGATCGTCCTCTCGACGACCGCGATCGGCTGGGGCATTCTGGCCGGGGCGGCGCTCAACTTCCTCGGGCTGGGGGTGCATCCGCCGACTCCCGAGTGGGGGAAGGATCTTTCCGACGGCCGCAACTATCTCGTCACGTCGTGGTGGATCACGACGTTTCCGGGGCTGGTCATCATGGTGACGATTCTGGCGATCAACCTCGTTGGAGATACGCTCACGGCGGTGCTCGATCCGAAGCTACGCAGCCGGTAAGGGGGTTCGCCACGCGTTTCTGGGGCAAGGTATGTAGTGGTATTTCCCAAGATTGAGGTCGATGACGGTAGTCCACAGGGAGGGAAACCAGATGCGTCTCTACATTCTTCATCTCGGTAATTGCTACGTCGATAAGGGCGGTGTGTTGACTCCGGGGCTGGACAAGGGGACCTGGTGGACGATACCGATCGTCGGATACCTGATCCAGACCGATGACGGTAGGAACATCCTGGTCGACACCGGCATGGACAAAGACTTCATCAAGAACCCGGACGCGCTCTTTGGCGGCACCGCCTTCGGCGAGGTCCTCAAGGTGCAGATGACCGACGATGATTACGTCGTCAACCAACTGGCCAAGCTGGGACTGAAACCAGAGGATATCGACACCCTGGTCGCCACACACTTTCACTTCGACCACGCCGGCAATACCCGCGACTTCGTCAACAGCGAGATCGTCGTACAGCGCGACTGCTACGACGACGTCATGAAGGGCAACCCGGCCTACCCAAAGGCGACGTACGACATCCCCAACCTCAAGTGGCACATCATTGAGGGCGATACCGAGATCGCGCCGGGCGTCACCTTGCTCAAGGCGCCGGGGCACACTCCGGGACACATGGCGGTCCTGGTCGATCTGCCGGAGACAGGCAAGATGGTCATCGGCATCGACACGATCTACGTGCAGGACAATCTCGATAAAGACAACTGGGGCGCATATTCGGACCCGGAGGCGGCGCGAGCCAGCGCCAGGAAGCTGCAGGAGATTGCCGCGCGTGAAGGCGCCATGCTCCTCTACGGTCACGACCCGTATCAATGGCAGACGCTGAAGAAAGCGCCCGAGTATTACGGCTAGGTTGGCACAGATGGCATACGACGCATTCGATCGAGACGTCGAGCAGCATCGTGAGGAGTACCTGCACGCGTTGCGTGAGTACTGCACGCTTCCCTGCATCACGGGACAGGGCATCGGCGTCGCGGAAAGCGCCGCGGCGACCGCCGCGATCCTGCGGGGCATCGGCTGCGAGCACGTGCAGGTGCTCGAGACCGGTGGCGCTCCGGTCGTTTACGGGCAGATCGGTCGTGGCAGCCCGACCCTGCTCGTCTACAACCACTACGACGTGCAGCCACCGGAGCCGCTCGACGCCTGGGAATCCGACCCGTTTGGGTCGGCTGAACGGGACGGCAAGATCTTCGCGCGTGGCATTTCGGATAATCGCGGCGACGTGATGGCGCGGGTGCAGGCCATCGCCAGCTACCGGCGCGTTCACGGCGAGCTGCCACTCACCATCAAGTTCGTGATCGAAGGTGAGGAGGAGATCGGCAGTCCGAGCCTCCCGGCCTTCATCGACGCTCATCGTGATCTCCTTCAGGCCGATGGCTGCCTCTGGGAAGGCGGCGGGCTCGACGACCACGATCGCTTCATCATCTCGCTCGGTCTTAAAGGAGTGCTCCACGGTGAGCTACGGGTGCGCTCGTCGCGCACCGATATGCACTCGAGCTGGGCGACGGTCGTGCCGAGCGCGCCCTGGCGCTTGATCTGGGCGCTGGCCTCGCTCAAGTCCCCGGATGATCGGATCACGATCGATGGTCTGATGGACCATGTGCGCCAGCCGCCGGAGGATGAGTCAGCGATGCTGGAACGCATCCCGTTCGACGAAGCGGCGATGAAGGCGGATCTCCAGATTCCAGCGTTCATCCGCGATCTGCACGGGATCGAGCTCCTCAAGAAGCATCTCTACGAGCCGACCTGTACTATCCAGGGACTCCTGAGCGGCTACACCGGTCAGGGGCTCAAGGCCGTGCTGCCGAACGAGGCGATGGGGAAGATCGAGTTCCGGCTGGTGCCGGATCTTGAGCCGGATCTGGTGCTCGACCTGCTGCGACAGCATTTGGATCGACGCGGATTTCAGGACATCGAGATCGTGACGCATGCCAGGCTGAGCCCGGCCAAGGCGCCGGCCGACGCGCCGGTGGTGCGGGCGGCCATCGCCGCGGCACGCGACAATTACGGAGACGATCCGATCGTTTATCCGGTGATGGCGGCCAGCGGTCCGATGTCTTATTTCTCAGCCGGGTTAGGCGTGCCGGTCGTGACCGGCGGCGGCCTCTGGTGGTACGATGCGCGGGCCCACGCGCCGAACGAGAGCATCCGTGTTGACGACTACATCAAGGGAATCAAGTGGGCCGGCCGCTTCTTCGAGCAATTCGGGGGCAAGGGGTAGGCGCTCGCTGGTATGACCGGGCACCTCACGATGGCGACTCAATGATGTGGCTGTCGTCCTTCGAAATCAGCCGGTTCGACAACATGGGATGCGGGGGGACCGATTTGGCGGGCAGAGACGCCCGCCAATAGGTCCTTTTCGTCCGACCGTCTCGACATGAAATCGCAACGACCGCAGAGCGGTCGCCACACTCTTGTGACGTTCCTCGATAGAAACTGGCACCGTGGGATATCTGATCGTGCGTCAGAGTTCCGGTTACGCGTGCGCTTGGAGAAGGGTGGACGTCATGCGGGTTGGCTTTGCGGGCGCAGCACTGATCGCCATCCCAGCCGCGGTCGGCCTGCTGCTCTTGAATCGTCGGGTCGGGCGATCCTGGGGCGCTACGAGCGACGAGGTGGCAACGGCGATGCCGGGGGATGACGTGGTGCGGAACCCGATGTGGCAGACCACGCACGGCATCTCGATTCACGCGCCAGCGACCGGCATCTGGCCCTGGCTCGTTCAGATGGGCATCACTCGCGGGGGCTGGTACCTCTCACAGCGTCTCGACAAGATCGTCTGGCGAATCGACAACCCGAGCGTCGACCGGATCGTGCCTGAGTTGCAGCAGCTGTCGGTCGGCGACCTCATCCCGGACAGCGTCAACGGCACCGCCCATTTTCGGGTGGTCGCGATTGAGCCCGGCAGGGCGCTGATCCTGCATTCGCGACGACACCCAACGAGCGGGATCTGGCCCGACCTGACGGCCCCAAACCCCGGACTCTACCTGGACTTCAGCTGGGCCTTCGTGCTGAAGGAGGCCGTCGATGGCACGACGAGACTGCTGCTGCGCAGTCGATCGACGGTGATGCTGGGGAGGAAACCGGCGCCAGCGTGGATGCGGGTCTTCCTGCCATTGGCGGATTTCGCCGATTTCATCTACTCGCGCCAGATGTTGCGCGGCATCCGGCAACGAGTCGAGCGAACCGGGCCATATACTCCCGCTGTTGTCGCCGCCGGCGGAGCCAGAGACAAGCGCTATCCAGCCATCGAGCACGAAGGTCTGATCGCTCCGCGGATCAGTGATGCGCCCGAACTTCAGGCGCGGTAGATCCGGCTCGGGTTGAACCGTCCGCGTTGGCGGAACAGCGCCGTCTTGCGAGAGCACTCGTCGTCATTCGTCCTGCAGCAGGCCCTGCTGGTACGCCGCGCGGACGGCATCGGAGCGAGAACGAGCGCCCATCTTCGCCAGCAAGTTGCTGATGTGGAACTCGACCGTCTTCGCCGACAAGACGAGCTCGCTGGCGATTTCCGCGTTGCGCCGGCCACGCGCGATGAGCTGCAGCACTTCGATCTCCCGTGACGTGAGCGATTCGGTGACGTTGTGGGAGTCCTGGAGGACGCGGACGATCTCGGGGTCGAACACCTTGCCGCCCGCCGCCACCTCGCGCACGGCCGCGACGATCTCGTCGCTTGACGCCGTTTTGCGCAAATATCCCTGGATGTCGAGCTGGGTCACCGCGCGTGCGTAATGCGGGTCGTCATAGCCAGTCAGGATGACGATGCCGATCGAGGGAAACAGGCTGCGAACGCGGCGTGCCACTTCCACACCGCTCATGTCCGGCAGCCGCATGTCGAGCACCAGCACGTCCGGCAGCCGTTTCGCGATCTGCTCGAGTGCGCTCGCCCCATTGTCCGCCGTTCCAACGACCTGAATCCCAGGTGCCCGTTCGAAGCTGGATTGAGTTCCCTCGCGCAGCATCGGGTGGTCATCGACGATGAAGACACGCACGGGGTTGGACTCGATTTGACTATTCATTCATCCCTCGCACCGGAACAGTGACGAACACCGTCGTTCCACTCATTGCGCTCGAATCGACCTTGACGACGCCTTCCCACGGTTGGAGCCGCTCACGCATTCCCAGCAGGCCGAGATGGTTTGCCTGGCCGGCAGCGGCCGCGTCGACCACGACCCCCTGCCCGTCATCACGCACGCTCAAGGTAATGCGAGCCGGAGACCGAGCCAGGATCACGTCGACCGATGTCGCGCTGGCGTGTTTGATGCAGTTGTTGAGCGCTTCCTGCGCCACGCGATAGAGCGCCGTCTCCAGTTCCCGTTCCAGCCGGCCGAATGCGGCGATGTTTGTCGTCTCGACTTCCAGCGAAATGTTGAGCTCGGAGCGCGCGCGTGCCTCGCTGACCAGGCTTTCGAGACCTGCCACCAGCCCAAAGTCGTCGAGCACCGGAGGGCGTAATCCCGCGCAGATGGCCCGCAGCGAGCTGATGATCTCCTCAGCCTCGGACCGGAGCCTGGCCCGGTCAAGGGGTGGCGACGTCTCGGAGACCTCCCGTGCCAGCAGGATGGCGCGTTGCAGCGGGTCATCGTGCAGGTCAAGCGCCAACCGGCGGCGCTCCTCCTCTTGCACCTGCATGAGCTGTCCGCTGAGCGCCGCCAGCTCTTGCTCGCGATCGACGAGTTCACCCACCTGCTCTTCGAGGCGGCGTAGCAGCAGGGCGCTCTGCAGTGACTTTGCAACCATCGGGGCGAGGGTGGTGACCAGCGTGACATCCTCAGGGTTGTGCGTCACGTCATGGCGTTTCGGCCCAAGCGCCAGCGTACCGATCGTCTCGTGCTCGATGATCAAGGGCTCCGTTCGGACCGGTTGATCCATGCTGCCGGAGGCGTTGACTGCGGCAGTCGATGAACTGGGTGCCCGGTGACAGATCTCCGTGGTACCCGAGTCGGTGAAGAGCGTGATCCTGGCCCAGGTAAGGTCCAGCACGCCGACGAGTCGAAACAGGACGTGCTCGGCGATCGCCTCGAGCCCGCGGATCTCGACGATCTCGACGCTCAGTTGTCGCAGCGTCTCCTGATAGTCGTAGACGTCGTGAAAGATGATCGTTTCCGCCTGGCGCCGGAGCCACGACTGAGCCGGCCAGAGCACGATGGCAGCCATCGCGACCAGCAGGGCCGTCAGGAAGGGATTCTCGGCGCCCAGGCGCAGTCGCCCCTGCCACAGGAGTTCGAAACCGCGAACCGCGACGCTGAGAACCGCGATCAGCGACAGCCAGACGATGAGCGCCACCAGGCCGCGACGCAGGAGCCGTGTCACTCCCAGGAATTGTCGACTGGTGATCGCGATGCCCATGCTGATCGGCAGGAAGACCGTGCTGAGCGTGACCGCTGGAAACGGTGCCAGGTTCCTGACCCCCATGAAATGCGGGATGACCAGCAGCACGACGAAGGGAAGGAAACACGCCACCATGCCGAGACCGACGATCCCCATCGCGCGCCGCGCCGCCCGTTGGTCGGGAGAAACGCGGAAGATGGCGATCAAGACGAGCGCGAACGCCCCGAACAAGTTCGCCGTGTGAATCAGATAGCTCAGATTTCGTAACCACACATACATCATCGGGTAGCGGGTTGCCGCAAGCATAAAGGCGCCCATCAAGGCGATGGACGGTAACAGGGACACAAACGCGATGACGCGGAACCTGCGAAATCGGAGCCAGTTGATGGGAAAGACCCAGGTGAGCAACAGCAGGCTGGCGCCAAAGGCGACGGTCGACAGGTAGAGCGTGGTCACGTTGAACGGGTCACCCGATGCGCCAGGGGCGATGTGCTCGAAGAGGATCGCGCCCAGCGTTCCGTTGGCGAGCATGACACCGGCTGCGTTGAGTTCGTTTGACAGCACGAAGACACTGACGCTGACGAGCGCGAAGCAGGCTGCGGTAAGAAAGAGGCTGATCTCCTGCAACGGTGGCGGCGGGGTGTTGTGAAGGGCAGTCGCCGTTCGGATCTTCGTGCCCGCTTGAAAGGTGATGGTATGCGCCTTGACCACCTGAGCCGGATCGTCCGCCGGCGTGACGGGTTTGCCATCGGCGGTCAGGAGAACGTCGCCTGGCCGCAGACGGCCGTCCCACCCAAGTCCCGCCGGTTGGACCCAGCTGACCAGCAGGTGGTCGCCCTCGGGACGAACGTGAAAGCCCAGCACCTCACGCTGAGCTGCCGTCGGACCGGCGCTCCATTGGCCGATGACCGCGAGAATCGCCAACACCGCGATGGCGATCACCCAACGAGGGATCGCTGCTCGCGAGCGGGCGATGGTCGAGGCGATGGCGCCGGTCACTCCAGGTACGTCCAGACGCTAGGAGGAGAGTCATGGCGGACCCGTACACTCGCGCACGCGTCGTCCGTCGGGCCCGCTGCGTCGTTCTCCGTTCTCAACGGCGCTTCAAAGTGTAGCGCGAGTCGAGCCATGCCGGGAGTGGATCGTCACGCACGCGCGATGAAATCAGACGGAGCGGTTGGCGCTCGCGGATTGAGGCCCGGCTCGATGCGCCTGGGCATCTGATTAAAGAGGACCGCCTGGGTGCGGGGACAGCCCAGGCGGTACAGGGAGGAGGGTGGTAGAAAGACGTTGATGACTGAAAAATGCGAGATTAAATGACCTACTCTCCCGCGAGCGGGAAACGCAACAGTACGTCCCCCTTACATTAGTGGAGAGCGGGTGAAGCGCACAACAGGGAAAACCCTAGGTTTTTCGCCGAAGGTCAGACCTTTTTATGAGGGCGGATAGGCTTTGAACGTGCCGACCGACAGGCTGGATGACTGATCCGGCGCATCGCAGCGCGGAAGGAGCGTAGCGGGCGGGCCGTCGGGACCGGAGGCGGCGGCCATGATCGACCCCTGGCTCCCTGGCAGCGTTACCTGGAAAGACACGCCACCGGCGACCGGGCTCGCGGCGGACGTCACGGCGCTGCCAGCCGGGCACCAGTTGAACCATTGGAAGAACAGGTATGCCTGGCCGCCGGGCGCGAGCGTTACCGGCTGATCGCTCCCGTCGAGGCTCATCGTCGTCTGCTTGGTGGCCATCTCATGTCCGGACGAATCCAGAATTTTCACGCCTGCCGTCCCATGAAGCGAGCACGCCTGGGTCCCCATATTGGTGAAGATGATCGAGCCGGCCATCGATCCGGTTGCCCCCTGATAGCCGGCCGTTGCCGAGAGCTTGTCCGCCGGGCAGGCCTGGGCCGGCGAGGCGGGAGTCGGCGTGGGAGAGGCGGGGATCTCCTCGGTCACCGTGGCGTCCACGATCTTGGGCTGGCTATTCTCGAACCCAACGATGTACTCGCCGTGATAGTGGCGAACCGACCCGTCTGCCTGCTCGGCATCGAGGTAGATGACCACGGTCACCTGCCCCGTTTGGTCCGGCTTCGTTCCGGTGATCGTCAGCGTGTCGTGCTTGGTACCGGCGTAGCCTTGGCTGAAGTCGGAGAGGGACTGATCCTGTTGCATGGCCGAACCGAGGTAGCCATAGGCGGTCGCATAGTCCTTGAGATTGATGGCGTGAAAATAGCCGACGACCGTCGCGCCGGCCGTCTTCTCGTCGACTGCGAGCGATGCTGGCATTTCCGTCGGTGAAGCGGACGCGATCGACGCCGTCGCGTCGGGTGTGGCGGCGGCGACTGAGGGTGAACTCCCCGGCGTCGCGAGGGCGGGCGCGGGCTGCTCGGGCGGGGTCGCCTGCTTGACCAGGGCGCTGCTGACGGCGACCGAGGCGGCCGGCGACGCGGTGGTGCCGGCCGCGGCTTGCGGTTCTGGTCGAGCTCGTCGTGGTCGCCGGGGCGTGGTTGTTCAGCAGGAAGATGGTGAGGGCGGCGACCAGCGCCACGGCGGCGGCGGCACCGAGCATCCCGGCTGCCTGCTTGGCGAAGCGTGCCGGAGTCATCCCCGGCGCAACGGCCGTTTGTGTATGGACGGCCTCCCAGAGTCGTGAGGTCGGCACGATCTCCGGCAGGCGCGAGACACCGTCCAGGCCGGTGTGGAGCGAGCGTTCAAAGCGAGCACAGCCCGCGCATGATCGCATGTGCTCGGCGATCTCCATGCGCTCCGCCGGCGAGAGACGGCGCTCGAAGCTTTCCGACATGAGATGGCGAGCGCGGTCGCAGTTCATCACGCATGCTCCTGTTCAGCGGTGAGTGCCTCGTAGGCCTGGGCGAACGCCTTGCGCGCCCGGAACAGTCGCACTTTCGCGGCGTTTGACTTGATTTGCAGCGAGTCCGCGATCTCGTCGATGGTGAGACCCTGGTGGTGCCGTAACAGGAGGACGCTGCTATGTGATGGGCCGATTTTGGCCAACGCCTGCTCGATGAGCTCTGATTCACCGACGCGTTCGGCGAGCCGAAGATCCTTGCCATGATCTGGTGTGCCCGGGCCAAACGGAATCCATTGCAGCAGCCGCCGCCTGCGAAAATAGCTCATCGCGGTGTTCGTCGCGATCCGGTAGATCCAGGCGCGAAAGTTGAGCTCACTATCGGTGCGCTCAATCGCACGATACGCCTTGAGGAACGTATCCTGTGCCAGATCCTCGGCGACCTCGCGGTCGTTGACCATCCGGTAGAGATAGTTCACGATCGGCCGTTGATATTGATCGAACAGCGCGGAGAAGGCTGCCGCATTTCCGGCCTGGGCGCGGTCGAGCACGCCGCGCTCATCCATCCCCACAGCCCCCCACTGTGCCCTTTCCATCCGGGTCCATCCTCTCCACATTCACCGACGCATGAGGAACCGCGAAGGGTACACGCGTCCGTATGAGCGGAGGCTGGGACACCGAGATATCGAATTCGAGACTGGCCTTGGACGTTCGTGGATTCGTCGCTGGAAGTGCCTTTCACGCGTGGCACGGGGCGGGTCGTTGCGACTGGGAGTCATCCGTTGCCGGCAGATGAATGCGCGCCGGGCAAGACAACTGGCGACACCCTCGCCATCCGCCTGCTGCAACTGTAACGATCGGCGGCGGCCAACGCATCCATCATCCAGCCCATCATAAAGGAGGAACATCACCGTTCCTCGTGCTGGCCTTCGGTCCGTACGAAATTGGGCGGACTGGGCTAATCGAAAGGGATGCACGCGGTTCAGACTTGCCCCACAATCACCCGGTGCATTATTCGTGTTCGCTCGCACGACGCCGCAAGGAGATGAGCCGATGGAGAACGACGAACCAACGGTGCAACCGGGTCACGATCAGTCACGTGCATTCAGCGCGCTCCATGACGAAGAGAAGCGTATTTTCGAGTATGTCCGGAAGCGAATCCGAGTCTCGCGCAACATTCAGAAATCGTTTGAAGAGCAGATGAGCTTTGGCGACCGCATGGCCGATCGACTGGCCGAGCTGGCCGGCAGCTGGAATTTCATCCTGACGTTTTTGGGCCTCATCGTGGTCTGGGTCATCTTGAATGCGACGCAGCTTTTGTTTCATGCATTCGACCCCTATCCATTCATCCTGCTCAACCTCTTTCTTTCGTTGCTGGCCGGCCTCCAGGCGCCGGTGATCATGATGAGCCAGAACCGTCAGGAGGAACGCGATCGCCTGCGGGCCGAGAACGACTACGAGGTGAACCTGAAGGCAGAGCTCGAGATCGAGCAGCTCCATCAGAAGATGGATGGGCTGCGCGAGCAGCAGTGGCAGGATCTGCTCCAGATTCAGGAGCGGCAGATCGAGCTGCTGCACCACCAGATTGAGCTGTTACAGGGGTTGGTCGATCGGCCCGATGCGGCGGGCGGGCAGCCGGCCGAATCCTGAGGCGCCGTTCCCGGTCGCAGCCGCGTCACGGCATGGCGCGGACCGAAGAAAAGAGCCGGAACGCCACCATCGCGAAGGCCAGCACGACGATCGCGCCGATCACGACGGTGAGTGGGACCCCGATGACCGAGCCTACGCTGCCCATGACCATGGCGCCGAGCGGCATGATGCCCATGGGGATCAGTGTGTAGACGCTCATGACGCGGCCGCGCATCTCGCCCGGCACGTTGAGCTGCAGCAGGGTGTTCGCGATCGCCATGAAGAGCGTCTGCGTCGCGCCGATCACCACCAGCAGCCCGATCGACGGGATGAACCAATGTGACAGCGCGAAGCCGATCAGCATCACGGCGAAGATGAGCATGAGGAGGAGCAGCGAAAAGCCCTTGTGTCTTGATCGGCCGAAGCGGCCCACCGTCAACGCGCCGGCCAGCGCTCCGACGCCGCTGGCGGCCATCAGCACGCCGTATCCGCCCGCGCCCTGGTGCAGCACGTTGCTGGCGAAGATCGGCATGAGCTGCATGAAGGGGCTGCCGAAGAAGGTCGGGATGCTCAGGACGACGATCAGCCCCCAGATGCGGCGGTCCTTCATCATGAAGCTGAGCCCGCTGGTCAGGTTCTGCAGAATCGACTGTGGGGCGCGCGGCAGCTGGGGGCGCGGGGCAATGCGCCATACCGCGTAGATCACCGCGACGTAGCTCAAGCCGTTGATGAAGAAAGCGCCCGCCGTCGAGATCGTCGCCACCAGGATGCCGGCCACCGATGGGCCGATGACGGCGGCGGAGTTCCAGGCCGCCGAGTTCAGCCCGACGGCACTGGCGATGTTCTCCTTGCCGACCAGATCGGGGATCAGCGCCTGGCGCGCCGGATTGTCGATCGCCATCACCACCGAGCTCAGGAACGCGAGGACGAGGATCTGCCAGACCGTCACGATGCCGGTCAGATCGAGGATGCCCAGGACGATCGCCAGCAACGCGGCCGATGTTTGCGTGAAGAAGAGCAGCTTGCGGCGGTCCATGCGGTCGGCCAATACGCCGCCAAAGAGCGTGATCGAGAGGGCCGGAACGGCGCGCACCAGCCCGACCAGGCCCAGATAGAAGGCGGAGTCGGTCAGCTGGAGGATGAGCCAGCCTTGCGCCACCATCTGCATCCAGCTGCCGATGTTGGAGATGATGCTGCCGTACCAGAAGCGACGGAAGTCGTCGACGGCGAGCGCGCCGCCGCCGGGGCGCAGGTTGACGCCGCGCGGGAGCGAGATCGCGGCGGCGGCACGATTCAGCGTGCGCCACAGTCTCACGGCGTGATGTCTGACCGGCCGTCGCGTCGTGGGCAGCGGCACCTGCTCGGACTCTGTCTTCATGCGTTCCCTTGTTTGCGCCAGGTGATGGACAGGGTTCTATTCTCGCTTGTCTGTCAACGCACTGGATCGTCGTTGGGTTCAGGCGCACGCGCGCTGATGGCTTGCAGAATCCGGCGCAGCCGGTCGTCCTGGACGCGCTCGTCGGCGCCGAGCGTGAACGACGCGATGCGCAGATCTGGAATCTCCGCCCGGTACTCATGGGCCTGGAGCAACGCCTCGAGCTTGTCGGTCTGGCGGACGAGACGCGCTTCGGCAGTGAGGCCCGTCTCGTATTCTTCCCAGGCATCCACGATCAAAGCGCGCAGCGATTCCGGCAGCCCTGCCGTCATCCGCGCGAGCGCGGCTTCCTCGGCCACACGCTTGGCCTGGTCGGCGCGCTCGGAGTACGCCGGCCGGCCGCGGAAGAGGAGGTCGCGATCGACGGTCTCGTCCGCCAGCGTCTCGTCGAACGGCGTGGCGTCGCCCGCGAGCGCTTCCGGCAGGTCGTGGCAGAGCGCCAGCACCAGCGCCCGTTCGACGTTGACGGCCGGATCACCCTGGGCCAGGAGCAAGGTCATCAGCGCGACCCGAAAGGTGTGATCGGCGACCGATTCGGGATCGGGCACGCCGAGATGCAGCCAGCCCTGACGCGGCAATCGTTTGAGCGCCCCGGTGAAGACCAACAGCTGGACGAGCGCCTCATCAGGCTCCGTCATCGCGCTCCCGTCCGGTGCAGCCGAGGCGGATCGACCGGCCTACGCCTGATCGCGGGCTCTGGTCGTGTTGCGTAGCGTGCCGATCCCTTCGATCTCCACCTCGATCGTGTCGCCCGGCTTCATCGGGCTGACGCCTTCGGGCGTGCCGGTCATGATGACGTCGCCCGGCAGCAAGGTCATGACCTCGGAGATGAAGCTGACCAGGAAGGCGGGGTTGAAGATCAGATTGTTGGTGTTGCTGCTCTGCTTGACCTCGCCGTTCAGGATGCCCTTGATCGAGAGGTTGCTGGTGTCCAACTCGGTCTCGATCACCGGACCCAATGGGCAGAAGGTATCGAAGCCCTTGGCGCGGACCCATTGCCCGTCCTTGCGCTGGAAGACGCGATGGCTGACGTCGTTGCCGCAGGTATAGCCGAGCACGTAGTCGAGCGCCTCGTCCTCGGAGACGCGCGAGGCCGTCTTGCCCATGACGATGCAGAGCTCCGCCTCGTGGTCGATTCGATCGCCCTCCGGCAGTTCGATCGCGCCGCCGTGGCCGAGGAGGGCGGTCTGCGGCTTCATGAAGAGGACCGGCTCGGTGGGAACCTGGCGGGTGGGGTCGTTCTCGGTGACGTGCAGCGCGTAGTTGAGGCCGACCGCCACGATCTTGCTCGGGTCGACCGGCGGCAGGATGGTCAAGGAATCCATCGCGCCGGCCGAAGCGCCCCTGGTGAGCCCCTCGAACAGGTCGCCCTCAGCCCGGTAGACCGTGCCGTTTTCGACGATGCCGAAGCGCGGCGACCCGTTATCGAGATAGCGAACGATCTTCATGTTGCCTCTCCATCTGTCTTGAATCGTGCGGACATCCGGTCGCGGTCAGGTGCTGACCGGCTCGCAGTATCGTAGCAGACATGCGCGATTTGGGACCGCGTGGGACGCGGGCAGGCAGGTGCGCGGGATGCGCGGTCATCATGGCGCGAATGAGGGCCCCTGTCAGGGGCGTAGATAGGCGACGTCGCCTTCGTTTGGTGGGCCAATCTGGGGGTCCGAACACGGATTATGACGTTCGTCAACCGGCGTTGACAGACAGTCCGGTACTGAGTAAGATACTGATACGAGTACTGAAAGGAGTACTGGATATGATGACGATTTCTGCCGCGGAAATAAAGCGTCGCGGGATCAGTGCCGTGGATCTGGAGTTGGCGTCTGGTCCGGTGCATGTGATCCAGCACAACAAGCCTCGCTATGTGGTGATGACTGAGGATCAATATCGTGAGCTTCAGGAGGCCCAGGTCGAGGCGATCGTGGCTCGAGTTCGTGAGGCCCAGGCGGACCTGTCGGCTGGTCGATTCCAGCGGATGACCGCACAGGATCTGATCGACGATCTCGAGATTGACGAGTGACGTATACCCTCATTGTTCCGAATGCCTTCAAGCGGCAACTCAAGAAATTCCTGAAACAGCATCGCGATCTCCGAACGGAGGTGGAAAGGGTCTTGAAGTATCTTGAGACTGACCCGTTCCATCCTGAACTCAAAACTCATCCCCTCGAAGGTCAACTGAGCGGTTGTTGGGCGGTCACCATCACCTATTCCTATCGGATCGTCCTGACCGTCGAAATCGCCGCTCGAAGAAATTACCCTGCTCGATATCGGCAGTCATGACGAGGTCTACCGCTAGCCGAAACAACGTGCTTCGTTGACGCCGTTCCGTCAGGATATGGGCGCCTGTGTCGTGATTCTTGCTGACCTCGCGGAACTGGACGCCGCAATCATCCGATTCCACGAATGACGCATACGTGTTGTTGTAGATATGCGACAGAATTACGCGCTTGCCATACGATTCTTTCGTCTGGTGGGCGAGACGGATGCCGGCGATCGATCAATGCGATATCCGTTGCTTGAACTGGCAGCCGTTCTTACACTGTCCGGTTGCGGTCAGGTGCTGGCCGTGATCGAGGCGGTCGCCCGCAGGCTGATGCGCTGGCCCGCGACCGCGTCAAAGACCATCAGCCTAGGGTTAACCCTAGTAGGAATCTTACTTAATTATGATATGCTTGACTAGAATCCTTTTCTAACATGTCGACTCACAGTGACCAGACAAGCACCCGGATGACCAGAAGCCTCTCTGCTCCATGATCGATTCGCACTTGCGACGCATCACCAAATAAGGCGTTTGATCCTATCGATGTTGCCCGTCCTTGGACAGGAAGGTGTCACTGGAGGGATGCATTTGCCGTTAAGCAAGGGATGATAGTAAGGAAGCGAGGCGTGGCATATGCCTGTTTCTAGATTTCTGCGATCGCATTATGGGTTCATGGCAATTGTAGCTGCTGTTAGTCTCCAGCTCGTTTTTCCTCAGATCGCATTCGCAGATCATTCCTTTCGATGACGACAGGTCACACTGGTGAATTACGGCAGTGCCGCAACGATTGGGACAAGCGATCCGTACGTCGGATCTGATTACTCGTTTGAGTTCATCCGGTCCGCTACCTACTCTCCGATTCAACGGCATGTTCAAACGGGTTGGATAAAATGGGGTTACTGTAACAGCGGAAACGTCGCTGTATTCTGGGAGTACTATGACGGATCAAACTACGTCAACTCCTGTACGACATATTCACCCAGTGGAGATAAAGACTATTACAACGAGTATGACGGAAACACAGGGTATTGGTGCCATGGTTACCAGGGCTACTGCATCAGGTCCGAGCTCTCGACCACGGTAGGTTTCAGCCAGGGCTCGGTCGTGACTGCCTATGGCGAAACTAGTCAACCCAGCACCTACGTCCAAATGGGCGGACCAAGCTCAAGTCAAGCCGTCTACATTTCCAACATTAAGTACAAGCCGGGACCGACCACTTCACCGCCTAACTGGGGGTACGTCAAAACAAGTGGCGACTCATACCTGTCCTGTAACGCAAGCCCTTGCCCATACGGCTACGGCTCGGGATTCGCCGCAACGGTCCTCTATACATACAACTGGACCTATTAGGACGGAGGGGCGATTGTGAAACAGCAACGTGCATCTCGCAAAGAATTCTTGCAACTTGGTGTTGTGATTGTCGTAGCCATCCTCAGCGTCGGCGTCGCCATAGCATTGAACAGTGGCAAAGCAGATCAGAGGCTCGTGGGTGAATCGCGGATGATAGGGGACGAGGTCGCTCAACCAACACAATCCGCCGATGGAGTCCTTACGACACCTAGCGAGACCCCGGCCATTGGCGATGTGGTCCCGCTGCCCTCAAGCAAGTACAGTGACTTGACATTAGTCCGTACAGGAACTGCGCCTACCATATCGAGTACTGAAGCACTCGATATCGTTCGAAACTCGATAACAGCGCCATTGACAGATCAAATCTCTTCATCATTTGGTTTGGCGACATTTGGGACAAGAGATACAAGAGGTATCTGGGTCGGTGACCAGAATGTTCGCCTCCCAAACGGAGAGATCATTGATCACATCGAGAACCGTCCGATGTGGATCATCGATGTTGGTGGTGTAGAGGGAGCGGTTGGCGGACCAACGACTCGACCATATAATCATGTAGTCTTTGCCGTAGACGCAATGACTCGAGGTGTCGTATTCGTTTGGTCATACCCAGGTGATTGAAGACGCTGTTCGGTTGCTGTAATCAAGAATAGGCCCCAGTCATCGAGCTGGGGCCATCGTGTGTAATGGATCTGACCTGCTCCCCGAAAACTGGACCAGCCATAATGAGAGTCCTCCGAACAGGTGACCTGCCCCCGTTTGTTGGGCCATTCATTGTGAGAATTCAGACATCGTTTGACCGGGCCAGATGCGCTCCAGGCACCTGACGTCATCAACGATGCACGCGCTGCATGGATCCTCTCTGGCGTATTCACCACGACTTCGCTATTCTCTCTGCACGGTTCCCGAACGCGACGCCGTTCATGCGAGAGAGTTGACGTAATGCCCGCCATGCCGGCCGACCGGGTTTCCCGGTGGCGAGCCACCATTCACGCGGAGACGCACACCGCACCACTGTCCTGAGATCGTTTGGCGCGGATGGACAGTGGGGGCGGGCGCCGTGCGCCGGAGCCCCTCCACACCCGACTGGTGGAGGTCAAGTTGCATTCCCGTGACGGTATCGCGAGTGCCAGCATTCGCCGCAGCGTGCGGCGCTTCGTCTTCTTTCAGCTTTCAACCGAAGCACGCTTCGAGAGCGCGATCTGGATCATCTACCTCCAGAGTCGCGGGCTCAGCCTGGCGCAGATCGGCCTGGCCGAAGCCGCCTTTCACATGGCGCCGTTGCTGATCGAGCTGCCGTCCGGCTCCTTCGCCGATCTGATCGGGCGGCGCTGGTCGCTGGCGACCGGTTCGCTGCTGGTGGCCGTCTCGTCGGCGCTCCTCTGGTCGGCGCACTCGCTGCCGCTGGCGATGGTGGCGCTCTTCCTCTCCGGTGCCTCGTTCAGCTTTCGCTCGGGCGCCGACCGCGCCTATCTGTTCGACACGATCAGCCTGGAAGCCGACGGCCAGCGCAGCTACCCGAGCCTGCTGGGCCGGCTGCTGGGCGCGATGTACGTGGTGGGCGCCGCGGCGGCCTGGATCGGCGCGGCCGTGTCGGACATCAACTACGGCATCACCTTTGGCCTCGCCATCGGGGTCGGTCTGGCTGGCGCCTGGCTGGCGTCGGGGCTGGTCGAGCCCAAGCGGACTCCTCGCCCGGACGATTCCGCCAGCAGTCACGGTTCCATCCGCGAGCACCTTGCCGAGACGCGCGCCACGTTGCGGGGGAGCACGGTTCTATCGTTGATGATGGCCTTTTCGGCGGTCTACTGGGTGGCGGCGACCATCAGCCACCTCTACCTGCAGGCGGCCTTCGCCGATCGCGGCCTCTCGAACAGCCGCATCGGCCTGGTGATCGGAGCGACCGGCCTCGTCAATGCGCTGGGCGCGTCGCAGGCGGGGCGCGTCGCCGGGCGCGGCTCGTTCGCCTGGCAGCTGACGTTGCTGGTGCTGGTCAGCGGGGTGGGGCTGATCGGCACCGGCCTGAGTGGCCTGGGACTGGCCATCGGTGCCTATCTGATCGCCAACCTCGCCTCCGGCTTGATCGAGCCGCTGATCTCCAACTGGTTCAACGAGCGCATCGAGTCCGCCCGCCGCGCGACGGTCCTCTCGGTGGAATCGTGGCTCTTCTCATTGACCATGATCTTCGCTTTTCCGGCGACCGGCTGGTTCGCCGAACGGGCCGGCTGGAGCGCGCTCTACGCCCTGTGCGGCGGCGTCACGCTCCTGCTGGCGATCGTGATCGTGGTGGGCCTGAGGCTGCGGTGGACGCCGCGCGCCCTGGATGCGTGAACACGCCTCCGAGCGGGCGGCACCCGGCCGGAGGCGATGCGAGCAGACGGGGTTACATCTGGGAGCGAATCAGGTCGGCGAGGATGGTGATCCCCGTCTCGATCTGGACCTCGTCGGCGAAGGAGTAGGAGAGGCGCAGCGTGCGATCGCCGCCGCCGTGGAAATGGCAGGCCGTTCCGGGCAGGAACTCGATGCCCTTCTCGCGTGCCGCCGCCGCCAGGGCCAGCGCGCTGACTCCCTCGGGCAGGTCGACCCAGACGAAGAAGCCGCCGTCCGGGTCGGTCCAGTGCACTTCTTCGGGCATGCTGGCCGCGAGCGTGTTCAGCATCACGTCGTGGCGGCTGGAGTAGATCGCGGTCAGCTCGGACACGTGCTCGACCAGCGTGCCGCTGGCGCAGAATTCCGCCGCCACGGCCCCGGCGAACGGGCTGGTGCCCCCTTCAGCTTTAAGGGAGGCGAGCGTGTTGACCAGCTGTGGCGATGCCACCACCCAGCCGAGCCGGACGCCCGCCGCCATGATCTTGGAGAAGGTGCTCAAGTAGGCGACCAGCCCCTGGTCGTCGAGGCTGTAGATGGTCGGCACGCGTTCGCCCCGATAGCGAAGATCGGAATAGGCGTCGTCCTCGACCACCACGAAGCCGTGCTGATGGGCCAGTTGCACGATGCGGCGGCGGCGCTCCAGCGACGTCGTCACGCCAGTCGGGTTCTGGAAATTCGGGATGGTGTAGAAGATCTTGGCGTGGCGGCCGGCTCCGGCCAGCTTCACCAGCTCGCGTTCGAGCGCGTCGACGTCGGTTCCCTGCGCGTCGAGCGGCACCGTCACGACGTCGGCGCCGGCGGCGCGAAAGGTCTGCACCGCGCCGGACCAGGTCGGCTCCTCGCTGATGATGACGTCGCCCGGATCGCACAAGGCCTGGACCAGCAGATCCAGCCCCTGGGAGGCGCCGTTGGTGATCAGCAGGTTCTCAACGCCGGCTTCGATCTTTTGGTCGCGCCGCAGCTTGATCAGGAGTTCGTCTACCAGCCGCCCATAGCCGCGCGACGCGCCGTACTGCAGCGCCCATTCGCCGTCGCGCTCCATGGCCAGGCGCGTCGCCTCGACGACGTCCCCTTTCGGCAGGCTGGCTGGGTCCGGAAACCCGGCCAGGAATGAGATGAGCGAGGCCGAGTGGCGAGGATCGCCCATGCGTGCCGGACCGATCCGCTTGACGCGGGCGCTGAACAGGTCTTCCACGGAATGGCTGAGTGTCTCGGACACGAGTACCCCCTTCGGGCGGTGCGCATTGGCAGGCGCGCTGCGGCCTATGGCGCGGTATTGTACCGCCTCTTCGCGCGGATCGGACTCGAAATAGGCCACGCGCGGCGACGATGGATGAATCTCGCGCGGGAGTCGTCTGTATAATCGACACTGGCGCGACGAAAGGCGATTCACACGTTTGTAGCTTCCCATCCAGGCGCGCCTGGCCCATGCCGATGCGGCTGACGCATTCGAGGAGAGAGACAGAGCGTGGAAGAGTCGCGCGACATATTCGACATGACGATCATTGGTGCCGGCCCGGTCGGGCTCTTCGCCGCCTTCTACGCCGGCATGCGCGGGCTGCGGGCGAAGATCGTCGACAGTCTCGAAGAGTTGGGCGGACAGCTCATCGCGGTCTATCCCGAGAAATACATCTACGACGTCGCCGGATTCCCCAAGATTCTGGCGAAGGATTACGTGCGCGAGGCCGCGGTGCAGGGATTGTCGACCGGCGCGGTCGCCTGCCTCAGCGAAGAGGTACGCGGGCTCGAGCACTTCACGGACGGCAACCTCTTCCGGCTGACCACCAGTCGCGCCGAACACTGGACGCGCACCGTCCTGATCTGTGCCGGAGTCGGCGCGTTTGAGCCGAAACGACTCGAAGCGCCCGGCGTCGAGAACCTGCTCGGGCATGGCGTCCACTATTTCGTGCGCAATCTCGAGCAGTTCCGCGATCGCGACGTCGTCATCGTCGGCGGGGGCGATTCGGCGGTCGATTGGGCGCTGACGCTGGAGCCGATCGCCAGGCAGGTGACGGTCATCCATCGCAGCAAGTTCCGGGCGCATGAGCGCTCGGTGCAGGAGCTGGAACAGTCACGCGCCAACCTCTTCTATCCCTTCTATGAGGTCAAGGAAGTGATCGGGAGCTCGCACCTCGAGGCGGTCCACTTCCGCCATTCGCGTACTGATGAGGAGCACGTCATTCCGGCACAGGAGCTGATCGTCGCGATCGGGTTCTCGGGGCGTCTTGGCGAGCTCAAGGAATGGGGCTTCGACATCGAGCGCAACATGATCGTCGTTGATCCGTTGACGATGGAGACCGGATTGCCGGGGGTCTTCGCGGCCGGCGACATCGTGACACACCCGGCTAAATTCAAGCTGATCGCGACCGGCGCGGCGGAAGCCGTCATCGCCGTGAACCACGCGGTCACGTACATCGATCCGTCGGCCCGTCTTGACCCAGGGCATTCGACGAATATCATGGAGAAGAGATCGCGCGAAACCGAGTCGTAGCGGGCATTTCAACGCGGCGCGGGCACCCCGTGCAGGCCGTGAGGCGCGCGGGCCTGCCGTCTCCCTTCACCACTCCCACAACCATATGCTGATATCGTAATAATGGGAAGCAGAGCTACGAAAGGCGTACACGACCGTCAGGGAATATTGACATACCTTTCGCGGCTGTGTTAGGCTACGCCAGCACCCAATTCACTGACGCACAGCTTCATCAGGGGATAGTAGACCCAACGCTCCGGGTGAAGTATAGGCGACTCAAAATTCAAAACTCGATGCACCCATTCGAGTGAACCGTCCAATAACGAGGAGGAGGGTTAAGTAATGGGCCAGTTTATCGCCAGAAGGCTCCTCTGGCTGATTCCGACGATCCTTGTGATGTCGTTGCTGACCTTTACCCTGATGCACCTAACGCCCGGCAGCCCGCTCCAGCCACTCGCGGCCAACGCCAATCCGCTACCTCCCGCCGCACAGCAGAACCTCGCTCATTCCTGGGGTCTCGACAAGCCCCTGTGGCAGCAGTACGTGACCTTCCTGTGGAAGAGCGTGCACCTCGACTTCGGCACCTCGTTCGTGTATCGCACCCGTGAGGTCACCGAGATTCTTCGCGCGGCCTTCCCGGTCTCGATGGAGCTCGGCGCGATGGCGATGGCCTTCGCCATCCTGATCGGCATCCCGCTCGGGGTGATGGCCGCCGTCAATCAGAACGGGCCGATCGACTACATCTCCAGCTTCCTGGCGACGCTGGGTGTCGCGGTGCCGAACTTCGTGCTGGGGATCTTCTTCATCGTGATGTTCGTGATCGTGTTACACATCTTGCCCAGTACCGGGGGCTGGAACGGCCCCAAAGACTGGGTGATGCCCGCCCTGGCGCTGGGGCTCGGCCCACTCGGAATTCTCGCCCGCTATACCCGCTCGAGCATGGTGGAGGTCTTGCGGCAGGATTACGTGCGGACGGCGCAGGCCAAGGGCTTGTCCTATTCCCGCGTGGTGATCGGTCACGCCATGAAGAATGCCCTCATCCCGCCGCTCACCATCATCGGCCCGATGTTCGCCGCGATCGGGACTGGCTCCTTCTTCGTCGAAACGATCTTCCGCGTTCCGGGCATGGGACGCTATTTCGTCGAGAGCATGACCGCGCGCGATTACCCAATGATCATGGCGGTCATTCTCCTGTATGGCGTCTTCCTCGCGTTCATGAATCTGGCGGTTGACGTCATGTACGGCGTGGTCGACCCGCGCATTCGACTGAGCTAGGAGCGCGAGATGGATGCAATTGACAATTCTCAGCCCGCGGACGTGGCAGCAAATAAGGTTGCGGCAGCGGGGCAGGTATCGATTCTTGGCGGGGCGGCCGCGCGCAGGCACCGCACGCTCTGGCGCGACGCCTTTGGCCGGTTGATCCAGAACCGTCTGGCCCTCGTCGGGGGGTTTATCGTCGTGCTGATCGCGCTCGTCGCGATCTTCGCGCCGGTTATCGCCCCCTACCCGTATGCCAAGCCGGATTTCGCCGCGATCAACGAGTTTCCCGGGGCACCTGGACATATCCTCGGTACTGACGAGTTGGGCCGCGACTTTTTGAGCCGGCTGATCTTTGGCGCTCAGGTGTCGATGCTGGTCGGCCTCGGCGCGCAGTTCATCGTCTTCATCATTGGCGTGCCGATCGGGGCCATTGCCGGCTATGCCGCGGGTAGAGTCGACACGATCCTGATGCGTTTCGTCGACGTGATGTACGCCTTCCCGCAGCTCCTCTTCGTCATCCTGATCATGGCCTGGCGTGGCCCGGGTTTGACGAACATCTTCATCGCCATCGGAATTACCGGCTGGGTCACCTTGGCCCGTTTGACGCGGGCTGAGTTTCTGTCGATGCGCGAGCGGGATTACATTCTCGCCGCCCGCGCCGCGGGAACCGGTCCCTGGCGGCTGATTACCCGTCATATGCTGCCGAACGCGCTGACGCCGATCATCGTCGCGCTAACGTTCGGCGTTCCTCAGGCCATTTTCACCGAGGCGAGCCTCAGCTTCATCGGCGTGGGCATTCGCCCGCCGCGGCCGAGCTGGGGGCAGATGGTGGGTCAGTACTTCGCCAATATCCAATCGTACTGGTTCATGGCCGTCTTCCCGGCGGTCGCGATCGCGGTCGTGATGCTGACCTTCACCTTCTTCGGTGATGGTTTGCGCGACGCGCTCGATCCACGCATGCAACGGCGATAAGTTGGTGTCGATGCCAATGAGCAGGGCTCCGTGAGGGGAGGTGGGCAAGGCCCAGACCGGGTTTTCATGGATTTCTAGTTGGACGTGCGCTGTTTGCAGTGAATGGCGCGAGGAGGAGATTGAATGTCAAGTCTGAAATGGTGGGAAGACAAAGAGCAACTGCGGTTGCTGAGCGAGCGCTTCGACGCCATCAATGTCGATCGACGTGATTTTCTGAAGTACGTCGGTGCGGCTGGCGGAAGTGCCGCCGTTGCCCTGGCCCTGGCGGCCTGCGGCAGCAGCTCGAAGACGCCAGCGGCGACCACGGCCGCTACCACGTCCGGTGGCGCCACCACCGCGACCTCGGCCGCGACGACCGCTGCCACGGCAGCCGCGACCACGGCCGCAACGAGCACGACGGCCGCCACGGCAGCCGCGACCGCGACTCAGAGCGGGGCCGCGCTGGCCAAGGACCAGATCTTCACCACGAACTACGTCCGCGAGCCGGATAGCTTCGACTTCAACAAGGACCTGTACTGCGGCGGCGCCGGCCAGTGCTTCGCCCAGCTGACGCAGTTCGACGAGTTGTACGCGGTGCAGCCGGACATCGCCGAGAAGTGGGAAGCAAACGCCGACGGATCCGTCTGGACCTTCCACCTGCGTGATTCCAAGTGGAGCGACGGCTCACCCGTCACCGCCGGTGACTACGAGTACTCCTTCAAGCGGCAGCTCGACCCGGCGACCGGCGCGTCGTACGCCGGCTTCCTGTACGACCTGAAGAACGGTCAGGGGTTCAACACGAAGCAGGCGGGACTAACGGCGGCTGACGTCGGCGTCAAGGCGACCGACGACAAGACCCTCGTCTGCACCCTGGAAGGCCCGCGCGCCTACTTCCCGGTCCTCGCGGCCTACGTCGCCGCCGCGCCCGCGTACAAGCCAGCGGTGGAGAAGTTCGCCGACAAGTGGACTGAGGCGGCCAACATCGTCTGCAATGGTCCGTTCACGCTGACCGAGTGGAAGCACAACCAGAGCTTCACGATCAAGAAGAACAGCGGCTACTGGAACGCCAGCGCCATCACGCTGACCCAGGAGAACTGCCCGATCATCGACGCGACGGCCGAGTTCACCGCGTATCAGAACGGTGAGATCGACCTGGCGCTGCACGGCGCGCTTGGAAACCTGGCGAAGGTTCAGGGCGACGCTACGCTGAGGAAGGAGTACTACAAGTACAACCTGTTCGGCACCTGGTATATGCAGCCGAACGTCAAGATGCCGCCGTTCGACAACAAGAAGGTTCGCCTGGCGATGGCACATGCCGTCGACCGCGACACGATCGTGAAGAACGTGCTTCAGGGGCTGGGCACGACGGCGTACAACCTGACGCCTCCGGGCATGCCGGGCTTCAACCCGAGCAAGTACCCGGACTTCACCACCTACGATCCCAAGAAGGCGATGTCGCTGCTCGATGGGACGCCGTACGCGGGTGGCAAGAACTGGCCGACCATCACGATGACCCAGCGCAACAACGAAGGTGACGCTCCGGTGGCCGCCGGTGATGCCATCATCGCCATGCTCAAGGAAAACCTGGGCATGAACATCGAGCATGTGCTCGGCGACCCGAAGGACGTCTATAACCGAGCCGTATCAGGGCCGCGTTCAGCTCATGTGGTGGCGCTGGTATATCGACTATCCGGACCCGAACGATGAGGAATATCTGGTCTTCTACTCCAAGTTCCCGTCCGGTGAGCGCAACACGTTCTCCGATCCCACCTTCGACAAGCTGGTGACGGATGCCGCGGGAGTGCAGGATCAGACAAAGCGCTTCGGGATGTACTGGCAGGCCGACCAGATTCTGATCGAGAACGGCGCGGCCATCTTCATCTACAACCCGTGGAACTACATGCTGCTCAAGCCGTACGTTCTGGGTATGCCGAAGGACAAAGACGGCAACTACGTGCCGGACTGGAACGTCTACCTGCGCATGGAAGACCATCTGAAGATCGCGCAGCACTAATTCTGCTGAACGATTAGATCGAGCGGCCCGTGCGACTGTCATGGTCGCGCGGGCCAGCACCCGAAGTTCCGGGGTTGGAACCAACTTGAAAACTGACTGCCGGGCAGTGCAGGGTGCGGCCTGCCCGCATCTTTCCTCCTCGTTGTCGGGCGAATGACTGGCGGTTTCGCCGCCACCATTTGCCCGATTTTTTTGTGGGCCGTGAGTTCCCTCTCCCAATTCTGGGAGAGGGACGCCTGTGCAGCGCGGCAGGTTGACGACCGGTCGTCCTAGTGGAGCGAACAGCCGATGATGCGGGGGCCGGTCGGAGACGCGCTGCCGGTCGGGCCCGGTTCGGAGGTGATCCCGAGCGATTGATATGACATCAGCGAATTGGGGGCGGTGATCATCACGGTCGCGCTGCCGGATTGCCCGACGGTGAACACGCCTGCCGTGGTCCGTGTCGTCCCATTGACCAGCCACACCTGATAGGTCTTGCCGGCCGGAGTCGGCGGCAGTTCGTCCATCACGAGCAATGCCTGATTGCTTTGTGACGCGACGTACATCGTGCCGTAGGCGGTCGGGGAGCTGTCGGCGACCATTGGTATCACGTGAGAGACCTTGGCGAGAATCTCCGTATCCACACTTTGTCGCTGCAGCGCCTGGTTGAGGTTCACCCGAGTCTGGTTCAGATCGTGTCGCAGCACGAGCGCCCAGGCGACGAATCCGATGACGAGCACGGCCGCCGCCGCCAGGCCAAACGGAATTAACCGAGAAATACGGCTTGGAGGCGATGCGGGCGCGGGCGCAGTGGTGGGCAGCGGCTGAGCACCGGGCGCGTCGAGCAGGCCCAGCACGCGGGACCGCAGCTCCAGTGGCGGTTCGATCGAGGGAGCCGACGTGCCGATGAGCCCGATCGTCTGCTCCAGCCGGGTCTGCTCTTCCTGGCACAGCGCGCAGGCGTCGAGGTGCGCGGAGACGGCCTCCGCTTCGTCGTCGTCCAGCGCACCGACCACGAAGGCGGGAAGGTCGAGCACCGCTTCGTCATGTGTCAGTCTGCGTCGGTCCATGCTTCCGCCTCGGAGATGATCTCGCTCAAACGCCGTAGCGCCGTGCGTACGCGAGTCTTTATCGTACCAAGCGGGATGTCGAGGTGCTCGGACATCTCGCTCTGGGTCATTCCATGGAAGTATGCCAGTTCGATCACCTGCTTCTGCGCATCGGTCAGTTGCTGCATGGCAGCGCGCACCTGACGGGCGACCGCCTGCGTCCAAACCTGGTCGCCCGGCTCCGGCTCCGGATCGACGATGCGTTCCTCGAAGAGCGTGGACTGCTCGTCGCTACCGGGAGAGCGCTCGCGTGAGCGTTTGCGCAGCACGTCAATAGCCCGGTTACGTGTGACACGAAGAATCCAGGGCCCAAACGACCCGCGTTCGTCGACGTAGCTGTAGGGCCGCTGCCAGAAACCAAGAAAGACGTCTTGAACCACGTCTTCCGCCGCCCGTTGTTCTCGCAGCACACGATAGGCAAGCGAGTAGACCGGTCGCGCGTAGCGATCGTAGAGCGCCGCCATTGCGTGCTGATCTCGGTTCTCTCGGATGAACTCGATCAGTGACTGGTCGCTCGGCTCACTGCCCACCACAAACCCTTACCTGGATCGTGTCGCCTCTGCCGGCGTTCCATGTTCCCGGTGTCGGTTCTCGAGCCGAGGGCTCGAAGCCCAAGATACGCGATCGTTTCCCAAGGTTACCAATTCTGCGCGTTCAAACACGAACGCGATGGGCCGGCTCGCGGTGTCGTGCGAGGAATTGTCTGTTCACCATTTTTCTCGTTTGCCGAAAGCCAGATTGATACACTTTTGAGCGAAGGTATCAAGAGCGCTCACACACCACATCCCGGTGAACCAGGCCGGGGCCGCGTCCGCCAGGGTGATGGGGCGAATATGGGCGGCGAAAGGCCATGTCATGTGTCCAGCGTCTCGGGTTGAACCACCGCTGATCGGCTACGCAATGCGATTGCGCGAGCGGGCTCCATTTGTGGTCGAGCATGTCGTGCAGCCGCTACGCGATATCGCCCAGCCATTTCGCGACGTTCCGGACGACGTGCTGAGTAGTATCGTCGTCGACTACATTACAGCCCTGTGCGAGTCG
>CAVSAD010000013.1:0-63223 GCA_963725815.1 uncultured Chloroflexia bacterium
AGACAGCGTTCAGGATATGGTCGGCAATCGGATCGCCCAGGACATCGCCAAAGGTGGCCCGAACCGAGGCTTCACAGTAGTCCCAGACCGCCACCGCCGCCCGGAGGTGGGCCGACAGAATCAGGGATGACCTGTCGAGCACGGCGTAAATCGCCGCGAGGCGCATCACCTGCGCCTCCGCGCGACTGGTGATTGCTCCCGACAATCCGACCTGGTCGCCGGAGAGGGCGGGGTAGAGGGTGTGCCAGAGGCGATTGGCCTCCGGGTCACGCGTGATCAGGCCGATCAGCTTTGCGTGGTGCAGGACATTTTGCAGTTGGGTGGCGAGGCGTTCGAGCTGTGCCGGACGTACGTCACCGCCATCCGGCAGGTACTTGGAGCGACGGACGCACACCCAGAGGAACCGATTGGCGAAGCCGTTTCCCGCTTCCGTATCGGACAGATAACGGGTCAGTTCATGCTGCGTGATATGGCCAATCACGGTGATGTGCGCTCCGCTGGCGACCGCCGGACTGTTCTTGGTCAGCGTGCGCAGGTCACCGTCATCCCAGGCTTGACGCAACATGGTACTCAAGATATTCGCCTCGCGGGTCATGACCTTGAGGACACCTGCAAATTCTTCCTCGACGACCGACAAGCGCTTGACCACGACCCCGGGGTCGATTTCAACGTCTTCGTAGCCGGTAATCGCCCCGGTTCGCTTGCCGTCCTCCCGCACGGTTCATGTTTGGTGATTGGGTCACGCACCGCCAGACGACGCCTTCGCCGCTCGACAAACCGGAGACTACACAGGTCTTGCGCCACTGCTCAGCAGCGGCTTCGAGCACCGGCTTGAGGGAACCCCAGGCCGTCCCCTTGCGGCCCTTGCTGGTGGGGCCGACCAGCACCGGCCAGACCCGCAAGCCGTGTCGCGTGCCACTGACCCGCCAATGGGGGCCGGGGCCGACTAGGTTGCCCACGGCCGCCAGGAGTGACAGGAGGAGCGCCGCCGGGTCGGCTTCGGTCTGTGGTTCGAGCGTACGAACAATCTCACCCGCGAGGCCGTAGAACGCAGCGGGATGCAGTGGCGCCGGCCACGCTGCCGACTCTCGCCGCGACCGTGAGACGACCAGTTCGCCGGACGAGGCAGGAGCCTGTCCCTGGCTCAGACGCGCGGAGACTGATGATCCCGCCAACCCGGTTCGACCAGGTCACGCAGGGCGTGCCAGTCTTTGTCCGTGCAGCCGTTATGGTGGCAGCCCGCCGCAACCGCCCCGTTCTCGAGCTGCACGAGAAAGGCACTGCGATTGGTGTGGTCAGGGTTCCACGGGCAGATGTCGAACACCCACTTGCGTCCACCGTTCCACGGCAGCGGACCGTCCACCTCAAGATCGTGCTGGTCGAGCCAGTCCTGCAGATCAAAGCCAGCCGGCTGATCCGACGAGTGACTGTTCCGGTCCGTCTTCGACGAGGGCGGTATCTTCGCGACCGTCCAGCGCGGCGGTCTCCAGCTGCGTTTGGGTGATCGGGACGAGTTGCTCCGGAACGTAGGTCAGCCGCGCCAGCCGGTGTGGCCGCTCGTCGGTGTCATCTCCTTTGGCCGCCAGGGTGCCGTAGAGTTTCCAAATACGCGCGGGGTTGTGGGTGGTGGTGTCGACCCTCACTTCCGCGTCATCGAAGCGGAACGCCAATCCTTCGAGTACCCGCTTCACCAGCCCGTCATCGTTGGCGGGCAGGTCAATGCGGTAGAGCAGGTGGGCTCCATTGCCGGAATCGGCCAGAATCGGCTCTGGCCAGCCGACTCCCGACCAGACCAATGGCGATCGTCTCCGCCAGGCTGTGCGCCTCGTCATGTTCACGGTTGGTGGCGGAGATGCCAGCCGGCCGCACGGGGTCGAGGTCAATCAGCAACCAGCGCCGCTGGGTGATGTCCTTGTCCTGGGTCGACCTCGTCTCTTTGCTGGCGACCACCAGGCGATTGTTGGCGCGGGCCAGCAGGGCGGGGTTGACGGGGTTCGGAATCAGGTAGATCCCGGACGCCTGCGAGATCTCCTGCACCGCGTCGACGAGCAGGTCGGGATCATCGAAGTAGCCGGACACGACGCCCGGCCGGTAGCTATCCCCGCAGCATCGCGTTCAATGCTCGGACTTCGGTTACTTGGCCGGGCGCAAGCAGGACGTGGAGTGTGCGCCGTATCTCCTCCGCATCGAAGGACCGGGTGTGATCCCGGTCCCGTTGACGGTGTTCAGCGTTGAAGATGGTGTTCATGGTGTTCGCTTTTGTCCATCGTGAGTCAATCTCCTGCATTCAGTGTGGTTAGGCGGCGAGTCGTTGGGAATCGGGCAGTGCCCCCGCTACGAACCGGCGAACGTGCTCAGCGTGGAGTCGTCCACGGCAGCGAAGCTCTCTCGCCACCAGCAAGATTGCTGGACGGAGAACCGGGACGAGTTGTGCCGCTTCATCGTGGCATCGCGCCCAATCGCGCAGCACGTGGTCGGGTGAGGTCGCGCCGCGCGCCAGCAACTGGACGAGCCGGCACGCGCTCGCTTGGACGCCGCGGGAAACTGGGGATTGACGCTCCGCGATGAGACGTCCGACAAACCAAGACGTCGCTCTGAGTCGTGCGTCGTGTGCATAGGCGTCACGCTGTCCCTCGGCAAACGGCTCGATGATGCGATCCAGTTCCCGTTCGACGGCAAAGGCGATGGTCGCGAGATTCTCGAGCTCGGCGCGGTCGACCAAGAAGGCATCCGTCACGGCTTGCCACTCATCCAAGGGAGCGGAGTCCCACGGATCATCGGAATAGCGGGTCAGGACACGATCGCGTGAGAAGTCGATTGCCGCGTTCCGCGCCGTGAGCGGATCCAGGTACAGATCGCAGGCGTTGGCATGGGTAGCACGTTCACGGTCAAGCGCCAGATCTCCAAACGTCCGACCGAGAAAGACGTTGGCCACCGCCATCCCCGCCAGGTGGTATGCCGTTGCCTGATGCTCCCACGCCCGCCCGTACTGCACCACCTCGTCGATCGGAAAGACCGACTCGTCGCCGTACGCTTCAAGGTGCGCTCCGACATACTGGATCAGCGGCCACCGGGTGGCGACCAACGTTTCCGCCACGGCGTGGTACAACGCGCGAATGAGGTCCGCCAATACGCCCCGAGCGGGGGCGAGAGCCGCGACCAGTTGACGCTCATGCCGTGAGCCAGGATGGTCGTCCCGCTGTCTCCCGGTTTTCCGATCGAAGGCGATCTCCCCGGCTTGATACACCACCAGATCCTGGGCACGAATTTCGTAGCGTTCACAAATGTCGGGTGCGTAGTGCAAGGGCATGGCCACGGGCAGAGCGAGGAGGCCACGCGCGATCTCATCACGGAGGAGCATCTGGGTCGCCTGCCGATAGGCGTCACCTCCGGGTACGTCAAGGGGTTGTTGGTGTGGGCCGATCTGGGCCGCTCGTTGCTGCGACGACCGGGTACGGCTCGTGTGCTTTTTGTGTCTCTTCATGATCTGAATGTCTCTCATCGTGGCTATGCTGTTACGCTGAATGATTGCGACGTGAGTTGATATCACACCTGGGAGGAGAGCGAGTCTGGCGGTTCACCCGTCGTTCGGGGTCTCCCGACACACTCAATAACGGGCTATCGGACCGCGATGATACCTGCCGCAAGCGTTTGATCCTCTTCTTGAATGATGTTCTTCAGGCCCGAATACGCAGGGACCGGCAGTCTGCCGGCCCCGTTGTACTGCTTTGACGTTGTCTCCAGTGGACGTCAGGAATAGCCACCGTGTGTCTCGATGCACGGCGTCTTCATGCGGCCGATGGCTCAGCCTGTGACATCGCCTCGTAGAACAGCTGCCGGATATCGTCCGAACCCAGACGCCCCCGCTCTTGAAGCGCGCGCGCCACGGCATCGATGGCCGGTTTGATCGCGGTCAGCGTCACCTCGGCGTCACCGCGGGCTTGATCCCAGTCTCGTTGAACATCCACGGTAGTCGCGTTGACGCGCGCCAACGGTTGGATGAACCAGCGCACCTCATCGAGTCTGCGGCGGACGACCAGTCTCGTCCGGAGTTGGCTGAGCTCGCCCACGTGGTGAATGGTCGCGTGACGCAGCGCGTACCGATGATAGGCGTCATGCTCCTCACTACTCAGCGGCCCCACCACGCGGTCCAATTCGCGCTCGTAGGCGACACACGCCTCGATCAGTTCCGCGACGCTCGACCGGTCGCCCACGAACCGGCGCTCGACCTCATCCAGGCGCTCCTTCGCCTGCACGAGGGCGGGGTCGGCATCCTCCTGCTCGACCGCCGCATCCCGGACGTCATCGACGTGGTCAATCAGCGGATCGTCATTCTGCCAGTCGAACCCACCGCCGAAGTCGATGTGGTCTTGGTCGACGTGGTAGATCACTTCGCGCACGTCAACGCCCGATTGCTGCGCCGTCACCGCGATCGCGGCGGTGTATCGCAGCGTCGCTGCACCGATCCGCTTGCGGCCCTCGACGACCATGAGATCGATTTCCCCGTAGCTGACCATCGGACGCGAACCCATCTGGGTCGCCAGGTACGCAATCAGCGGCAGATCATCGGCCACCATCATTTCGAAGGCGTACCCGACCTTTTCATATAAGTCGTCCATCGGCATCGCGGTACCGCGGATCGTCACGCCAGCCAACGGCGCCATAACATACGGGTCGTGCGCTGGATCGGGCGCCGCAGACGCGACCGCAGGTATCACCGTGCGGAAGGCCACCTCACCATACAGGCGAGCGTAGAACTCCCGCCACGCACGGACGACGTCGCGCTCGGACAGGGTGGGGTGCGGGTCGCACACCGGGGTCGGCGGCGCCGCCCAGCCAGTGCGCAGCTTGTTGCGGTACAAGGCCGCCGCGGCGCGGCAAATCTCGTCCGGCGTCGGTCGCACGAATGCAGTCTCACGACGGCCGTTGCGTAATTGTCGATTCCTGGTGTGGTTCTTCACGAGATTGGTACTCCCCATGGGTTCAACGAAACGGGAACGTTGCCGCCAGCAGATGTCATCGCCGCATGGCGCAGCGAGACGCGCGACACAGTGTGGCGGTCACCGTCAGCAGTGTGGAGGGGCCGAGGACCGCGTTTGACGCAGACGATTGTCGCCGAATGTGCGGCCCGAGCGTCCCTCCAAGAGCGGGCTGGGGACCGGATGGGTCCGGTCCCCTCGGATGTCACGACCTCCTTCGGACGCGCAACATCGACCGACATCCCGGTCGGTATTGCTCTTGGTCTCAAGAGAACGCTATTGCGACAATTCGGCTGTCGTCACCGCGAACTCAGCGAAGCTCATCGTCATCCTGGGGCCCGAAACAGGCTAAGGGACTCGCGACGCAGTGGCGATCGCGTTCCCAGGTGATGGGCCGAACGAAGGTGTACTCAGCCAGTTCACGGGCATTCGCTTCCCAGACCTCTTCGGGTTCGTCCCTCCATGAACTCAGGAGGTTGATACCGAACAGCCAGCAAACGTGGTGCGTGGGACACGCTCCCCAATTGTTTTTGTAGACGTTCATCACGACACATTCCCCACAAATGGGGCAACCGCCAAACATGTAGTCTTCGAACTCGGTAGCGGTCTCGTCTTCAGGCATGTTGATTTGCCCCTCGATATTGATTGAGCGTGGGCTTCGAAAATCACGCCGACGCGAAGTCGGCGAGCCGTTCAAGATGCGGCACTGAGGCGGCCCTCGGCTACGTCCGGTCGTTCGCCTTCGGCCCTGATCGATGCGCGCGCCAAGCCGAAACGGTGGCGGACACGAGCGTTCAATCTCCTGCCGCGCACCAGGCATTATGTTCAACCGATGTTGTCGACGTCCGAGAATCAGCGCGTCATCGTGGACGCACGATTATCGTCGACGACAGGCACCCATCCGGTCACATGCTCATCAATCCAGTCCCGCAACGCCGCGAGCGGAACGCGAATCGAGCAGCCCAGGCGGACGCTCGGGATGATGCCGGCCGCAATCAATTCATAGACTTTCGAGCGGCTCACACCGAGCACGGCGGCCGCTTCAATCGGACGGAGTAGCAAGGGGTCCAGTAGTTTTCTCCTTTGATCAGTGGAATCAATCGCTCGCGGCAAACGCCGCAACAAGACTATCGGTCGTGTGGCACGGCGGACTGCGACTCCGATACGAAACCATCGACTTCTCCATTCCCGATAAAGACGAGGCGCGCTCGCGAAGCGTCAAATCACGCATGCGCCTGCATCAAACCGGACTCTCACGCTGCTCGCTTCTGGGTCGTCGACAAATGATGAAGACTGTGAACTCGTCGCGTTGGTCGGCGGCCCGGGTTTCGTTGACCTTCCGCCATCTCCTTTTTCACTTTCTCGACACTTTTAGTCGAAACGCGTTTCGGCTTGTCGCCTACAACCTCCAGATCACCACGTTCAATGAGTTGCTCTAAACGTTGTCTGCTCACGCGGAGGACCTCAGCCGCTTCCCGAACTGTCAGCACCACTGTCGGGTCTGGTTCCGTCGGCGATTCATCAGCATCGGGTCTAACGTCAGCCAAGTTCTCGACACCTGCATTCATCCCTCTACCCTTAGGGCGCTGTTCCGATGAACCATGCAAGTGTTTGTTCACCTTGTCCCGAAACCCAATGACTGGAACGTCTCCGGCCCGAGCCAAGTGGTCCGTACCGCACTTGAACAGCAAGTCTGCGAGCTTGACCACCTCATCTTCGGAGAGTTGATTCCCGGTCGAGATCTCGATGATAGACGGAAATAAGTACGCACTGCGGAGTGCGGCGTCATGAGGCAACTTCGGGTGTCCCTCCCTTTGGACCTTCTTGGCCCATTTACGCGCGCACTCCTCAGCTCGCGCGTATTCGGCGCGAACCAGCGTCAGAAAGATGGCGATGAGCCGATGCGCGTTTGGATGCGCTCCGCCCAAGCCATATTCGGTCATCAACTCGTAGCCATGGAACTTCACCTGCTCCAGGAGGTGCAGGGCTTTCGTCGCGAGGTCGTAAAGATAATCCTGATAGTCGGCGAAGGTTCGTTGGCGCGCGAACCGCTCGATCGTGAAATTGCGCAGCCGATCCGCCCGAGCTTCTTGTCGCGGATCTGGAACGGTCTCTGGAGAGGATGAGCGCAGCTGCCAGGCAACGATGTCCTCGATAAACAACGTGTCGACATCACCTGTAGCTGAGCTCGTGTCAGCGTCTAATTCGTCGTCGGGCTGCTCGCTGGAGCCGATCTCAATCTCGGCGATATCATCTATATCTTCAGGCATGCCGTCGTCGAGTAGCTCGGGTTCCTCCTCATACTCCTCAGGATCCTGGTCCGACCATGAGTCGTCTACCGTACTGTCGTTGTCGGGGTCATCGACCGACGCCGGTTCCTCGTCATCCCAGAGATGCTCGTCTTCGTCGGCTTCGATGAAATCTGACTGGTCCGAACGCCACCCATCGTTATCGTCAGGTTCGGCAACCGTGTTCTCCGTGTCCCATCGTGGATCGTCGTCTTCGTCCCAGCGCACCGGCGTCTGCACCGTGAGGGGTCGAATTTTGTAGAACGCACGGTCGATCCGCGCTTCACGTTTCACCTCTCGGCACTCGGCGGGCGTCCAGCCTTGTTGGTTGGCTTTTTTCTTCGTCGTCTTCTGGACGGAGTTCAGAATGCACTCGACCAGGGATTCCATCGCGTCCGCATCCAATGCGCGCGGCCGGTACATCAGGGCGGAGGTTCCGTCGCCCAGTTGCAGGTCGTCCAATTCTTCTGCGGTCACGACATCCAGGCGCACCAAGAGCTCAGCCTCTTCTGGCAATACGAGCCGGACATCCTCAAGAATGGCCAGCAGACGTTGAAGCGCGTAGGACGGCGCGCGTGGTGTGGACGGGGCGTGAGGAATAGTCGGCATGCTGCCGACCCGACGAGGAACACGGCGAGCGCCGCCCATCAGCGCGGCCGTGTTTAGGACCTTCTTGCGTTTGCGGTTCTTGGGTCGGTCTTCCCACTCGCGTGACTCCGAGAGGATCCGCTGTTTCTGAGCATTCCAGGCATCCCAGTCATCGTCATCCCGCTTCAGGGCTTCCTTAGTAAGAGCCGCCTTGTAGTTTTCGAAGTGCTTGTAGCGTTCGTGAAACTTGCTCATCGTTGGTTCCGGATTCTTCCCTCGAGCGGACTGTTCCGCTCTCGCTCGACCGTGTTGAATGGCACCTCTTACTGTGCCTTATGGCATAAGTATACTTGACACGTGGTGGCGTGTCAAGTGGTACGGCGTGTGGTACACTGTGGGTGAACGAAAGCGAGGATGCGATGGCGTTTCACGAATGGCTTGCACAAGAACTCGAACGACGCCACTGGAGTGTGACGCAGTTCGCCCGGCGGGTCGGTGTTGGACATCCGACCGTCTCGCGGTGGATGAGTGGCCAGCGTCGTCCGGATGCGGCATCGGCAGGTCGCATAGCCCGGGCGCTCGGCGTGCCGCCGGTGGTGGTACTGGATCTTCTCGGGGAACACGAAACGCCCAGTACCGAGACCGATCAACTCGAACAACGCTTGGCGCAACTGCGGACGGAGCGAGCAGGACTCAACGATGAGGAACGGCAACGCGGAACCCGCCTGCAGGAGCTGGGTCGAGAGATCCAGGAACTCGAGATCGCCCAAGAGCGACTCAGGCCACCAATGTTCTTCAAACCCAAATTCGACGAAGAGCCGATGACTGCAAGCGGTCTACCGCGTCGACGGTATGAATCACCAGAAGTCGAAGACCTGGAAAGTCGGATTCGTGACATCAGTCGTGACATCGATGGGGAACGTTCGTTACCGACATCGGCGCGAGATGTGGCGCTGAGCGGGTACAGGGAATTGCGACGACTGCTGAATGTGCTCACCGACCGACTTGTCGTCGGAAACGAACTCAATGGAGCGCTGTCACGTATGTCAGACGAATGGTCATCCGAAGAGAAGCAAGCGTTCGCCATCGGCGTTCGGGTGGGACTTGAGGTCGGACGAGCAACGATGTGGAGCCCTCAGAACGTTGCCGATAGGTCTGGCGATGAGGGGACGTCAGCGGGCAGGGGACTTGAATCGGCAGAACCGGAGACTGAGGACTGACATGGCGCGGCGCGGACACAACGAGGGATCCATTTATCAGCGGGAAGACGGTCGGTGGGTTGGCGTTATCGATCTCGGTTATCACGGGGGCAAGCGCAAGCGGAAATCCTTCTATGGATCGACCCGCCGCGAGGTACAGCAAAAGCTGATCGCCGCCCTGCGGGACCGGCAGACCGGACTTCCGGGTGGTTACGACGATCGGCAGACGGTCGAGCAGTTTCTGAATCACTGGCTCGAGAACTCGGTCAAGCCCTCCGTCCGGCCCAAGACCTACACGAGCTACGCGCAGTTGGTCCGATTGCACCTCGCCCCTGAGCTGGGTCGCATCCGGTTGACCAAGCTGTCGCCGCAGGATGTCCAGCGCTTCATCAACCGCAAGCTCGTGTCCGGCCTGTCGCCCCGGACCGTTGAGTACTGCCGGGCAGTCTTGCGCCGCGCGCTCAATCAGGCGGTCCGCTGGGGCTACGTCCCGCGCAACGTGGCGACCCTGGTCGATGCGCCACGGTCAGAGCGGCCGGATCCGGAGCCACTCACTCCGGAAGAAGTTCGTGCGTTCCTGGAGGCGGTGAAGGAGGATCGCCTGGCGGCGCTCTACTCCGTGGCGATCGCACTTGGACTGCGCCAGGGAGAGGCGCTCGGCCTGCGCTGGGAGGACGTCGATCTGGGCATGGGGTGATCAGCGTCCGCAAGCAGCTGCAGCGGATCAATGGGACGCTCCAGTTGGTCGATCTCAAGACTGCCCGGTCCCGCCGCACCGTCAAACTGCCAGAGGTCTTGGTCGAGCAACTCGGGACGCATCGGGAGCGGCAGGAGGTCGAGCGGTTGGTGGCGGGAACACGCTGGCAGGAGCATGGATTGGTCTTCCCCACCACGGTCGGCACCCCGATCGACGCCCGCAATCTGGTGCGCTGGTTCCACGAGCATCAAGAACGGGCCGGACTGCGGCGCATTCGCTTTCATGACCTGCGCCACACCTGCGCGACCTTGCTTCTGGTGCAAGGGGTTCACCCGCGCGTGGTGATGGAGATTCTGGGCCACAGCCAGATCTCGCTGACCATGGACACCTACAGTCACGTCATTCCCGGCCTGCAGGAGGAAGCGGCCGCCAAGATGCAGACGCTGCTGACGGCAGGCCCGGACCAGTCGTCGGAGGACGGGTAGCGGCGTGATCGTCGAGCGGTCAAGCACCCGGTACGAGGGGTGGGCCTTGCTCACCAATTGGCGGTCAGGTCCGGTTTGGCTGTCAACTTGGCTGTCAAATCCAACAAAACGCCCCGGCCATTACGACCGAGGCGTTCGTTTTCCGCGTCTGATTAGGCTTTTTTTGGTGAGCCGCCAGGGACTTGAACCCCGAACCCGCTGATTAAGAGTCAGCTGCTCTGCCAATTGAGCTAGCGGCCCAAATCGTTCTCATGAGGGCGGTCGTGACGCTTGCCGGAGAGCTCAGATCAACCATCCGCGAGTTCCGGTTGCGCTCCGAACGGGTCCCCAAATCCGATCCGACCGGGATTCTACCATAGGCCCGCTGAATCAGTCCAGCGATCCGACGTCTCAAAAAAACGTCGTCGCGCGAACGCGCGGTGCCCTGCCCGGCTCCTTGAATCGGAGGTGGACAAGGTGGTGATTGGTGCGCTAGTGGCCGATGAAGGTGGGACGGTCGGCCATCACCGGGGCTGTCAGCGTCACGAAGTCCTCTCCGGAAAAGCTCTCGACGAGCGCGGAGTCGTTGAACCAGCTCTGCGGCGCCGGCTGTCCCCAGTAGGTCTGCCGCTTCGGGTCGTTCAGACGCCAGCGAATCGGTTCGAAGTCCGGATCCGGGATCAGGTAGTCGCTGGTATAGAGCTCGATCCGGTTGCCGTCGGGATCGCGGACGTAGAGGAACATCGCGTTCGAAATGCCGTGCCTGCCGGGTCCACGTTCCAGATTCCCTTCGAAACCCGCGGCCGAGAGGATGTCGGCGGCGCGCAGCACGTTGCCCGGCTCCTGAGTCCAGAAGCCGACGTGATGCAGGCGCGGCCCGGGGCCGGTCATCAGCGCCACGTCGTGCACGTTCTGCTTGCGGTGCAGCCAGGTGGCCCACACGCGCGGCTGCTCCTCTTCAGTCTCGGTATATTCCGCGCGCCGGAAGCCCAGCTCCTCGGCGTACCAACGCTCTGCGGCCGTCACGTCCGGAACGTGCAGATTGACATGATCGATGCGCATGATGTTCGCGCCGCGATACAGATGGAACTGCTGGAGGAGTCGCTCCACCCGCGTAACCTGGTGGTAGAACTCGACTGGGAAGCCCATCGGGTCGCTGATCCGCAACGCCCGGCCCTGCCCCGGCTCTTCGTCCGGCTCGATCCAGCGGGCCGGCAGTCCTCGATCCCGAACCATGTGGAAGAGAGCGTCCAGATCGTCATCGCTTTCCACCCGATAGCCGATATGGCTGACTCCGGCCGAGTCGGCCTGACGCAGGATCAGGCTGTGGTGCTCCCAGTCTTCGAGGCAGCGCAGGAAGATACGATCGCCGCGGCGCTCCGTCTCCACGAAACCGAGCAGCCCCACGTAGAAGTCGCGAGCGCGATCGAGATCGGTGACGCGCAGTTCGACGTGACCGGTCTTGAGGATGTTGAATGGTAGGTTCCGTTTCGCCGCGGTCATCTCCTGACGCTCCACTTCCAAGGACGCTCGTCACGGTCCGACTATCGAATCGACTGGGTTCCGCTCAGGCACCGTGGCCAGGGCGGTCGAGAAAGTCCTGCACCCGCCGCTTGTATGGCTCCTTGTCGTAGCTGGTATAGAGTGAACTGGCCATGCGCACCGGATCGCCGAAAAAGAATCGCTCATAGAGCACCTGGCGCGAGCCGAAGGCGCTGAGCGCGATGTCCCAGGCGAGCCGGAACAGCTTAACCCGGTTGTATGCGTCGGTGTTGCGCCCCTGCAGGTACTTGTCGACCATCGGGCCGATCGGGCTGCGCGTGTCCGCTTCGGTCGGAATCGCCATCAGGCCACTGGCGCCGAGTAGCTGCAGAATCTCGATCATGCGCGGATAGAGCTTGGGGAAGAGATTACGCGCCGCGTTGAGCGGCCCGAAGGCTGGGGTCATGATGCCCCACGCGTCGATGTTGGCGTCCGCCTCGCTGGCACGTAAGAACGCGCGCATGGCCTCGATGTCAATGATGATCTCGGAGAGCTTTTCCTGCACATGCTGGAAGCCGTCGATGCCGATCCGGTCGCCTATCAGCGCGGCGACTCCGAAGACAAACTCGGCTTTGGCCAGGTTCTTGACGATCACCTGATGCGCCATGTGCACCACGGCGTTCGTTTCGGCGAAGACGCCGTTGCACAGGCGCATGTCGCCGTAGACGAAGACGCGCTCCCAGGGGACCAGCACATCTTCGAAGACCACGATCGCGTCCATCTCCTCGAAGCGGGCGCCGAGCGGATGGTCGAAGGTCGAGCGGCCGTAGTCGAACGACTCGCGGCAGATGAACTTCAGTCCCTGGCTGTCGACCGGAATCGAGAAGGCGAAGGCATACGGGATGTCGTCTTCAGTGCCGCGCAGCACCGTCGAGGGAAAGACCTCGATCTCGTCAGCAATAGGCCCGAGCGTGGCCAGCATGCGCGCGCCACGAATGACGAGCCCGGCGTCGGTCTCCTTCGCCACGCGCGCCACGATGTAGGGATCGACCTGCTGGCTGGGGCCGACCGCGCGGTTGACCTGTGGAGTGATCAGTGTGTGGGTCAGGCAGAGGTCGTTCTCGCGCACATGCTCGTAGTAGCTCTGCATGTTGGGGCCGTGGCGAGAATCGCCCTGATCGAAGAAGCTCGACGCCGCGGAGAAAGCCGCCAGCCCCACATTGAGGTAGTCGGGCGTGCGGCCCATCATGCCGCCCGAGAAATCGGCCCAGTGCTTCATCATGGACGTGCGGCGCGACAACTCCTCGTGGCTGCGCGGCTGAATGAATGAAAGGCCGACGCGCTCGCCGCTGGAGGGCGAAATGTAGGTCATCTCGTCGCGCAGGCTGGGATCGAGCTGCATGTCGTAGAGAGCGGCGAGGCTACTCGTTACGTTGCGGAAAGCCGGGTGCTGGCTGATGTCACCCAGGACGCGCTCCCCGTGAATCCAGACCTCACGCGGGTGTTCCCGCAATCTCTGCAGATATGCGTCTCCTGATCGCGCGCCCATTCGCTGTTACTCCTCCACGTCTCCTCGATTCCGGCATGCATGCCCACGCGCGAACCGCGTGAGGGCATGCAATCGTACGCACTGGTCTTCACCCGCGGGCCGCCGCTCAACGTTCGGTTGGGAGATCCTCTTCCGCGACGACCTGATTCTGCAGCGCCCCAACGCCGACCGCCTCAACCTTCAGCACGTCACCGGGATGCACGTAGGAGATGCCTTCCGGGGTGCCGGTCAGGATGACATCGTCCTGCTCGAGCGTCATGAACTCGCTGATGTACTCGATCAGCGGCGCGACTTTGAAGATCAGGTTCGACGTATGCCCTTGCTGCCGGAGTTCGCCATTGACGTAGGCCCGCAGCTCGACGTTGTCGGGGTCGATGTCTTCGTTCTCGACGACCCACGGACCGAGCGGACCAAAGGTGTCATAGCCCTTTGGCTTTAACCGGCGGGCGGTAGTAGTTGGTGATGTAGTCGCGAGCAGTGACGTCGTTACCGACGGTGTAGCCCCGAATCACGCTGAACGCGTCGGCCGCCTTTACCTTGCGACAACGTCGGCTGATGACGACACCGAGTTCGACCTCGTAGTGCATCTGCTGCGCTCCTTTCGGCCGGATGATCGTCGCGCCGTGGCCGATCAGCGAGGTGAGCGGTTTGAAGAAAAGGACCGGTGCGGTCGGGGTGTCGAGCCCCAGTTCCTTCGCGTGGTCGGCGTAATTCAGCACCAGGCCCACGACCTTGGTCGCGTTCACCGGCGGCAGCCACGTGATCTCGCTCTGAGGATAGCTGCGACCAGCCTCGTCAACGACCCGGTCTTCGACCACGTCACCGCCGTGAATCCGACCGTTCGCCACAAAACGTGCCGTTCGCATCAATGGTCTCCATTCCCGGCGGCGACGCCGGCCGGAATCAAGCCGTAGCGCTCCGTCACGTTCCGGAGCTTGCGCTTGTTCTCATCGGAAGGCAGCACCAGGGGCAAACGCATCTCGGGCTGGATCTTGCCCATCAGACCGAGCACGTACTTCACCGGCCCGGGGTTGGTCTCGAAGAAGAGCGCCTCGTTCATGGCGAACATCTCGTGGTGCAGGTCGCGCGCTTCGAGCCACTTGCCGGAGGCCGTCAGGTTGTAGAGTTCGGCCGATTGGCGTGGCATGACGTTGCCGGTCGCGCTGATGTAGCCCGCTCCGCCCAGTGCCAGCAACGGGAAGCAGAGTGCCTCGATGCCGGAGTAGACCAGAATGTCGCGGCCGCAGCGATCGAAGAGCTTGGTGACCTGCTCGAAATCCTTGTTGGCCTCTTTAACGCCGATGATGTTGCTGCGCGCGCGCAGGATGCGGGCGGCGGTCTCCGGCTCGAGATTGACTGCCGTGCGTCCGGGAATGTTGTAGATGATGATCGGGAGGGAGATGCGTTCGGCGACGGCGGTGAAATACTGATAAAGGCCTTCCTGACTGGGACGGTTGTAATAGGGCACCATCATGAGCGACGCGTCGGCTCCGACCTGTTCGGCGAACTGCGTCAGTCGCACCGTCTCATCGAAGTTGTTCGTCCCGGTACCGGCCACCACCGGCACTCGTCCACGCACCGCCTTGACGGTGGTCTCGATCACATGCTCACGCTCGTCGAGAGACAACGATGACGGTTCGCCGGTTGAGCCCGTGATCGAGATGCCGTGACTGCCACTGTCGATCTGCCACTCGATCAGATTCTTGAAGGCGGGCTCGTCGAACTGCACCGTCGCGGAATGGTGTGACGAGCGGAACGATGGAACCTCGCAGCTCTTTGCTCACGGCATCATCCTTTACGTTGCGTGCGCGAGATCGATCTGATCGCTATGACTGTCCAGTCTGCCGCAATTCGGTGGACGCCGGTATGCCCAGCGCGGTCCGGACTGATCGCATGCGAATCCAGATGGCGTAGCCCAGCAGAATCGTCGACGCCAGTGCCAGCAGCGGCTGTAACGGAGCGAAGTAGCTGATCGCGCCGCTCGCGCCGAGCGCGAGCACGACGACCTTGTTGCAGACCGGGCAGCCGACGGCGAGAAACGAGAGGAACCCTCCGGCCGCAAGCTTGCCGTCCTGCAATGAACAGGCAGCCGGCAGCGCGTAGCTGGCCGCAAGAATCCCGGTCAGCACCACCGTAATCGCGAGGAAAATATAGTCCTGGGGCCGCACCGGTACTGAGCGACCGAAGATAGGATTGGGGATCAAGACAGTGGGGATTCCGATGATCAACGCGGTGGCGACCCCGGCGGCAACCCCGTATAGCGCGGCTCGCCCGCGAGTTCCAGGAGGGAATACATGAGCCGTGTTCATCCAGGCCTTTCCTTAATGAGATAGTCTTCCGGAAGCATTGCTGCAATGCAGTCTACGTCCTCGCGTTAACCTTGCGCAAGCGCGTCTGTCGCCGTGGCACGCCGGCTCTCGACAAGTGAATTCGCCTGTGCTGAACTTGCGACGATGACCATCCTCTCTCGCCACAGGAATGGACTGAAATGACCCCGACAACTCCATTGACGTTCGACGACCTGCTGCGACTCAAACACATCGGTGATGCCCAGATCTCGCCCAACGGCTCCGAAGTCGCCTACGTCGTTTCCGCGGCCAGTCTTGGCGTCGGAGAATCCGCGCCGTCCAGCCACATCTGGACCGTTGCGTCGTCCGGTGGTGCGGCCAGGCAGGTTACCACCGGTTCCGGCAGCAACGATCTCCCGCGCTGGTCGCCGGATGGCCAGACGCTCGCCTTCCGCTCCGATCGCCAGGAGCGCGGCACGGGGCAGATCTACCTGCTGACCCGCGATCTCGGCGAGCCGGTGGCGGTGGCCGGTTTTGCCAGCGGAGTGTCGGATTTCGCCTGGTCGCCCGATGGCCGCTCCATCGCCGCCGTGGTCGTCGATCCCACGCCGCAGCAGGAAGCGGGCGCGGACCACATCCTGTACGAAGAACAGCTTCGATTTGCGCGAATCTGGATCATCGACGTGGCGTCTCGTGACATCAGACAACTCACGCGGGGCGATGAAAACATCTGGGAGTTCTGCTGGTCGCCGGATGGAGCCGCCATTGCCGCGATAACCTCCACAACCCCGCACCGTTGGGATTGGTACCGGGCGCGGCTCAGCCGCATTGACGTGGCCAGCGGTGCCGTCACGACGCTGCACGTGCCCGAGCGCCAGATCGCGCGCCCAGCCTGGTCACCTGATGGCGGTTGGATTGCGCTGACGACGAGCATCTGGAGTGATCCCGGCATGACCGGCGGAGACGTGCTGCTGGTCTCAGCCGATGGGCAACAGGTACAACGTCTCGCCGGGAACGACACGCGCTCGCACCTGACCGTGCACTGGGAGGCGGACAGCCGGTCGTTACTGTCCGCGGCCATCGAACGCGGCGCGTCGTCCCTCTGCCAGGTCACACTCGATGGCTCCGCCGAAACACTCTGGCGCGAAGAATCGAGCCTCGCAAGTTACGGAGTCACGGCATCGGGCAACGCATCCATGGTCGCCGCGGTCATGGCCTCGTTCAACCAGCCACCCGAGGTATGGCTGGGTCGCGCCGGATCCGATGTCGAATGGCGGCAACTGACAGTCCACAACGCTGAGTTCGCTGACCGCATCGCGGGACGACTCGAGACTCGCTACTGGAGCGCGCCGGATGGCGAAGAGATCCAGGGTTTGCTGATCCGCCCCAACGACGTGCCAGAGGGACAGTCTGTTCCAATGGTCACGATGATCCACGGCGGGCCGACCGGCACCTCCGGCTATGCGTTTCCGGATCGCGGCACGTCCGGATGGATTCCGGAGCTGTTGCGGCGTGGTGTCGCGGTGCTGCTGCCGAACGCGCGCGGTAGCGCGGGATGGGGATTGCGATTCGCCGAGGCGAACCAGCGTGACATGGGCGGCGCCGACCTACAGGACATCCTGGCCGGCGTCGACGATTGCGTGCGGAGTGGGATCGCCGATCCAGATCGACTCGGAGTCTGCGGCTGGAGCTACGGCGGCTACCTTACCGCCTGGGCCGTCACTCAGACTGACCGTTTCAAGGTGGCCATCGCCGGTGCGAGCATCACGAACTGGCTGTCGTTTCATGGCACCAGCGATATTCCGGCGTTCGACGAGTTCTTCTATCACGCCGACCCGTACGATCTGGACGGACCGTACGCGCGCTTCTCACCGATTCTGGCATCCAACCGGGTAACCACGCCGACGCTGTTTCTTCATGGCGAACGCGACCTCATCTGCCCGGTCGATCAGGCCAAGGAGATGTTCCGGTCGTTGCGCGATCGGGGCGTGCCTACTCAATGCGTGGTCTATCCACGGGAGGGCCACCCGATCCGCGAGACGGCGCACCGGCGGGACATGTTCGACCGTGGGATAGGGTGGTTCTGCCGTTGGATGAACGTCGCGGCCGCGGATTGAGCTCGCCGCACTTAAGCGGCGAGCTCTGCAGGCGCGTTAGTCCGTCAATCTGGGATCGAGCGCATCTCGCAGTCCGTTCCCGAGCAGGTTGATCGACAGCACGGTAATGAAGATCATCACGCCCGGGATGACGGCCAGCGTCCAGGAGTGGGTCATGTAGGACTGTGCGTCGGTCAGCATGTTACCCCAGGATGGCGTTGGAACCTGCACGCCAAGCCCGAGGTAGCTCAGCGATGCCTCGACGATGATGAAGACTGGCACCGCCAGCGTCGCCCAGACGATGACGAGCGGGACCACATTGGGGAACATGTGCCGCACGATGATCCGCCTGTCGGATGCGCCCACCACGCGCGCGGCCTCGACGTAGTCGCGCGAGCGTAAGGACATCACCTCGCCACGAATGAGACGTGACAGACCCATCCAGCTCACGGATGCGATGACCAGGGCCAGGACGGTGGCGCCGACGCTGAATAGCGTGTTAATGAAGATCAGCAGGAACAGGGCCGGGATCGAGAGCATCACGTCGACGAAGCGCATGATGATCGAGTCGACCCAGTGGCCGTAGTAGCCGGCAATTGAGCCGAGCGTACCGCCGATGAGGAAGGCGCTGAGCGTCGCCAGGATAGCAACCATCATCGACACACGGCCGCCGTAGGCGAGGCGAGTCAGGACGTCACGTCCAAGGTTATCGGCGCCGAGAGGATACCCTGGGCTGAACGGAGGCTTGAAGCGGTCCAGCAGGAACTGATCGCTCATGCTCTTATGTGTGATGAAATGCGAGATGAGCGGCGCGCCGAAGCTGAACGTGAGGATGACGATCGTGAAAAAGAGAGCGGCGACCGCGATTCTGTTGCGTTGGAATCGCCGCCACGATTGCCGCAGAAATCCCTCAGGTGCCCGCCGCGCGGCGCGACTCAGATCGCCCGCTTCGCCGAACTGATCGCGGGTGCCCTCCCCGGTCAGGATTCGTTCTCGATGCTTGGCGTTTAGCTCAGCCACGATTCAACTCCTGGTCCCCTACTCGTATCGTATTCGAGGATCGAGAATGCCGTACGCGATGTCGGCAAGAAGGTTGGCGACGACGGTCAGAATTGAGACCATCAGCACGGTTCCCATGACGACCGTATAGTCGCGTTTGGTCGCGGAATCGTAGATGAGGCGGCCGATCCCGTTCCACGAGAAGATCTGTTCAGTGACGACGGCGCCACTGAAGAGCGTTGGGATATCGAGCGCCAGCAGTGTCACGAGCGGCAAAATTGCGTTGCGTAACGCGTGCCCATAGATGACTGAAAGATCGCGCAGCCCTTTCGACTGGGCCGTGCGCACGAAGTCCTGCCGGAGCACTTCGATCATCTGCGAACGGATATAGCGGGTCCACGCCGCGGTCTGGACGAAGGCCAGCACAATGGCTGGCATCAGTAAGTGCTGCAAGAGATCGAGAAATCCGCTCTTCCCGAGCGTGTGTACTCCGCCCGATGGAAGAGCCGGCAGGCCCCAGTCACGAAATTTCACCGAGAAGAGGATGATCATCATCAGGCCGAGCCAGAAGATTGGCACGGCCACCCCGCCGACGGACCCCACGGTCGTGAAATGGTCGAAGATCGAGTTCCGGCGCGTGGCGGCCAGGACTCCGACCGGTATCGAAAAAACGAGCGAGATCAGCAGGGCCGTGCCGGTGAGGATCAGGGTGTTCGGGAGTTTCTGCATGATCAACTCAGAAACCGGGCGATAGGTCACGAGCGAAAGACCCAGGTCGCCCCGGATGATGTGAGAAAACCATTGGAAGTAGCGGATATAGAGTGGTTGGTCAAGCCCGAGGCTTTGACGGATCCGCGCGAGGTCTTCCGGACGAACGTTCGGATTGAACTCGATATCGGAGATCGGACTGCCTGGTACAAGATTGGCCAGAGCAAACGTCACGATCGTAATCCCGATAACGAGCGGGATCATCTGGATGACCCGGCGGAGCACAAAGCGCCCCATCGTGGTTCCCTTCTAACGCTGCACGTTCGAACACGCAAACACGATTGGAGTGATCATACCCGGTGCCGGCGTGGGAACGGACGGTTTCAAGTCCGTTCCCGCGCCGTGCGACAGGCTCTCCTCGATGTTTAGGCGTTGACCCACCACTGATGGGCGTTGAACGGGATATCCACCGCGTTCGGGAAGATGTTGTGCGCCCGATTGTTGACGACGTAGATCCCCTTCGGGAAATCCGTGATCGGGCTCGGAAGATCATCCATCAGGATGTTCTGCATCTGGGTGTAGATGTCCTTGCGCTTGGCGTGATCAGTCGTCGCCAGGCCCTGCTTGAGCAGATCGTCGACCTTCGGGTTGGAGTACTTGTTCATATTGAAGCCGCCGGTGTAGGAGTCCGTCGACCACATGGTCGTCTGGTCGGGATCGGTATCCCAGCTGAATCCGACCAGGAAGACCTGGTAGTCTTTCGTCCCCGTGATGCGGTTGAGGAAGGCGTTCCATTCTTCCGTCTTCGGCGTCATATCGACACCGATCTGCTTCCACTGCTGCTGCATGACCGTCAGGTACTGCTCGCGGACTTTGTTACCGGAGTTGGTGTACATATCGAACGACAGCTTGGTCCCGTTCTTGGCGCGGATGCCGTCCGAACCGGCCTTCCAGCCGGCATCGTCGAGCAGCTTCTTGGCCTTGGTTTGATCGAACGGGTACTTGTTGGTGATGCCGTCCGGGTTGTAGGCCCACGACAGAACCGGCATCGTGCCGACGGCGACCTGTCCAATGCCGTAGCGGATCGCGTCGATCATTGCTTTACGATCAAGCGCATAGAAGAGTGCCTGGCGTACGGCCGCTTCCTGGAAGAGCGTCGTCTTGGCCGTATCGAGCTGATAGGCGTAGAACGTAAAGCTGAACGTGTCGTACTGCACGACTTTGACGTCGTTCCGCGCGCTCATCTCCTGCACCGATGACTCGGGAATTTGCCCGAAATCGATCTCGCCGGTCTTGAGCTGCTGCACCAGTACGTTCTGGTCCGGCACGACTTTATAAATGTACTTGTCGAGGTTGGGTGTTCCCTCCCAGTAGCCGTCGAACTTGGTCAACGTCATGTGATCGTCCTTGACCCATTCACTGAACATGAATGGCCCGGTGCCGATCGTGCGCCCCTTCTGCCCGGTCGAGAACGCGTCCTGCGCCAGCGCGGCCGGATCGACGTCCTTGAGCACGTGCTGCGGGATGATGTTGTAAATCATATTGCTGACCAGGAAGGCGGCGTTGGGCGACTTTAGCTTGACGGTCACGGTCTTGTCGTCCGTCGCTTCGAACGAGGCGACGCGCTCGGTCAGTTCCGACGTGCGCGGCGAATTGGTCTTCGGATTCATCGCCAGGTCGTAGGTGAACTTGACGTCCTGAGCGCTGAAGGTCTGGCCGTCATGCCACTTGACGCCGTCGCGTAGGGTGAAGGTGTAGGTAATGCCGTCGCTCGACACGTCGAATTTGCTCGCCAGCTCGCCTTTTGGCGCGACGTTAGACGGATCGACCATCATGACGCTGTTGAACATCAGGCTGATAACTTCGTTGGACGAGGTGTCGGTTGAAAGGATCGAGTTCACCGTCTTGGCGTCGGCGAAGGTGCCCTCGATGACCTGGCCGCCCTTATTCTTGGCCGGCTCGATTGGACCGAGACCAGCCGCGGCCTGCGTCGGCGTGGCGGCCGCGGTCGTCGCCGCAGCCGCGTCGCTTTGGCGGTGGCCGCCGTGGTTGCCGCTGTCGTTGCCGCGGGCGTTGTACCGCCTGCCGCTGCCTGCGTTGCCGCAGTGGTCGCTGCCGGTGTCGTGCTCGATCCGCCACAGGCGGCCAGCAACGCGCCAACCGCCGGCACGCTCAGGCCCAATACCGCGGCACGAGTGACCAACGAGCGCCGGCTCAATCGGGTTCGTATGTCCACACCGACCAATTTGCCGGCAGGATGATCCTGGTCCGTCATCGACTGATTCCTCCCCAGTAATGAACGACAAGAAAGCTGAACAACCAACTCTCCCCACGGCAACCTCCCGAGCAGTCCCTTACGCCCGCGGAGGGCCCGCAGAGTTCACGTGTGTCTGTTGCGTTCAGAAACACCACACAGCCCGACAATGCCCCCGCGTCGCCAGACCGAATGTGAGGCCCCTCTTCGGGGAATAATCCAGGCTCGCCCCCCCCTTTCGTATCTCAGGTCTTTCTGCTCGATGCCGCCAAAATTCCCAAAAACCGATCATAGGCTTGTCACGCATGGATGACAGACCTCAAATCAATGACCTTCTAGCATGTCATTATGGGAACGTCAAGGGTAGAAAGTTTGTGACGACCTCGCGCGCATGTTCCGTTCGGAACAGTCACGCGGAGGCACGAATATCTGGCTTGAAAGTAGATCACCGCTATTCACCACATTCGTACGCGGGCCCGACTCGATTTCCGGCACCGCAGCTCACCGGAACAGACTCGATTGCGACGAACGTTGATGATTGAGAGCGGAATGACTGGCGCCCGTTCGGCGGCATTATATCAATCTCGGAATCAAGAGGTATGACCAATCTCCAGACATGAGTGTGACCCGTGCGCGCCCGTGCGCGACCTCACGTGTTGCTTCCGGGTGCGACAGTTGAAGGAGATCAGTCGAATGCCGCGCACCGAAAATACCCCCGCCATGTCACTCGACTTGAGCGGTTGATACCCTTTCACGTAATACGGAACCTGGCGCGACGGGCCGGTGGCCTGACCGGAGTGATTCAAGCGAATGTGTCAACGTGACATCGAACCGAGGCACCGGCAACCGGCGGATAAACCCTTATGAGAAGACAGGACGCGCTTGCGTCGCTGAAATACCGGGATTTCCGGCTCATCTGGTTTGGGCAGTTTGTTTCCACTGTCGGAACACAGATCCAGACGGTTGCCCTCGCCTGGCTTGTCTACAGCCTGACCGGCTCCGCCGCCGCGTTGGGCGTCGTTGGGCTGGCGAGAGCGATTCCGACCATCCTGCTGTCGATGTTCGGTGGAACCCTCGCCGATCAGGTCGATCGTCGCCACCTGCTGCTGGTATCTCAGAGCGTGCTGGCGACCTTTTCGGCGCTGCTCGCGATTTCCGTGTCACTCGGGATGGTTAATCTTGCCCTGCTCTACTCATTCGCCGCCGTCACTGCTGCCGCCGCGGCCTTCGACTCCCCGACTCGTCAGGCGATCATTCCGGCGCTGGTGCCGCGGGAACGGTTGGCCAACGCGTTGACCATCAACGTGCTGGCCTTCGACACCGCGGCCGTGATCGGGCCGGCGGTCGGTGGCGTGGTGCTTGGTTGGCTCGGGACATCGGCGGCCTTCTGGATCGACGCGGCGTCCTTCATGGCGGTGGTCGGGGCGCTGGTGGCGATGAAGCAACGACCGCCGGTTCCGGTCGTGTCGCGCCGCGGATTGATCGCGCTTGTCGATGGACTCCATTTCCTGCGCGAGCGCTCGATCCTCTGGCAGTTGATGATCATCGATTTCTTGGCGACGCTGCTGGCGTCGTCACTCGGGCTCTTGCCGGTCTTCGCCAAGACCGTTTACGCCATTGGCCCGCGAGGGCTCGGGTTCCTCTATTCGGCGCCGAGCGCCGGAGCCGTGCTGGGCGCCGCGGTCTTTACGATGGTTCCGACCCCGCGCCATCCCGGTCGCGTCGTGACGATCGCCATCGGCGTATACGGGCTAACGCTGGCTCTCTTCGGCCTGTCACAATCGTTTCCGGTCGCGCTGGTGCTGCTCGGGCTCACTGGAGGCGTTGACGAGGTCAGCAAAGTCATGCGTCACACGGTGCGCCAATTGGCGACGCCGAACGAATTCCGTGGCCGGATCGGAGCCGTCGCCAGCGTCTTCTCGGCGGGCGGACCGCGGCTGGGGGACTTTCAGAGCGGACTAATCGCCAGTCTCATCGGGCCGCGCGGCGCGATGGTCTTCGGAGGCGGTGCCTGCGTCGCGATGGCGATCAGTTCTCTTGGCTGGGGGCGCAGCCTTTGGCGCTACCGTGGCGACGAGCAGTCCGCCGCAGTGTCGCCGCAAACGTTGGGATCGGTGCGACCAAACTCTTCTCCTGGCGCTGTAGATCCGGCCCCCGGCGAATAGGAACGATCGCGATTAGTCCATGCGATTGCGGCTGACGATCTCGGACAACGGTTTTCGTCCGCTTTGAGCTGGATTCGGACGCGGGTCCTTCGACGTGATCGGATACCCGATGGCGACGATCGATCTCAGTTCACGGTCCGCCGGAACACCGAGAATCCGTTTCGCCTCCGCCTCCTTCTCGTCCTCGAGGAACCAGGCGACACCGCTCCCGAGGCCGAGAACCCGGGCGCCGATCATGAGACGTTCGGTGACTCGACCTTCGTCGTACGCCTCGCTGGTGATGCCGCCCTTGCCGTCGAGCACGATCGCGATCGCAAGTGGCGCGGTGGCTACCCAGTTGATCGGCGTACGCAGCTCACTGAGCTGGCGTAGTGATTCCTGGTCGTCGATCACGATGAAGTGCCAGGGTTGCGTGTTGCGCGAGCTTCCCGTCCAGCGGGCAATCTCCAGAAGCTCGTTGACCAACTCTTCCGGAATGGGATCCGGCTGATACTGGCGGATCTGGCGCGCGTGATTCATCTGGTTGATAAAAGCGCGTGTGTCGGCGTCCACGGTCATGGTGAACTTCGCCTTTCCTTGCTTGGCCGAACTCACATCGGTACACGGTCACAATTTCTGTCATCATAAGGGAGATAACCGTACCGGTCTAAACACCGTTCAAGCCGGAGCATTCCCCTCGGAACCGGCGGACCGACCACCTGAATTAGAGCGGGATCGCGCTCGAGCGAAACCGGAGGAAGTACGTGAGCAACGACACGACGCCCGTTTACTACGGAACGTATCTGCAACTCGATCAGCTCCTTTCAAGCCAGACCCCCAGCAGTGGTGTGCATGACGAGATGCTCTTCATCGTGGTGCATCAAGCTTTCGAGCTCTGGTTCAAGATGATCTTGCACGACCTTGATTCGGTGCTGGGGTTGTTCGGCAAGGACTACGTCGACGAGAGCAGCGTCGGAACGGCAGTCGCCCGGCTGCAGCGAATCGTCGAAATTCAGCGCGTCATCGTTGAGCATTTCACGGTGCTGGAGACGATGACCCCGCTCGATTTCCTCGAATTTCGCGATTTGCTCGTCCCTGCCTCCGGGTCGCAGAGCGTGCAGTTTCGGCTCATCGAGAACAAGCTGGGGCTGTTGCACGACCGGCGCGTCCGTTTCCAGCATGGTGACTACTGGCGTAATTTGTCGGCCGTCGATCGCGAGCGCGTCGAGGCGTCCGAGCACGGGCCGTCACTCTTTGACGCGGTCGATCGCTGGCTGGCGCGGACGCCCTTTCTCAGCTTTGGCAGCTTTGAGTTCTGGCGGAGCTTCAAGGAGGCGGTTGACGAGATGCTGGAGCGGGACCGGCACGTCGTGCGGGCCCGCGCCGGACTTGACGACGAGGATCAGTCCAAACAGTTGGAGGAACTGGACCGAACGCGCGATCGATTCACCCTGGTGTTCGATCGCGATGCGCACGCCCGGTTCGTGGCGGATGGCGAGTGGAGATTCTCATTCGACGCAACGCTCGCCGCGCTACTGATCCTTCTCTATCGCGACCGGCCGATACTCCAGCAGCCGTTTCGATTGCTCACCACGCTGATCCAGATCGACGAGATGTTCACTGCCTGGCGTCAGCGCCACGCGTTGATGGTCCAGCGGATGATTGGCGCCAAGATCGGGACGGGTGGTTCATCGGGCCACGATTATCTACGGCAGACCGCCCGCTCCCATACCGTCTTCACCGACCTGTTCAACCTCTCGACCTACTTGATCCCGCGCTCGCTGCTCCCCGTTCTGCCGCCAGAAGTGGAGCGGGCGCTCTCGTTCGTCAACGAAGCGCCCTGAGAGTGCGGCGGATCTGGTGAGATTCGGACCGGCTGATTGATTCCGTCAGCTATGGCAGCGTCGTCAGATCGCGGCTCACGTGGTTGAGCCGCTCGGCGCCTGATTCGGTCACGGCCACGGAGTCCTCGATCCGGACGCCCCAACGATCAGGGATGTAAATGCCCGGCTCGTCGGAGAAGACCATGCCGGGCCGCATCGGCTCGTTGTTGCCTTCGACCAGGTAGGGGTCTTCGTGGCCGGTCAAGCCGATGCCGTGCCCGAGCCGGTGGATGAAATAGTCGCCATAGCCATGAGCGGTAATCACGGCACGGGCCGCGCGATCGACATCCTGGCAGGCGACTCCCGGCCTGATGGCGTCGAAGGCGGCCTGTTGCGCCTCACGCACCACGTTGTAGATCTCGACGAAGTCAGGGTGCGGTTCTCCGGCGACGGGAGTGCGTGTGATATCCGAGTAATAGCCGTCGAGGATGCCGCCGAAATCCATCACCACCGGATCGCCGTGCTGGATGACGCGATCGCTGATGTGATGGTGCGGCGATGCCCCGTTCGGGCCACTGCCGACAATGCAGAAGGCGATCTCGGGCATGCCGTGACTGGCCATGATCGCGTTGAGCCGATCGGCCACCTCGCGTTCGGTTCGTCCGGTGAGCCGTTCCGTCGCGCAAAACTCCTCCCAGGCAGCGTCGGTGCGGCGCGAGGCTTCGCGCAGCACGTCGAGCTCCGCGGCGTCCTTGACCGCGCGCAGCTTGGACAGGACGTCGTTACCGCGCTGGTAGGTCGCGTTCGGCAGCGCCTGCTGCAGGCGCAGCAGGAATCCGCTCCACAGCTGATCGTTGATTCCGACGCTTTCCGAATGAGACTCGCGGGCGAGCGTCGCGACCCGCTCCAGCGGGTTATCGGTCTCATCCCAGATCGCCAGATCGAAGCGATCCGTCAAATGCTTCAGAAGCGGTGCCTCCAGCCGGGGAACGACGATCGTTCCCTTGCCGTGCCACGGCAGGATCAACGCGGTCAGGCGCTCGCTCAGATGTGGTACGTGCCCGGTCAGGTAGCGAAAGTCGGATGATGGGCCGATCATCATCAAGTCGAGTCCGGTCTCTTCCATCAACTGCTGCGCGCGCGCGACGCGCTGCGCCAGAACCTGGGTGTTCTCGGTCATTTTTGCCTGTGACTCCTTCTAAACAACGGTTTACGATGCGACGTTCACGTAGATTCGCTCGGCATTGGCGTGGAGAATCATCGCGGCAGTCTCGATCGCTTCGCGCTCGGTCAATATGTCCTGATCGACGACGTTCGCCAGCACCTGGACCAGTGACGCGCGAAACAGGCGCGCCGCGAACCACTGAAACTCCGGCACCGCATGCCCGTCACTGGACGCCAGGATCTTGTGGGCCGGCGCCACCCCGATGGCTTCGTCGAGCAGCGCGGCGCAATTGGAGCCCGCCAGTGGGACGGTCAGCCCGAGGTCGATGTAGGCGTTCGGGTAAATACTGGTCAAATAGGACGCTTCGCGCACGAACGGGTAGCAGTGGAGCATGACGATGGGCACGTCGCGATAGCGGGGCTCGCGGAAGATCGATCTCAGCAGGACCGGATTGGATGTGGGGAGATAGACGTCGTCGTCACCGAGAGCCACGTGGAACTGCAGTGGTAGCTGAAGCTCGGCCGCGACCTCCAGCGTTTCCCACACGAGCGCATCGATCAGCGGCTTATTCGCCAGGCGCACCCGCTCCCCGTTGGCCCGTTCCACGTCGGCGCGGTAGGAGTCGAACGCCTCACTCGCGGTCGCAGCATCGATGCGCTGAATCTCGAGTCCCGTTCGGTAGGCGGCGATGCTTTTGAATCCGGCGCCATTCTCGACCTGGCTGGCGGCGAGAGCCTGCCCAAACTCCTGGCGGAAGTCATCCCAGTTCCCGCTTTGACCCACGATCTGCTCCGCCAGCGTCTCGATGCGCAGCAGTCCACGGACCTCGCGACCGGTCATCTCTTCCCATTCGGCAGAGGAATAGCACAGCCTCTGCTGGAAGAGATAGTCATTGTAGAGCGGTCCGAGCCGGGCATCATCGGCCAGAAGGCGATGGTACTCAGCCGGTTGGTACGTCTCCCGTGCCTGAAGCACGGCGTGCTCGGTTGGGTCAGCCCCGAGCAATTGAGACAACCAGCGGATCATAGCGCGATAGCCGGTGGTCGCGGTGACGTCCTGCTCTTGCACGACACGATCGGCTGATTCGGTGAAGGTAGCCCTGAGCGTTAGCGGATTGAGCGGACCGCTGAGCCGCAACGGCGCGTGGCAGTGATGATCGAGCAGCGGCATCTCGCTGATCTCCTCATGCAGTCGATCGCGGGTGATGGACACGAAGTTCTCCTCTCGGCGCCGGTGCGGAGTTACGGGGCGTCGAAATACGCGGCGCGCTCCCAATCGTTGACTTGCAGGTTGTAAGACGACAACTCCTGTCGCTTCACGCGCAGGAATTCCGTGTGGATCAACGGCCCCAATCCCTCACGTAGGGCGGAGTCTTGTTCGAGCGCCGCGAATGCGGTTCCGGCATCGCGCGGCAGGAAGCGTAACCCGCGTTCTGCAATCTCGATGAGATCCAGGTGCCCAACATCGGTGGACATCGGGTTGCCCGGCTGCAGTCCATTCTTGATCCCATCGAGGCCGGCCCAGATGAGTCCGGCGAGGAAAAGAAAGGGGCTGGAGGTATTGTCGCCGGCCCGGAACTCAAGCCGTGCGCGACGTCCCGGCCCGGGCACGCGCACGAGTGCCGCCCTGTTGCCGATGCCCCAGCAGATGTGTGCCGGCGCCCAGGAGGCTGGTTGCAGGCGTTTGTAGGAGTTGGGAGTCGGAGCACCGAGCGCCGTCAACGACTCTGCGTGCGCCAGCCAACCAGCCATGAAGGCGCGGGCCGTGTCACTCAGACCCGACGAGTGAGACGCATCAGCGGTACGATCCGCATCACTGTCGACGTCCTGCAAGCTCAGGTGGACGTGCAGCCCGGACCCGGCGTCGCTGGGCGAGATCTTCGGCATGAAGGTCGCGCGCTGCCCAAGCTGACGGGCGATGCCGCGAACCGCCAGGCGCAGGAGAAACAGATCGTCAGCCGCTTGAACTGGTCGATCGGGCGCGATGTTCGCCTCATACTGTCCCTGGCCGTACTCTTTGCCGACCTGCTCCATCTCAACGCCCATGGCGGGCAGCGCATCCGCCAGGCGCCGGACGAACTCCATACCATCGTTCAACCCGTCGATGGTGTACATGCCCGCGCTTGTGATCGGCTCGCGACCCGACGCGGAAAAGAGGTAGAACTCGGGCTCGAAGGCGACCCGGGCGGTCAGCCCTGTATCGGCCAGGGCGGCGACGGCCCGTTTCAACGCGGCACGGGGGCATCCCTCCCAGACTCGGCCATGGTCGTCGTGGAGCGTGGCGAAAGCGAGAGCGGAGTCAGGTTGATATGGGATGCGCACGACGCTGTCAGCGTCGGGAACGGCGTGCACGTCGCCACTGTCCGCGCCGAAGAACGGTTGCGGCACCTGCTCGTCGCGAATGGTGAAATTGAAGTTGGCTTTCGCGAAATTGGTGCCGCTGTCGGCGACCTTCGGGACCCGGTCCCACGGTACGTCCCGACCCGCCATGCGACCGTGATAGTCGGTATAGACGACCCACAGATGAGTCGCTCGCTGCTCCTCCATCCAGGCCGCAAGCTCGTCCGCCATGCGCCACTCCTTTCCTGTTGACCGTCCCAAGCCTAGCAGAGGGCAGCCATGGCCGGAAGAGTCCAGGTCGAGGACAGATACGCGGCGGAATCACGTGCCCGGACGCGGTGTTTAGGGGATTGACCACCATCGAGCTCGATGATGAAGGAAGACGCCGTTGTGTGAGGCGAGCCAGCCGCACGTGGGAGATCTGCCCGCGTCACTTGCGGAGATCAGCGCTGGCTGGATCGACGCGGCCCTCCGAGAATGGAACCCCGCCGCTCCCAGTGTAAGCGGGATACACGTCGAGCACGCCGGTCAGGGTTTTGGACTGACTGGTGTCGTCGCGCGCATCCACGTCGAATATGCCCAGTCGTTTCCGGGCCCGCCGTCCAGCCTGATCGCCAAGCTGCCGATGGCGTCGCCGGAAACGACGTCGATCTATCGCAGCCAGGCGGATCAAAACGGTTTCGCGACCAACCCCTTCTTTCTGCGCTGCACGCGGGAGGTGCGCTTCTATCGCGAGATGGCCCAGGTTAGCTCTGTTCCGGTGCCCAGCTGCTACTTCGCCGCGGCCGACGAGACAGACGGCGTGATCGTGCTCCTGCTGGAGGACGTCCGCGACGCGCGTCAAGGTGACGTGCTGCTCGGCTGCTCTCCTCAGGAGGCAGGGCTCGTGCTTGATGCGATCGCACCGTTTCACGCCTCCTGGTGGTCGAGGCAGGGTCGCGCCGCCACGCGCCCTTCGTGGTTGCCACGTGGGAGTGGGGATCATCAGGTGCGTCACGAGCGGTATGGATATCAGGTTGAGCCCTTCTTGGAACGATGGGGATCGTCCCTCCCGTCAGAGATCGGTGCGCTGGTCGTGGGAATGCGCGAACGCTATGGCGCGATTCTTAGCGCGCTCGACACCCTCCCCGCAACGGTCATTCACGCGGACCTGCATCTCGACAACATTCTGTTCAACAGCGCGGAGACGACTCCGTCCGTGGCAATTCTTGACTGGCAAAGCGTCAGCGTCGGTCCGCTCGCCCTTGACGTGACCCAGTTCATCTCAGGCTCGCTGACTCCTGAAGATCGTCGCGCTGCTGAACGTGATTTGTTGGAGCGATACGTGTCGGTTGTGCGGGCCAACGGCGTGGTCGACTATCCGATCGAACAGCTTGACCACGATATGAGCCTGGCGCTGCTCCGGGTGCTCGCAGGAACGGTTGGCTGGCTCTCCGGCGCCGATCCCGCTGCGCTCGCGGGCCGCGAACGGGATCTGGTCATCGCCGCTCTCGGAAATGGCCGCCTGATCGACGCGCTCCTCGACCGCGACGTCGCGAATATACTCGCCGAATTCTGAACAGAAGTTGCCCGGCGCGGCAGCGCGACTGGTTGGGTAGTCGACTTTTGCGCGGAGGACGGACGCTAATCGCCGATTGGCGCTCCCTTGAGCGTCGCGCTCTGCAGTATGGATCGCTTAGGCGGCTCGGGGCGCTTGGCCAGCAGGAAGAAGATCGACCCGACCAGGGCGAGGCCTGACAGAATGGTAAAACCCGCGGTGTAGTTGCCGAAGTGATCGGCCATCACACCGGCGATCACCGGCCCGCCAACCGTACCGACCATGATGATCGTCGACGAGAAACCCATGACTTTGGCGAACGAGGCGCGCCCGAAGTAGTCGGCACGCATCGCCTGCATCAGCGGTCCGCGAATGCCCCAGGCCATGCCGTGCGCCACCGCGAAGAGTGCGACCATCCAGAAGGAGTGGGCATAGGCGAGCATCATCAGGCCGAAAGCATGCCCGAACATCGACGCCGCGGTGATGTAACGCTTGTCGAACCGGTCGCCGAGAAGACCTCCGGCGAAGCGTCCGGCGATCATGATGGTCGTCATGAAGGCGAGCACGCTCGCGGCCTGACCGACTGTGTATCCCAGGTCATCGACCAGGTGCAGGACAAGGTGGACCGTCACTGCCGACACGACGAAGAGCGCCAGGCCGTGCCCAAAAGAGATGAACCAGAAGGCGCGCGTGTGCAGCGCTTCACGTGCGGTGAACTCGGCCGGCTCGGGCCCTGAGGTGGTCCTGACGCCTGGCCGCAGTGGGTTCTTCGGTGGCCCACCATCGGGGAGTAGCCCGACCTCCTCGGGAGTGCGATGCATCATGCGGCTGAGCGGAAGCGCGACCAGCAGGATGATCACGCCAGAGGCAAACGCGGTGGCGCGCCAGCCGTTGCTGGTCAGTGACCAGGCAATGGCCGGCGCCATCAACCCGGCTACGCTGAGACCAAGCTGGGTCATCGCCATCGCCAGCGAACGACGACGCTGGAACCAGTTGACCACGACCGTCGTGACGGTCATGAAGCCGGCAAGAGTCGCCCCGAGCGACGTGATCATGAACACGATGAAGAAGCTGGTGAGCGAGTCGATGCGACTGAACGCGATAAAACCGAGCCCGAAGATGACCGCGCCGACCTGCATCATCCTGCGGGGACTGAACCGGTCGATCAACGCCCCCTGGATCGGGCCGACGAGCCCGGCTTGCACGCTTTGCAAGGCATACGCGAGGGAGAGGATCGTCTTACTCCAGCCGAACTGAGTGTGGAGCAATACCGCGTACGTGCCGTACGCCTGCTGGAGCAAACCCGTTTGCAGCGTCTGAAAGAGAATCGCTCCGACCACGATCCACCAACCGAAGAAGAGCCCTTGAGCTCTGCCCCGGGCCGTCGCGATGAATGCCAAGACACCCTCCAAAATAACCTGACTCCGCTGTGGGAACCGCCTTCAGATCGGAGTCGCGGTCGCCATCTTAGCACGAGGGGCAACCCGTCGCGACGTGCCGCGAGGGCCGTTCAGGGCGTATGTGTCCGCGTCTGCTGAGGCCACGAACGCCACCCAGGGATGGTCATGCTGAACGGAGCGATGGTTGTCTTCCTCCAGTGGAGGGGGAGTCAGTGAGGGAGACGCATCTCCCCGGCCTCAGCGAGCCGGATCTCCTGTCATCCGAAGAGATTCTTCGTCGCGTCGCTCCTCAGTAGTCGACCACCGTGAATCGGTCATCCTGAGCGCAGCGAAGGATCTCTTCGTCATCCGTGCCAGGAAGAGATTCCTCGGCTGCGGCCTCTCAGCATGACAGCGGAGTGGCACGCGGGTGGCGTCAGCACACCACATGCTCTTAGCATGCATATGCCCTACCCAGAACACATACGCCCTGAGGGCCATTCCGGCGCTGTGCTACACTCGTTCTATTCGGAGGAAATTCAACATTCGCCAGGTGGCGTCCGCGTAGGATGGTTGGCGCGTTGCATGGCTACTGATTCCGAGATTGCCGGCCTGGCCGTTCCTCAGCCGTACATGGAACGACCCAGCCAACTCGACGAGCTGGATTCGCTCTACGCCATGTCGGTCGAGATCGCCGGGTTGCGCAAGCTCAACCAGGTGCTGGATCGAACTCTCGACTACTGTCTTCAGCTCACCGCGTCGGAGTTCGGGTTCGTCGGCTTGATCGACGATCCGAAATTCCTCGACGTCGCCGCGATCAAAGGCTTCCTTCCCGACCGGCCCGAGTTTTGGGAGCAGTTCCGGCGCATTCCGATCCGCCGCACCATCTTTGGTGTCGTCGTGATCGAAGGTCGCCCGAACCTGTCGAACGACGTGGTCGCCGACGACCTCCACGTCGGCGCGCCGCGCGGGCACCCACCGGTGCGAACCTTCCTGGGCGTTCCGCTCACGGTGCGCGATCGAACCATCGGTATGATCGGCGTCGCCAATCGCAAGGACGGTTATCACCACGGCCATGAACGGCTGCTGTCCACCTTCGCCAATCAGGTCGCGGTCGCGATCGCCAACGCGCGCCTCTATGAAGAACAGCAGACCATGATCGCCACCCTCCAGTCGTTGCACGCGCGACTCGATCAGGCCGAGATTCAGGCGATGATCGAGCAGGAACGGACGCGAATTGCCGAGGAGTTGCACGATCGTGTAGCGCAGATCTTGTTCGGGATCGGCATCACCGCGAGCTGGTGCGTCGAGCATTTCCCTCACGACGACGTCTCGAGCCAGCTCGAGCGAATTCGGGATCTGGCCGCGCGCGGCGGCGAAGAGATTCGCCGGTCGGTCTACGATCTATCGACGACGCAGTCGACGAGCGGCTCACTGGTCGACGAGATTCGCGAAACCGTCCGGGCGATCAACGGTGCGTGTAACGTCCAGATCGACCTGGTGGTAAGTGGGAAGCCGCGACGGTTGCCACAACGCATCGAAGATACTCTCCACCGCCTGGTGATCGAGGCGCTCACCAACGTCCAGCGGCACTCGCAAGCAGACCTCGCGGTCGTGAGCCTGTCTTATGAGAACAAGCGAACATTGCTCGTCGTGCAAGACAGTGGCCGGGGTATACCGACATCGACGTTGACGACGTTCCACTCTGATACTGGCCACTTCGGCTTGCGCGGTATCGAACGGCGGGTATCCGAGGTGGGTGGGCATCTCGATCTGCAGAACAGCGACGAGGGTGGATTCGTCGTTCGCGCATCGATTCCGACGCCGGTCAGCCGGGCCGCGCCATGAGTACGGCTCTGCGCGTGGTGATGATCGACGATCACGAGATCGTGCGAAATGGGCTGAAGCACATTCTCGACGGCGATCCCGAGTTCGCGGTCGTCGGTGAGGCTGATGACGGGCCGAGCGGGCTGGCCGCCGTCGAGGCGACTCGTCCCGATGTGGTGCTGCTCGACGTGCGCCTTCCGAGCCTGTCCGGTGGTGAAGTCTGCCGGCTGATCGCCGAGCGGGTGCCCGAGACGCGCATCCTGATCTTGAGCGCCTTTGGCGACGATAACCTCGTGTACCAGTGTCTCGTGGCCGGCGCGTCCGGCTACGTCCTCAAGGACATCGTCCACTTCGATCTGAAGAAGAGTCTGAAATCGGTGGCGCGCGGTGAGTCGGTCATCGATCCACGGGTTGCCGCCGCCGTCGTCGATCGCCTGCGCGCGCCGGGCGATCAACCGTCGCACAACCTTTCGCCGCACCAATTCTCGGTGCTGCAGCTCATGAGCCAGGGGTTTTCGAACCGCGAGATCGCCGATCGCCTCTTCCTGAGCGAGAACACGGTGAAAGGATATGTTCAGGAAGTCTTACGGCGACTCGGCGCCAAGAATCGCGTCGACGCGGTCATGATCGCCAGTCGCCGCGGCTGGCTGTGATCGAGCACGCCGCCTGACCGGCATCGGCTCACGGACCGGCGAATCTAGCGATTGATGACGTCCTCTTCCCAGAACTCGTGCGCACCGCGCGACCCGGTCGCCAGCCGTTGCGATTCCTCCGCCCGCAGCTGTACGCGTCGAATCTTGCCCGAAATGGTCTTGGGCAGTTCGGCGAACTCCAGCCGCCGCACCCGTTTGAATGGCGCGACGCGGTCACGCGTGAACTGGAAGATCTCGCGAGCCAACTGCTCGGAGGGCTCAAACCCCGGCTTGGTGACCAGAAAGGCTTTCGGCACGCTGCCGCGCGTCGAGTGCGAGCTCGGAATTACGGCGGCCTCGGCGATCGCTGGGTGCTCGATCAGGACGCTCTCCAGTTCGAACGGACTGATGCGATAGTCCGAGCTCTTGAAGACGTCGTCGGTGCGACCGACGTACCAGAAGTAGCCGTCGGCATCGCGCGACGCCACATCGCTGGTGCGATAGTAGGCGCCGCCCAGGGCTGCCTGCGAGGCGGCCGCGTTGCCGGCGTAACCCTTCATCAGGCCGAGCGGTGACGCCGCGAGGCTCAAGGCGATCTCACCGTCGTCGGCAACTTGCCCGTCACTGTCCAGCAGCGACACCTGATACCCGGGCAACGGGCGGCCAACCGAACCCGGCTTGAGCGTCTGGCCCGGGCTGTTGCCGATCTGCGCGGTCGTCTCGGTCTGGCCGTATCCGTCACGTATGGTGAGACCCCAGGCCGAGCGCACGCGCTCAATGACCTCCGGGTTGAGCGGCTCGCCCGCACTGACGACTTCGCGCAGCTTGATTGGATAGGACGCCAGGTCCTCCAGGATCAGCAGGCGCCAGACCGTCGGAGGAGCGCACAACGTCGTGACTTCGTGATCCACGAGCACCTGCAGGGTCTTTTTGGCATCGAAGCGCGCGTAGTTGTAGACGAAGATCTCGGCACCGACGATCCAGGGAGCGTAGAAACTGCTCCAGGCGTGCTTCGCCCACCCGGGCGAGCTGATGTTGAGATGGACGTCGCCTTCCTTGAGCCCGATCCAGTACATCGTCGAGAGATGCCCAACGGGATAGCTCTGATGCGTGTGCAGGACGAGTTTGGGCGTCGCGGTCGTGCCGGAGGTGAAGTAGAGCAACAACGGATCGTCTGCCCTCGTTGGCCCATCCGGTGCGAATTGTGGCGACGCCGCATCGGCTTCGTCGTAGGTGCGCCATCCCGGAACCGCGCCGCCGACCGCGACACGGGTGTACTCGCCGGGGATACCGGATAGCTTGCCGGCGACGCTGGCGTCGCTGATCACGTGGCCGATGCCGCCGCGATCGAACCGGTCCCGCAGATCGTCGGGCGTGAGCGCGGTCGTGGCGGGTACCAGCACGACACCCAGCTTCATCGCCGCGAGCATCACCTCCCACAGGGGTACGCTGTTGGGCAGCATCAGGAGGAGACGATCACCGCGGGTTGCGCCCAGTCCACGGAGGAAGTTAGCGACACGGTTGGAGCGCTCACTCATTTGGGCGAAGCTGTGCCGGTCTACTCCCGCGTCATCGACGATGGTGAGGGCTGGGCGCTGGTTCCCCTCGGCGTACCGATCGAAATAGTCAAGCGCCCAGTTGAAATACTCGAGCTTCGGCCACGCGAAGCCTCGATACGCGGCATCGTAGTCGTCGCGATTGGCGATCAGGAAGTCACGAGCCTCAATGAACGTGTCGGCCATGGCCCAATCTCCGTTCCAGTCGAGTTTCAATGGCATCCGCTTTACTCACGTCTGGCAGAACCCGCCGCTCCGGTCGCCGGGGTCCGGTCCAGGCGCTCCTATTTGCCCTCTGGCGAGGAAGCTCGTCGTGTAGCTGTTGAATCTGATCCTAAGCGTGGACGCGATGAGTCGCAAGCGTCGGGGTGTTCCTGCCCGCGGCGCTGCCCGTTTCTTTCCACACAACGACCGCGTTGCGGTAGGATGCACCGCGTCTGAGCGACAGACGTGGATGTTTCGAGTCATGTGCGAACACGAGGAGGGTAACGTGGAGGCCGATATCTCATCGACGAACAGGACGGCGAAAGCCAACGAGTCTGTCGCGCCCCTCTCGTTTGAGCAGATCGTTGGGTGGCAGAGGCCATCGGATCTTCAGATTTCGCCCGATGGCGAGAACATCGTCTTCTCCTTGAAGCCCGTAAGCAACGAAGAAGAGCATCCCATGGGGGCCATCTGGACTGTTCCCTTCGGCGATGGCGCGGCTCGCCAGCTAACCGGTGGCAGCGGACTGGACGAGTGCCCCCGCTGGTCTCCGGACGGCGCCAGGCTGGCATTTCTTTCCGATCGCGCGGAACGGGGCAAGTCAAGTGTCTTCGTCATGCCGATCGACGGTGGCGAGGCGGTCCGGGTTTTTGACCAGCACGGTGAAATGGCCGATCTTAGCTGGTCACCTGACGGCAGCTTTCTCGGCGTTCTTCTGACCGAGCCGGAATCGGAGGACGAGAAGAAACGGAGAGAGGAGCGGGACGACGTCCACGTTTGGGACGCCGACTATAAGTATCGTCGTCTCTGGATCATCGACGCGAGTTCGCGAGAAGCCAGGGTTGTCTCACCCGAACAACGCCAGGTTCACGCCTACTGCTGGTCATCCGACTCGAAACGCCTCGCGCTCAACACGTCGGCAACTCCCCGTGTCGATGATGTCTTCAGTGCAACCGACGTATCGATCATCGGCCTTGAAGGCGGAAGTCCGCAGCCAGTTTTCTCCCCGCGCGGCATTGCCACCGACCTCGTCTGGTCGAGTGACGGGAGATCGCTCGCCTATCGCGGGCCGGCCGGCCGCGTGATGCACGATGATTATGTCTACACTGTGTCAATCGAGGGCGGGGAGCCGGTCTGTCTAACGTCCGGCTATCAAGGAACGGTTGACGATCTCGTGATGTCCGGATCGGGCGACCTGTACTTTAGCGCCTTCGAGGGTCTCAACGCGGCGGTCTACCGGCTCGATTGGTCCGGTACGCGCACCTGTCTGACACCGTCCGGCTTCGACGGCAAAATCACGCCGTCAATTTCGATCAGTCGTGACAGCCGGCGCCTGGCCTGCGTTCGCGAAGATGCCGTACACGCGCCAAACGTGTGGGCTCTCGCTCTTAACGACATATCCCAGAGCGCTCCCATGCAACGAACTGCCTTCTCGCAGGACCTCGAAATGGCAGCACTTGGCCAGGGTGAGGTCGTGCGTTGGGCGAGCGACCCCGGACTGGAAATCGAGGGGTTGCTCATCAAGCCGCATGGCTATGTCGAAGGAGAACGATACCCGCTGATCGCTCTGGTCCACGGCGGTCCAACCTGGCACTGGAGCAATATGTTCCACGCCACCTGGCACGATTGGGGCCAGATGCTGGCCGGGCGCGGTTACGCCGTGCTGCTGCCGAATCCTCGCGGCAGCACCGGGCGCGGACCCGAATTCTCCAATGCCATTTTCGGTGACGTCGGCGGCGGCGAGTATCGCGATTTGATGTCCGGTGTCGACGCGATGATCGAGCGCGGCATCGCCGATCCTGAGCGGCTCGGCGTTGGCGGCTGGAGCTGGGGCGGCTACATGACCGCATGGGCCGTTTCTCAGACGGGTCGCTTCAAGGCGGCGGTGATGGGAGCCGGTCTGCCCAACATGATCAGCGACAACGGGCTTGGTGACATCCCGACCGCGAACCTCTCGTATTTCGAGGCGTCCCCGTATCACGACCCGGAGCCCTATTGGGAGCGCTCGGCCATCAGGTATATTCGCCATGCCAGCACCCCCACGCTGATCCTCCACGGCGAAGCGGACGAGCGCGTTCACCCAGGGCAAGGTCGCGAAATGTACGTGGCCCTGCGCACGCTGGGGGTCGAGACGCAGTTCGTGACCTATCCCCGAGAGGGGCACCGGGTCATTGAGCGGAAGCATCAACTGGATCTCATCGGCCGGGTCGTGGCCTGGTATGACCGCTTTCTCCGGCCCGGACCGGCATAAGACCAACCCGACGTCGAACGCCTGACTCCCTGTCTCAATTCATACCCGCGACGTGACCGTTCACCCGAATGGAGGGGCATCCCCCTTCGTTCGGGGGGATCAGGCAATCGAATAGCCGGTGGGTTCCCTCCGTTCTGCGGGTATCCATCCTCAAGACGCGCCGCATAGACTGGCGATGACCCTTGTAGGAATAAGTGGTTTGGCTAATCTCATGGGATATGACGCCTGAACGCCCACGATCTGTGCGGCTCTCTTTCAGGAAAGGAGTGGCGCCCCAATGATCCCCGGTTCGTTTACCTACCTCAAACCCGCGTCGTTGGACGAAGCCATCGGTCTCTTAGGACAGCACGCCGACAACGGAAAGATCCTCGCCGGTGGACAGAGCTTGATCCCGATCATGCGCTTTCGACTGGCCGAGCCGGAGTTCCTCATCGACATCAACCACATCGCAGGACTGGACGGCATCAGCGATCAGGGCGACCATCTCGCGATCGGCGCGCTGACCCGCGAATACGAGATCGATCGGTCCGAGGTCGTGCGACAGAACTTCCCGATACTGATCGATACCGCGTCCATGGTGGCAGATCCGCTGGTACGGAACCTGGCGACCGTTGGCGGCAACCTGGCACATGCCGATCCAGCCAACGATCACCCCGCGACAATGCTTGCGCTCCGCGCCAGCGTCGTCGCTCGTCGGGCCACGCGGCGAGCGCATCATCCCGATCGATGAGTTGTTCGTCGATGCCTTCACCACCTGCCTGCAGACGGATGAGATCCTGACCGAGATTCGCGTGCCGAAGCCGGCCGCCAATTCCGGGGCGGCATACGTGAAGTTCGAGCGCAAAGTCGGCGACTATGCCATCGCCGCCACCGCCGCCTATCTGAGAATTCGGCTCCGACGGAAAAATCGCGAAGGCTGGGATCGGGCTCACCAACGCGTCCTACAAACCGCTGCGTGCCGTAAACGCGGAGGCGGCGCTCGTCGGGCAGTCTCCCAGCGTGAGCGTCTTCAAGCAGGCCGCCGCAGCCGCGTCAGCTGAGGCCGACCCGGGCAGTGATCTCCGCGGTTCGGCAGATTACAAAAAAGCCATGATTCGAACGATGACCCTCCGCGCGCTGAAGCAGGCTGCTGGGCGCGCCGGTATCGAACTCCAGTAGAAACGAGGGACGAGAGATGAGCACGGTACCGATTCGGGTTACGGTGAACGGAGAAGAGCACGCGGCGGAGGTCGAGCCCCGCATGCTGCTGGTCCATTTCATTCGTGAGCAACTGGGTTTGAAGGGCACGCATATCGGCTGCGACACGACGAGTTGCGGTGCCTGCACTGTTCACTGGAACGGCCGACCCGTCAAATCGTGCACGGTCTTTGCCGTTCAGGCCGACGGCGGCACGATTCGCACGGTCGAGGACCTCGAGCAGAACAACGTGCTTCATCCAATTCAGGAAGGTTTCTGGCAAGAGCACGGTCTCCAGTGCGGCTACTGCACCCCCGGCATGATGATGACCGCGGTCGCGTTGCTCGACGAGAATCCCAACCCAAGCGAACTGGAGATCAGACAGGCTATTTCCGGCAATCTGTGCCGCTGCACCGGCTACGTGAACATCGTCAAGTCGATTCAGTACGCCGCCGATAAGATGCGCCAGGCTGCGCCTGCGTCAGCCGAGCCGGTCGCGGTCGGAGGGGAGTAAGCGATGTCAACTACTGGGATTCAGGGACTCGGCAAGCGCGTCAAGCGTAAGGAAGATCCTCGGTTCATTCGAGGAAAAGGGAACTACATCGACGATATCAACCTGCCCGGCATGCTCTTCCTCGACATCGTCCGGAGCCCGCACGCCCACGCCAAGATTTTGAGCATCGACACATCCAGAGCGCTGGCGATGCCGGGCGTCGTGGCCGTCATCACCGGTAAGGATCTCGAAGCGGCCGGCCTGGCATGGATGCCAACCCTGATGAGCGATCAGCAGATGGTGCTGCCGCTCGAAAAGGTCGTGTACTACGCGCAGGAAGTGGCGGCAGTGGTCGCGACCGATCGCTACACCGCCGCCGACGCCGTGCTCGAGGTCGACGTCCAGTACGAGCCGCTGGAGGTCGTCGTTGATCCCTTCAAGGCCATGCAGCCCGACTCCCCACTGGTCAGGACCGACCACGACAAGAAGAGCAATCATATCTGGCACTGGGAAGCAGGAAACAAGGATGAGACCGACCGCATCTTCAGCGAGTCAGAGGTCGTCGTCACGCAGGATCTGTACATTCCGCGCATCCACGTCGCATCGATCGAGACCTGCGGCTGCGTCGTCTCCAACGATCGCATCTCCGGCAAAGTCACGATCTATATGACGAGCCAGGCCCCGCATGCTCACCGCACCGTCTTCTCGCTCGTCACCGGCATCCCGGAAACGCAGATCCGCATCATCTCGCCCGACATCGGCGGCGGATTCGGCGGCAAGGTGCCGGTCTATCCCGGCTACGTGCTGGCAACTGTTGCCGCCTTGACCACCGGCAAGCCCGTCAAATGGGTGGAGGATCGCTCCGAGAACCTGCAGGCAGATTCCTTCGCCCGTGACTATCACATCCATGCCGAGGTCGCGGCCAACAAGGACGGCACGATGCGGGCGATGCGCGTCAAGACGCTCGCCGATCACGGTGCCTTCGACGCGGCCGCGAATCCCTCGAAGTTTCCGGCCGGGCTCTTCAGCATCTGCACCGGCTCGTACACGTTCGAGAACGCGCACGTCGAGGTCGACGGCGTCTACACCAACAAGGCACCCGGTGGAGTCGCCTATCGCTGCTCGTTCCGCGTGACCGAAGCGGTCCATACGATCGAGCGCATGGTCGACGTGCTCGCCGACGAGCTCAACATGGACGCCGCCGATATTCGCATGAAGAACTTCATCAAGCCGGAGCAGTTCCCCTACAAGTCACCGACCGGCTGGGAGTACGACAGCGGCAATTACCAGGGCGCGTTGCAGAAGGCACTTGCGGAGATCGGCTACCAGGAGCTATTGCGCGAGCAGGCCGAAAAGCGAGCACGCGGCGAACTGATGGGCATCGGAATCAGCACCTTCACCGAGATCGTCGGCGCCGGGTCCGTCCCACACCTTCGACATTCTCGGCATCAAGATGTTCGACAGCGCCGAGATCCGCGTGCACCCGACCGGATCGGCCCTGGTCCGCATTGGCGTGCAGACGCAAGGGCAGGGACATGAGACCACTTTCGCTCAGATCGTCGCCGAAGAGCTCGGTTTGCCGGTCGAGAAGATCATCGTCGAGCATGGCGACACGGACACCGCACCCTACGGACTCGGCACCTACGCCAGTCGCAGCACGCCGACAGCCGGCGCGGCGACGGCCGTCTCTTCGCGCAAGATCCGCGAGAAGGCACGGTTGCTGGCGGCTCACCTGCTCGAGTGCAGCCCGGACGACCTCGAATGGTCCGACTACGCGTTTCGCATCAAGGGAGCGCCCGAGCGCTCCAAGACCATGACTGAACTGGCATTCGCCGCCTACACGAACTTCCCCCAAGGGATGGAAGGCGGCCTCGAAGCAGTCACGTACTACGACCCGCCGAATCTGACTTTCCCCTTCGGTGCCTATATCTGCGTCGCCGACATCGATCGTGGCACCGGCCAGGTGAAGGTGCGCGAGTTCCTGGCCATCGATGACTGCGGCACGATCATCAATCCGATGATCGTCGAGGGACAGGTTCACGGCGGGTTGACCATGGGACTGGCGCCGTCGCTGTTCGAAGAGATCATTTATGACGAGCACGGCACGATGCTCAACGGCACCCTGATGGACTACCTTCTGCCAACCAGCATGGAGACGCCATCCTGGAAAACGGGCAACACCGTTACGCCGTCACCGCATCATCCGATCGGCGCCAAGGGCGTCGGGGAGAGCCCGACGGTCGGAGCGCCGCCGGCCATCGTCAACGCGGTCGTCGACGCGCTCAGTCATCTCGGCGTGCGCCACATCGACATCCCGATTACGCCGTGGAAGCTCTATCAGATCCTGGAAGAGAAGGGCGTCGCCGAATAACGCGATTCCTCCGCACACCCGCCGAACGCCACGTGCCGGTGAACCAGACTCCGGCGCGTGGCAGCGGCACTTCGGCCGTCTTACACTTGCACGTGCGTGAAACATCAAGGACATGACAGGATCACATCGTAACGAACACATCGACACCCTCTCGGAGGACATCTTCGCCCGAGCCGCTGCTCTTCGTCAGGAGGGCCGGCCATTCGTGCTGGCAACGGTCGTCTGGAGCCATAGCCCGACGTCGGCGCGACCGGGCGCCAAGGGAATCGTGACGCCGGACGGCGCGCTCTTTGGCTGGGTCGGCGGAAGCTGTGCGCAACCGACCGTCGTTCGCGAAGCGATCAAAGCGCTGAGTGATGGGCAATCACGACTCCTGCGCCTCGACCCGGACGGTAGCCCCGATCCGTCACGACCGTCGGTAGTGGTCGCCCCGCTCACCTGCCAGAGCGGTGGCACGCTCGAGGTGTTCCTCGAGCCGTTCCTGCCCGCGATGCAGCTCATCGTCTACGGTCAGAGCCCGGTCAGCGACGCGTTGATCCGGCTAGGTCACGTGATGGGTTATCGTGTCATCGCTGCCCGGCCAGGAAGCGTCGATACGGCACCGCCGGAAGCCGACCTGACGCTCGACGGGCTCGACGTCCGTTCGACCGTGGCTGGACGCCGCTCGGTCGCGGTGATCGCCAGCATGGGCGTCTATGACGAGGACGCGATGGCGTCCGCGCTTGCCGCGGGCGTCGGATTCGTATCGCTGGTCGCCAGCCGAAAGCGCTTTCAGAGCGCCCGTGATCTCCTGGCCGGATCGGGTCTGTCCGGCGAACTCCTCGATCGTGTCAAGGCTCCTGCCGGCCTCGACATCTCGGCCAGCACGCCCGAAGAGATCGCCGTCAGCATCCTGGCGGAGATCATCTCTCGTCGTTCGACGTTACCCATTCCAGCAGCGACAGAGCCACGGAACGCCAGCCCCGAGATTGCCATCGACCCGGTTTGCGGCATGGAAGTCGAGGTCGCAACAGCCCGCCACATCGCCGAACACGACGGCCGGCGCTACTACTTCTGCTGTTCCGGCTGCCGCCGGTCGTTCGAATCCGATCCGACGAAGTACCTGCCGCCAAACTGAGTTCTCTTCCGAACTCGTGAAACTCCCCCGATTCCCTGGCTCGCGTCGTGTAGAGGGGTGCGGCATCGTTGCGTGCCACGGCTGCTCGGCCTGACGCGAGACTCATTCATCACGCCACGCGTGAGCGTCTACCTCCGGTGGAGGCCGGCGATCGTGCGACAATGGCCGAGGAGAAATCTTCGCCCGCGGAACGCCGTGTGGTGCAGGTTGACGCACGCTGAACAGGAGCTTATCCATGCTTGACGCCTTCAGATTTCGCATCCCGACAGAAGTTCATTTCGGCAATGGAATCGCCGGAACCCTCGGCGATCACGTCGCGCAACTGGGCGCCAGGGCGCCTTTCGTCGTGACCGACCCTGGAGTCCGAAACGCAGGCATCGTCGATCCGCTGCTTCAGACAATGATCGAGCGCGGACTTGCGCCGGTCGTGTTCGATGGAATCAGCGCCAATCCGCGCGATCACGAATGCGTCACGGGAGCGGAGGCGGCTCGGGAATTCGGTGCGGATCTGATCGTGGCGATCGGCGGCGGCAGCCCGATCGACGCGGCCAAGGCGATCGCCGGGCTTCTGCCCAATGGCGGCGCGGTGCAGGACTGGGAGCCGCCGCGGACCTTCGAGCTCTCCCCTGTCCCGATCATCGCCATTCCGACAACTGCCGGTACCGGCAGTGAGGTGACGCGTTCCTCGGTCATCACCGACACCGAACGTCACATCAAGATCAGTCTCCGTGACTACCAGATCGCGCCACGGGTTGCGCTCGTCGACCCGCAACTCACGCTCTCTCTGCCGCGTTCAGTCACCGCCGCCACCGGCATGGACGTGCTGACCCATGCGGTCGAAGCCTACACCTGCAAGCGGGCCACGCCCCTCAGCGATATGTGCGCCATGACCGCGATCCTCCTGGTTCAAGAACATCTCGTCGACGCGGTGCGCGACGGCAACAACCTCGTCGCGCGCGAGGGGATGATGCTCGCCAGCCTGGTGGCGGGCATGGCGTTCAGTAACGCCGACGTGGCCGCGGTCCACTGCCTCGCTGAAGCCATCGGCGGGCTGTACGACACGCCACACGGTGTCGCCAACGCGGTTTTCCTTCCCGTGGTCTTTGCCTTCAATTCGGAGTCCAACCCGATGCGGCACGTCGCCGTCGGGGAGACGCTCGGCGTCGACACCAGCGGGTTCTCAATGTTTGAGGCGACCAGAGAGTCCGGCGCGGCGATCAAGGCGCTGGCGACGGCCGTCGGCATCCCGTCGTTTCGCGACCTGCCCGGCGTCGACCCGAAGGACTTCGACGCCATCGCGGAGGCTGCCGTCGCGAACGGTTCCAACAGCAGCAACGCCCGTGAAATGGGACACGACGACTACGTCGAGATCTTGCGTCTGGCATGGGAAGACTGAGCATCTGAACGTCGACGTCACAAGCGTACGGTGACACTGGCGATAAGTGCGTCGCCGGACCAGGCGGAGTTGAGCCGAACGGGGCGACATTGGAGGGGCGGATTTCCCCTCGCGTCAGTTCCCATTGAGCGTTGCGGCCAGGACGTCAAACCACCCGGATAAATCGGACAGGCGATAGCGAGCGTTGGCCGGACTCGGATTCGGCACAAGGAAGATCCGCGTGTCGTCAAGCCGCACACCCTGTTGCCCAAAACTCAGATGCTCTATCTCGCAGTTCATCGCGTACTTCAGAAACGGCCGTAGCGCGGTCGGTCCTTGAAAACAGGCAACCGCGGGCGCGTAATGCTCGATCCGTGAGCGCGCCCGCGGAGCCCACTCGGCGAAATGACTGGAGCGCAGATCCGCCGCCGACGAGCTCGGCAGCTTGACCACGTCGGTAAAGCCGAAACCGTCCGCGAGGAGCCCCAAATCGTCCTCCGGCACTAATTCGTCGCGGCGTAGTCTCCTTCGTGCATCAGCGCTCAGGCGAGAGTCAGAGAGCGCTCGCCAGAACCGATTGGCGGGACGAGCGAAGTAGTGACCTCGCTCAACCGAGTAGATGGACGGATTGATTCCGACGAAGACGACCTTCAAGTCACGAGCCAGGATATCCGGCAGGGTCGGCATCATCCCGTTTTGCGCAACCGTCAACTGGCTCCTCCCGACTATGACTCGACGCCGATCGACGGCCCTTCCTTACTCAGTCGGAGAGACGTTAGTCGACTGGCGCGCAGAAGTAATAGATAAGCTCCTTCACGTGCGCCCTGGCGTCGGAGATCCGGATGCTTTCATTGCTGCCGTGCGCTTTGCTTTCCTGCTGCCGGCCGAGACCGACCGTCGCGATCTGGTCGGTTCCGAGCACCTGAGCAATGAAGGCCATGTCCGTCGACCCACCAGATCCGGTCTCGATGAAGTCACTATTCACGTAGCCCTGCACCAGCTTGAGTGCCTCTTTCAGTCGCTGCGCGCCTGGGTGCGTCGCCGACTGGTAGTAGGACGGGTAATTTTGCGTAAAGACGACCTCAACGTCGAGGGCGCGGCTCTTCTCCATGCCTCGTTCGACCGCTTCCTGAATCTCCGCCTGAACGTCCGCGACGTTCTCTTCCGGAATAAAGCGGCGGTTGATCACCAGCGTGCAGATCGCCGGAACGATGTTCGACTTGACACCCGAGTTGATGATGTCCAGGTTGAACATCGGGCGCAGGTTCGGCGGCGCTCCCGGTGCGGGCGCCAGCGGCAACGCCGAGCGGCGCTCCTCGACCTTCTGCTTGAGCGCCAGCAGTTCGACCATGACCGGTACTGCCTCTTCCAGCGCGTTCACCCCCAGATAGTTCGCGCCGGAGTGGCAACTCTTCCCTTTGACCGTGATCGAGACGTCGAGCGAGCCGTTCGATCCGCGTCGCAGTACCGGATCCTGGCTACCTTCGAGGCAGAGCATTGGAGCGGTGGCGTAGCCCTCAAGTGCCAGATGATAGAGACCCGGATAAACGCCGATCTCTTCGTCGGTGCAGAGGAGGACGTTCAGGTCCCAGGCTGGCTCCAGCCCTTCCGCCTGCATGACCTCCAGCGCGGTGAGAACTGAGGCGATGGCGCCCTTCATATCGGCGACTCCACGTCCATAGATCCGGCCATCCTTGATCTCACAGCCAAAGGGGTCGAAATCCCAACCCTCTTCGATCGGCACGGTATCCATGTGGGCGTAGACAGAGAGAGGCGGCTTGCCGTTGTTCATGCGCGCCACGAGATTGACGCGCTCACCCTTCAACGGGAACGGGATCTGCGCAACCTTTTCCGGTGGAATGACGACACGCGTCGTGTCGAAACCGAAGCGTTTGAACTCGGGCTCGACGAGATCGAGAACTTTGTCGTAATGGTCTCCGGGCGGCACGCAGTTGTCGATCGCGATGATCTTGCGCAGCCGGTCGAGCAAGCTCGCTTCGCGAGCGTCGACGGTCGCGAATGCGGACGTGAAATCCATCGTTCCTTCCCTTCAACGGAGATTACATACGTTACGCGTAACGACGCTCGCCGACGCTCAATCGCGACGATCACTGTACCGCGGCGATGAGCGCGCTCAGCAGTTCCGGTGTCCCGGCCGCAAACGGCATCACTCGTTCGAGCAGGTCGAGACGGAGCGGCAAAGGGTCTCCATGTTGATCCGCCGAGACTCCGCCGGCCTCTTCGAGGATGAGCAGAGCGCCTGCATAATCGACCACCTTCTCGCCGAAATTCGGCGGCCAGTGGACGTTCGGATTCGCGAACCCATGCAACGACCCCGCGGCGATCAAGCAGAGATCGAGCGCGGTGCATCCGGTAATGCGCACTCGATTCGAGTCAAGAATAAGTCGCGTCGACCGCCGCAATCCCTCTTCGTCAGCAGGCCGAACCAGCGCCAACCATGCGTCACGCAGCTCAGTGACCGCCTCACAGCGGATCGGCACGCCATTCATGCGACTGCCTCCCTGCTTGACGGCCGTGAAGACATCGCCGGTTGGGAGATTCCGCACGCACGAAGCGATCGGCACTCCGTCGAGCAGCGCGCCGACGCTGAAGGCATAGAACGGAAATCCAAACTGCCCGCTGTGATCCGGAAGCGACGGAGGAATCGCGTGCATTGTCTGCGGCAGATCGGTCAGCGTGAGCTCGGCCGCCGCCGTCGCATTGGCAGTCGCATCGATCGGATCGACGATCACGGTAATCGACGATCCTCGATCAAGGAACCCAACCTCCTCGCTCAGAATGTTGACGGGTGTGTGGAGATTGTCAAAGAAATCGACCGTCACGTCTTCGGCAATCTGGTCGATTCCCTTGGTCTCGGCTCCATCCGCGCCCATCCCGACCACCTCTGCAAGCTGATGCCGTTCAGAGGCGACGATGGCCTGAAGCACTCGCTCGCTGCATTCGACCAACGACCAGAGCAGCCGTTCCGCGTCGATCATCTGGCGTCCTCCTCACTGCCCTGGCCATGCTATCACCCATCGCCGACGATGCAACCGAAACACGTCCGCCGTCTGTGCAGTGAGTCCCGCTGAGGCTCAGCGGGACGCGAAATCTTGACCCGACGGGGTCGTCTCCGCGGCAGAGAAACCCATGGTATGCTGGCAGAATGAGGGCGTTGGTCCGCTTCCCAACGCGGGAGATTTCGCCAGGCGCCCGGGCGATCCCGACGGCCAAAGGAAACGGCCGCGTATCCACCTGATGGAGGATGGCATGACAAGTACTTCGGATCCGTTCAGCGCACGAGCGTCGCTGACGACATCATCCGGCGATGAGATTCAGTATTACCGGCTGTCCGCGATCGCTGATCTCGATACCGGCGGGGCTCGATCAGCTTCCGTATACCGTAAAGGTACTGCTCGAAAACGTGCTGCGATTTGCCGGCACGGAGCCGTTCACCGAAGACCACGTGCGGGCATTGGCTGCCTGGCGACCTGGCGCGCGGGAATCGCAAGAGTTCCCGTTCCTGCCGGCCCGCGTGTTGCTGCAGGACCTGACCGGCGTTCCAGCGGTCGTCGATCTGGCGGCGATGCGATCGGCGATGGCGCGACTCGGCGGTGATCCCAAGAAGATCAACCCACTCGTTGACGCCGACCTCGTCATCGACCATTCGGTGCAGGTCGATGCGTTCGGAACGACGCTCGCGTTCGCGCGCAACGTCGAACAAGAGTACGCGCGCAACGGTGAACGCTACGGGCTGTTGCGCTGGGCACAGCAAGCATTCCAGAACTTCACGGTCGTGCCTCCGGGAACCGGAATCTGCCATCAGGTCAATCTGGAGTTCCTGTCGAAAGTCGTTCAGGTTCACGAGATTGATGGCAAGAAGGTCGCGCTCCCCGACACGCTCGTCGGAACGGACTCCCACACGACGATGGTCAACGGACTGGGTGTCCTCGGGTGGGGCGTTGGGGGAATCGAAGCCGAGGCGGTATTGCTGGGCCAGCCGATCTTCATGCTGACGCCACAGGTGGTCGGCGTCCGGATGGTCGGCGAGACACCGGAAGGAGTCACCGCCACGGACCTCGTACTGACGGTGGCGCAGTTGCTGAGGAAGACCGGTGTCGTCGGCAAATTCGTCGAGTTTTTCGGGTCGAGCCTGCGTCATCTGTCGCTGCCTGACCGAGCGACCATTGGCAACATGTCGCCTGAATACGGCGCCACGGCGACTATTTTCCCGGTCGACGACGAGACGTTGGCCTACCTGCGGCTCACCGGCCGCAGCCCCGAGACGGTTGACCTGGTCGAGCGCTACGCCAAGGAGCAAGGGATGTTCCGGACCGATGGCGGGCCGGAGCCCCTCTTCGATCAGGTCGTCGAGCTTGACCTGTCGACTCTCGAGCCAAGCGTGGCTGGTCCGCGCCGGCCACAGGATCGGGTCTCGTTGGGCGACATCAGCTCCAGTTTCCGTACGGCGTTTGCCGATCGCATCGCGGCACCTGATCCGGGCGCTGGATCACCTGCCAGCCCCATTGGCGGCTCCGCGGCGACGATGGTGGCGGAGCGTGCCGCCACTGCTATGGGCCACGAGCCGGTCCAGATCGACCTGGACGGCCACACGGCTGAGCTCAATCATGGTTCAGTCGTCATCGCAGCGATCACCAGCTGCACCAACACCTCGAATCCGGCGGTCATGCTGGCGGCGGGGCTCCTCGCCAAGAAGGCGGTGGAGCGCGGCCTGGACGTCAGCCCGGCGGTAAAGACGAGTCTGGCGCCGGGATCCGGCGTGGTCACGGCCTATCTCGACCGGGCCGGCCTGACACCCTTCCTGGAGGCGTTGCGCTTCCACCTCGTCGGCTACGGCTGTACCACCTGCATCGGCAACAGCGGTCCGCTTCCGGCTGCGGTCACCGACGCCATGCAAGCACATGACCTGGTCGGCGCCGCGGTGCTCAGTGGAAACCGAAACTTCGAGGGTCGCATACACCCGCTCGCACGTGCCAGCTACCTCGCGTCGCCGCCGCTCGTCGTCGCCTTCGCGATTGCCGGCACGATCGACATCGACTTGACGAAAGACCCACTCGGCCACGATCCGAACGGTGACCCGGTCTACCTGCGCGATGTCTGGCCAAGCAATGCCGAGATTCGCAACGCGATCGCCCAGGCGGTCGGCCCGGACTTGTTCGCCGAGCGTTACGCCGACGTCTTCCACGGGGACGATCGCTGGCGCGGCATGCCCATCCCGGCGGGAGATCTCTACGAGTGGAACGAAGAATCGACCTACGTGCACGAGCCGCCGTTCTTTCAGAATCTCAGCCGCGAGCCGGGGCCGCTGTCCGACGTGATCGGGGCCCGTGTCCTGGCGCTGTTGGGTGATTCGGTCACGACCGACCACATCTCTCCGGCTGGGTCCATCCCGCCGCAGAGCCCGGCGGGCCGCTACCTGATCTACAACGACGTCAGCGCAAGAGAGTTCAACAGCTACGGCGCGCGTCGCGGCAATCACGAGGTGATGGTGCGCGGCACCTTCGCCAACATCCGACTGCGCAACCAGCTCGGTGACGGGCGTGAAGGCGGCTGGACCACAGATCTGCTCACCGAAGAGGTCACCTCGATTTACGAGGCATCCGTCCACTACGCCGAGGAACGGCGTACCGCTCATCATCATCGGCGGCAAGGAATACGGCACCGGAAGCTCGCGCGACTGGGCTGCCAAGGGCACACTGCTACTCGGGGCACGGGCTGTGATCGTCGAGAGCTTCGAGCGCATTCACCGCAGCAACCTGGTCGGAATGGGCGTACTCCCGTTGCAGTTCCTGCCCGGGCAGAACGCGGCGAGTCTCGGACTCACCGGACGGGAAACCTTCGATATCAACGGCATCGCCGAGGGCTTGACTCCGGGCAAGATCCTCACGGTCACGGCGCGCCGAGACGACGGCCAGACAATCGAGTTTCAGACAGTCTGCCGCATCGATAGCCCGATGGAGATCGAGTACTACCGCAACGGCGGGATTCTCCAGACGGTGTTGCGACGCCTGCTCGAGAATTGATCGTTTCCCCTACGCTGCTGATTGCAGAGTGGAGTGGCCATCGGTCGCTCCACTCCTCTTGTTCAGCCGGTCGGCGTCGTTAAGATGCCGGTAGCATGATCGACCACGAGGCGGTTCGATGCCCTCGACGATGACTGAACAGCATTGGGATATCCGGCTCTTTATTTACCAGTTTCTGGTCGAAAATGACCGCCCACCAACGATGGCAGAGTCAGCTGCCAAGTTCGGCCTGTGCGTCGCCGATATTCGAAAGTCCTTCCACTGGCTCCATCGGAATCATCAGATCGTCCTGGAGCCCGGCACCGAATCGGTTCGGATCGCCGTTCCCCTTTCCGCGGTACCGACAGCCTATCGTGTCGAGATCGACGGGAAGCTTCACTATGCCAACTGCGCCTGGGATTCGCTGGGGATACCGGCGATGCTGCATCGCGACGCGACGATCGAGGCACATATCGATGACGCGAGTGTGCCGGTGCGTTATGCGATCGAGAACGGCTCGCTCGTCGCGCCGCCTGGCCTGGCGATCCATTTTCCCATGCCGATTCCTCAATGGCTCGACAATCTCGCCGACACCTGAGCGTCCATAGTGCTCCTCCGGTCGGAGGACGAAATCAAGGTCGGAGAGGTCGTGCCGATCGCGACGGTTTGGAAACTGTCGCAAGCGTTCTTTGGTGATCGAATGGACGCTGGCTTTCGCGGCCGCACCGGTCGAGAGGCACGTGAAATCTACAAAAGCGTCGGATTGACCTCGGCGTTCTGGATGGAACAGACTGAACGAGCCGTTTGATCACTATTGACCCGAACCAGCTCGCGCGATTTTCAAGTCGTGGAAAATTCGAAACGGCGAGGACCACATGAGCGAGATATTGAGCGACCGAGACTGGGGCGTCCGTCTGTTCATCTACCAGTTCTTTGTCCAAAATGGACGTCCTCCCACCACCGCTGAGTCCTCCGTGGAGTTTGGCGTGTCAATCGTTGAGGCGCGTCGGACTTACCACCGTCTGCATCGCGCGCATGTCATCCTACTCGACCCAGGCACCGATTCCGTCCGTATCGCGAACCCCCTTTCGGCGGTGGCGACGCCGTACCAGGCGACCGTCGACGGTCGGATATTCTATGCCAACTGCGCCTGGGATTCTCTCGGCATTCCGGCGATGTTGCACCAAGATGCCAGCATCGTCGCCTGCATCGAGGGCCACCGGGAGCCCGTACGCTATGCGGTTAGCCAGGGCTCGCTGGTGGCCGCTCCCGGACTGATGGTGCACTTCCCCCTTCCATTCGAGCAGTGGTACGACGATCAGATCTATACCTGAGCGACGATCACGCTCCTCCGGTCGGAGGACGAGGTCGATGCGATATGCCAGCGGGAGAATCGACCACGGGGAGAGGTCGTGCCACTGGCGACTGTATGGAAGCTGTCTCAGGCGTGGTACGGAGATCGAATGAGCCCGGCTTTTCGCGGCCGGAGCACCGCCGGCGCAGTTGAGATCTTCAAGAACGTCGGATTGACGTCCGCGTTCTGGACCGGATAGCGGTCGCGTACGTTCTGTGTGGCGCCTCCATCGTCAGCCGGCGCCGTGTGACGCTTCGAGATCCAGCAGTGCCCGCTTCTGATGCAATCCGCCGCCGTAGCCTCGCAGGCTGCCCGACACGCCGATCAGCCGGTGGCAGGGCACGATGATCGCCGCCGGGTTGGCGCCGTTCGCCGCGCCGACCGCCCGGTAGGCGTGTGGCGCACCGATCTGCTTCGCGATATCTCCATATGTCGCCGTCTTACCGTAGGGAACCTGACAGACAGCTCGCCAAACTCTGCGCTGAAACGGGGTCCCGCATAGGTCGAGCGCCACGCTGAAGCACCGCAGACTGCCCTCAAAGTAGCCGGTCAGTTCACGCACCGCCTGTTCGATGACCACGCCGCCGTCGACGACGCTGACGCCTCCGGGGCTCTTACGAGCAACGTCGTGGAGGCAGTCATCGTACGTGGCACCCGGCACCGTCACGACGCGAAGACCGGCGTCGCTCGCCGCGATCCAGATAACGCCAAGCGGAGAGCGATAGCATCCGACTCCGACCCGTTCGGATACATTGTTGGTTCTGTTCACGACTCCACTCCCCCTTTCTCTCGACGCTCGATGCCGTTGCGTCGCGCCTCGGTGGTATAAATCCAGAGGTCGACCGCCGCGTCGGGTTTGCGTCCCACCATGCTCGAAACCCGCCAGTGACGTATACGCAAGGATAGATTCATGCCTGACAGACCACCACTCGTTGAGCCGATCGGTTTCGATCATGTCAATTTGAAGACACGCGACATGGAGCGCGCGATTAATTTCTACACGCGGGTTCTCGGCATGAGGCTCGTTCGTGCCGAGCGCGACGGCGACGGAAGCGTCCGTTTTGCTTCACTGCGAGTCGGAGATCTGTTGATCGATCTTCAGCCAAACGACGGTGACTGGTCGGCGACTGGAGGCGGATTGAACCACGTCGCGATTCTCATCGAGCCGACCGACCTGGACGCCCTCGCTGAAAAACTGCGTGGTCTGGGCGTGCCGATCACCGACGGACCGGTTCGTCGTCAAGGCGCGTTCGGCTACGGCCAGGCACTCTACATTCAAGACCCGGACGGTCACGGCGTCGAGCTCAAACATCACGAGTGGCCATTGATTGAACACGAACCATCGCACTGAGAAGAGAGGCTACATGGCGGAACGACAACCTATCCGGCGCAACACACTCGACAATGGCTTGACGATCCTCACACGGGAGAGCCGGAGGGTGCCGGTCGCGTCCTTCTGGGTCTGGTATCGCGTCGGAGCCCGCAACGAGGTGCCGGGCATCACCGGTATCTCGCATTGGGTCGAGCACATGCTCTTTAAGGGCACTCCTACCTGGAAACCGGGCGAGATCTTCCGTGCCGTGAACAAACATGGCGGCACGCTCAACGGCTTCACGTGGATCGACTACACGACCTATTTTGAGACGCTTCCTTCCGCCAATCTCTTCCTCGGCCTCGATATCGAATCGGATCGCATGCAGCACGCGCTGTTCGATCCGGATCAAGTGTCGAGCGAGCGAACCGTCATCCTCTCCGAGCGTCAGGGAAACGAAAATCAGCCGACCTTTCACCTGCGTGAGGAGATGAACGCCGCCGCCTTTCGGGCACACCCCTACGGCCAGGGCGTGATCGGATTTCAGTCGGACCTCGAAACGATGACGCGCGAGGATCTCTTCCGCCACTACAAAACGTTCTACTCGCCCAATAACGCGATCGCCGTCGCCGTCGGTGACTTCGACAGCGCCGCTCTGGTCGATGAGATCGCGCAGCGCTTCGGCTCGATCCCGAAAGTCGAGTCGATCCCGGCGGTGCGGACGGTTGAGCCTGAGCAATTCGGCCAGCGACGGGTCACGGTGCGACGCCCAGCACCCGCTGCCACGCTCCTCGCGGGCTGGCACGCACCCGCCGCGAGTTCGGAAGACACCCCGGCCATGCTGGTACTTGATACCGTCCTTTCCGGCGGGAAGTCGGTCGGGTTCGGCGGCGGCGGCATGGGTCGCAGCTCCCGCCTCTACCGGGCGCTCGTGGCGAGCGGCTTGACGTCATCGGCCGGATCATCGTTCGCACTCACCGTCGACCCCTATCTTTTCAGCGTCTCGGCAACGTTGGTTCCTTCCACGAAGCCTGAGCAGGTGGAAGGGATCGTCTTTGAGCAGATCGATCGGTTGCGGCAGGAGACGGTTCCGGCCGGCGAGCTGGAACGCGCGATCAAACAACTACGGGCGCAGTTCGCCTACGCTGGTGAAAGCGTCACCAGTCAGGCGTACTGGATCGGCTCGCTGGCGGCAGTCGCCCCTGACGCCGACTCCGACCAGTTTGAGGAACGAATTGCCAGTGTGACCGCGGAAGACATTCAGCGCGTGGCACAGCGGTATTTGACTCTCGAGAACAGCACCGTTGGTTGGCTGGAGCCGACCGGGGAGACCGGTGATCGGGGCACGGCTGAGCCCGTCGCGGCAGCGATTCCGCACTTCTATACCGGCTTGTCGCAGGACCCGCCGCCTGGCGACATCCCGCATATCGAGCTCAGCGAGAAAACCCTCGACAACGGCATCTGGATGTTGGGCCATCACGATCCGACGAGCGACGCGGCCGTCATCGACATGCGCGTTGCCGCCGGCTCGATCTCCGACGGCGATGTTCCCGGCTTGGCCTCCTTCACTGGCCGCATGCTGAGTCGGGGCACGGCGAATCAGACCTTCGCCGAGCTCAACGAAGAACTCGATAGTCTCGGTGCTGCCATCAGCGTTGGAGCTGGGCGAGAGCATGTCGATATCACCGGCAAGTGCCTGAAGGAAGATGCGAGCCGGCTGATCGAGCTCATGTCCGACATCGTCCTCCGCCCGACGTTTCCGGAGGAGGAGATTGAGCGGGTGCGGGCACAATCGCTCAACGGGCTCAAACAGGCGTTGAACGACACGCGCTCGGTCGCGAGTCAAGATTTGCGCGAGCTCGTCTATCCTGAAGGTCATCCCTATCGCCATCGGACCATGGGAACCGAGGCCACCTTGAACGCAATGAGCCGCGAGGACCTCGTGCGCTTCCACCAGACGCACTTCCGGCCGGACCAGACCATCGTGGCGGTGGCTGGCGGCTTGGAGGTCGAGCATGCCTGGGGATTGATCCAGCGCGCCTTCGGCGACTGGACGGTAAGTGGTGAACCGATCGTTATCGAGGTGGCCAACGTCGAGCCACCCGAGACCGTCATTCGCAGAGAATCGACGATTCCCGGCAAGACACAGGCAGACATCGCTATCGGCATCCCGGCCGTTTCGCGTTCCAACCCGGACTACGATGCACTGCGCGTTGCCAACCTGATACTCGGGCGGCTGGGCTTGATGGGACGACTGGGGGCCAGCGTACGCGAGCGTCAAGGGATGGCCTACTATGCATCGAGCTCAATGGCGGCCGGGCTGGGACGCGGCATGTGGACCGCCTCCGCGGGCGTCGATCCGGCCAACATCGATCGAGCGGTCGCCAGCATTCTCGAAGAAGTCGACAAGATGTGCCGTGAGCCGGTGACGGACGAGGAACTGGCGGACGCCAAGAGCTATCTCATCGGCAGCCTGCCGCTGAGCATGGAGAGCAGCGACAGCATCGCCGACTCCGCCCTGGACATCGCCTTCTATCACCTTGGTTTGGATTATGTCGATCGTTTGCCGGACCGGATTCGTGCCTTGACCAAAGAGGATCTGCGGCGAGCGGCGGAGCGCTACCTGATGACCGGACGCGTGGCGATCGCGATTGCCGGGCCGCCCGCCGGGCGGTAGGGGTATCATGCGCGTCCATGCGCCAGTGGCATAATCGGAGCCGGTCGCTGCACGCCAGCGCCGAACAGACGACAGGAGAGGAGACATCCGCACCCATGGCCGCAGCTTCAAGCTTCACGGCTTTCTGGCTCTACAAGACGAGCAATGAGTGGCGTTCGCAGCCGGCAGACGTGCGCCGGGCCGGGCGCGAAGAGTTCATCGGCGTGCTGGAGCAGCCCGGAGAGGGGCTGAGCGTTCGAGGCGTCTATTCCACCATCGGCTATCGAGGCGATGTGGATCTCATCGTCTGGGCGGTTGGCGATGACGCCGATCTCATCCAGCGCCTCGCGGTCAGGCTGCGCCACACGACCCTTGGAAGCATGCTCGACATGCGCCAGGCCTATATCGGCGTTGCCAGCATGTCCCAGTACGATCCGACGCACGGTCCGGCCTTCATGAAAGGCAAGCCGCCCGCCAAGTACTTGAGCGTCTACCCCTTCACGAAAACTCCAGACTGGTATCTGCTCTCGTACGAGCAGCGGCGCGACATGATGTCGGTCCACGGCGACCTCGGCGATGAGTTTCCGTCGATCCTGACCAACACGGTCAGCTCCTTCGGCATTCAGGATCAGGAGTTCATCGTCGCGCTGGAAGACGACGACCCAGATGTCCTGGTGAAGATGGTGCAGCGACTGCGGCTGGCGGAGGTGCGCAAGTACACCCAGGTCGACACGCCTATCTTCCTCGGCCGGCTCAAAGACCCGGGCGAGGCGCTGAGCGACATCGAATAGCCGACCCGCGCCGTCTGGCTGCGATTGCGAGCGGAACCCGTGATGCGGCGTTCCGCTTTTGCAGTTGACGTTGACCTGGCGCTCCGGACGAGCAGGGATGCGATGTCACGTCACGCGACCCGTTGGTAAGGATGGCCTTCCAGACTATTTGACGGCGAGGTAGAGCAGCGCACCGCAGAACGCTCCGTAGAGTGTCGTCATGGCATTCACCATGTCATTGTCGATGAAACGCCAGCCTCGCGCGACAACGGTTGGTGTGCCGCAATCGTGGACCGCGCGTTCGGTGAGGGTCATGCATTGCGGGCAGCGGTTGACGCGCTGAACGGTGGCGCCCAGAACGCTGTCGAACAATGATCCTGTAAATCCCGCGATTACACCTGCGACGACGAGCGCTACCGCGCTGAGGTTCGCCACTCCGCCGATCAGTCCGATGATGGTCGCGCCCGCCAGCGCCCCGACTAATCCCAGAACCGTGACGCCGCCCGACGAGCCCGTAGGGACATGCTTCCAGGAGAGAATCGACCGGGGCGGCTTCGAGCTCAACGAGCCAATCTCGGTCGACCAGGTGTCGGCAGTGGCCGCGGCCATCGATCCGAGAAAGGCCGGGAAGAGGAGGGCGACACTGGGGTCGAACCCGTGGATCACGGCGACGAGTGCTCCGATCCCGCCGTTGGCCAGTACCTGAACGGCGTCCCGGCGCGAGCCCTTCTCGACGAAACCTTCAGCCGGACGCTTGCGCCGTCGCCCGGCGCGTGACAGGAGGCTGGATAGAACGAAGAAGCCGATCATGACCGACGCCCAGCGCCAGCCGCCAAGCCCAAAAATGGCCGTTCCGACGACGACGGCCGCCGCCGCGCCACTGCCGGAGAGGGCACGCGCCCGGTGGCCCGCGACGGCCACGACACCGGCTGCGGCGAGACCGATTGACGCCGCGATGACGATCGACATCTCTCGCCGTGAACCTCAGCCCGGCCCTACGACGGGCCGAACAGCTTGATGAGCCCTTCGGGCCGGATGTCGAAAACGTAGTCGCCAATCTCGACTACCGCCGGTCCGCTCGCCTCACCGTAACGGATCAGGACGGCGTGCCCTTCAAGTTCGACCTGGCGCGTGGCGTTGCGGGCGAAGGGGTGCCGCGGATTGCCATGCACATGACGCGCCCCTCCGGCGAGGTCCACCGCCTCTTGCGCGAGTCGCAGGGCTGTCTCGTCGTCCAATGTCACTCGATTGCCGTCCCTTCCGTGTCTGCTTGCCCGTGAGTTCTGCCTCAGGGCGGGAGAATCGGGCCGCCAGCCGTCGTTCAGGTTGGAAGCATAGCACCGCGTGAGTGGATCACTTGAGCTGTCGTTGAGGATGATCGCCGCATCGGGTAGGATTAGAGACGCGACCGGACACGTCGGTCCGGTTCGAGCCCGTAGCTCAGTTGGTAGAGCAGCGGACTTTTAATCCGCGGGTCCTGGGTTCGAGTCCCAGCGGGCTCACTCTCACATTCCCCGTCTGACGCGAAAATTGAGCGCCTGCTCGTACATGAGCAGGCTTCGTTATTGGGGTTTTGCCGGCAGGATCCCTTCCCACCTTCGCGAGCTCGTCGCTTCGGGATTGACCTTCTGGAGAAATCATCCTGGCCAGCCGGATTTTCAATGTTCCGGGGACCGGCCGATCTCGCAAGCGGCGGCGCGCCGTCATGCGCTGAATGATCGGTGAGCACGTTCAGCCACGATGTCATGCGATTGTCGCGATCGAGCCGTTGAATTCACACGGCCGTCACCGTCGACCCACCAGTATGTCAGTAGGCGTTGCCGCGGCCACCGTCGTTCGCGCTGCTCGTGCCGGGCGGTTCTGTCTAACCAAACTTGCCGAGTCTGCGGTGCACGTCGCCGCGAGCCCACCTGAATCCGCCCGTTTCAACTCAAGAGGAGGGCTGTCATGACCGAGATCGAGCTTCTCCAGGATCAGATTCGAGCGCTGGAAGCCCGCCTCGTGGCGCTCGAACAGGTCGTTCGCGTCCTTCAGGGCCACGCCGTGGACGAGGTTGTCGCGCCCGACTTCGACGGTCTGTGGAGAACTCTGGTTCGTATCTGCCCGCCGGATCAGTGGGACGACCTTCGCTCCCTCTATCGGGTCATCGTCCAACGCTGGGGGCCCGATGATATTGATGACGCTTGCGCATGGCTGAACGGACCGGTCGAGTCGATGGACTACGCGCGACCAATTGATCTCATCAAACGCGGCGAGGTTCGCCGGGCAGAAGACGCACTGACCGCCAGCATCCACGTTGAGGCTTCAAAGTAGTTCGCGTATTGCCAGTGGACTTGCGCGGGAGCGGCGCAATTCAGGCCGCTCCCGGTGTCAATACTCAGGTTCGCGAGTTGGTGCGTTCCCCTGCTATCAGCACGATCGCAACGATGGCGGCTACCAAGAGGGCGCCGATCAGTGCCGGAAAGAGGTACATCCCTGCGATCTCGGTACCCCATTTTCCGAGTCCACCGAGGTCATATTCGCTGGCGACGTAACCGCCCACTCCCGCGCCAGCGGCCACCAGCATCCACTCGTACCCCGTGCCCCGGCGCATGACGTATTGCGCCGCCAGCCCGATAAACAGCGCGGCAGCAATGAGAATAATCCAACCCCAGGTTTCCATCGCGATCTCCTTCCACTTTGATCCAACCGGATGCCGTCACCGCTAAGTCGACAGATCCCATCGCCGCTCCGGCACCTTGTGCAATCGTAGTTGGGAAACCGCCGCACCAAGCGGCGCTGCCAGGGAGCGATGAATCGACTCAGTCGAATGACGCTTCAACGTTCGCCCGTCACGCTCAGTCGCGTCGCTCTGAGCGCACCATAGTGTTTGGAGAATGACATTCGCGTGAGGAAACAGGCAGGAGCGTTACAACTCCGTGCTGCTGGAGGATTGGTCGATATTTCATCGGTCGGGACATCGCTTTGCCCGAATCGTCGGGAGCGCCGTGTTGCTCCACGACACGTCCTCGCGAGCGAAAAAACGGATCCTCCACCGGGAGTTCACTCGCGCGATTGGTGACGGGGGAGTCTTCCCCGGAGCGGACGTGCGCTATCGGGGTGGTAGCCGTCATGTTCCCCACAACCGCCAGCATGGTCATCGTGACGTAAACCGCGGCGCGACCAACTTCACGGTACTGACATGAGATCGTCACGGGTTGGGCTGCAACGTCGACACGTTTGTGTTGTGTCTCGGTCCACATTGGGTACGGGGAGAGAGCATCCCATTGCGTGCGGCGTTCCCGCGAGCCTCGCGGCAACGTGCGAGCGATCGATCACCGCTGAACGCAACATTGGTGTGATCGGGCGGATGCAACGCGCGCGGAGTCCAAATCAGCCCGAGAGCGTCCGGATGGCCGCATGATCGATCAAGCGACGGCATTGGACTTTGCCTGACTTCACCTTTGCACCGGCGACATTCGGTTCCGCGCCGTCGACGCGGCTGCGAACCCTCCGCTAAGCAGCCCGGTGAAACGCCATCCAGCGACTGACGAAAGGATTGGAATCGTGGCGAACAAACGAAGATTCATCGGCGGGATAGCAGTTGGTGCCGGTCTGGCCTATTTTCTCGACCGCGATCGAGGTCCTCGTAGGCGCGCATTGATGTGCGACCGCCTGGCACGAAGCCGAAACCAGCTGTGCGAAGCGTCTGAGACGGCCCTGTGCGACGTGAGAAATCGGGCGACAGGCATCGTCGCGGCAACACGGTCTCGCGCCCAACACGAGCCGGTCACCGACGACGTGCTGAGACAACGGGTCCGAGCACGCCTGGGTCGGCTGGTATCTCATCCTCGCGCGCTTGAGATCGGCGCGCGTGAGGGTCAGGTGACACTCCGTGGTCCGATCTTATCGTCCGAAGTGCCGCGCTTATTGCACACCGTTCGCGATCTCCCGGCGTGACCGGGGTGGTGAACGAACTGGAGCCGCACGCGGAGGCCGGAAGGATTTCGGCGTTGCAAGGCGTTTCAACGCGTCCTGGGCAACGGTTCGAGTTCTTGCACGAGCACTGGTCACCGGCGGCACGTGCCGTGGGGATGGCCGCTGGGGGAATCATGGCCGCCGCAGGAGGACGACGCGGCGGATTGAGCGGCGCGATGATCGGCGCCGCCGGTCTGGCGGTGGCGGCGCGTGGTGTGACCAACATGCCCGTCCTCCGGTTGTTGGGAATAATTCGCGGACCTGAGGGGATCGAACTGCGCAAGACGATCAATGTGGACGCTCCACTGGAGACCGTCTTCGACATCTGGGCCGATCTCGTCTGCTATCCGCTCTTCATGGATCACGTGCGAGACGTCCGCAAGAATCCGGATGGCAGCTACCACTGGGTTGTTGGGGGACCAGCTGGTCTCCCGGTTGAATGGGACGCAGTAGTGACCCGATTGACACCAAATCGCGAACTGTCGTGGCGCAGTATTCCCGGCACGCCGGTGGAGCAAGCGGGCACAACGCGATTCAACCGCAACCCGGACGGCAGCACCCGCGTCGACATCCACATGACGTACAACCCACCGGCCGGCGCGGTCGGTCACGTTATCGCGACCATATTCGGTAGCGACCCGAAACATCAAATCGACGATGACCTCGTGCGGTTCAAGTCGTTGGTCGAAAGCGGCAAGACGACGGCGCACGGTGAGGAAGTGACGTTCGACGACGTGAGCAGTGAGCCGGCGCTGGAACAGGCGTGGCCCTGGCCCGAATAGCACGACCGGGCACCTCTCCAGCGTGATGCCGATGGCGTCACGCTGGAGCAAATGAACAGAGGCACCTGACGTTCCGTATCCAGCGTTCGTTGAAGACCGTTGGGTGTAACCGCGAAACATCGGATGGGGTGTCTCGTCCTCACGCGCATCCAATGTGGTGGCCACCACCCCACGCGGAAACGTCACAACTTTGTAATGCCGCGTCGCCATTCCTTCAGACCTCCTAATCCTCCAGGCCGCTACGCAGGTTAATCCTGATCTTTCGTACGAGCCGCGACCATGTGGCTAGGTCTAGCGTAGATCGAGCAAGGGGGCGCTGCGACGCTCGCTGCTCGAGTACATGAGATCTACAAAAGTCCTCAGACAAGGCGCAATTAGCGAAAGACGATGTGGCAACGCAGTGCCGCTGGGCAGGGCAAGGAAAGCAAAATGGCCGCAACGATCTTCCTCCGCGACGGAGGACAACTTGTCGTTCTCGAGGCAGCAACGATGGCTATGGAGGTCCTCGTTACGTCAGCAGGACTTCGCTCGACCCTGGTGTGCCGAAACCCAACTGGAGAGTTGATCGCGCAATTTGACCGGGATGCGGTGTTGGGATTTCGCGGCCCGCGTCAGGGTCACCTCGAATCGCGCGACAGGTGCCGCACCAGGGTGGGAACCTCTCAGTCTGGTCCCTCCATGGTTCGTTCTCGTGCGTGACGTGCATCACGCTAACCGGCACCCGTCCAGGTGAATCGCCCGCAGAGCGGATATCTCGACTGGACGGCCGAGGGCTCGCCGGAAACGAACCATCCGAAGCCCGACGGTACGTAAAACAGCGACACAAACAATTGCGCAGTACGAACACTTGACACTTCTTCCCAAATCTGGTAGTATCTATTGTCAATAGAATTGTTAAGGAAGTGTGAATCCCACGGATTCACCTGGTGCAGCCGAGACGAGTTCAGTCGTGGGCTGCATGCGCGACAGAGTCACGGTCGAGAAAGCCGTCGCATCCTGCGCGCGGTAATGGGCGATACCAACACAAAACAATTCGGAATGCTACGATGCGCGGACTGTATATGGGCACCTGGTCCACGCTGAGCGTGTGGTGCAACCGGCCGAGATGCGTCTTTGGCCGGTTGTTGTTGTGTTTCGGCCTTGCGCGAGGTGAATCGTGGCCACATCTCCGAGTCATTTACGGAAGGATGCTGGGGGGCGTTTGGGCAGAATTCGAGGGGGGAGATTGACCTAATGGGCATCTTGATCGTTGACCCGGATCTTACCGGTAGCCGTTTTCTCAGCTTCGTTCTCGAAGCAGACGGGTATAGCGATCTTCACACGGTGAGTACAGGGCGTGACGCCCTCGCGAGCCGCGGACTCTCTGATGTCAGCCTCGTAATCACCGAA
>CAVSAD010000014.1:0-197519 GCA_963725815.1 uncultured Chloroflexia bacterium
TCATGTGCCGCGGCGGCCGGTGCCAGTCGAGCGCGAACGCGAGCGCGGTCCAGCCGGTCTGCGGACGCAGCTTTTCCTGGCCGACGTAATGCGCCCAGCCGCCGCCCGACTGCCCGACGCAGCCGCACATCACCAGCATGTTGATGATGCTGCGGTAGTTCATGTCGCAGTGGAACCAGTGGTTCATCGCGGCGCCGATGATCACCATCGACTTGCCGTGCGTCTTGTCGGCGTTGTCGGCGAACTGGCGGGCGATGGTGATGACCTGCTCGGCTGGCACGCCGGTGATCTTCTGCTGCCATGCCGGCGTGTAGGGGATGTCGTCATCGTAGGACGCGGCGACGTTGCCGCCGCCGCAGGCCGCGCTCGATGCCGTAATTCGCGCACATGAGGTCGAAGACGGTCGCGACCAGCGCCTCGCCGTCGACGAGGGCCAGCTTCTTCACCGGGACGTTCCGCACCAGGATGTCGCCGCCCTGGTCGTTGTGGCTGAACACTTCGTGCTCGATGCCGCCGAAGTAGGGAAAGCCGACCGCCTCGACCGCGTCACGCACACCGATCAGCGACAGTGCGAGCTTCACTTCGGCCCCCGCGCTGCCCTCCTTGTCCTCGAGGTTCCACTTGCCGAGATCGCCGCCGGGTGACTGGCCCCAGCGAAAGCCGATCGACCCTTGCGGCGATCACCACCGTCCGGTCTCGTCGAAGGCGAGCTGTCTTCCATTCGGGATTGTTGGTCTGCTGCAAGCTCGTCTGCGAGGTCGGCCGCGCGCAGGCAGCGCTGGGGCGACGTCTGGTTCGTCGCCGCTTGCTACTCCAGCTTCACCAGCATCGGCATGTCGGTGTACTGCCGGCAGTACTCCTCGAAGTAGGCGCTGCGGCGTCGCCAGGGCGTGGTATTCGGTCAGGATCACGTGGCCCATCGCCATCGCCAGCGCGGCGTCGGTGCCCTGCTTCGGGTGCAGCCACAGGTCGGCGAACTTCGAGACCTCGGCGTAGTCGGGCGTCACCGCGACGATCTTCGCGCCCTTGTAGCGCGACCTCGGTCAAGAAGTGCGCGTCCGGCGTGCGGGTCTGCGGCACGTTCGAGCCCCACATCATGATGAAGGTGGAGTTGTACCAGTCGGCCGACTCGGGCACGTCGGTCTGCTCGCCCCAGGTCTGCGGCGACGCCGGCGGCAGGTCGCAATACCAGTCGTAGAAGCTCATGCAGACGCCGCCGATCAGCGACAGGTACCGGCTGCCGGCGGCATAGGACACCATCGACATCGCCGGAATCGGCGAGAAGCCGATGATGCGGTCGGGGCCGTACTTCTTGATCGTGTAGACGTTGGCCGCGGCGATGATCTCGTTCACCTCGTCCCATTGCGCGCGCACGAAGCCGCCCAGGCCGCGGATCGATCTTGTACGACTTGGCCTTGACCGGGTTCTCGACGATCGACGCCCACGCCTCGACCGGCTCCAGCGTCTTGCTGCGCTTCGCGCCACAGCGCGGACGCAGACGGCCGCGCACCATCGGATACTTGAGCCGGTTGCGCGCTGTACAGGTACCAGGAATAGCGACGCGCCGCGCGAGCAGCCGCGCGGCTCGTGGTTCGGCATGTCGGGGCGCGTGCGCGGGTAGTCGGTCTGCTGCGTCTCCCAGGTGACGACGCCGCCCTTGACGTAGATCTTCCAGCTGCACGAACCCGTGCAGTTGACGCCGTGGGTCGAGCGCACGATCTTGTCGTGCGGCCAGCGATCGCGATAGGCGTCGCTCCCAGGTTCGGTCTTCCGTGGTCACGATGCCGTGGCCGTCGGAAAACGTTTCCTGTTCCCGAGTGAAGTACGAGAGACGGTCGAGAAAATGGCTCATGCGATGCTCCTGATTGGCCCATTCCAATTGGGTGACCCGGCGCCGTCGCCGGCGGGGGGGAACGACTGCAAGGCGTATGCGGGACGCGCCGCGGCCGCGCGCGCGTTCAGCATGGCGATTCGGCGCCGTCGCGCGCGTAGAACCACCAGGTCACGAACGCGCACGAGACGTAGAAGACGAGAAAGGGGTAGAGCGCCGCCGCGGTCCCGCCGGTCAGCGAGACGGCGGTGCCGTACGCCTTGGGAATGAAAAAACCGCCGAAGGCCGCGATCGCCGACGCGAAGCCGAGCGAGGCCGCGCTTTCCAGCGTGCCTTCCCTCAACGCGCGCTGCGCAGCGTCGGCCTGCCCGGCAAACGCCCGCCGCCGATCGGCGACGAACACCACCGGGATCATCTGGAAGACGGCGCCATTGCCGGCGCCACTCGCGATGAACAGCAGCGAGAACAGCGACAGGAACGCGTGGTAGCCGAGGTGACCGCCGGTACCCGGCTGGAACAGCAGGATCGCGACGACGACGCCCATCGCGCTGAAGCACGCGAGCGCCACCCGTGCGCCGCCGATTTCACCGATCGGATGCTGATCAATTGCCACCTCGAATGTAGAGACAGCCGCAGATCGAGAACGCTCCAGGAGCGAGATCACGCGGTGGTCGACAACAAACGTGGCGTGGTATCGCCTGTCCGGAAGCGACTTGTCACCAAGCACCATGTCTTCTATCCAATCATGAGGTGCGTCAAGGTTCATCAGCGGCAACTAGTAAGCCGTGATCAAACGAATCTTCCCATCAGGGTCCACGCCCCAAACGGCGAGGATATTCCGCGTTACACCGTCCGGCCCTGTGATCGGGCCTCGGACAACGAATGTTTTCCCGCCCCCTGGCATTGGTCTACCTTCGGTGATGTTTTCGAAGTTATCAATCAGGTGCTGACGTAGCGCCGGGCCGAGCGATTGGCTGTCGAAGCCCAATTCCTTCCCGAAGATCCCTCCCTTGTCGGTGGGATCGAGAAGGTAGCCGAATTTTCCTTCGGGGATCGTGATGCGGGTAGTGTCGAGAATCTCACCAGCACCATTGACGATGAAGCGGGGCCCTCCAGCGTTTCCGTTCCCTTCCGTCTCCGGGCAGAACATACCACCTTCACCCGCAGGCCCAAACGCTCCCGCTCCCGCTGGGGGCTCCACCGGCAGGAACGGTCCATAGATGGGCCCCTCCGCCGCAGCCGCGGTCGCTTCCGCTTCAGCCGCCAACCCCGCCTGAGTCGTCGCCTCCGGAACCCATTCGGGTGCGGCACCTCCCATGGGGATGCCGCCCGACGATACTTGCCAATCCGTGATGGCTTGATAATCTGCTGGATCCGGACCACCGGTCAGCCCACTCGGGTCGGTCAGCGTGGCCGGGTTATTGCCGACATAGGCATACAGGTTGACGTCGCCACCGCCGAAGCCAGCCGGGTCTTCCGAGATGAAGCGCTGCAAGGTCGGCGAGTAGTAGCGGGCACGGTTGTATTGCAGCCCTGTCCCGTCGCTCTCCCGTCCGGTGTACTGCTGCGTGTTGCTGCTCGTGGCGCCAGTGACGGTCGGGGTGCCGAAGGGGTCGTAGGTGTAACTGGTCTGGACGGTGCCGTTGCCGTCCGCCAGCGCCAGGGTCGAGCCCAGCGCAGCGGTCAGGAAGCTACTGGTGCCCGAGCTAGCGGTGCGACTGAAGACCTCGTCGATGCCCAGGCCGGTGAGCATATTGGCCGACGGGCTGCCACCGGAGAGCTCCTGCACCAGGTTGGCGCCGTCGTAGAGGTCGCTGGTGGTCGTCCCGTTGACCGTGCTGCCGGTGCGCCGGCCAAACCCATCGTAGGTGAAGCTGGCGTTGGTCGGACCCGTCAGGCTGCTCAGCTGATTGCGGGCATCCCAGGCGTAGGTGGTCGTCCCGTCGCTCGTCAGGTTGCCGTTGGCGGTGACGCTGTAACTCGGTCACCACTGATTCACGTGCGACAGCCAATCCCTTTCTGTCGGAAGATACGGTGAAGGGTCAAACAGCATCCTCAGCGTTGCGACCTCATTGCTCGCTAATTGTTCATCCTGCAGTAAGCCTCTTATTTGTCGTGCCACGATCAATCCTGCATCCTCGATGTGTCGATTGATACGTGATGTATCCCAGGTTGATTCGACCACTCCCCAATCGAACCAGCGGAAGAGCGAGAACTCTCGCCAGATCGGTGTATCACGGCCATCCCCCTTGCCAAGTGCCACACCGTCGACAATCAGCCGATCGAGCGTGTTGAAATACGAGCCGAGCACCCGAGACTGTTGCTCTGTTGCATATATCACGGCAATCCGAATCGTTGGGAACGGGTCAGATCGCCATGATTCCGACGTGCGATCCGCTTTGTGATCCCAGGCCGCATGCCAGAGAACTGACCCCGGGTCGATGTCGTCTGGCTGTTCCTGCCATTCGCGTTCCCGACGGAAGACCATCCAGGACTCAATTCCTCCATCCTGGAGGCGGAGAAACAGGCGAAAAATCGGTCCAAATGCACGCTCGGTGTCGTGTGGGCTATGTTTGATCAGGATGAGTTTCGGGCCTGTGACCAGATCGATGACAGTCCCGATCAAGTGTCCCAAAGTCTTTTCGCGCAAGCCGGCATTACGCTCGTAGATGATGCTCGCTGCATTCGTGAACACGTTAGAGCTACCCACAGTTCGTAAAACTCCCAACTAGAAATGAGTGATGCCTAACGTAGGTCGCGGGAACCGGCGCTTACTTCCATCTGATTCCGTAATCCTTAAGATTTCCAATGTAGTCATCCCTCGCTACTTCTTTTGGAGCGTTCCGCTTTGGAATCGCATAGATATTCCCCGTCGCCGGATCATAGTACAGATCGCTCTGCGACCGACCACCTTTGGCTTTTAAGTCACTCGTGGTCGCTTCGCCTCCAATCTGATCGATCCAATCATTCCGAACTCGTTTGAGGTCCTTGACCTGAATTAAGGCAACATCGGAATTGAGGACCCCTGATGCCAGCAGCAATCCGGCTCCGCCGATGGCAGGTGCTGCATCAGCCACTGCGGCGATCCCGGCCTTGAGTGCGTCGACCAATGGCCCGAGATCAGGTCCTACGTTGGGGTCGGTTGGGGATCCAACCACAGGCGCATAGTCAAGTCGATTATCGACCCAGTGACGACCGTGGGACTGGCGTCCCGTAACCGCGGATGCCAACCCTCCTGGATCCAATCCGCTCGGCAGTAGCCCGCTCGGATCGCTCGCGTTGATGGGGTCGTTGCCGGCATAGGCATACAGGTTGACGCTGCCACCCCCGAAGCCCAACGGGTCTTCCGAGATGAACCGCTGCAAGGTTGGGGAGTAGTAGCGCGCTCGGTTGTATTGCAGCCCGGTTCCGTCGCTCGGCAGTCCGGTGTACTGCTGCGTGTTGCTGTTGCTCGCCCCAGTGGACGAGGGAGTGCCAAAGGGGCCATACGTGTAACTCGTCTGCACCGTGCCGGTGCTATCGGCCAGGGCCAGGGTCGAGCCCAGCGCATCGGTCAGGAACGTGCTCGTGCCACTGCTGTCCGTGCGGCTGAAGACCTCGTCGATCTCCAGCCCGGTGAGCATGTTCGCCGTGGGCGTGGTCCCTGACAGCTCCTGCACCAGGTTGGCCCCGTCGTAGAGGTAGCCGGTGGTCGTCCCGTTGACCGTGGTGCCGGTGCGCCGGCCAAACCCATCGTAGCTGAAGCTGGCGGTGATCGGCCCGGTCCGTTAGTTCGAATCAACCCTCAAGGGAACAGCCATTTGAAGAAGTGGGGTTTGGCACTTAATCGTGCTCTCTTGACTTTACGTGATCGATGAATTCCGTCGTCGGCTCTTATCAGGCCGAGTTGTTCGCCGTGCCGACAACCGATAGACAGCAGTCTCCACTAATGACTACCCCTTTCTATGAGCCTTCTTCTAGGTCCTCTCTCACCGGAAATAGATACTTGTAGAACCAAGGGTCCAGAATGTGATAAATGATATGACGGTAATTTTCGCCAATATCTAGCAGTAGTTCAAATAGTCCGTCGGCCCTTGTGTCTGGGTCCAGTAGCCTGGGGAGTTGATCGTCGAGGTACTTACGAAAAGACTCCTCCAATTCGGCAAACGTGCGCGCTAGAGTCTGGGACTCACTGTAATCGCCCACATCATACTTCCGGATTCCCGAGAGGTTCGAAAGGCGAAGCCCTAGTGAAGTTACGGACCTCGGATCTCCCAGAAGGTAGTCAGTGTTCATTGGTGCCTCCGAAGCACTTCGTCGATCGCATCGATTTGTTGGATGAAGTTACGGACCTCCTTCTCCATGGAGCTGGTGTAACCTCCAGTTTCGCAAGCTTCTCCAATTTTCTGCAGGTGTTCACCCAACAGTTCCAGGAACCTGTCGCGTGACCTCTGGAGCGCTTCAGGACCCTGTCCTGCGAGTTGGTTTTCAAACTGAGCAATCTGCCCTTGAGTAAATGGTACCCTGGGCACCAGCGACTCATCACCAAGAGCCCGTTCGACTGCTGACGCTACTGTTGTCGCGCCCACTGCCGCTGCACCAGCCGCAGCCGCCGTGCATACAGTCAATTGAGGAGCATCGAGCCCTCGAGCGTCAGCAGGTGACGCTTGATCGAAGTTCCGCCGGTATACCCACCCAGCGATCCATCGGACCGGATTACGCGATGGCAGGGGATGACGATTGGCACCGGGTTATGTCCGAGTGCGTTGCCAACTGCTCGGGTCGCGCCGGGTTCACCGATGTCACGCGCGATCGCCTTGTAGCTGACGAGGCGGCCGAACGGCACCCGCGCGGTCGCGTGCAGGACGCGTTGCACGAACGGCGACACGGTCGAGAGATCGACCGGCAGATCGAAGCTGGCCCGCTGGCGATCGAAGTACTCATGCAATTGGCGCGCATACGGGCGGACCTCAGCCGCGTCCGGCGTCAGCCGTCAAATCGCTCTCGCGGGCCCAGGCGGCCACGCCCTCTTCGGTATCCGCAAAGCGAACCGCGCACAAACCGTCGCCGGAAACGACGAGAAAGAGCGGCCCAAGCGGAGAATCGATCCGGTCATAGCCTGCGCGGCGTGGGAGCACGGAGACGATACGTGCACGCAAAATCGGAAGCGCCAGCGCGACCCGGGCGTCGAGGTCCTCCAGCGAGGGAATCTCATCCAGGATTCCAGCCAGACGGCGACTCTCGGCGATTTCGACGGCGCACGATGAGCAATCGAGCGCGTGCGCATCGAGGTCGTGCTCTTCATCGGCTGTCAGATCGCCAATAACCAGCAACGGAAGCTGCCGGTCCACGTCATCGCAGCTCAACGCTCTCATATCCCCACCTCACGGAGCTCCGCTGAGAATCGCTTGCGGAGCTTCTGTGCCGCCTGGTACACGTGCGCACGCGCCGTCTCCTCGGTGCAATCGAGTCCAGTGGCGATCTCCCCATACGAAAGACCCAGGAACTTCCGTTGTGTGAAAGCCGCGCGCTGCTTCGGTGGCAGTTCTTCGATTGCACCGTGCACTTGGGTCAGAAGCTGGTCGTTTCCCAGACGATCGACGTGGTCGTCGTGATGGACGGTCGGCTGGTGAATTGCCAGCCGCGCCACGGTGCGGTCTCCATTGCGGCGCTGGCGAATATGGTTTAACGCGGTGTTCGTCGCAATTTTGTACAGCCAGGCCCGATAGTTTGGGTCACCCTCGAGCCGGTCGTACGCGCGATACGCGCGAAGAAACGTTTCCTGACACAGGTCCTGCGCTTCCCCATCGTGGCGCACCATATGGAGTATGTAGCCGAAAATCTCCGCCTGATGACGCTCCACGAGATCTTCAAAGATCGGGATTTCGGCCACGGCACGTCCCTTCCTGTCGCCTCCGCCGTTCGCTTATATATGACACGCGACAGTCACATTCGTGAATTCAGCATGACAGGAAAGGTCAAGCCGAAAGGAGCACTTTAAGTCGCTCGATTCCCCCTCGGATGAGGTCCATGTCACCCCGGTCGCGCCCCTTTAGGACGGCGTGTAACGGGGAAAGTCTGCGGTAGGCGTCGCGCCGTTTCCAGACGACCCGACGATCGGTAATGTGCGACGACAGTCCCATCACGGCGCGTGCAAGTTCGTCGGGGAAGCCCGCAAGATCGAGGGCCGGATCAGCGACCATGGCGTCTCCAAAGTCGATTATGCCTGTTACCCGCCAGGGATTTCGTTCGACCAGGACATGCTCGCACGCCAGGTCACCGTGAATGAGACAGGCGGTGAATGACCGTGCGGCAGGATCCCGCCGGTAGTCCTCCCACCATCGGAGAAACCTGGTCAGTGTTTGGCGATCGAGCATCCGTCGCAGCTCATCCAGAGCGTTTCGCACGAGGTCGTCATGCCGCGCCAGCCACTCCTCAGGCGTCCAGACCTGGACACCGCTTTCACGAGCCAAATCGAGCGGGGTCGCGTGCAGACTGGCGAGGAATCGCGCTAAATCAGGCGCAAGCGCATCAACAACGTCGCGCCCCGCCTGTTCGGAAAGGAGTGAATCTCCTGGCAGAATGTGGTACCCGACCACGGACCATGGAAAGTCCTGCGATGGCTGGTGAACGAACTCCAGCCGCGGGATAGGGAGCGGGAGCAGAGGCGCAAGGACCTGCAGCGTCCTGGCTTCGGTCAGAAGCTGCCGTGAATTGTCCTCCGTCTTGGCGATGCGCACGACGAGTTCGTCGTTCACCAGAAAGAGCCGGTTGTCCCAGCCCTCGTCCAGAAAGCGTGCGTTCCGCACGGTTACCCGCGGCGCCATGACGTGCAGGATTCGTTCGAGATACGGGATGTCACACGCTTGAAGCTCCATAGGCTCAGGCCGTCACCAAGGTCATGATGCCGGCGACGACGGCGACGGCGACGGTCAGCTGGCGAAAGAGCCGTTCCGGCAGTCGCTTCGCCAGCAAGATGCCGATCTGATTACCGATCAGCGAACCAGGGAGCCACAGGACCAGGGCGGGAAACAGGGCGTGCGTATTGAGCGCGTTGCCCACCTTCAGCACGCCCAGCGCGATCGCGTTCGAAAGCACGAAGTAGAGGGCCAGGTCGGCCAGAAAGCTCATCGGCGACACCTTGTCGCGCGCCAGCAGCAAGACCGCGGGAATACCGTTGAGCGAGGTGGTCGAGCCGAGAAAGCCCCCAGCGAAACCTGCCGCGACCGGCGCGCCGGGCAACGGACGCGGTGCTGGAGCGTCGATCGCTCGGGCCACCAGGAACGTCAAGACGAGCACCACCACTCCGGTCGCCAGCTTGATGGTATGGGACGAGACGCTCGTCAGGACGGCGACCCCCAGCACCAAACCGGGCACACTACCCGCGATGAGCATCCAGGAGCGCCGCGTGATGTGCGCCCGCAGTTGATAGGCCGCCGATGTTCGCGTCAGCATGTTCAGAGATAGGTTCAGTGTGATGACGAAAGGCAGCGGAAAGCCAATCAGGAGCAACACAGGCGTGCTGATCAGCGACGTGCCGAATCCCGCCGCGCCACCCATGCACGCCGCGCCCGCGACAACCGCGCCGCCGGCCAGCAGACTCATCGTCGAGTCGATCGGATTACCCGCCTCTCCCCAAACCCCCGTCATGTCACGCCTGCCGATTGTGTGCTTACGGCAGCGCCGCCGGGCTTGGGACGCTGCGAATCATGACGTTCACGCACGCCGGCTTTCCGCTTTGTAGCGCTCGTTCCAGCGCCAGTCGAATCTCGTCCGGTCGTTCGACGTATTCGCCGTAGCCCCCGAGCGCGCGAACCACCTGGTCGTAACGGGTCGGTAGCAGGTCGCTGGCGACGACCCGATCTTCGCCGTAAATTCGCACCTGCCGGTGTCGTTCGGCCGCCCAGGCGGCATCATTGCCGACGATGGCAACGAACGGCACGTCGTGACGGACGGCGGTGTCGAATTCCATACCGTGGAAGCCAAACGTGCCATCCCCGAGGATGGCGAACGTCGGAACGCCCGGGCGAGCCAGTGCTCCGCCGATTGCCAGCGGGATCGACGAACCGATCGAGCCGAACTTGCCGTGGAGCAATGGCGTGAAGTCGGCCCCCGACAGCCCCCAGCGCATCCATTGCGAGAACTCACCGCCGTCCTGTGCGACCATCGATCCTGCCGGCATCATCGCTCGTAGCTCTGCCGCGAGACGGAGCGGGTGGATCGGCGCCTCGCCCGAACCTGAAAAGTGGTCCAGTGACGTACGTCCTCTGTCACGCATCGCCTCGATCTCGCTCGCCCACGCACGATGATCCCATTTCTCACGGCCGGTTTCGGCAATCAGTTGCGAAAGCACGGCCGCGGCGTCACCGGCGATACCGAGCAGAACCGACGCGTTCTTGCCGATTTCGTCCGGGTCGGGGACGACATGAATAACTCGAGCCCGTTCCGCGAAGACGCCCGATCGACCGAACTTCACGATGAAATCCTGCGGTGCAATCAGAAGCACGGTGTCCGCTCGTGAGATCGCGGCGCCGGCCCCGTTGAAGGCGGGGTCACCGATGCCACGTGAGCTTTCGAGCGCGAGCCAAGGAATAGTGCTGCACTGTGAGAACTCGCGCAGTCTCACTCCTGATTCTCCTCGGGATACGGAAGGACTCGCCAGGATAAGTGGTCGCTCCGCCGACGCCAGCAGCGATAACGCGGCGTGAATGAGCGGAAGCTCGGCGAATCGGATTGGTGGATAGAACATCCAGGGCTGCATCTGAGCGCGTTCGCGGCTAACCGCCTCAGTCAGCACGTCCGCAGGCAGTCCAAGATAGACCGGCCCGGGGCGACCCTCGAGCATGGTTCGCCAGGCGCGCGAAACGAAGCTTGGAATGTCCGCGGCTCGCTCCACCGTCCAGGCGCCTTTGCACACGGCGCGCGCGATCGCTGCCTGATCGAGCTCCTGAAAAGCGCCCATTCCTGCCGTGTCCCGCTCGCTCGCGCCGCTCAGCCAGAGGATCGGAGTCTCCGATGCCATGGCGTTGGCAATCCCGGTTACCGTGTTGGTGTGTCCCGGTCCGGCCGTCACCAGGCAGACCCCCGGTTCATTTCTGACTTTGGCCCACGCGTCGGCCATATGGGCGGCCGCCGATTCATGCCGCGTGTCAGTGACGGCCAGATCTTCATCCAGGCACGCATCGTAGATTGGCAGAATCTGATTCCCGGAAAGGCTGAAAAGACGCGTAGCTCCGGCCTCGCGCAGTGCTCTCGCCAGCAAGTGCGCTCCGTCAGTAGTAGACACGATCTCGTCCCCTTTCGAGAAGTCCGGCCCGATTCCGTCGATTTGTCTCGCTCGGATCGGCACAGATCGCGATCCTCCGGTACAATGCGGGCGCCAAACCCTGTCGGTAGGCCAGAAGGAGGAATCGTGCTGGAGCGCAGCCCCGCACACAATGCCGATGACCTGTTCTCTCCCGGTGGCTTTCTGACAGATTCGAACCTCGATTCGCACCCGGATGACATACGTGCCCGAATTGTGCTCGACGACGAGCCCGATGCCGACATGTGGTGCGCCCTGTTCGATCTCGCTGCTCGGTTAGGTCTCGAGACCTCCGGTTTCTCTCCACCCCTGATCGTCGACGACCCTGCCGCCGACCAATTCCCGATCGTCGTGCGACGTGGCCGTAGCATCCGCCCACATCTCGTCACGTCGGGCTGGAAGGGCCGGCCGGCGATCGTTCTCGAGGGCGCCGACGCCATTCGCGACCTGACACAACGCGGCGTCACGACCGTCGATCATCACGAGCCAGACGATCCGGAAACCGCCGCGTTCGATCTTAGCAGGCTCTTCGAATCCGACGGTCTCCTGCACGACACAGACGGCAACGAGATACCGGACGGCACTCGTCTCTGCATCATGGTACCCGATGATTTGCCGCGAGCCGTGGGAATCGCCCTGTTTCATTTCGTCACGCGCCTGGCCATCGAAAGCTCAGGTATCGACCTCCCGATTGCCACGACCTCTTCCCACCCGAAACCCGGCAGTGTCCCCCTTCGCTTGCGGCTTCAAGATGGCTATCTGGCGCGGCTCTCCACGGTCGACCATCCCACCAAACCATCGCTGGAACTGTTCGGCGACAAGAACGACGTCGCCGCGTTGCTCGACCGGGTGGCGTGTGAGTGGCCGGTGCCACCCTGTTCCGGCCAAACCAGACCAGTCAGCGAGATTCAGGACTGGCTGCGATATAGCCTGGCGGGCTGGACGCGCGAAGGACGCGCCGCCGCGCTCGTCGCCGATCTCCAGGGTCGCGACGCGCTGGCAGATGATCTCTGTTTGCGCCTCCTGTCGCCGGACCCGGACGAACAGAAGGTTCAGGCACGGGCCGCGAAGTCAGTCATCGGTGAGGGCGCGACCATCGCGGGCCCCGGAGCGGCACAGGCGATCTTCACTCAGGATTGGTCCGCCCGCTGGGAAGTGGATCGCCTGCTCGACGTGCTGCACGAGAAGGTTATTCCGGAGCTCGATCGTCGCTTGCCGTTGTCCCTGACCGTCACGGTTTCCGAGCCCGCCTCTGTTCGCCGGCAACTGGCGGAACGGATCAGACGAGAGCTTGCCGACATTGGTTTTGTGCCGGAGCGATGCGATATCCAGGTCCTCGACGCTTTCAAGGCTGGACTGAGCTGGCTGCGTGAGGTCATGCTGCCTGAATGGAAAGGTCTTCCGGAGATCCACCGGATCTCGCTCCAGTTCCGTCCGTTGCAGGTTGCCGAGTCCGATAACGCCCTCGATCTTCGCATTCGCTGGCTCCAGGAGCTCTTTCCGGCCGACGAGATCCTCGCCGCCGAGCTCGACCTGCCGCTCGATCGGATCACGCTCGAAGAGCACGACGGGCCCGATCTCTATGTCGCCAGCGCCTTCGATGAGGATGGAACGCTCATCGCCCGCGGCGCGTTTTCGCCCATCTGGTATCGCCGTCCGTATCACACACTGTTCCCCGACGCTGGAACGGTCCACCTCGTCAGCGGTGGGATTCGTGCGCGACAGACCGGAACCGAGATCCTTGAGCGCGTCCCAACGGACGCTGAGCGATTTTGGGATTACCTTCAGGATGAGGTGCTGCCTCGTCTCCAGAGCGCCATTCTCTCCGCAACGGATGGCGAACCGAAAACCGAGGATCAGCCCTTCTTCGAAGAGCTGCTTGTCGACCTGACGATCAGCGAAACCGACGAGCCGTTTGGAATCCGCGAAGAGATGAACTCGGCGGCGGAAGCACTTCACGAGGATATCTACTTCAACGTGCTCGACTTCGTTGAGACATTGGGCGCGAACACCACCGGTCAGCGCCTGTCGGCCCCAGGAGGTGTTGTTCCCATCGTCCACGTCCGGCCCGGCATCGCGCCGCACGCCCGGGTTCAGCTTCGCGGTCGGTCCAGATCCGTCGCCCGATTCGAATCGGCGACCGGGATGCAGCCTCTCGGCGAGATCCTGTCGACCCCGCCTGATCCTCCGGTCGTGACCAGCGTTTCCATGTTGCGCGACGACGCTCAGCTTCAGCTCTGGTGGCCGTCTCTCAGCCCGCTTCTGAGAGCCAGGCTCCGAGCGCTGAGCAGCCTCGTCCCGAGCGATTCGCATTATCCGGCACTCATGATCTCATCCGACGACGGATTCCAGGTCGTACTCGGCTGGCCTCCGGAAAACGTAGACCCAGCAGTCGCTCCGGCCACGACGTCCGTTTCCGACAGCCTGTTCCTGAACGAGGAACGGTTGGCCGCGCAAATCGAACGCCTGTCAACGCATCCCGAGGTTCGCGTCGAACGGGCGCTGGACTATTCGTATCAGGGTCGTCCGATTCCCGCCATCGAGGTTACGTCACCGATGACGTCCAGGGTTTGGTCCAGACGAAAGCTTTCGATGTTCAAGCCGACCTTCCTCATCGTCGCACGCCACCATGCGAACGAGGTCGCGAGCACGACGGCGGCCCTCAAATTGGTGGAGCTGGCAATCGCCGACAATGAGTGGCACCGGCTACTCAGCCGCGTCAACATCGTCATCTTGCCGTTCGAGAACCCGGATGGCGCCGCGCTGCACGATCGCCTGCAACGAGAGCATCCCACCTGGAAGCATCATCCGGCCCGGTATAACGCGGTCGGCTACGAATTTGCCGAAGACGCGTTCAACGCCAATACTCCGTTCGGCGAATCGCGCGTGCGTCATAAGCTCTGGCGACGCTGGCTGCCAGATATCATCGTCGATAACCACGGCGTGCCCTCTCATGAGTGGGCTCAGACTTTTGCCGGTTTCGGGTCGCCGCCCCGTTTTCGCGTCAGCTACTGGCAGGTTCAGGCAATGATCTACGGCATCCTGCATCACCTCGAGAGCGACGAATACCCGGAGCACCGGATGGCCGCGTACGCGATTCGAGACGCGGTGGCACATGCAGTGTCGGGCGAAATCGAGATGCTCCAGTGGAACCGGAGCTATCGAGAGCGCTATACGACCTGGGGCACGCGCTGGGTGCCCGAGCGATTCCCGGCGACAACACATCGTGAGATGATCTTTTACTTCGGCGCCTTCCAATCGGACGGCAATCGTCTCCACCGAAGTCCATCGGCGAGGTTCCCAGGAGTTACCGTCGCGTCCTGGGTGACCGAGGTTCCGGACGAGACCGCGCATGGAGAGCAGCTGCGCCTCACCGCGAAGGCACATCTGATCGCCAACCGGGCCACGATTGATCTGCTCGCCGCTTCGGCCACACCGCCGGAACGGCGTATCCTGGTGAGCGCGAGCGGAACGCGTATCACGCTGAGTCGCCGTCGCCCGATTGTCATCGGACCGTAGACCTGATCTATTCAATGAGCTCGTAGATTGAATTCGATGCCTGGCCCATCAATGAGCAGCGCGCAGGCTTCATCGCTGACTCGCCGCGATTTTTTCCACGACGTGGCTGAAGCGGTGCGGCCGCTCCTGCCCGTTCCACTTCAGGGATTCCAGAGCTACACCACCCGCGACCTGCTGAAGCTGAGCTATGGCCATTCCCGGATTCATTACGAGGTGTGGGCGAACGCGCGTGATCGCCACATCGAGGTCGGCCTGCATTTCGAGGACGGGCCCGACTCGACCGAACGCCTGCTGCGCTTCCTCAATGCTCACATCCTGGAGATCAAGCATGATCTCGGCTTCGAGTTCGAGCTCGAGCGCTGGACGAATTCCTGGGGGCACCTCTTCCGGCTGCTGCCCTACCAGCCGCTTGACGACGACCTGACACGGGAAATCAGCCTGATGCTGGTCCGCCTCATCAGCGTCCTCCAGCCTCTGCTTGCGGAAGCGCAACCCGCGTCAGCCCGGCCGACGCGGCGCCTGCGCGAGCACCTCGCGAGCGATCAGATTACCTAAATCGTCGCGGGTTTTTCCCGACGCCTTGCCCGTTGCGCAGAAGCGTAGAATGCAGGAATGGTTGGGCAAGACTCGTGCAAAGGTAACGTATCTCGATGGCGCACTGGCTCCCATTAGTCGACACGAGCTTAATCGTGTTGAGCGGTATTTCGCTGCTCTTTGGCTACTATTTCATCCGGCACAAGCAGATCCAGCGTCACAAATGGGCGATGCTCACCGCGACACTGTTTGCAGCATTGTTTCTGATCGCCTACGTGATACGGTATTTGACCATCCCGACGAAGATCTTTGCCGGAAGCGGCGCGATCAGAGTCGTCTACCTGGCGATCTTGATTTCGCATACGATTCTCGCCACGATCATCATCCCCTTCGTCCTGATCGTGCTCTACCGCGCGCTCACCAAGCAGTTCGCGCGACACCGGCAACTGGCGCGGAAGACGCTGCCAATGTGGCTCTACGTCGCGTTCACTGGGTGGATTATCTACATGATGCTGTATCAGATCAGCTTCACTCGCGCATAGGCGTGACGTCCGCGCCAGGTATCAGGTCAGCATGTCTGTGCTGGACTGGTCGTGAGCCGGACGGATACTGGAGATATGTCAACTGACATGCAGGACGCCATCACGGTTCGCGGACTTGAGAAAAACTACGGTGCCAAAAGGGCTGTGGACAATCTGAGCTTCAGCGTCTGGCGAGGCGAGATCTTCGCGCTTCTTGGACCGAATGGCGCCGGAAAGACCACCACGGTCGAGATTCTCGAAGGCTACCGCACGCCCGATGGCGGTGAGGTACGTGTGCTCGGCCTCGACCCAATTCGAGACGGCGGCGAGCTGAAGCAGCGCATCGGCGTGATGCTGCAGAACGCGGGCATCTACCCGACGGTGACGCCCATCGAAATTCTCAACCTGTTGCGCGAGTTCTATCGTGATGCCGAGGATACCCAGGCGATGATCGAGCTTGTCGGGCTGGAGGAGGCGGCGCACACGCGATACCGTCATCTCTCCGGCGGTCAGCAGCGGCGCCTCGCCCTGGCGGCGGCGCTCATCGGCAAGCCTGAGCTTCTCTTTCTCGATGAACCGACCACCGCCATGGATCCTCAGGCGCGTCACATGACCTGGGACATCCTGCAGAAGCTGCGCAATCGCGGCCTCACCATTCTCTTGACCACGCACTTCATGGAGGAAGCGGAGCGCCTGGCCGACCGGGTCGCCATCATCGATCACGGGCGGCTGCTGGCGCTTGAAGAGCCGCGAGTCTTGACGGCCACCAGCGCTGAAGAGGTCCAATTCACCGGGCCAGCTGGCTTGAACACGGGCGAGATCTGCCGCCTGACCTCGGTGAGCGGTATTCGCGAGGAGCGACCGGGTTTCTACGTCATTCAGACCGCCCGCCCACTCGACCTGCTGGCGGAGATCACAAGTTGGGGGCGCGATCACGGCATCCTGCTGAACGATCTACGAGTCGGCCACGAATCGCTGGAAGAGGTCTTCCTGCGTCTCACCGGAAACGAATTGCGCGAGTGACGTCGCATCGAGAGAATGCCGCATGAAAGCCTTGATCGCCCAATCGAAAATGGAACTGCTGCTCACGCTCAGGCAGCTCGAGGGGATGATGGTTACCGTCTTCTTCCCACCGGCACTCCTGATCTTCTTCGCCGGCATCGGTGTCAAACCGTCCAGCGTCGACCGGCCGATCGACTTCTTGCTGCCCGGGATGCTCGCGCTCGCGGTCATGTCGACCGGCCTGGTCAGCCTCAGCATCCGCACGGGATATGAGCGGAGCTACGGCGTGCTCAAGCGACTCGGCAGCACGCCACTCACCCGCACGCAACTGCTGATCGCGAAGATCATTTCGGTGATCGTGGTCGATATTCTGGACATCATCATCCTGATCGCCATCGCCTACTTCATGTTCGACTGGCACCCGACCGGGGCGTTGCCGCTGGCGCTCTTCGCCCTGGTGCTTGGAATCGCGACGTTCTCCAGCTTCGGGCTCATGCTGGCAGGATCGTTCCGAGCGGAGACGACCCTCGCCCTGGCGAACACGCTGTTCTTCCTGTTCCTGCTGCTCGGGGGTGTCGCCTGGCCACTCGACAAGCTGCCGGGGTTTCTCGCGATCCCGGCCCGGATTTTCCCATCGGCCGCATTCGCCGACGCGCTACGCGCCTCTCTGGGAGCGCATCCGAGCTTCCCGGTGGTGAATCTTCTGATTCTGGCAGGCTGGGGGCTCATCACGTTGGCTGTGGCCAGTCGCACGTTCCGCTGGGAGTAACGCCCACTCGGCGCCCTGGCTACTCGCCGCTGAGTGAAAAGATCTCGGCGAACGGCCGGTTGCGAAGTGCTTCGAGATCAGCTTCATCCCAAGGATTCGGATGCACCGTCAGTCGCCGCGCACCGTGCTCGAATTGAATTCGGTCGCCCTCCACCATCCTCAGACGCCCCGATCCAAACGTGACCGCCGTCAGCGCCTGTACCGCGTCGGCGAGCATCGCGACCGTGGGCGATGACCCAATCAACACGCGCAGATCCGGGTCCTTCGGCATGACGTTCCAATTGAGCGAGACATATTGAATTAGCCGCGCCCCAGCGACCATGCTGGCGTTGACCTCGCCGTGGAAATGGGCGGCTTCGACCTCCAGTTCGCGGATGCGCGAGGGATCGGCCTTGTCGAGCAGATAGCGGTCGCGCGAGCTGCGGGCGGCGAAGATCGTGTCGTAGCTTGGCGAGTAGCGTTTGATGTCGACGACCGGGGTACCGTCGATAAAGTCGAGAGATTCCAGGATCAGATTGTTGTCACGGACCTGCAGCAGCCGGGCGGGACTGATCGCCAGCGAGTTCGGTCGGGTCGTCGAGCGCAGGCCAAACACGCCGCGTCGCCTGCGGGATGGCTCATAGGTTGGTCGAATGATCTGCAGGCGCTCGCGGTCCGCGTCCTCGAGCCAGGCCACCACCCAGATATGGGTGTTCTCTTCGATCAGCAGCAAGCCCTCGTCGAATTCCGGAAAGACCTGGATCTCCGCGGGAACGCCTTCCGGAGGCATTGACCGGCGGTCGGTCACGTGCGACTGAACCACACCGATCTGCACCAGGTCGAAATCCGCCACGTCCGAACCCGCCTTCGCCGAAACGACTCTCCGGAGGCGATCAACGGGCCGCGACGTCCGGTCAGGAGGTCGCGGCCGCTACTTTCACCTGCACGAGATGATACCCCGTGGAACCATCGGGTAGAGGCGGGTTCTCCTGGTTCGTCTGCGTCTGACCGGTGCCATCTGTGGCTCGCACGACAATTGAGACCTTACCGGTCGCCTTGGGTGTCCAGTTGTACGTCCAGATTACCCAGCTCAGCGTCGAAAGTGGCTTTTGAAGCGTCGCGGCATTCCAGGTACGTCCCCCATCTGTTGAGAGTTCGACCTTTGAGATACCCCGGCTGCCGGCAAACGCGACTCCGCCAACCTTTACCGGTTTTCCGTCCTGGACGGTATCGAGCGCCTTGGGAAAATCAATGCGCGACATCGTATTGATGATCGCGACATCGCTCCAGCCGCGATGCTGCCAGTACCCCTTGAAATCGGTGTCGACCAGCGCGATTTTGGTCAACCACTTCACGTTCTTCATGCCGTAGATGTTGGGGACGAGCATGCGCACCGGGAAGCCGTGTTCCTGTGGCAGTTGCGCGCCGTCGAGTTCATGGACCAGGAACGTGTTTGGATCGAGAGCCACGGCCAGCGGAATCGAATCCGAGTAGCCGTCGTCAGCATAAAAGACGACATCCACGACGCCGCTCTTGACACCTGCCTCATCGAGCAGGTCCTTCAACGGAAAGCCAGACCATTCGCCGTTGCTGATGTAGTCCCCGCCTACTTCATTACTGATGCACTCCAGGGTCGCGATATGTGTGGTCGAGGGCCGAGAGCGAATCTGATCGTAGGTGTACGTCTGCGGATGGTCGACCAATCCCTCGATGCTCAGCTTCCATCCACTTTGTGCGACCGTCGGATCGATGAAGTTCTTCGACACGACGTAAAAGTCCTTCTCCGGCGTGAGAGCGGGCGAGATGCCATCGGCGGTATTGGGCGCCGAAGGAACCTGGCTCTTCCTGTTCAGGGCGACAAAGAACTTGCCGAGGTAGGCGGAAGCCAGCAAAATCGGCACACCAACAGCCACGAAGCTGACGACCCGCCGCCTGGATTCGTCGTATTCCACGGCTAGATCGCTGTTCATCGCGGCCAACCAGGCGATCAGCACTCCGCCGAAAACGAGGGAGACGATCGAAAAGCTCAGTAACGTCGTGGTGGACCCTGCGGAGGAACGCTGACCGAAGATGCCCGCGTCTCCGAGTGGCGCGAAGACGAACCCCAAAAGCGCGATGCTTGCCGCCGCGGTCACCACGAAGAGCCGCAGCGGGGAATTGTGCCGCCTGAGCAGGTCGCCAAGGAGCCCGCCGACCAGTCCTCCGAGCACGATCTGTCCCACGAGCAGCAGCACGAAGATGAGCGGTTTGGCCGATGACTCGAGCTTGCCGAGAATGGCCCCAAACACGTCGACCGGCACCAGTGAAGTAATCCTGTCGGCGAGGAGCTGCGCCGGGACTGGCGCTCCCCATATACGACCCAGGAGCAGCATTGCGACAGAGGCAATAAGCGCGGCGGCGATGCCGGGAAGAACGCCAGAACGAGAGAACGGAAGTCGATGCATGGTTGATCCTTCATCCATCCGAGCCGGGAGGATCGAGCGAGAGCCTCGCCCTTATGATCATTTTACGTTGAGAAAGAGGAATCCGGATGAACGCGGGATTACCCAGATAACAAAAGTCTTACAGCGGGGCCGGAAGTACACGCGTCGTCACGTCGGCCGGATCAAACGCACGGACAAGCGAGCGATACACTTCTTTGCCGTCCCGTTCGACGACCACGTAGACCGTGCCGATACGCACCTCGACGCCGGGAAGCGCCTGATGCGCGAGCAGCCTTATCGCCGTCGAGCGATAAACCAGGTGAAATCCATGGTCGACAAACCATTGAGAGATCCGATCAGTCGTTGATTCCACCAGAACCACTCATCCATTTCGCGGTCGCACGCTGCCGGACTGACGAAGATCCATCCACAGTTCGGCTGCGGCAATGGCGATGCCATCAAAGACGGCTGCGACGTCGATCGCCTGCCTACACACGGATTTCACCGCTTCGGCACGGACTCGACAATAAGCAATTGGTCCGCAATTCCTGGCCGGAGCACAAAAAAACGGGGCCGTTATGGGCGGCCCCGCAGACAGGGAGGGAGGGAAGAGATGGTTCAGGTTTAGCTGCGCCAGCGTTGCTGGCCGAACGCCTCGAGGTTGCGGCTCCGTTCCATGAGCCATATACAACTCGTGCGCGACGTGATCGCATAGTCGGATCGATGCTGTCCAACGTCCTCCCGCGGCAACTCGAACGTCATCAAGAAGGCCATTTCCGGACGATGAGCCCTTGCCCAGATGCGGCGACAGCGCGAGTATCGGGTCGGGTGTTCGCGACTTCGGGACCGGTTCGAGTTCACCATTCGGCCCCCTAACGCGTTGTACGTACAGTCATCTGATTCCTATTGTACGTACATATTCCTGTCTGTCAACCCCCTGTCTCACGTTTGCCATTTTTCCGCACGAGTCAGAGTGTTTCGGCTCGGCCTGGCGGCCCTGCTGAGACGTAGCCTGGGCGCGCATCCTGCAGTCCCTTCAGAGAGGTAAACCTTGGTCAACGGGATGATCGATCGGAAATCGTTCGTTAAGGAATCTAGAGACGTGAAGACGCTCCGCGGTGAAGGGTGCATACTAGAACGAGTTTCGTGATAGCGCATGCTCGTCCCCGCGCTCGCCCACATCATGCGCCGTGCAAGCGTCTTCACCACTCGCGGATGCGATCCATCACCATGACGATAGAGGATCCACGAACAAAGCCAAGCACGCGAAAGGAATCTTCGATGGCGAATCCACTCCAAGAGCTCGCATCAGCTGGGCAGAGCTTCTGGCTCGATAATCTCAGCCGGTCATTGATCTCCACCGGCGAGCTGGAACGGCTCATCCGAGAAGATGGTCTACGAGGCATCACCTCCAACCCCTCCATCTTCGAGAAGGCACTCTCTTCCGGTGACGCGTACGACGCCCAGATCCGGCGACTCACGCAAGCGGGCGCCAACAAGGAGCAGATCTTCGAAGATCTCGCGTTCCACGACATTCGCCGCGCGGCTGATCTTCTGCGCCCGGTCTATATGGCGACGAGTGGCGGGGATGGCTTCGTGTCGATCGAGCTGCCGCCCTATCTCGCCGCCGACACCACGCGATCGATTCGTGAAGCCAAACGGATCTTCGCCTCAATCGGGCGCCCAAACGTCATGATCAAGGTTCCCGGCACGGATGAGGGCATCCCGGCGGTAGAGGAGCTCATCTTTGCGGGCGTCAACGTCAACATCACCCTCATGTTCGCGCTGGACAATTATCTCGGCGTTGTTGAGGCCTACGTGCGCGGAATCGAGCGGCGGGTCGAAAAGGAACTCCCCGTCGATTCGATAGCCTCGGTCGCCAGCTTCTTCGTCAGCCGTGTCGATACCGAAGTCGATAAGCGGATCGATGCGATGCTGGAGCAGCCACTTGATGACAAACGGAAGACCAGGCTTCAAGCGCTCAAGGGCAAGACAGCCATCGCCAACGCCAAGATTGTCTACGAGCATTTCTTGCAACTTTTTGGTTCTCCCCGCTTCGCGAAGCTGCAGGCTCACGGTGCGCGGCTGCAGCGGCCGCTCTGGGCCAGCACCAGCACCAAGAATCCAGAATATAGCGACGTGCTCTACATCGAGGCGCTCATCGGGCCCGATACCGTCGAGACGATGGCGCCGGTCACAATCGATGCCTTCCGCGATCATGGAACGGTGAAGCGCACCGTCGACGAAGGGCTGGATGAAGCGCACCGCATCCTGGATGAGATGGCGGCGCTCGGCATCTCGTACGACGACGTCACGCACTACCTGCAGGTTCAGGGCGTCGATCAATTTGCCAAGGCTTTCGACAACCTGCTGGCCGGAATCGAGGAGAAACGCCAGCGATTTGGCGCGTCCAATGGTTCGCCTTCAGGGTCAGTCGGGTCGTACACCGGCGAAGTCGAAGATGCCGTCACCCGTCTCGCGGGAAATCGTTTCGCCGAGCGTCTCTGGGCTCGTGACGCCACAGTGTGGAGTCACGACGCCGGGACACAGCAGAAGATCGCGAAGCGGCTCGGCTGGCTCGACAGCCCGAACGTGATGGGCAAAGAGCTCGGCCGGCTAACCGAGCTCGCCGACGACGTCCGACAGGCCGGATTCACTCGAGTCGTTCTGCTCGGCATGGGTGGCAGCAGCCTGGCCCCGGAAGTCCTTCAGCGTACCTTCGGCAACCAGGATGGGTACCCGGAACTTACCGTGCTCGACTCGACAAATCCGGACGCGATTCGCCGCCTGTCGGATTCACTCGACTTCGGACGAACCCTCTTCATTGTCAGCTCGAAATCGGGCACCACGGTAGAAACCTCGACGTTGTTTCGGTACTTCCACGCGCAGGTCTCGAGCGCGGGAATCGACAATCCGGGTTCGCGCTTCATCGCCATCACCGATCCCGGTACCGTGCTCGAAAAGCTCGGGAAGGATCAACAGTTCCGCCACGTCTACGTCAACGATCCGAATATCGGCGGTCGCTACTCGGCGCTCTCCTTCTTCGGGTTGGTTCCGGCGGCAGTCATTGGGCTGGACGTCGGGCTCCTGCTCCAACGTGCAGCCGATATGGCGGAACTGACCAAGACCGACAGTACGAGCAACCCCGGACTCTGGCTTGGTGCGACGCTCGGGCTGCTGGCTGAACTCGGGCGCGACAAGCTGACCTTCATTCCCGATCCTGCTCTCAGCTCGCTCTCGGATTGGTTGGAGCAGCTTGTCGCCGAGAGCACCGGCAAGGACGGCACCGGCATCGTGCCGATCGCGCACGAACCGCTGCTGGCGCCGGGTGCTTACGGCACGGATCGGCTTTTCGTCGGCATCGACCTGGCACCACAGCCACATGCCGAAACCGATGCGATGCTCGTCGGTCTCGAGGAGGCGGGACATCCGGTTATCCGACTGCGACTGCGCGACCAATGGGATGTCGCGGCTGAGTTCTTCCGCTGGGAGGTCGCCACGGCCATCGCCGGGGCCGAGATCGGGATCAACCCATTCGACGAACCAAACGTCCAGGAAAGCAAAGACAACACCAGCCGGCTGCTCGACACCTTTGCACGAGCGCATGCCTTGCCTGAGGATAAGCCGTCCGCGTCAGAACAGGGCATCGCCGCCTACGGCGTGGATGGGGCGTCGATCCAACAAGCGGCCGAGACTTTCCTCGATCAGATCGGCGTTGGAGACTACCTGGCGATCATGGCGTTCTGCGATCGAACGCCCGGATATCGATGCTCGTCTGAAGGAAGTTCGTCGCCTGTTGCAGGAGCGACTCGCCGTCGCCACGACGTTGGGTTATGGCCCGCGCTTCCTGCACTCGATCGGCCAGCTTTACAAAGGCGGTCCCGCCTCTGGAGCGTTCCTGCAGATCGTGATCGAGCCGTCCACTGATCTTTCTATTCCTGACGAATCGTATTCGTTCGGCACGCTCTTCGCTGCCCAGTCACTCGGCGACTATGAGGCGCTCGGGAAACGACGGCGGCCGCTGCTCCGAATCAAGATTTCCGGCGATCCGGTTGCCGGACTCGATCGCCTGCTGCAGTCGCTGGTCGCCACAGCACTCCGGTGATGACAGCATCCCTGCATCGTCGTCGCGCCGCGCGTGTCGTGACGATCAGGGCAAACGCGAACGTTTGACGAATAGTTGGAGGATTCTATGCAAACCGCCATGGTCGAGAATCCGCTACGCGAAGGGCTGCGGCTCGAACGCGTCCCGGCTCCCTGCGCCATGGTCATCTTCGGTGCTTCCGGAGACCTGACGAGCCGGAAGTTGATGCCAGCGCTTTACAATCTTGCGATCGAGGGCCTACTGCCTTCCGGCTTCAGCGTGGTCGGCTATGCGCGACGTGAACTCACCAACGAAACGTTCCGGGCTCAGATGCGCGACGCCGTCGATCGCTATTCGCGCCGGCGGCCGGTCGATCCCAATGTCTGGGAGACGTTCCAGCAAGGCATCTCCTACGTCAACGGCGATTTCGAGACTCCGAACGACTATCTGACTCTCGGTAACGAACTGGTGCGACTCGACCGTGAACGCGGCACCTGCGGCAATCGCATCTTCTACCTCGCCGCTCCACCGCAGATGTATCGCACCATCATCGACAACCTCGGCACGGCCGGGCTGGTCGGTGAGAGCAGCGACGGTAGCTGGACGCGCGTGGTGGTGGAGAAACCGTTCGGACGCGATCTGCAAAGCGCGTTCGACCTGAACGAGCAGCTGCACTCGGTCTTCCAGGAAAACCAGGTGTTCCGTATCGACCACTATCTGGGCAAAGAGACAGTCCAGAACATCATGGCGTTCCGGTTCGCCAATGGCATCTTCGAGCCGATCTGGTCGCGCAATTTCATCGATCACGTCCAGATAACCGTGGCGGAAACCATCGGCGTCGAGGATCGCGGCGGCTACTACGACCAGGCCGGAGCCATGCGCGACATGGTGCAGAATCACATGCTGCAGCTTCTCAGCGTCATCGCCATGGAGCCGCCGATCACCTTCGAGGCCGACGCCGTGCGGGACGAGAAGGTGAAGACGCTGCGCGCCATCCGGGCGATCAAACCGGAGGACGTCGAGAAATTCACCGTGCGCGGACAGTATGGGCCCGGCTGGGTCGCGGGCGAGTCGGCGCCCGGTTACCGTCAAGAAGCTAAGGTGAATCTCGATTCGGTGACGGAGACATTCGTCGCCGTCAAGCTCCTGATCGACAACTGGCGCTGGGCGGGGGTTCCGTTCTACCTGCGAACGGGCAAGCGCATGCCTCGCAGGGTAACCGAGATCGCCATTCAGTTTAAAAGCGTGCCGCACCCGCTCTTCAAGTCCACGGAGGGTGCGCCGCTCGAACCGAACGTGCTCGCGCTCCGGATTCAGCCGGATGAAGGGATCACGCTGAAGATCGCGGCCAAGGTGCCGGGCCCGCATATCCGCCTGCGATCGGTCAACATGGGGTTCCTCTACGGCACCTCCTTCTTCGTCGAATCCCCCGACGCCTATGAGCGATTGCTGCTCGATTGCATGTTCGGTGACTCAACGTTGTTCACACGTCGTGACGAGACCGAGGCGGCCTGGAAACCGATCACCGAAATCCTCCAGGAATGGGGCGAGGTGTCGCCGCCACAATTCCCGAACTACGAGGCGGGATCCTGGGGACCAGCGGCGGCAGATGCCTTCATGGCCCGTGATGGCCGGGCCTGGCGACAACCATAATTCTCGTGTTGCGGGAAGGTGGGCCCGATGACGGGTATCGATGTCAGCGTCGACGTTCATGGGTTGAAGGGACCAGCGGTCGACGTTGGGTCGATCGAACGCGAACTGGGGCAGCTGTGGCGAATGCCGACGGTTGTTGGCTTGCGCGAAACGGACGTGGTTCCTACGCGAACGAGCGTACTCAACCTCGTGGTGCATTCCTCCGACCCGGCCATGGAGGTACATACCGCCAAGATCATCAACGAATTGGCCACCAATCATCCGTCCCGCGTCATCAGCTTCAGCGTGACGCCCGATCCACGAGCGTTCGAGAACGACATCGATGCCCACGTCAGCACCCACTGCTATACCGCGTCCGGCGAGCGTTTCGCCTCCTGTTTCGAGAAGATTGAGATTAAGACGCCGCCCGATTCGCTCGACCAGCTCCCCAGCGTCATCGTGGCACTCGCGTTGCCCGACCTCCCCACCTTCGTCTGGTGGCCTGGGCAGCCGCCTCTCGCGGACAAACGATTTGCACGCCTGGCGCTCGCCGCGACGAGGATGGTGGTCGATTCGCTCGACTTCCAACGCTGCAGCACGAATCTCGTACGGGTACATGAGCTCTGCCAGACCATCGGCGAGCGCTGTGCGGTCACCGACCTGAACTGGGCGCGGCTGACGCCGTGGCGGTCCATGATGTCGCAGTTCTTCGACATGCCCGACTGCCGCTGGGCACTCGACCGTATCTCGCATCTGAAGCTCGAGTTTGGTCATCACGCATCCAGCAGGCACAACGCCGCGCAGGCGATGCTGTTCGCCGGGTGGCTCTCGAGCCGGCTCGGATGGAGTGTCGTTCAGGGCAGCAAGGATCAGCCGCCGGGCACGTGTTTCGCTGAGGACGTGAACGGTGACCGCATCACGATCGAACTGGTGAGTCATCCGGTCCCCAAGCACTACAACGGCTACCTGCTCAGCACGTCGTTGAGTTCCTCAGATGGCTCCAAGAGCGGTCAATTCCAGGTCGAGCGCGTTGGGGACGATCTCGCGACCTTGCGCATGACCGGAATGCTCAACGGGCAGGTGGTCGCGGAACATGCGATGAGATCCGCCCCGACCGGCTTGTCGCAGCTCTTGCTGCGGGAACTGGAGACGACGACCCACGATTGTCTGTTCGAGGATGCGATCGCGGAGGGAGCACGCTTCGCGTCGACGGTCAAGTTTCGGAGAGTCTTGTGAGCAAACCTGAGATTGTGGTCGCGGCCAGCTCGGCTGAGCTGGCGGAAACGGCCGCGCGACGCTTCGTTGAGATCGTTCGCGCGTGTCAATCGGAGAAAGGAACGGCTCGCGTCTCACTCTCCGGAGGATCGACGCCACGCGCCCTGTTTCGGCTTCTGGCCATCGATCCATACGTTTCCCAAATTGACTGGACGGCCATCGAGGTCTTCTGGGGCGACGAGCGGACCGTCCCGCCGGATCACGCCGATTCGAATTACCACATGTCTCGCGAGACACTGCTCGATCACGTGCCGATCCCCGACGCACACATCCACCGGATGCGGGGTGAGCTCGATCCAGTTGCGGCGGCCGTCCAGTACGAGCGCGTTCTCACGTCCGTATTCGCGGGATCAAACGCAGCACACCCACCGCGGTTCGACCTGATCCTGCTCGGTCTCGGCGGCGACGGACATACCGCGTCACTCTTCCCGGGCACCGCGGCGCTGCAGGTTCGTGATCGACTCGTCGTCGCGAATCCAGTGCCGCAGCAGCAGACCGTCCGCCTCTCGTTGACGGTACCGGTGCTGCTGGCAGCTGACCACGTCCTCTTTCTGGTTGCGGGCGCGGACAAGGCCGATGCGGTGCACCGGGCTATCGAAGGGGCGTGGAATCCGAGCGAGACCCCATCGCAATACCTACGAAAGGCCGCAGGACGCGTCATATGGATGCTCGATGCCGCGGCCGCGACAGAGCTCGGTTCAGTGTCGCATGGATGAAATCCTCATCCTGATCACGTTATAAGGAATCGGTTCGTTTGGAGCGTCACGCTTGCACGACGAGCGCGGCGCATTCGTCATCGTCGTGTGTCGTGTGCGGCCTCAACAACGTCCGGACACGATCACGCGACGACCACGTCATATCTGGAGCGCGAATGAGCAATGGAGAGATGCCCGGGGCGGCTCCGGGCCGTGTGATGGTCGTAATGGCGCACCCGGATGACGCCGAGTTCGGTTGTGCTGGTACCGTCGCCAAGTGGGCGGCCGCCGGCAGTGACGTCATCTTCGTCCTCGGCACCAGCGGCGATAAAGGCAGCGACGATCCCGAGATGAACTCGGAGCGTCTCGTTGAGACCCGCGAACGGGAGCAGCGAGAAGCGGCGCGAGTGCTCGGCGTCAAGACGGTCGAATTCCTCCGGTTTCGAGATGCCGAGCTGGTTCCCGATCTAAATCTGCGCCTGGCGATCACGCGCATGATCCGCAAGCACAAGCCGGACGCCGTCATCTGCCAGGATCCCACCAACCGCTGGGAGGGGCAGGAGTACATCCAGCATCCGGATCACCTGGCTATGGGCGAAGCCACGCTCGCGGCCGTTTTTCCATCGGCGCGTGACCGACTGACGTTTCCCCAGCTTCTGGAAGAAGGGCTGGAGCCGCATAAGGTAGCGGAGGTCTTCGTTGCGGGCGCCCGCGATCCCGATGTCTGGATCGACGTCAGCAGTGCGTTCTCGACGAAGCTCGAGGCTCTGGGAGAACACAAGAGTCAGATGGGCGACTGGGATTTCGCGCCGATGCTGCGACGCTGGGCGCAGGACACGGCCGCGGAAGCGCGGGCGCGGCGATATCCGGGCGCGAACGATATGGAGCTTGCCGAGGCCTTCAAGTATTTCAATTTGCGCTAGACGGTTTCAGTGCCCGGATCTCTCGCACAAGGAGGGCGAAACGGCCCTCCTTTGTGCCGGAGCCGCAATGGCGGCGCTCCGCCTCGGATCTCTCTACCAGGAGAGAAACAGCTTCCAGGAGTCCGGCGTTGAACCCGGAAACTGATAGTCGTAGTCGCTGACCTGGCGCATCGGCGCCAACTGCTGGTTAAGCACCCTGTGCGCCATGTACTGCGCAAGATAGGTCACATCGTCACGGGCCGCGAGTTGCTCCAGGGTGAAATAGCCAACCTCGTCATTTTCATGCCCATCAGGTCGCGGCTCACCCTCTCGATGATCGAGCAGCCACAGGACATAGGTGTCGGTGTGGGGGCCGTCATGACGGCTGCGCACCCCGATGATTCCGATCGGGTCGGCCATGACGCCGGTCTCCTCCAGCACTTCGCGTGCGACTGCAATATCGAGCGTCTCTCCCGGGTCCATCACGCCGCCCGGCAGCATGAGGCGCCCGCGCGACGGCCCGTACGTCATCCGCACCAGCAAGACGGAGTCATCCCGTACGACCAGGCCGCCGACGCTCGTGACGTTTCTCCGCTCCCGCTCACTCACCGGCTCGCCTCATTCCCCATGTCGATCTCGAGGCTGATGTCCAGCGCCCGAGACGAATGCGTCAACGCTCCAACCGAGATGAGATCGACACCGGTCAGCGCCACGGCTCGCACCGTTTCGAGGGTGATTCCGCCTGAGGCTTCCAACAGCGCGCGACCGGCGGTGCGAATCACCGCTTCCGTCATCTCCTCCGGCGACATGTTATCGAGCAGGACAGCGTCGGGACCCGCAGCGAGCGCTTCCGCCAGCTCATCGAGGTCCGTTACCTCGACTTCCACCCGCAGAGTGTGCGGAGCCGCTGCCCGCGCCGCCTGAACGGCCGTCGTGATCCGGTTCGGTCCGCCAATCGCGGCCAGGTGGTTGTCCTTTATCAGGATGCCGTCGCTGAGTCCGATCCGGTGATTGTGTCCTCCCCCGTCGCGCACCGCCTTCTTCTCGAGGAAGCGCATGCCGGGTGTCGTCTTACGTGTGTCAATGATGCGGGAGCCCGTCCCCTGCACCGCGTCGACATAGCGGGCCGTCGCCGTCGCTACTCCAGAAAGCCGCTGTACGAAGTTGAGCGCCACCCGCTCGCCCATCAGGATGCTGCGAGCGAGCCCGCTGACGGTTCCCAACGACTCACCGGCCGCAACACGATCGCCGTCCCGCACCACAGGCTCGAAGCGCACCCGTGGATCGACCTGCCGGAAGACCTCACGTGCGACGTCGATGCCCGAGATCACACCGTCCGACTTCGCCACGAAGCGCCCCGTTGCCTGGCGATCGCCAGGAACGGTTAGCTCGCTGGTGATATCCCCGTACGACGTATCCTCTTCCAGCGCTATCTCAACTGCTCGTGTCAAATGATTCACGACGAGTCCCTCCCACTATCAAAGCCGCTGCATCCTAGCCCGCCCCTCGGCTGGTTTCAAGCCGCGGTCGCTCGATGTGCGTCGCCGCGTCGTTCTGGCGTACGATGGAAGAGATAGCGAGATCGTGCGTGCGTTCTCGAAGCGGAATTCAAAGGCGGTTGACGAGATGGAAATCAGCGCGACGATCAGAGCGGTCGTCCCGTTCGAAATCAACGACGAACCATACTTCACGATCTACTTCGCGCACGACTCCGATCCCGACAACGTGCTCGAGGGCACATTGCCCGTCGGTTCGGTCTACCCTCACCCACACGTCAACGACCGCATTCGAATTCATTACCTATTCGAGATTCCGACTCGAATCGAACGAGTGACCGCCTGACCTGAACCCGCCAGATACCGCCAACCTCAATCGCCAGATTCATCTGGCACCGTCTCTGCGAGGCAGGGAACGGTGTCCGTCGTGACAATACGGCCGCCGCCTGAAGATTCCACCAGAACGAGCCAAATCATTGCCAGGAGGGTCGAATGAGCAGCGATAACCCGAGAGAGGTAGTCGTCGTCACCGGAGCGTCGGCCGGTGTTGGACGGGCCGTGACGCGAGAGTTCGCTCGCAACGGAGCCCGGATCGGACTGATCGCTCGCGATCGAGATCGTCTCGAAGCCACCAAACGTGAAGTCGAGAGCCTGGGGGGACAGGCACTGGTGCTGCCACTCGACGTGGCCGACGCCAGCAAGGTCGACGACGCGGCATCTCAGGTCGAACGAGCCTTCGGACCGATCGATATCTGGGTCAACAATGCCATGGTGACGGTCTTCTCACCGGTGAGGCAGATGACCGCGGAAGAGTACCGTCGCGTTACCGAGGTGACGTACCTGGGCGTTGTAAACGGCACGCTGTCGGCACTCCAGCGGATGCTGCCACGCGATCGCGGCAAGATCGTCCAGGTCGGCTCGGCGCTGGCATACCGCGCCATCCCGCTGCAGTCGGCGTATTGCGCCGCGAAACACGCGATTCAGGGATTCACCGAATCACTCCGCTCCGAGCTGTATCACGACAAGAGCAGGGTGAGCGTGACGATGGTTCAGATGCCTGCCTTGAACACTCCGCAGTTCGATTGGACGAGGAACCACCTGACACACAAACCGCAGCCTGTCCCGCCCATCTTCCAGCCGGAGGTCGCGGGAGAGTCGATCTACTGGGCGGCACATCATGATCGCCCTGAAATCTACGTCGGCATGCCGACCGAGAAGGCGATCTGGGGCAACCGCGTCATGCCACGCGTTCTGGATCATTATTTGGCCAAATTTGGCTTCACGTCGCAGATCACGAACGAACCGGATGATCCGAATCGCGCCGACAATCTCTTCGAGCCGGTCCCAGGTGACTTCGCGGCTCGCGGGCGCTTTAATAACCTGGCGAAACCAACGAGCCGCCAGCTTTGGGCCACGTTACATCGCGGCTCCATCGCTGCCGGTGCCGGACTTGCGGCCGTGGCTGGTCTGGTCGTGATCGGTCGAACGAAGGGCATTCACGACAACTAAACCGGGGCCACAGGGTCACACACTGGCTACGGCACGTCCGAACCAGAACCAAGAATGCCGATCCACCCGCCACCAATCTGCCAGGCGGCATTCCCGGGAACTAGTGAGAGCCAAACCAAGACCGCGCCGAACACGATGTTCGGCAGCAGAACGACGCTCGGAGCGAGGAGCAGGACCGACCCCAACATCAGCCAAAAGCCGGCGAACCCATTGAGCCGGGCAAACCAGCGGGTCGCCGGCCAGACTGACAGGATGCTGACGGTGAGGACGATCGGGCCCACGATGCGCGCGTCGGAGCGGGAGTATCCGGCAAATCCGATGGCCGCGGGTGAGACCATCAGCCACAGGCCGATGATCGCGCCGACAAGATGGCGCAAGCGCAGCCCTCCAGCATTCCACCGGTTCTCCACGTGTGGATGGGCAGGCGCGCCAACGTGTTCGGCGTCCAGTTTCCGCTGCTGTTCGGTGGGCTCGGTGTACTTTCGCCCCAGGTATTGCAGCGCGGCGAGGCTTTCCTCCATCGTCGGGCCAACCAGGTTAATCGAGATGAACGCCGAGAACACGCACAGCGTGCAGTAACTGCCATAGGCAAGCGGTTGGATGATCAACAGCGAGATTGCCGCCAAGCCGAGACCGATCGACACCGCCCCATTCGCCAGCACGAACCAGGGGTGCGTCTCCCAACGGTCATCCCCGCCAGCGACGCTCAGCAGCACGTCGAGAAAGTACGCACCTGCCCCCAACGCCGCATCCGAAACCGGAATGGACCGCGACAAGTGAGAATTCAGAATCGTCCTGCTTCCGTTGCCGAAGATCGGCTCCCACACGGTCGAGATCGCCCCGGTCTGGTACAGCGCGAGATACCCGGCCGTCAAGCAGCCGAGCATCGCGAGTCCCGCGAGAACGAGCCGACGCGCCGGTTCTGACGGGTTTATCGTCCATCCAGGTGGGACGAGGCGTGCCGCGGGACGGTGGCGCTCTCTCTGCCCGCTCGCTGTGACTGCGTGTGCCATCAATACCCTATCCACGTGTCAGTGTCACTATCCACTTGGCCCGGAACCTCGGCATGCCGTGTCCCATGTGCCTGCGCCGCACGTCGCACACGGCATGCCGGCCCGGTCAACGCCCGTGGAACGAAACCGACCGCGGAGGAAACGTGTGTCAAGGGTTGGGACCCACACGCCGGAGCTATCGGACTGGAGACGTGACGTCCGTATTCCTCACTCTGGGTTCTCCGGAGCGAATCTGGACGCCTACACCTCGGAGGAGTACGCGATCGTCGTGATCAAGGCGTTTGCGGCCTGACGCGAGTCGAGCCTCGTGTGCTGAACCACGATCGGCACGTCCGACTCGATCACCGACGCGTAATTCGTCCCTGTTGGAATCGGCGCCGGGTCATTGAGATCGTTGAAGCGCAGGTGTGAGGTGCGTCGAGCGGGAACGGTGACGCGATACGGCCCAACCGGGTCGCGGTCCGAGAAGAATATGGTGATCTCGACGTGCGCGTCGCGATCTCCCGCGTTGAGTATGCAGGCGGTCTCATGGCTCAGCATCTCTGGTTCAGGTCCGTTACTCCAGGTTGGGATGTACCCTTCGGCAATTGCCCATCGCGTCTTTCCTATCGAACTTGTCATGGATTGCTCCTCCATCTATTGATCAAGGTACACACGAACCGGCGCGTTTACGCCGGTTTACCTGCCGGCATCTGCGCGTAGCCGACAGGGTTCACGGACTGGGCACGAATGTCCCTTCTCCGCCGCCAAAATTGCAGATCCCGTTCCGGCGCCACGAACTCACGTCATGCTCCGTATAGTGGGTCCGGGCAATCCGGCGAGCCCACAGGTGTCTGCATTGTGCAGGAGCATCCTTCAGCCAGGATTAATTTGCGGAACGCATCATCGTCATCGACGCCTCGTTAACCGGCGAGGAAGCCAGGTCGTGTGCCGCAAGGTCATCTTCGGACACGACTTGGGGATGACAACGTACGAACGAGTAACGACGAGGTCATGGTATGAATCAACGTCCTCGAGACGATGGCACGTCGCGCGGCCGGCAAGGGCCACACGATCGACACCCGACGCGCCGAGGCGCACACCATCCCGCCTACGGACGAGGCACCAGCGGAAGATATCAAAACGTACAACGTCTGACGGCTGGCGAGATCCGACAGGCACGCCAGCGAGGTGAGTTCCAGCAACCCACCGCCGTTCCACCGATTGGTCGCGCGGTACCTATCCCTCCGACACGACCGAGACGCAGGTCACGCTGGAAGGCCGCGCTGGTCCTGACACCGATCCTGCTGCTGGCAATCGCAGCCGCGATCGTTGGGCCGACGTTGATGAAGGCGCGCAGCGCCTACCAGAAGATCTTCGTCACCTCGGTTCCCCGACCAGTCGTGACGGTGAACGCGAGCGGGACTCCGGTGATCGTCCCGCAGGCAACTCAAGCGGTGCAATTGCCGGACTGGAACAAGAAGGAACGCATCAACATCCTGCTCCTCGGCGCGGATACGAACGCCGCGCGCCGGGCGCAGGGTGAGGTACCGCTGTCGGACACGATCATCATCGCTACGATCGACCCCGCGACCAAGAAAGTGGGGCTGCTCTCGATTCCGCGCGATCTCCTGGTCGAGATCCCCGGAGTCGGCAAGGACAAAATCAATGCCGCGTATTCGAACGGCTCACTGACCAGCATCACCGGGCCCGGCCTGGTTCGCGCCACGATCGAGTACAACTTCAACATCAAGATCGACTATTACGCCGTCGTCGATTTCGCCGGATTCCAGAAGATCGTCGATACCCTGGGTGGGGTGACACTCGACGTTCCGGCGCCGATCAAGGATGACCAGTATCCGGGAGAGCAATTCAACTATACCCGCATCGTCTTCCACTCCGGTTTGCAACACATGAACGGCATTCAGGCTCTTCGCTATGTCAGGACGCGACACGACGACAACGACTTCGCCCGTGGCATGCGACAGCAACAACTACTGACCGCGCTGCGTCAGCAGAGCCTCTCGTTGGGGTTGATTACCAAGGCGCCCGACCTCATCGCGCAGCTTGGAGATACGATTCGCACCGACCTCCCACCATCAGACGTGTTGAAACTCGCCAAGCTCGGGACCGAGATCAAGTCGTCTGACATCAAAAGCTACAACCTGCTCGACGCCACGACCTCGCAGTGGAATCCCGGTCAGCCGTATTACCTGATCCCGAACTGGACCAAGATTCACGACCTTCTCAACCAGATGATGCCGCAATCGTCGCAGAGCGTTTCGGCGGGATCCCCACAGCCGACCGTGGAGCAGCCGAACCTGCGGGCCAAGGTGTTGGTGGAAAACGGCACCTTCGTCAACAAGCTCGCGGCAACGTCCTCATCCAAGCTCAACGACAACGGGTTCTTGAACGTTTCTATCGCGCAAGCAACGAACGCCGGCAACTATCCGGCGTCGAAAGTGATCGATTACAGCGGTAATCTCTCGACGGCGCGATCGATCGCCCAGACGCTCGGGCTTCCGGCCTCGTCAGTTCAATCGGGAAATCCGGCGCAAGCGAACGGGGAGGACGTGGTCGTGATACTCGGCAACGATGCGCCAAACACACAGGGACCGTAGCACGGTATCACGGTGAGGTTTCCTGGTGTGATCGCCTGGTGATGCGCGCCATCCAGGGACGCTCCTGTCCGATGGTGGTCTCCTGGCCATGTCCTGGATAGACCGTGACGTCGTCGGGCAGGTCGAGCAAACGCAGCAACGTCACCGCGGTTTCCTCGTCACTGGCTCCGGCGATATCGGTTCGACCATAGCCGTTCGGGAAGAGCGTGTCGCCGCCGAACATCACGTGGTCGGACGGCGCATAGAGCGAGATCTGTCCCTTGGCGTGTCCGGGTGTGTGGAGTACCTGAAAGCTCATGTTGCCGACGTCGACCACGTCTCCCTCATTGAGGAGTCGACCAACGTGGACCGGAGCAATCGGAGCCGGCCCGCCCGCTGGCTGTTCGAGATGCGCGACCGACGCAGGATGAGCCGCAACCGTGAGACCAAGGCTGTCCGCAAGTTCGCGAGCGTCGCCGATGTGATCCCAGTGATGATGCGTGATCACCAGCAGAGTGACCGTCAATCCGTCCTCTTGGATAGCTCGCGCGATCGCTGGCGTCACGTCGGGCGGCGCATCGATGACGAGCGCATCTTTCGAGTCGTCATCGATGACCAGAAAGGCGTTGGTCATGATTGGGCCGCTGGTGAACGCGCGAATCCTCATCCCCTGACTCCTGTCTCCATGACATGTTGACCGTAGCGCGCCTTGCGCCGCGCAGTAGGTGGCTACAGATCCCGGCGGTGAAAGACGAGGACCGAGCCGATGACCAGAACAAAACAGTAAACGATGGAGTAATGCACCGCGAGGTTACTTGGCGGTACCGTCGTCCCCAACGGATTTGGCCCGATGAAGCTGATCGCCAACTGCGGCTGAACGACATAGCTCGCCAGGCGCCACATGCTGTCGCTGGGCACGATGATGCTCGTGCCGACCCCAATCCGCACCAGCGTGTTGTTGTTCAGCGCCGTGCCGATCTGCTCAACCAACCCGCCGGTTACCGCCATGCCATACAGCATGAAGACGACGACACCGTTGGTCATCGTCGAGAAGATCGTGCTGCCGAGCATCGTGAGGCTCAGCAGGATCATCGACACCAGCATCACGAGCAATGTGCCGTGAACGATGTTGGGCGGCGCATAGTGGCCAACGAAATGGGACGTCGTCACCACGCCGGTCACCATCAACGCGATGTAGCACGTGAGCATGATCGCGAAGCCGAGGTACTTGCCGAGGATGATCTGCCACCGGCCGATCGGTTTCGGCACCACTGCGTGCAGCGTGCCAGCCTCGATTTCACCGGCCACGGTTCCCACGGCGGCAAAGATCGTCATGATCCCGGTCAAAAAGTTGACGGTGTATAAGCCGAGCAGCACCATCGCACTGGCCGACACGGCGTAGGTTGGAGCGGGCCCGGCATTGGGGCGCGCGGCTCTTCTGGCGGCGAGATCGAGGTATTGATTGCGAAATAGATGGAAACCGATGGCGTAGAGCACGATGAAGGCGATGCTGAGCAGCACGACGCCCAGGATCACTTTGCGGCGGAAGGCTTCACGAAAGGTCAAGCGCGCGATGACCGCGATGTTCATTGGCCGTCGCTTTCATCCGGCGAGACGACGTCGACGAAGACGTCTTCCAGCGTCCGTCGTTCGGGCGTCACGCCATAGACCGGCACGCCGTGCCGAGACAGGAGGCTAACCGCCTGAGCGACGACCTCCTCGCTTGCGGCGCGGCTCACGATCGTCGTGCGTGGACCCACATTGAGCTGTTCCACACTCACCAGCGTCTTGAGGTCAGCGAGCGTTTCCTGATCGACCGTGCCCAGTCGAAACTCGACCGTCAGGTCGCGATGGAGCAAATCTTCGACTCGTCCGATCGCGGCGACTCTGCCGTGGTCGATGATCGCGACTCGATCGGAGCTCATCTCGACCTCGCTCAGGAGGTGCGAGTTGAGGAAGACGGTAACCCCCTCTTGGCGCAGGTGAGCCAGGATGGCGCGCACGTCGCGGCGACCAAGAGGGTCGAGCGCCGACGTCGGCTCATCCAGGAAGACGAGCCGCGGGTTGTTGAGCAACGCCTGGGCCAGACCGACGCGCTGCTGCATCCCTTTCGAGTAGGTCCGCACTTTCTTGCCGGCAAACGCGGTCAGTCCGACGAGCTTGAGCACTTCGGGAATACGTTGCGCCCGCTCAGCGCGCGACATCCCATAGAGTTGACCATGGAACTGGAGAAACTCCTCGCCGGTCAGCCATTCGTGAAACCGAAAGAGCTCCGGGAGAAAGCCGATCTGTCGCCGTGCCTGCCGATCCCCAAGGGATTTCCCGAGCAGCCGGGCCGAGCCGGAGGTCGGATAGACCAGACCCATCAGCATCTTGATCGATGTGGTCTTCCCGGCGCCATTGGGTCCGAGGAAACCAAACACCTCGCCATACTCGACGTTGAGCGTCAGGTCATCGACGACGGCTTTCCCCGCATAGGTTTTTCGCAGCGACATCATTTCGATCGCGAATTCGAGGGGAGTGTCGTCGAGGTCGTTGACCGCGTGCGGTTTCATTGTTTCGATCATATGAGCAAGTATGCTCCAAATGAATCCGCCCCGGCCTCTGAGGCCGGGGCGTTATTCATCGCTACCGTGTCGATATGCTGCCGGCGGCCCGCATCAATGCAGCGACGAGGCGATCGACATCACGTCCACGTTGCTGTCGCTGCCGACGATGTGCAGCACGCCATCCTTCTGCCACATGACTACCGAGCCCTGATCGCTCTTGATCAGCAATCCGGCGCTATTCTGAACGGTGACGTTGCTCGTCGTGGCGCCCGAAGGAACCGGAACGATCAGCGTGTGCTGCCAGTCCGTGACGGCACGCAGCTGGGCGACCGTTTCCGGCGGCAAGAAGCCGGTTGCGAGCAGTTCGTCACGCAGCAGCGAGATATCAACTGACGACGGGATGGTCAGCGTCGGGCTCTCCATCTGCGCCACGATCAGATGCTTGCCGTTCGACTGATAGTCGAGCGCCGCCCCAGCCGGGATGTCGAGCGAGAGCGTCACCGTCGGCGTGGTGCTCGGATCCGGCAGCGGGGCCGGATCGATTTTCCCGAGGCTGAAGAGATCACGCGCTTTTTGCACGTTCAATGCGTACGAAATTGAACCCGCGTTGGTCAGGTACACGGTCGGCTCGCGCCCCGGAGAAGCTCGACAGATCGGTCGGCACCAACATGCTCCCATTGAGGTGCGACTGCGCGTCCGCGACCGACGAGGCTTTACTCAGGCTGCTCTTGTCGAGTGTCGTGTTCAGCTTGCCGAGATCGGCAAGCTGCGCGGCAACGAACGCCTGCATTCCGGAATTCGTCGATCCGGACGCCTGTGCCTTCGGCTGGACCATGTCCATCGGGATTGTGATCGCGGAGAACTGCTGGACACGCAGGCGTGTCAGCATGTTCTCGGCTAGCGAACCAAGTGGAACGGCGGCGATGACCACCACCATCAGAGCGATCACGGCGACACCGGCTAGGGCGCCTCGGCGACCGACTCCAGCTATACGACTCATCAACCATTCTCCTTTCAACAGAGGGATCACCGGCTCTCGCAGCTCTCGACGCGCGCGCATCTTCCTCAGCGCCGCGTTTTCGTCGACAGCGGCAACGGCAGCTGAGATCGCACTGAACTTCGCGGCGACCGCATCAGCGTTCTCGGAAATGAGGTCGAGACGGGCGCGGCAATGGTCGCACGCGGCGACGTGTTCAGCCCAGACCGCGCGCCGGGCATCGGGCACAGCGTCATCGATCAGGGCACGGATTTCGCCGTCAGAGGGACACTCGAACTGAGCTTCCATCACATCTCTCCTCGTCACTCGGATGGGGAAAGCTGCTCGAACTGCCGACGGAACGCAGCTTCGGCTCGTACGAGAATCGTTCCGACCGAACTCGGTTTGACTCCAACCGCCAACGCGATCTCACCGTAGGCAACGCCCGAATACCGAAGGATCAGCACCGTCCGGTCTCGTTCGCGCAACCCGTGCAGCGCGCGCCGTACCAACTCGGCATCCTCACGGACCTCAACCTCGGAAGCAGCGCTCGGCGCGAAATCTCGCAACGGCCGCTCCTGCCTGGCCCAGCTAAGCAATCGTTGATGCAGGCGGCGCTTCGATCGAAGCGCGTTGAATCCGGTGTTTGATGCGACACGATACAGCCATCCACCTAGATTCCAGTCCGCGTCAAGCGACCCTCGTCTCTCGTGCAGGCGGATAAACACCTCCTGCGCCAGATCCTCAGCTTCTTCCGGAGATCCAGTGATTCGCACGAGCACACCGTACACGGTCGCGTAGTAGCGGCGAAAGATCTCGTCGAATTCGGCTTCGCCAGAGGCAGCACTCAGGTCAGTCATCGGAATGCTGCTCGCCGGCGAGAACGATTTGGGTCCGACCATCAGGGCGATTCTCCACCCACACACGCCCGAAGGCGCCGATCGCACTCATTAAACTAAACACCGCGACGCAATCGTTTGTGACAGACGCGGTGCGCGAACCCAATGACAAACGGGGGCCGGCTTCAGCGCCGGCCCCCGCTCGCCATGTGAGGAGGGGAAGTGGAACATAGACCTTTATGTCGTAGGTGACGGGCGACCGCTGAGCGTTACTTTGACTTGAGTCTGAGTGCCATCCTGATGCCGCACCGTGAACGTGACACTATCGCCCGGATTATGCTTGTATACCTCGTTGAGGAATTGGTGCTCGCTGTCGAGGGCGGTGCCATCGACCGCGGCGATCACGTCGCCAACCTTCAGCCCAGCCTGGGCCGCCGGGCCGCTCGCAGCGACGTCGACAATCGTTACCGGCTGTGAATCAGTGGACGACGAGCCATTCAATCCAGAGTTTGTCGGCCTGAAGCTAACCCCGACATATGGATGGTCGATCTTGCCTTTGGCGATGATCTGGTCCGCATAGGATTTGACGGTGTTACTCGCAATCGCGAAGCCAAGGCCTTCTGCACCTGGTTGGCCAAAGCCGCCGCGGACGACCGCGGTGTTCATGCCGATCACTTCGCCGTTGAGGTTCAGCAATGGCCCGCCCGAGTTCCCCGGGTTGATCGGAGCGTCATGTTGGATCAGGTTGCCGAGCAGATACCCGTCGCCGGTGTCGAGGCTGCGATCAACTCCGCCGATGATGCCGTCGGTGACCGTGTTCCGGAACTCGCCCAGCGCGCTGCCGATCGCGATGACGCTCTGCCCTGGCTGAGCGCTACTGGAGTTCCCAAACGCAACCGTGCCCGGAACCTTGCCATCCATCTTGATCACGGCCACGTCTTGAAACGAATCGGTTCCGACGAGGGTCGCATTCACCTTGGAACCGTCGAGCGTGACAACGATCAGCGCGTCGGCACCGTCGACGACATGGTTATTGGTCACGACATGACCTTGCGGATCGATGATGAAGCCGCTGCCCATCGACACCGTCTGCTCGGTACCGTCGGCGGACTTCTGCTGATTCTCGATCGTCACGACCGCCGGATTGACCTTGCTGACGATCGCATCTTTCGTCTGCGCCGCGACGTCGGATTGGCCAGTGGCTGATGTGGAGCTGTTCGTGGCCGAAGTCTGCAGAGCGGTCGACGGCTGAGCCGGTACCCGATTATGGCCGTACAGATAGCCGGCCACGCCGCCCAGCACGACACCGCCGGTCAACCCGACAACGAGAGCCATGATCAGGAGCCCAATGGCCGATGTTAGCGCGATTTGGCGTCTCAAGAAGGATCCTCCCGAAGGCGGAACGACGTCATGTTGCCTATCCATGAGCGAGTATCATCGTGCTGTCTGAGTCATGTCTGAATTGATCCTGAATCCTGCCTGAACCGGCACACGTGACCAGTCCGTCGCCGCAATGACAGGTGGATTAATCAGCCAACACGATGGCGCCATCGAACCGCGGCAATACACATGATCCGAAAGACAATGACGCTGTACCGCGTGCTCGCTATCCGGGGCTAACCTACGGCGACCGCGGCGCCGGATAGACACCTGATTATAAGCAACCGGCATAGGAGCATGATCCGAACGGAACAAACCAGGGTCACGTGATGATCGTCATTCGTCGATTCGCTCCCCGTTAGATCGGTGAGAATCTGGAATCCCTTGAATTGACGCCGACTCATCTGGTAAAACATCCACAATCACTTCAACGGATTCAGCAACATATTCTGGTGGAACACGGGTTAACGCACCGCGCTCGCGAGGTTCTAAGTCATAGGTGTAGGCCACAGTTGGGGTATTCCACGGGGCTCTAGCCTGTCGTTCGACATGCGGTCAACGGTCGAAGGCGGCTCACACCAGTCGTATGGGTGCCCGTGATTCCGGACAAACGAGGAGGTGTTCCGGAGCCAATCACCGCTTGCCCATTCCGCCGGGACAGGGAACTGGGTAACGCGTCATGCTGGGGATGAACGAATCCCAAATCTTGTCCCGGATGTGCGCGTGAGTCGTCTCGCTCAACCGATGATTTGGCGAGGCAGGAGGAGAGTACGAATGGGTCCTGATAAATCGTTTAGTGACTTGATGCAGGCCGCGCAGAGCGGGAAGCTTTCGCGCCGTGCCGTATTGAAACGCGCGGTCGCGCTCGGGCTGAGTGCCCCGGCGATTGCCGCGCTCCTGGCCGCCTGCGGCTCCAGTTCCAAGTCGACGCCAGCGGCCACCACGGCCAGCACCACCACTGGTGGCGGTTCCACCGCGACCAGCACGACTGCCGCCACGTCCACAACGGCTGCGACTTCAGCGGCGACGACAGCCGCCTCTCCAGCCGCAACCGCGACCACTGCGCCAGCTGCCAAGCGTGGTGGCGGTGGCCAGCTCCGGCTCCTCTGGTGGCAGGCACCAACCATTTTGAACTGCCACCTGTCGTCCGGCACCAAGGACTTCGATGCGACCCGCGTGGCCCTCGAGCCCCTCATCGAAGCCGATCCCAGCGGCAAGCTCATGCCGGTGCTGGCCGCCGAGGTCCCCTCGCTCGGCAACGGCGTCTCCACCGATGGCAAGAGCGTCACCTACAAACTGCGCCAGGGGGTCAAGTGGCACGACGGCCAGCCCTTCACCGCGGACGACGTCGTCTTCACCTATCAGTGGGTCATCGATCCCAAGACAGCCGCCAGCACCTCCGGCAACTACCAGTCGATCGACACGGTCGTGGCGGTCGATCCCGTATACCGTCAAGATCACCTTCAAGGATCCGAACCCGGACTGGTTCACACCCTTCCGCTCCGGTGAAGGCGTCATCCTGCCCAAGCACATCATGCAGGACTTCACCGGTGACAAGGCTCGTACCGCCCCCTTCAACCTCAAGCCGATCGGCACCGGACCCTTCAAGGTCGACAGCTTCACCCCTGGTGACAACGCCCAGTATTCGATCAACATGGATTATTGGGATCCCGGCAAGCCGGCCTTCGACAAGGTCAGCATGAAGGGTGGCGGGGACTCCACCAGTGCCGCCCGGGCCGTCATCCAGTCGGGTGAGGTCGATTACGCCTGGAACATCCAGACTGAAGAAGCGGTCATGAAGCAGATCGAGGGGGCCGGCAATCTCGGCAAGTTCATCACCTGGACCGGTGGCGGCACCGAGAAGCTCTCGATCAACTTCTCCGATCCGCAGACCGACCAGGGTGGGCAGAAATCGAACAAAGACGTCCCGCACCCGCATTTCAAGGTGCTGGAGGTCCGCCAGGCGCTCAACCTCGCGGTCGATCGTGACTCGGTCGCCACCCAGCTCTATGGTCGTGGCGGCAAGGCGACCCCCTACGTGGAAAATGGCGTGTCGGCGATTTTGCCGGCCGACATCAAATACGAATACAACCTGGACAAGGCGGCAGCCCTGCTGGACACCGCAGGTGCCAAGATGAGCGGCAGCGTGCGCCAGCTCAACGGTCGTCCGCTGCACTGGGTCTACCAGACCTCGGTCAACTCGGTGCGCCAGAAGAACCAGGAGATCGTCAAGCAGTCGCTGGGCAAGATCGGCGTCGAGATCGAGATCAAGTCGATCGACGCCTCGGTCTACTTCTCAGGCGATCCGGGCAACGAGCAGACGACCAACCACTTCTACGCCGACCTCGAGATGTACACCAACGGCGCGTCCAGCCCGTTCCCGATCCTCTGGTTCCGGCGCTATCTCTCGACCGAGATCGCCCAGAAAGAGAACTCCTGGGCGGGCCGAAACTACTGTCGCCTCAGTAATCCGCAGTTCGACCAGCTCTACAACCAGGTCGAAAAAGAGATGGATCCCACCAAGTCGACGGCCGTGTTCCAGCAGATCATGCATCTGATCTGGGATCAGGTCTTCGAGTTGGGCATCATCTCGCGCCAGAACGTGGCTGCCGTGAGCAGCAAGCTCCAGGGCCAGGTTCCGAGCCAGTGGACCTATTCGACCTACGACCTCAAGAACTGGTCGTTGAAGGCGTAGCGCCTGGCGCGCTTGCACGTTGGGGTTATCCAGCCGGGACGGATCAAATCCGTCCCGGCTTTTCCCAGACACCTCGATCACAACCGCATTCAAAACCCGTTCAGCCCCCTTTTCGATTAACGACGCAGATCTGAAGAACTCGCCCAAAGATCTCCGAATTTCACTATTCGCGATAGGATTTTTGCCGTAAACGCGAAACGTCACGTTCGTCGTTCGGTTGTTTGTTCGCATGTTGCTATGCTACGCCCCGATCCTATCTGCGCCATCCTGATGTTCGCTCGCAAACCACTACACTTGCGCGATGTGGGCCGATTGAGTATCGTGGACGCTGGTACGTTGCCAAACGACGCTCTGCTGTTGGAACCGCCGATTGCCGAACGAGGCGAACGGACCCGCACTCGGGTTCAGGTTCGGCGAAACATGAGTTGAGATCGAAAGGAGGTCCTGACCGCTCGAAGTCGACAGCGCCGTATTCCGTGGCCTCGCCGGCAAGTCAGACGTCTGGCGGGACCGGAGTGAGCGAATCCGGACGACGGGTTTCCAGCCTGAGCAGAGGGCAAATCGATCTCGCGATTGTGCGAGCGAAGGAGGAGAGAACGTGAAGTCGGACTTTCAGTTCGAAAAGCTGCTGCAGGCCGCTCAGAGCGGAAAGCTCTCGCGCCGCTCGGTACTGAAACGCGGAGTCGCGCTCGGATTGAGCGCTCCGGCCATTGCCGCGCTGTTGGCCGCCTGCGGCTCCAGTTCCAAGTCGACGCCCGCGGCCACCACGGCCGCCACCACGAGCGGGGGCGCAACCACCGCGACCAGCACGACGAGTGGGGGCGCCACGCCCGGTGCGTCGCCGTCCGCCAGCGGTGCCGCCGCAACCTCTACCAGCGCACCGACTGGCAAGCGGGGTGGCGGGGGTGAGCTGAGGCTCCTCTGGTGGCAGGCACCAACCATTTTGAACTGCCACCTGTCGTCCGGCACCAAGGACTTCGATGCGACCCGCGTGGCCCTCGAGCCCCTCATCGAAGCTGATGCCAACGGCAAGCTCATGCCGGTGCTGGCCGCCGAGGTCCCCTCGCTCGGCAACGGCGTCTCTACCGATGGCAAGAGCGTCACCTACAAGTTGCGCCAGGGGGTCAAGTGGCACGACGGCCAGCCCTTCACCGCGGACGACGTCGCCTTCACCTATCAGTGGATCATCGATCCCAAGACGGCTGCGACCACCTCCGGCAACTACCAGACGATTGATACGGTCGTGGCGGTCGACCCGAACACCGTCAAGATCACCTTCAAGGATCCGAACCCGGACTGGTTCACACCCTTCCGCTCCGGTGAAGGCGTCATCCTGCCCAAGCACATCATGCAGGACTTCACCGGTGACAAGGCTCGTACCGCCCCCTTCAACCTCAAGCCGATCGGCACCGGACCCTTCAAGGTCGACAGCTTCACCCCCGGCGACAACGCCCAGTATTCGATCAACATGGATTATTGGGATCCCGGCAAGCCGGCCTTCGACAAGGTCAGCATGAAGGGTGGCGGGGACTCCACCAGTGCCGCCCGGGCCGTCATCCAGTCGGGTGAGGTCGATTACGCCTGGAACATCCAGACTGAAGAAGCGGTCATGAAGCAGATCGAGGGGGCCGGCAACCTCGGCAAGTTCATCACCTGGACCGGTGGCGGCACCGAGAAGCTGCTAATCAACCGCTCCGATCCGCAGACCGACCAGGGTGGGCAGAAATCGAACAAAGACGTCCCGCACCCGCATTTCAAGGTGCTGGAGGTCCGCCAGGCCCTCAACCTCGCGGTCGATCGTGACTCGGTCGCCACCCAGCTCTATGGTCGTGGCGGTAAGGCCACGCCGTTTGTCGAGAACATTGTCCCAACCATCTTCCCGGATGGGATCAAGTTCGAGTACAACCTGGACAAGGCGGCAGCCCTGCTGGACACCGCAGGTGCCAAGATGAGCGGCAGCGTGCGCCAGCTCAACGGTCGTGCGTTACACTGGGTCTACCAGACCTCGGTCAACTCGGTGCGCCAGAAGAACCAGGAGATCGTCAAGCAGTCGCTCGGCAAGATCGGCGTCGAGATCGAGATCAAGTCGATCGACGCCTCGGTCTACTTCTCAGGCGATCCGGGCAACGAGCAGACGACCAACCACTTCTACGCCGACCTCGAGATGTACACGAACTCGCCGTCAAGTCCGTTCCCGATCCTCTGGTTCCGGCGCTATCTCTCGACCGAGATCGCCCAGAAAGAGAACTCCTGGTCGGGAACCAACTATGCGCGTATCAACGACCCGCAGTTCGACCAGCTCTACAACCAGGTCTCGCAGGAGATGGATCCCACGAAGTCCACGGCGCTGTTCAAGCAGATCATGCAGCTGGCATGGGATCAGGTCTTCGAGCTTGGGATCATCGCACGCCAGAACGTGGCGGCGCGAAGTAACAAGCTCCAGGGCCAGGTCCCGAGCCAGTGGACATACGGAACCTATGACCTCAAGAACTGGTCGATGACGAGCTAGTCGCGATCGTCGCCAACCAGCGAACAGGTCAACGGATTGGGGTGGGAAGGTTCCTGCCCCAATCCTTTTTCGTGGCGCGTATCGTTTCGCTCGAGTGGTCCTCAGCCCGTTCGGCTGATTGAATACTGGAAATGGGACCAGGGAGGTTTCTGGTGGCCTGTGAGCGCTGCGCCGGACCGCCTCCGGACGGACTTCTGGCGGGAATCGAGCTGTTCAACTCGGGCGAGTACTTCGAGTGTCACGAGGTCCTCGAAGAGATCTGGCGCGCGGAACCCGATCCGGTTCGCGCGCTCTACCAGGGCATCCTGCAGATCGGGGTCGCCTTCCATCACCTGCGCCGCCGTAACTGGCGCGGCGCGGTAAAGCTCCTGACTGGCGGCACCGACAAGGTGGGCCGGTTTCTTCCAAGCTGCATGGGGATTAACACACTCGCGCTCAATGAGCAGGCACGATTCTGCCTCGTGGTTCTCCGTGAGATTGGTCCGGACCGTGCGGATCAGTTCGACTGGACCCTCATTCCGACGATCACAATCGAGTCGGCGGAAGCGGATACCGACCGGTGAGCCGTTACCCGATCAAACGGTCCGCCTCCTGGAGTTGGGCGTTGTTGCTCATCGGGGCGACCGAAGCACGTTCGTTTCTCGACATCGGTCCCGACACGGTGGTGGCCCAGTTTGGCTGGAAACGAATCGAGATACCCCGGCACGACATCGTGAGCGCCGAGCGTTCAAACTGGCCCTGGTGGGGCGGAATCGGTTGGCGTTCCGATCTGCGACATTCGATTGGACTGATCGGCGCGCTCAGCCCAATCGTGCGCATTCATATCAAGCCGCGGCCAGTCACCCTCCTGGGCATTCCGCACCACCTCACCGATCTCTATCTGAGCGTTGAGGAGCCGGAACCGATCGTGCGCGAGCTGTCCGCGCCCAGCTAACGCGGATTCCCGACCTCATCGACCGCGCCAGGATTTTCGAGCGCCGAGAGATCGCCAAGATCGGTCGCGCCGAGGAATTTGGCGCGGATGACCCGACGCATGATCTTGGCGTTACGCGTTCGCGGCAGATCGGTCACGAAATTGACCGCGTCGGGCCGGAGCGGCCGTCCCAGACGCCTGGTGATCCCATCGAGAATCTCGCGCCTGAGTTGGTCGCTCGGCACATAGCCTTCGCGCAGTATGGCGAAGACGACGATCTTTTCCCCTTTCAATTCGTCGGGCGCGCCGATTGCCGCCGCTTCCCTGACCGCAGGGTGCGCGACGGCTGCCGACTCGACCTCGGCCGGTCCGACCCGTTTGCCGGCCGTCTTGATGGTATCGTCCGAGCGGCCGAGGATGTACCAGTATCCGTCCTCGTCGATCAGTGACCAGTCGCCATGCACCCAGATACCGTCCCAGCGGGACCAATATGTCTCGACGTAGCGCTCGGGGTCACGCCAGAAGCCGTTGGTCATGCCGACCCACGGTCCACGGATGACCAGTTCGCCCACCTCGTTGCGGACTGACCGTCCCTCGGCATCAACCACGTCGGCGGCCATCCCGGGTACGGCGCCGGTGAAGGAGCAGGGTTTCTGCGGTTTGATGGTGACGCACCCGACGATGCCGCCGCCGATCTCCGTGCCGCCCGAATAATTGATAATCGGGCAGCGGCGCCCTCCTGGAACGCTGAATAGCCAGTTCCAGGGGTCCGGATTCCAGGGCTCACCGGTAGACCCGAACGCACGCAGGCTGGCGAGGTTGTGGCGCTCTACCCAGTCGTCACCCTGCCCCATCAGCGCCCTGATCGCGGTAGGAGAGACGCCCAGAACCGAGGCACTGTGACGCTCGACGAGCTCCCACAACCGGTCGGGCTTCGGGTAGTCGGGCGTCCCCTCATAGAGCATCAGGGTCGCGACCGAGGATCAGTCCACCTTCGATCGCCCATGGCCCCATCATCCAGCCAAGATCGGTGATCCAGAAGAGCACGTCGTCGGGTTGGAGATCGAAGCAGAACGCAAGGTCGTGAGCCGCCTTGATCGGGAATCCGGCATGGACGTGAACCGCCCCCTTGGGCCGGCCGGTCGTTCCGGACGTGTAGATGATCATGTACGGATCACTCGCGTCGGTTTGGATCGTCTGAAACTCCGGGCTTTTGCCCGCGACGGCGTCATGCCACCAGCTATCGCGTGCGGCATCCCACGGCACGTCGCGTCCGGTGTGTCGATACACGAGCACATGTTCAACGCTTGGCGCGGCGGCCACCGCCTCGTCGGCCGTCTCCTTCATCGGGATGAGTCGTCCACGCCGGTAGAAACCGTCGGCGGTGATGAGCAGTCGCGCGTCACAATCGCGCAAACGCATCGCGGTTGCGTCGCCGCCGTAGCCTGAGAAGATCGGAATGAAGATCGCCCCGATCTTGGCGCAGGCGAGCGTGGCAATGGCAGTCTCGGGAAGCATCGGCAGGAAGATGCCGACGCGATCCCCCTTTTGGATTCCCATGTCGCTCAATGCTCCGGCCAACCGGTTGGTTTCAATCGCAACCTCACCATACGTCAGCCGCCGAACGTCGCCGCCGTCTCCCTCCCAGATGATCGCGACCCGATCGCGATCCGCTCCAGCGGCATGCTTGTCCACGGCGTCGTGCACGTAGTTGTATGAGGCGCCGGTAAACCAGCGAGGCCAGGGAAGCCCAGCGGAGACGTCGAGGACCTGGTCATACGGTCGATACCATTCGAGGCCCAAATGCTTGACCACGGCATCCCAGTACCAGCCAGGGTCTCCAACCGATTTCGCGAGCAGGTCGTCATAGCTTGCCAAACCGTGGTCTCGGATGAATCGCATCAAACGACTGCGCCGAAGATGCTCATCCGTCGGAATCCACACGACCTGGTCGTCCTCGCTTCTCGCGTGAACCTCGCGTTCCATCGATGTCTCCGCTCGCTGTCAACCGGTTGCCCACTCAGACTGGCCCTCATTGTTGACCGCGAAGTGAAAAGCGGTCAACTGAGATACGAATCCTGTTCACCCCCGAATACCGTCGACGGTTCTCGGCGTTTTCGGCTTCAGCGTGGCAAACTGAGTGTACGAGATTCGCTCGGGGACCTCGAAGCGCGAGGGGCCCATGCGTGGTCTGCACCAGGAGAGCAAAGTGACACTAGAGGAATTCAGCAACCTGGGTCTTTCCAAAGACTTCGTGAACGCTGTCGATGCCGCCGGGTTTGAGGAACCCACACCCGTGCAACGAGAAGCGATTCCACTCTTGCTCGAAGGTCGAGACGTCATCGCCCAGGCACAGACCGGCACGGGTAAGACGGCCGCGTTCGCCCTGCCTATTCTGCAGCGGCTTTCGGGCGAATCGCGTGACCCACGAGCCCTCATCCTGGCCCCGACTCGGGAACTCGCTATTCAAGTCGCGGAGACCTTTCACCAGTTCGGTCGTCCGCGGGGGACGACCGTCCTGGCGGTGTACGGCGGTCAGCCGATCGATCGCCAATTGAGGGCGCTGCGTCATCCCGTCGACGTGATCGTCGGGACTCCGGGCCGGGTGATGGATCATCTTCGTCGCGAGACGCTGAGGCTGTCGAACGTGTCAATGGTCGTGCTCGATGAGGCAGACGAGATGCTCGACATGGGTTTCGTCGAGGACATCGAGTGGATCCTGGAGCGTGTCCCCGCCGAGCATCAGACGGCCCTCTTCTCGGCGACGATTCCCGACCGGGTCGCTCAGCTCGCGCGGCGCTACCTACGGAATCCCGCCAGGGTCATTGTCGAGCCGGAGCACATGACGGTCCCGCTAACCGAGCAGGCCTACTACGAGGTCTTGCCGAGAGCCAAGCTCGAGGCGCTGACTCGCGTGCTCGATCTCGAAGTCCCGACTTCAGCCATCATTTTCTGCCGGACCAAACGCGAGGTAGACGAACTGACCGAGCAACTGCAGGCGCGCGGCTATCCCGCCGAAGCGCTTCACGGCGATCTGAGCCAGACGCAACGTGACCGGGTCATGGCCAGATTCCGAGCGGGACAAGACGAGATTCTTGTCGCGACCGACGTCGCCTCACGCGGGCTGGATGTCGAGAACGTCAGCCACGTCATCAACTACGACATTCCCGGTGATCCTGAGAGTTACGTCCATCGCATCGGCCGCACCGGCAGGGCCGGGCGTCCCGGAATCGCGATCACGTTGACGACACCGCGCGAACGTCGCCACTTGCGGGCAATTGAGCGCGCGACCGGGCAGCGCATGGAGCAACGCGGCGTGCCGACGCTTCAGCAGATCGAGGAGCGCGAGCGGCAAATGCTGGGTGAATCGCTGGCCGAGATCATCGAGCAGGAGGATCTCGAAACGTCAATGATGATCGTTGACGAACTGGCGGCTTATTTCGACCCGTCTGAAATCGCCGCAGCCGCGATTAGCCTGCTCATGCGCGAGCACGGCTCCGACCAGCAGGAGGAAGTACAGGCCGCGGCAACCGCCACGGAGGCGGGGATGACTCGTCTCTATCTTGATCTCGGCCGCACGGATGGTGTCCGCCCGATGGATGTGGTCGGAGCGATCGCGAACGAGGCGAAGATCCCGGGCAAGAGTATCGGGCAGATCGAGATCGCGGATCGCTATACCCTGGTGGACGTGCCGTCGCAATTCGCGGAGCGCGTGATCCGCGCGCTCGATCGTGCTCGGCTACGGGGCAAGCCGGTACACGTCGAGATACCGAAGCAAGAACCTCCCGGCTAGATCCGGAAGCAGTAGCCAGCGATCGAGTCGATCTCGGTTGCGCCGTCACAGGGGCGGATTTCGGCTTCCCGCCCCGGACGATGAGTCCGGCGGCCATCGGGACCTCGGTGCTGACGCTGTATCTGACTCGTATCCCTCTGAACTGGGCGGAAGATACGGACGACTCGATCCGAATGTCGAGCCATCAGTCACCGGCAGCACGACGTGAAACTCACTCCCCCGATTCGGCTCACTCGTCACTGAAATCGTCCCACCGTGCGCGTGCACGATGGCCCGGCAGATGAAGAGCCCGAGCCCAACCCCTTGCAGGTGCGAGCCCTCGGCGTTTCCCGCCCGGTGAAAGCGCTCGAAGACGTGTGGCAGGTCAATAGCCGGAATGCCGATGCCCTGATCGCTCACCGTCAGATGTACGTCATTGTCGTCGCGCCACAGTCGCACCGCGACCGCGCCGCCATCAGGGCTGTATTTGACGGCGTTGCTCAGCAAGTTGTCGACTAACTGGACAATGCGAGAGGAATCGGCCATCAGGATCACCTGACCCTGGCTCTCTACCGACACTCTATGCCGTCCCCGAGGAGTGCGCTTGGCGGCCTGAGTGGCCAGTTCCGTGAGATCGACATGTGCGGGATCGATCGTCAGCCCCTGGCTCTCAACTCGCTGAACGTCGAGGAGATCGGAAGCAAAGGACTGCAGCCGGTTCGCCTGGTCGACGAGGTTCTGAATCGCGTGTCGGTCCGTTGGCGCGGTGGGATCGCGACGTGCTCTCCGATCGAGTAGTTGAGCCTGCATGATTAACGCGGTCAACGGGTTCTTCAGATCATGCGCCGCGGCAGCCAGGAAATCATCCTTGAGTCTGGTCGCTTCTTCACGAGCCCGCAACCGGGTGGATTGATCGATCAAGGCATGACTGTCCAGGATAATGGCTGCCTGATCGGCCACCAGGAGAGCGACCTCGACGTCGTCGTCGACAAACAACGGCGCGCGCACCATGTAGACCACCAGGACCCCGAAGCGCAGGTCACCACCCACCGAAATGGGTACGCAGATCGCCGCATTGACACCGCGTGCGCGATAGAACTCCGCATTGACCGTGTCATCACGATGAAGATTGACCGAGACCAGCGGACGCTGGCGCGCGAAGGCCCTCCCTTCGAGCATTTGTCCCCGCTGGATCTCCTTGACCCCGTCGGAGCGCGTCGGAAACCGCAAAACTTGATGCGTGCTATCCCACAACCCGATCCAGGCTGACTTTCCACCCAGCGCCCGACGCGCCCTCGTTTCGAGCCCAAACACAATCTCAGTCTGGTCGGACAACCTCGGCAGCGTCACCGTCCGCGAAAAGAACTCTCTCAGCACCTGGTCCTGCCAGGACCGGCGCAGGAAGCCTGGCGTCGCGAACCCGACAAAGTAGGACACCCCCGCGGCTAACGCCAGCGGCCCGTCAATCAACGAGTGGGAAAGGCCCGCGGCTCGCGGGAACGCCTCCCGAAAGCCAGCCAGCACGACGGCGCAGGATAGAAAGAGCGAACCAAGCGCGACCGCCAGCAGCCGTCGCCGTGTCAACCCACTCGAACGGATACCCTCGGATGCCGTCACAATCGCGGTGAAGACGACGACCAGCCCAAAGTACGCGACGACCGGCAGGAGAACGTCCGCCGATTCCGCGTTCCGCACCACAAGCGAGACAATGACGAGGAGAATGAACCCGAGGTCGGTGGCTCGCAGGAACGGGATCGGGATGCCCGACATGTTATTGATCAACCTGGTGAGGAGAATCGCCATCGTTGCGATCAGGGCCACGTTAACGGTCGCGAGAAGACGCTGGCGTCCCAAGCCCATGATACGCAACGCCCACGAATCGTCCACGAGGAGCGTGGAGCAGGCAAAGAACAGGGACGTCTCGACCCACACGCGGTTCCGCTGGCGCGAGGCGCGGGCCACCACCACCAGGAAGAGTGTGGTGAACAATGCAGTGGTGACGTAGCGCGCCAAAGCCTCGACGCCCATTGGCGACTTTCCTCACGACTGGGGGTGCTCGGCCACCGGAGAATGCCGACATGAATCGACCGGTCGCCGCGAAGATTGCCCCACGAAAGGGCCGGAGCGTGTTTAGTTCGCGATGGTGTTCCTGGATTAGGCATTTTTGGATTCGACGGCGCGAACTGGAGGCACCGCCAGCGAGCGCCATTCACGACGAAGTAGACAATCACTGAGAGATTGCAACCGGATACCACCACTACGAGTCGGCCGGTTGAGGTGGATGGCCCGGTCCTAATTTTTGGATCGATTGAGATCAGTATAGAGTATCGGGAACAATTGCTCAACGGCAGAAGCGAGGATGCTCCACCGCGCTCCGACACAGGATCGCCGATAGCGTCAGAAGTCAGTCGCCCGAGAAGCCTTCGAGCGCCATCCGGTTCGCGGGCCGCCCTCGTGTTCCCACGTCTTCACGCTCTTCGTCCCCAGCGGCTTCGAAACGCGATTCCCAGCGGATCTTTCCGAGTGACGGCCCTATTTTCGGGATAGCGACGTGGAACGTGCTTCCGTTTCCCGGAGTGCTATCGACGTCGAGCGTGCCTCCATGAGCCCGCACGATCGCCCGGCAGATGAACAGGCCGAGGCCAATTCCGTGCACGCCCTGCCGCTTGGCATTGTCGCCCCGATGGTGCCGGTCGAAGATGTGCGGGAGGTCATCCGCGCTGATTCCGATGCCGCCGTCGCTGACCGTGACGTGAACGGCATCGTCGTGCTGCCATGCACGGATGCGAATCTCGCCACCATCCGGGCTGTATTTGACCGCGTTGCCGATCAGATTGTCGAACAACTGGGTCAGCCGAGCCCGGTCCCCTGTAATCTCGAGGTTCGGGACGTCGTCCATGGCGAAGACGTGGGGCTGAACGCAGACGCGTTGTCCGACCTCGCGAATCAGGGATGTGAGATCGCACGATTCATAGGCGAGCGCGATGCCTTGATCCTCAGAGCGCTGCACGTCGAGCAGGTCCTCGACGAACGATCGCAAACGGTGCGTCTGAACGATGATCTGATGCAGTCCGTCTATATCAACCGGCGCCTGTGGCGCGCGACGTGCTCGTCGCTCGAGCAACTGCGACTGCATGACAAGGGCCGTCAACGGTGTCTTGAGATCGTGCGCAACCGACGACAGGAAGTCGTTTCTCAGCTTTAGTGCCTCTTCGCGGGCCCGCAGCCGCGTCTCTTCCTCGACCAGATGGCGACTCTCCAGGATCACGCCCGCCTGATCGGCCATCAAGCGCAACAGCGCAAGATCATCGTCGACAAAAATCGGGGCGCCAGATAGGTAGACCGACAGCGTTCCGAGGCGGCGCTCGCGAGAGGTGATCGGCGCGCTCACCACGGAACTCGCGTTCAATGCCGAGTAGATGTCCGCACTATTGGGAAAGTCGCGCGCGAGATTTGATGAATAGACCGGTTTTTGGGATCGGAACGCCACACCTTCGATCATGCCCTCAACGGTCCCGCGTCCGATTCCGATGCTCCCGCTGGGGAAGGTCAGCTCGCCGTCCTCCTCATCCCACAGCGCTACTGACGCGGCGGTGCCGCCAAGGGAAACCCTGACCCCTTCCTCCAGCCGCTCGAGAATCGTGAGGCGGTCGGCGATCTGAGGAAGTGCAACAGCATCGGAAAAGAACTCGCGGATGACCGGCTCTTGCCACGCCCGCCGCAGGGTAACCGGAGTGGCGAATGCGACGAAGTAGCTAAGCCCACATGCAAGGGCCAGCGCTTCATTCGTGAGATGGGTGCCGTCGCCGACGATCGAAGGGAAGAACGCGGTGACACCCGCAACGGCGATGATGGAACCGAGGAACGTCGATCCGACAGCGACGGCGCGGAGGCGCTGCTTCGTGACACCGTCAACGCGGCGCGACGCTTTGGCCGCCATCACCGTGGCGTACGCCGTGAAAAGGACGAAATAGATGACCGCTGGCAGGATGTACGAGAAACGGCGGTCTCCAAGCCCGGCGACAGATTGCAGCGCCAGCAGCGCGAGCATCATCTCACCCAGGCGCAAAACGATAGACGGAACCTCGGACATACTATCGACGAGACGCAGCAGCAAATATGAGAGTGAGAGTAGAAGAATCGCATTCAGGGCACTGAGAGGCGAAGACGCGGTGGTATGCATCTCACGCAGTATCAACGACTCGATCAAGATAAAGGCCGCAGCACCGAAGAAAAGGGTCGCCTCTATCCGAATGTGCCCGGGCCGTCGAATCGTGTCGATCGCCACCACCAGGAATATCAAGATAAAGAGTGCGTCAGTCACGAATTGAACGAAATCAGCGACGGTCATCGCTACGCCCTTACAGCTTCAACGGTGGCCCATGGAACGGTCGGCGACATTCATGTGCCCTGACTCCGGAGATCTCAGCCCCGGTCTCCTCAGAATATTGGGACAGCTTCTAGCCGAGCAGAAACGACCAAATCCGGTCTGCTAATTCGAACCCTCGCCGAACCCGGTGCGGATACGCAAGTTGCATACCTGCATGCCTCAACCATTATTCGGGTGACGCGTTAAAGACTGACCGCGTCCCGGCCAATAACGGCCATGCGGACGCGGTCTGTGGTTCCCTGTTTGCGAGACGACGAGCCAGGTGCTCGTCCGGATGCAACGCGAGCGGTCAGCGCTGCTATCGAAACTACGTTCGCCGGATTCGAACCGGAACGGGCTGGGGAGCCAGGCGCGGGCTTCGACCGAGAAGCTCGCCAAAACGGCGGATGAACGCGCCAAGTGCCGCTTCGAGCGATTGGCTGAACGTCGTGACCAACTCGACTGTGAACTGTTCCGCATTCCACTCAGAGCTTTGCGTTGATTGCGTGCGAAGTCGTTTCATGGCTCTTTCTCAATTCTCAGGTCCAACGGCGCCAGTTGCGACGTTACCCTCATCTACGCACGAATACTACCAACGCTTCATAAAGGGAGCCTTAAGATTGCCTGGCAGAAGTACCATTATTGTGTCAATATTCTGGGTTGACCGGAACCTGGCGATCTCGTGATCCCACCGGCGGTCGATTCGCACAAATGCCCGTGAGCGGTACGGCCATCCCGCTGCAGTTCGGCTTGATGCAGCACCAACTACCCGGAGCCGCGATCAATGTGAGGAGAGTTCAGGTATGGCGGGCCACTCAAAATGGGCGCAGATCAAACGTCAAAAGGCTTCCGCCGATTACAAAAAGGGCGCCACCTTCAGCAAGCTCGCACGGGAGATTCATGTCGCCGTGCGGGAAGGCGGGGCGAACCCTGACGGAAACGTCCGGCTGCGAATCGCGATCGAGCGGGCCAAACGAGAAGGCATGCCGAACGACACCATCGACCGCGCCCTCGCGAAAGCGAGTGGGGCCGGCGCCGACGCCGAAAACTGGGAAACGATCGTCTATGAGGGGTACGGCCCTGGCGGAGTCGCTGTTCTGGCGATCGGCCTGACTGATAATCGCAATCGCACGGCATCGGAAGTGCGATTCGCGTTCACCAGGCACGGCGGGACGTTGGGTGAAACCGGGTGCGTCGCCTGGCAGTTCGATACCGTCGGGCAGATCGTCGTTCCGCTCGGCCGGTTGGATTTCGATGAGGTGGCGCTGGCCGCTATCGACGCCGGTGCCAACGATGTCGAGACGGACGGTGATGAGATCCTGATCACGACCGAGGCAACCGATCTCTCGCGGGTGGCGGAGACACTCAAAGGTGGCGGAATCGCCGTTCAGCAGACCGAGATTACGCGTCTGCCTCAGGCCACCATCGAACTCGACGGCACGCAGGCATTGACCGCCGTCAAGTTGTTGGAAGCCCTCGATGACCTGGACGATATCCAGGAGGTCTATACGAATGCGACCTTCTCTGAAGTCGACAGCGCCGTCGCCTGACGTTCAGATCGGGAGCCGGGAATTTTGATGGATCGAACAAAAACGAGGGGCGGTAACTGTCCGCCCCTCGCCTCGTATTGCCAAACCACATCGGTCAGGCGCGCTGCCTACGACGCGCTCGATTCAATCGCACCCATCAGTTCGATGCCGACGACGATCCATTCTTTGGTGGAGATATGTGCCAGCACTCATGTGCTCCCTCAACGGCAAGGCAACGGTCCGCGTCCTCGCTGCTTCGGACGGAAAATCCGAGCGAGCATCGCATGACTGGCTGGCTCTTCCCTTTGAGAACGAGTTGAGTGCGGCGTAACATCGAACAGCCAAGGTGGAGTTCACCGGATTCCTGCGTAGACGGCGCCGTTTCCGACCGGGAAGCGTCTTCCCGCGTTCGTACCATGGCACCCGTCACTTTCTATCTACCGGTTATTCAGGTTCCCAGGATGGGAATCGCATTCCTCATCACATTCGCACTTCGTCGGGCTGGACACCTCGGCAGCGTCGCCTCGGCACCCATTTCACTTAATTATACACTTCGATCCGTTTTGGCCCTGAAGTGGCCTCTCGTACGTATGACGCCACGTCGTGGCATGATTTCCGCTGCCACCGACTCCACCCGGTCCCGGGGCCGGGCGTTCTCGTGATTGTGGAAGAGGTCAACGCTCGCTCATGGGTCTGATGCAAACGTCGAAGGCGGGAACGCTTTCCCCCGCTCGTTCCCGGATCTCACTCCCCCTCAACGCCGTCGTTGACGCCATTCGGGTGAACCGCGTTCCCTTGATCGTGTTTGGCGTTCACACGGTCGTCGTGTTCGCCTTTGCCGCGTATGCCATCTCGCACTTCTACTCACTCCGTGAGGTTCCGGCCATTCAGTATCGACTTGGCGCGATGAGCGGGATCGATCACTACCTGATTCAACCGTTGAGAAACTGGGACGGCTATTGGTATTCGTTGCTGGCCAACTACGGCTACGGGATCTATCAAGCCAGCGCCGCCTTCTGGCCTCTCTACCCGCTGCTGCTCTGGATCGGTGCTCATATCACCGGGTGGGACACGGCGGTCGTCGGTATCCTGATCTCGAACGTCTCGTTCTTGTTCGCTCTCATTCTGTTGTACCGGCTGGTGCGGATCGATTTCCCGGAGCCGGTCGCCAGGCGGACCCTCTGGCTGACCGCGTTTTTCCCCACGGCGTTCTACTTCTCGGCTCTCTACACGGAATCATTGTTTCTGCTGGTGACGGTGGCGGCGGTCTACTATGGGCGGACCGGCCGCTGGACGAGGGCCGCGATCGCGGTCGCGCTCGCCGGCCTGACACGGAACACCGGCGTGATGGTGCTCATCCCACTCGCCGTCTTCATCGTCCGCCAGTATGGCTGGAAGCCCAGGGACTGGTGGGGTCCCGGAGTGAAGATCGGAATCGGCGCCTTGTCGCCACTCCTCTTCATGTTCCAGCTCGACAGCATCTGGGGGGACCCACTGCTGATGCTGTCGGCGCAGAAGGGGTGGGCGCGCTACAAGGCGATGCCCTGGTCGACCATCCAGGCGGAGTTCCACAAGCTGGATCTGACCTGGCTGTCGTGGCTGGTGAACTCGCCGAACTGGTCGATGCTCACCAATCCGAACCTGCGATTGTCATTTGCCGAAAGCCAGTCGTACGATCTCTTCATCTTCCTTGTGTTCATTCCAATCGTGATCTACACGCTGTGGAAGGTCCGCGGCGCCTACAGCCTCTACGCACTGTCCGTCTTCGTGTTGCCCCTTTTCACGCCGTCGCGCGTTCACCCGTTGATGTCCATCCCGCGTTTTGTAATCGTCCTCTTCCCGCTCTTCATCGCGATGGCGCTGCTCACGAGGAAACGCATCGTGTTCGGGGCCGTCATGGTTCTATTCATCGTCCAACTGATCGGGCTTCTGATTCAATTCAGCACCTGGTTCTGGGTGGCATGAACGCGGACGCCCAGCGCATGCTGGGCGTCCCGAAGCGTCACATCTCAGGGCCCGGTGCTGTCATGCATGCCGCCGGCGCGCGCGCCAGGCATCGCGGGCCGCGATCCAATCGTCTCGTTTCAGGTCGAATACCAGGGCGTCGCGGAACACGCCATTCTTGACGTCGGCATACTTGAGCCGTCCGGCGAGCTGATACCCCTGCTTCATCACCGCGGCTGCACTTCGCGTGTTCGGCTCCCAGACGATCGATTGCACTACGTGGAGCTGAATCACGTCGAAGCAATACTCGAGCAGCAGGTGCTTGGCGTCGGTCCCATACCCCTGGCTGCGAATGTCGGCCGGGCCAAAATCGCTCTCGGTTTCGCCGGTTCTGTTGACCCAGTCGATGTCCACGACGCCGTTGAACCCGATGAAGCGGTCATCCGCTTTGAGGCACACGGCGAAGTCGATGTCACGCGGCGGTTGCAGTTTGTGGATCTCCGCAATGTATTTCTTCCAGGATAACGGACCAACCGGCATGCGCCCGCGATCCATGAAGGTTTCTGTCTCGGCGGCATGTATGTCGGCCAGCACCTGCGCGTCACTCTCTTCGAGCGGTCGGATGTACACGCGCTCGCCAACCAGGATCGGGTTACGCATCCCGCACCTCCCAGCGTGGGTTGAGCGCCTCGTAGCACAGCCGGTCGACACGACCCCCCGGACTCGCGAGGAATTCACGCAAGCGCACGCTGAGCTGCATCCCAAGTTGCTCGGCAGTCGCAATGGTCTCGCTCGCGTCGGCGCCGATATAGAGCCGCACCACCATGTACTCGTGCTCGTCGCGCAGCCAGGGCACGACGACGCGCAACGCATCGGCTCGGAGCGCGTCCGCGTCCGGCAACACCGGCGCCATGTGAAACAGCAGCGACGTGGTCCGTCGATCGGAGTTCGTCAGGCGCAAGCCGCCGACCACCTCATCGTTCTCGGCCCGCTCGATCACGAGCGAGAATACGGGATCTTCCCACCACAGCGCGGGGATGTCGTCGAAGAAGGTGGATACTCGGCTGGCGTTGATTGGGAATTGGCTGTCGAACCAGGCAGTCGCGCGTTCTTTATCCTCTTCGACCAACGGGCGGAGACGAACCTTGCTTCCTGTCAAATACCCAACGCGCATCGCGCCTCCAATTCGATCGATATGAGTGTCTGTTCCGGTCGCCACGGTCGGCCGGCCATCAAACACCTCCGGAATGCGTCAGAAGGCGAGGTAATGGATGAGCTCCTTGATATGGGCTTTCACGTCGTCAAGCCGGACGAACTCGTCGGCCCCATGCGCGCGGCTATCCATGCGGCCCGGGCCGCAGAACGGGATATCGTCCCAGCCGAGCTCCTGCTGCACGTTCGCCATATCGGTGGAACCAGAGGCGCCGGCCGCCGCGAAATCCTCGACCGAATAGCCGTGGACCAGCATCATTGCTTCCTGCATCTTCCGCATGTGTGGCCCGGGAACCAGCTTCATCGCTGGGTAAACGTGGAAGAAATCGACCTTCACGTCGAGCGCCTTGCTCTTCGCTCTGCCCCGTTCCACTGCTTCCAGGATCTCGCCGGTCACCTGTTCGTAGTGCTCTTCCGGAATGTAGCGGCGATTGATCAACAGCGTGCAGGTTGCCGGCACAATGTTCGACTTGACCCCCGCGTTGATGATCGCGAAATTGAACATCGGAGTCATGTAGCGCGACGGCGCCTTCTCGTGCGGTACGCCGAGGATGGTCGATTCGCGGCGCTCGACATCCACTTTGAGCTGAGCAAGCTCGTTCATGATCGGAAGCATGGCGTCGATCGCGTTGACGCCAAGATAGTTCGATCCGGAGTGCGCGCTTCTCCCAACGGCCGTGATGGTCACATCGACGGAACCGGCTGAGGCAAGCGCGATACGCGCCTCCTGGCCGCCTTCGAGGCAGAGCATGTGCCCCTTGACGTATCCCTCTTTCGCCAGGTGCCAGATTCCCGGATAGCCGCCGATCTCCTCGTCCGTGCAGAGGCAGACGTTCAGATCATAGCTGGGCGTAATGCCGGCTTCGTCCATCACCTCGATGGCCGTCAGGAGGGACGCGATGGCGCCCTTCATGTCCGCCGTGCCGCGACCGTAGATCTTGCCGTCATCGAGGTCGGCAGCGAACGGATCGTGTTGCCAGCCCTCCTCGATCGGCACCACGTCCATATGCGCGTAGATCGTGACCGGCTCACGACCGGTGCCGCGCCGGGCGATCAGGTTGACGCGTGGTCCCGCGAGCGGCAGCGGAATCGTCGCCACCAACTCGTCGGGAATTACAACGCGCTCCGTCTCGAAGCCAAGCTGCTTGAACTCCGGCTCGAGCCGGTCGAGCAAGGTGTCGTAGTTCCTTCCCGGCGGCACGGTCGTGTCGACCGAGATTACTTTTCGGAATCGTTCGAGAATTTGATCGGTCTTCCCGTCGACCAGTGTCCAGGCCTGTTTCTCCAGATCATCCATCGTGTTGCTCCAATCAGTGTGCGGCCGGCAACAGCCGGTTTCAATCGTCAACCCAGGTTGGCGGCACTCAGCGGGTTAGCTCGTGACCCAACGCCGCCGGACCTGCCGACTCACGACCAATCGCTGAAATCGAACTGCTCGCCGAGGCCACTCAGATGTCGAGATTGCGCATGATGAGTAGTACGCGGTCGACATCCTCGTCGCTGATCGCGTAGTGCGTCACGAAGCGCAGGGTCGGACCGCCAAAGGCCGTCAGGCGGACACCGGCCTGGCGCAAGAGCTCGAAGACCTGCTCGCCCGACGCCGGCCCTTTGACGTCGAAAAACACGATATTCGTTTGCACCGTCTCGAGATCGACCGAAATGAAGGGAAGCTCGTCGAGTCCTTCGGCCAATCGCCGCGCCCGAACGTGATCCTCGGCCAACCGGACGACCATCTGCTCAAGCGCGACCACGCCGGCCGCGGCGATGACCCCCGCTTGCCGCATGGCACCGCCGAGGAGCTTGCGCTTTTGCCGCGCCAGCGCGATCGTCTCAGTCGTTCCGGCGATGATCGACCCGACCGGCGCGGCGAGTCCTTTCGACAGGCAGAAGGTCACGGTATCGACGTCCTTCACCAGCTCCGACACCGGCACATTCAGCGCCGCGGCGGCGTTGAAGATGCGCGAGCCATCAAGATGGACCGGAAAACCGTGAGCGTGCGCGATATCGGCGAGCTCGCGCATCTGGCCGGGCAAAAGAACCGTCCCACCGCACAGGTTGTGCGTGTTTTCAAGCAGCAGGAGACCGGTTCTGGGAAAGTGGATATTTTCGGGTCGCACGGCCGCGGCGACCTGAACCGGATCCATCATGCCGAAGCGTCCGTTGGGCACGGTGCGGATTGGGTGGCCGCCGACCGCGGCGATGCCACCACGTTCGTAAATGATCGTATGGGCCTGATCTCCCGCGATGATCTCAGTTCCATGCTCGGCCAGGCTCAGCACGGAAACCAGGTTGCCCATCGTGCCACTGGGCACGAAGATGGCCGCCTCCTTGCCCAGAATCCCGGCGGATAGCTCCTCGAGTCGGATGACCGTTGGATCTTCATGCGAGTTGTCGTCGCCGACTTCGGCCGCGGCCATAGCGCGGCGCATAGCGTCCGTCGGAGGCGCGGCCCAGTCACCACGCAGGTCGATTACCCCATTCACGGCTTGTCGCTCCCCTTCCCGTCTATTCTTCGCTTCGCTCCTGGTCCTCATTTGCGCCGGCATCATACCCTACGAACTGCACGTCTCCGAGCTTAGCGAATCGCGCCTTCATCACCGTGAGTGCATCCCGATTGTTGTCAACCAGCATGAAGCGCCGCGATAGTTCTCTTGCCGCGACGCCGGTCGTGCCGCTCCCGGCGAAACAGTCCAGTACGAGGTCCCCAGGGTTCGACGACGCCTGGATGATCCGGCGCGGGATCGCCAATGGCTTCTGGGTCGGGTATCCCGTGCGTTCACGTCCACCTGTCGGGACAATCGTCTGCCACCAGGTATCGGTGGGGAGCTTACCGCGCGCGGCTTTTTCTGGACCGACCAGACCAGGTGCCAGGTAAGGCACGCGGTCGACCTCGGACGAGTTGAAAACGTACGCATGCGGCGACTTCACGTAGACCAAAATGTTGTCATGCTTGGCCGGCCAACGACGCCGCGACCGCCCGCCGAAGTCGTAAGCCCAGATCACCTCGTTGAGAAACGACGCCCGTCCAAAGATTTCGTCCAGCAATACCTTGACGTAGTGGACCTCGCGGTAATCGAGGTGCACGTAAAGAGTGCCCGTCGGCGCCAGGACGCGATGTGCTTCGCTCAGCCGCGGCTCGAGAAAGGCGAGGTAGTCATCGAAAAAGTCGGAGTATGAGTGCGTCCCCAACTTTGTCGTCCGGTACGGCTTCCCCTGGAAACCTCGACGGTCTCCTTGCGGATCGCGCACGGTGAGGAGCCGGGTCTGCGACTGGGTCTTACCGGTGTTGAACGGCGGATCGATGTAAATCAGCGGTACACTCGCGTCAGGAATGCGCCGCAGCACATTGAGGTTATCGTCGTACCAGACGGTATCCGGCAACGTCGCGAGATCAAGCTGCTCCGTACAGCGATCGGTCACCTGTTCGCCCTCGTCGCCTTTCTAAGCACCAGTGCTACAATTCATCCTTGAATAACTTGAGGAGTCGCACACGTGTTTACCCCCAGCTTCATGATCGTCACCGGCCTATTGCTGGGACTGATCTCAATTCGCACGCTAATCAACGTCATCCGTAACCGGGATCAGATCTTCGATCAAGACTTTACCCCAAGTGACCGTCAACGGTTGAGCGAGGCGGCGTTTTTCATCCTCCTGCCGCTCAGCGTTGTCTTTCACGAGTTGGGGCACGCGGTCACGGTGATCAGTTTCGGGGCCCATGTCACCGGCTACGGCTGGTATGTCTTCTACGGATTCGTCGAATACAGTGGCTTCCTGACCAACGCTCAGGTCTTCTGGATCGCGCTCTCCGGGAACGTCGTCAGCGTCCTGCTCGGGCTAATCGCCATCGCGATCCCGGCCCTCTGGCCGCGCCGGGCGCCCGTCAACTATCTCCTGTTCGTCTTCGGCGCGATCAGCGTTGTGAACGCACTCGTGTTTTACCCGTTGCTCGACCTCCTGGCGGGAGCCGGAGGCGACTGGTCGCAGATCTACAGCGGCAACACTCCCGTGTTGAGCGACGCGACCGCCGTCGTTCAGGCCGGCATCCTGATCGCGGCGACAGTCGCATGGCGCAGCAACTGGGGACGCTCTCTCTACGCGCAGCGAACCGGCCTCGCACCTGATGCGATGCGCCGATTGTCGCTCCAGCAGGCGGCCAATGAGTTACTGAATGCCGGTGAAACGCTGGCGTCGAGCTGGAAGCACCCCCTGCGCGTCGTAGCGGGCGCCCCGGGGAACGATGCCGCCGGAGTCTCGCTGCACTGGGTCAGCAACGGTTACGGCCGCGCGGTTGCCGCGTACGCAATTACCAAAGGGCCACGCCACATTGAGATCCACGGCGCCGTCCGTCATCTCGAACCGGACGGTCAGGCGATGCAACAGCCGATTGCGATCATCCAGGGAATACCCTCTGTGGACAAGGTTATTCCCGTGCTTCAGCAGGCACTCGACGCAGTCGATACCTGGGACATGAGCACCGTCCAGCAACCCGTGCAGCACTCCTGAACGACTGCACCGTTCTCTGGAAGGATCACGGCATGCCACGCATCAGTTTCTGGCGTCGAGAGCGAAACGACTTCGACGACTCCGTGTCGCCGTCCATCCGCCCCGCAGCGACGGCATCCTCCACGGTTCCGATCCGCGACGCCGAGCGGCGACGCCTGTCACGGCTGCTCGCCCGCCGTTCGAACATCGAGTACGACCTCTCTCAGGCGGAGTCGGCGTTCATGCCGCAGAACCGCTGGACCGAGCGTGTTGAGCAACTCGACAATGCGATCGCTCAAGCGAATGAAGACCTCGCGCGCCTCGCTCCCAGTCCCGTCACGACGTCGCCCGTTCGCCTGCCATCACAACCGATCGTGACCGAGGTTCGCTCGACCGAGGTACCCGCGGAGATCGCGATTCGAGCCGGAAATGAGGTGCTGCTCTTCCGCGAAGAGCTCGATTGGTCCGAACGGGGCCATCAGCTTGCCCAGCCCAAGCTGACGCAGGTCAGCGGGAACATCGCGTCGTTCACCCCAGAGCATCTGGATCCGGACACCCGGCAACGGCTGGATTCTCACCTGACCAACAGCTTCTCGGTCATTGCCGACGACTCATTGAAACGCGCTCTGGCTGGCGAGCCGCTGCTCGAGCTGACACTTGACCGGCTCACCGTGCCATGCGACCGGTGCGGCGGATGGCTCGATCCGCTCGGACGCTGCCCGGCCTGCGTCGAGATCGACTGGCGGCGACATGAAATCGCTGCGGCGGCTGCCCGCCTCGTCGATGAGCGGAGCGGCGTGTGTGCGGACCAGGAACGTGTGCGGGAGCGTCTGCCGGTCTTCCGGCGGCAACTCCAGGATGTTGAGCGGGACATCCTGGAGTTGCGCGCCAAAGGAGTCGAACCGGATTAGCGTCGCACTCGCTGTTCGGCGGGGCTCTACGTCGCGGCGGGTGTCCGGCCGCTTGGTCCGATGTGCTGATAGAGATACGCGCTTATCAGCAGCAGCACGCCCAGCCCGATGAACGAGAGGACGCGATAGGCGGCGTCAAGCGACGACAGATCGTAGACAAAGACTTTGGCGGTGACGATGCCCAGCAACGCCAGGCCGGCACCGCGGGCAAGCGCAGCGCTGCGCCAGAGTCCGACCACCACGGCAGCGCCTCCGAGGACCGCCCAGAGGATCGACAGCGCGACTTGCGCCTGCTTCTGCAGCTCCTCGAGCGTCGTCGCTCCACCGAGCCGTCGTTGGAAGTCGTCGACCACTCCGACCGACAACAGGTAGACAACGCCGATGGCAGCCAGCAGCCAGATCACTGGTTCAACGCGGTAGCGTCTGAAGACGAACCCCGCCAAGATCAGCACCAACACGATCGAACCGATGGAGGCTGTCGCACCGCTCCAAAAGAAGGGATGATCGATCGTGCTGGAGGCACTGACGGCCAGCCGGGTCGGTAGAGCCACGTCGGTCAACACAAATGACGTGCCGAGACCGAGCAACACGCCGCTGATGATGCCGTACCGTTTGATGCCTGCTGGATCAAATCGCACCAAACCGAGCGCAGTAGCGGCGAGCAACGACCAGGCAACCACGACTTTTGCCGAATCCACCAGTTCCACTACCATCAGAAAGGCTACGATGCCAAAGGCGAACGTCGTCGTTCTCCGGCGACTTTGTGGACGTTTGGCGAGGAAGCCGGCAACAACCAGCGCCGCAACCAACAGCGCGGCCGCCGCTGTCGAGCGATCCCAGAACGGGGTTGCGGGAGCCACGGCGTCCGGTTCGATGGTCGCGATTTGGATGGCCAGCATCTTGAAGAACGCCGCAATCAAGGCGATCAACCCGACTGTGAGGACCGAGTGGAGCGCCTCGAACAGGACGATGTTTTGACCAGGACGAACCGGTTCCGTGCGCGGCTCCAGCACTCGCTGATCCACAGCGTACAGGATGACGTAGAGGGCAGACCAGGCACCGATCAGGAGTAAGCCGGACGTTTCGTATGGTAACGCGTAGACGACCAGCGCGCTTCCGAGTGCCGCGGCCGGAATCACGATAGGCCAGCGTCGGACGAACAGGATCGACACCGCCAGCGCGGCCAGGATGAACGCCAGCGTTCCGCCGTTGGCGTTGAGGAACGGCTGTCGACTCGCGAGATCCGCGTCTAGCTGGTTGAGCGGGTACTCGAAGAGGACCAAATGGGCGATCGCCAGCGTGCCGAGCGCGAGCGACATCAACCCGCTGTAACCATGCTTACGAGAGGCATAGACCCAGGCGAGCGCGGCCGCTTCGGCGGCCCAGCCGATCGGAACCACAGGTCCGCCAAGCTGAATTGGAAGAGCCATGCTGGCCGCGGCGATGCCAGTGCCAACCGCCAGCATTCCGAAGGGATGATGGTCGCCACGACTGAGCAGGAAGTAGCCGCCGAGCACCAGGTGTGCTGCCGCCAGAACGACCAGGAATAGCCCGCGGCCCCACTCAGCGTCTCCCTGCAGCAGGTAAAAGCCCCACCCGACCGCAAACGCCGCGTTGACGACCAGCAATGTGGTTGAGGTGATGCTGAGACGGTTACGTCGGACTCGGAACTCCTCGCCACCCGCCGCGACAGCGTTGAGTAACCAGAACGCGCCCAGCGCAGTCAGGCCAGCGGCGATCGATACGTCACCGGTCACGAAGTCGATAACCTGGGGAGCGGCGAGCAGGAACGCCAATGCCGGAAGCCAGGACCAGGTTCGATACAGCGCCACGATGGTCGTTCCAACCAGCGCGATGGAAAGAAACGCGATCGTCGTCGCCGATGGCGAAGCGCCGAGAACGATCGGCGCGCTCAACGCGGTGACCAGACCGTAGGCAGCGACCAATTGAGAGTTCGCGCGAATCGCAATGACCGCCGCCGCGACGGCGCTCACCAGTGCTCCGGCTAAACCCACCTCGGTCGGCACCAGGTCGTAGAGCTCGGTGCCCGCGAAGAAGGACAGCGACAAGATTCCCAGTCCAACCGGCGTCAGCACGTGACCGAAGAGCCGGTCACGCCGCTCGAAGGCCCAGCCGCCCGCGGCCACCAGCCCAGCGCCCACGAACAGCCCAATGATCACCCGGGCCGTCGGCCCGATCCACCCGCGACTGAATGCCAGGCTGAGGAAGAAAATGGCGCCGACGATCAGCGCCAGGCCGCCGATCCACGCCAGCAAACGCCCGGTGAACCGCTCCTCCAGATCACTGACCGAGTACGATGCTCGAGGCAGCCGTTCCGTCGGAATCGATGCTGATGGTTGCTGCGCTGCGAGTTCAGCCTGCTCGAGGTCGGTCATTGTCTTGAATGGCTGTTCCGGTCCGAACCGTGTGATGAGTGGCGTCTCCAGAGGCGGCAGTGCATACGCGGGCAGCTCTTCGGTCGCAGTGACGGCTTGCTCAATCGGCGGCATCTCCGTGACGCCCGGAGAAGTCACTTCAACATCGGCCACACCCACCCGCGACTCAATTCGTGCCAGCCGCTCGCCAATCAGCGTGAATTGTCGCTCCAGTTGTTCGAGCCTTGCACCAATGTCATCGTCAAAACGACGTTCATCGCTCATGATCGACTCCTATCGTGTGTGCAGTGGCATCGTTGCCGCGATCCAGTTGAGAACGCATCTGCCAGCGGGACGATGTACTCCAGAATGTAATGTGAGGGAGCGAACCAAACCGGCTCGATGGGTGACATCTGCGACGCACCTTTCACGTTTCGACCCAGGAGCGCCCGTGCGACAGTGATAACTACCCGAATCTATTGTAGGCGCAATTTGAACTGGCGGACTGTGTTTATTCGCAACGATATCGTGCCAGCGCGTCGCGAGTTGTCGCATACTCGTCACAGCGGAGAGCGATCGCTCCGGAATGATCGGTGAGGCACGGTGTCGCAGGATCTACTCAACCCACATGAACTGCTGCGTGCGCTGGGCGTAGAGGATACCCACCTCGCCGAGCCCCTCGGCGGAGGCTGGGGAGATACCAGCTTGTGGCGCGTGGAGCACGACGATCGCGTGTCCGTGCTGCGCGTTTATCCTTCCCGGCAGCGCCACATTCGCGATCGCGAAGTCGAGATCCTTCGCGGCGTACACATGATCCCAGTACCTCGCGTCGAGGCAACCGGTGATCCCGGCGGTCATCCTGTGATGTTGATCTCCTGGTGCCCCGGAATGACCCTCTACGACGCAATCTGGACATTTCCGGAACGCGCCGAGCAGCTCGGAGTGGCAATGGGACGCACCCAGGCTACGCTTCACCACCTGCCCGTCACCGAGCGACTTCGATCCGCACTGCACAGCGATTGGATTGGTTGGAGCGGCAATGGAGATGGGGCGCTGGCGCGCGAGCTTCGACGCTGGTCTTCGGGGGCACAATCGATCATGCACCTCGATTTCCATCCGCTGAACGTGATGGTCGAAGGAGATACGATCACGGGCGTTATCGATTGGTCCAACGCGCTTATCGGCGATCCGCGTGCCGACGTTGCGCGCACCTACAGCATCCTGACCTGGATGCCGTTTCCTCCGGTCGAAGCGACGCACGACGTCGCGCAAGTCAGATGCGCGCTGCGACGTGGTTGGCTGCGTGGATATCGCGACGCCGCGGGTCCGCTGAGTGACCTTGCTCCGTTTCTCGCCTGGGCAGCACAGGTCATGGTGCGGGATCTCGGCCCAAAGGTTGGGCAAGTGGGTTTCTGGCTCACGGAGAGCGATCTGGGCCGATTACGACGTCGCGCGCAACGCTGGCTCCGTGTCGCCGGGATCACTTCTGAGACATGAAAGCCGGGAGGAGCGCCCGCAAGCGGGTCGTCTCCTCCCGGCGAGAGGTTCTAATGAGGTTCGATGCGCTTCGGCTCTAGCTGACGAACAGCAGCATTGGCGTTTCGAGCAGCCGCCGCACCTCCATCAGGAAGCGAGCCACTTCGGCACCGTCGGTCACTCGATGATCGGCGGCGACGGTGACCATCATGGTATCCACCGGCTTGAACTGGCCGTCCAGATAGACCGGCTCCTTCTTCACGGCTCCGACCGCGAGAATCGCTGCCTGCGGCGGGTTGATCACCGCCTGGAAGCTGTCGACCCCGTACATGCCGAGATTACTGATGGTGAAGGTGCCACCCTGAAATTCCTCGGGGACCAGCCCACCTTCGCGTGCTCGCTTGACCAGGTCTTTCATCATCGACGCGATATCGCCCAGCGGCTTGTGATCGGCATCGGGAATGAAGGGGCTGATCAAGCCGGCTTCGATCGCGACCGCGTTGTTGATGTCGATGCGCTTGTTGACGCGCACCTGCTCCCCTGCGAACGAGGCGTTCAGCATCGGGAACTTGCGCAGCGCCAGCGCTGACGCCTTGATGATCAGGTCGTTGATCGACACCTGCTGCGGTGCCTCGACCTCGGCGTTGACCTGCTCGCGAAGCTGCAGCGCCTTCGTCATCTGGATCGACATCGAGATGTAGATGTGCGGCGCCTGCTGGAAACTCTCGGACATTCGCCGCGCGATGGTCTTGCGAATCCGCGAAAGATCACGCATTTCGTACTCAGGCGCTCCGGCAAGAACAGGTTGTGGCTGTGGTGCCGGTTGAGGTGCCGCCTGCGGCGCTTGCGCGGCAGCCGGTGCCTGGGCAGGTGCCGCCGGAGCCAGCGCCGGGGCCGGCTGTGGACGCCCGAGCAGCGGCATGACGTCGACCTTGATGATCCGGCCGCCGGGGCCAGTGCCCTGGACTCGAGACAGGTCAATACCATGCTCCGCGGCAAGCCGTCGCACCAGCGGTGATGCCCGAATGCGCTCGCCTGGCGCGCGTTCGATGACCAGGTCCATTTGCTCGGCATGCGCGTCCGGCATCGGCGCGGCGGCCCGGCTGACGGCGCTCGCAACCGGCTCCTGCACCGGTGCTGGCGCGGCCTGGGGTGCCGCCTCGGCCTGCTTGCCGTTCAGGTCGGGCAGATCGAGCGGCTCGTCCGCGCTGCCGATGATGGCGATGGCTTCACCAACTGGAACCGTCTGCCCCTCGGTTACGAGGTGCTTGCGAACCACGCCAGTATCAAATGATTCGATTTCGAGATTGACTTTGTCCGTTTCGATCTCAGCAATGGGCTCACCACGCTCGACCTCTTCACCCTCCTGCTTGAGCCAGCGCAGCAGGGTCCCCGCGTCCATGTCGTAGCCCATCTGAGGCATCACCAGGGTCTTGGCCATCCGTCGCTCCTCCGCCTTCGTCGTTTCAAGCGCCGCTACCCGTCGAGAGTCTTCCCGCGACCCGCGACGGCTCAGGCACCGGCATTAGCGAGCCGGTGCAAGATCTCGCGCGAGGACGTCCTTGACTGCCTGGACGACGTGATCCTTGTCCGGGAAGACGAGCCGCTCGAGGTTCTTTGCATACGGAACCGGTACTTCGACGCTGCCCACCCGCGCGATCGGCGCGTCCAGATAATCGAACGCCTGCTCCTGGACCGCCGCGGCGATCTCGGAACCCACGCCGAGCGTGCGCCAGCTTTCCTCAACAGTGACCAGATGATTGGTCTTCTTCACCGATGCGACGACGGTGTCGATGTCGAGCGGCCGGAGCACGCGCATGTCGATGACTTCGGCGCTGATGCCCTCTTTGGCCAACTCCTCGGCGGCTTCCAGGCGAGATAATAGCCGCGCGACCAGGAGACGATCGTGACGTCGGTCCCTTCGCGGCGAACTTCGGCACCCTCGAGGGGCAGGATCAGCTTCGACCTTCCTCGACTTCACCCCGGTTGCGGTAGATGAGCGAATGCTCGATGAAGATTACCGGGTCGTTGCCACGAACGGCCGCCTTGAGGAAACCCTTGGCGTCGCGCGGGGTGGCCGGCATGACGACGCGCAACCCGGGAACGTATGCATACCAACTCTCAAATGTCTGAGAGTGGGTCGCCCCAAGCTGGCCCCAGCCGGAGGCGGTTCGCACCACGACCGGCGCGGTGAAGGTGCCACTGAACATGTAGTGGAGCTTGGCGGCGTGATTGACGATCTGGTCTATCGCGAGCAGGCTGAAGTTGATCGTCATCAGCTCAACGATTGGCCGCAGCCCGCCCATCGCGGCGCCGACCGCGGCGCCGACAATGCCAAGCTCGGAAATCGGCGTGTCCCGAACGCGCTTGCGCCCGTACTCTTCCAGAAACCCGCGGGTGACGACGTACGATCCTCCATAGGCGCCAATGTCCTCGCCCATCAAGAATACGCGCTCGTCCCGGTCCATCTCCTCGTGCAGCGCTTCGCGAAGCGCATCACGGTAGGTAATCTCGCGTGCCATCGATTACGACTCCTGACCGTGCTCTACGCTAGCGTACAGCACTCGAATCCGCGTAAATAAACTCCTCGAGCGTTGACGGATCCGGCACCGGGCTGTCTTCGGCGAACTTTACCGCTGCCTCGATCTCCTTATTCACGTCGGCGTCGATCTGATCGAATTCTTCCTGCGTGGCAACACCCTGGTTCAGCAGCTTGTCGCGGAAGATCACGATCGGATCGTTCTGGCGAAAACGCTCGACCTCGTCCTTTGACCGGTACGATTCAGGATCCGCCATCGAGTGTCCGCGATACCGGTAGGTCAGTGATTCGAGCAGGAACGGACCCTTGCCGCTGCGGCAATGGTCGAGCGCCTTCTTCATGGCCTCTCGCACGGCCAGCAGGTCCTGCCCATCGACGCGCGCGGCTTCGATGTCGTAAGCCAGCGCCTTGCGCGACATGTCCTGCACGGCGGAAACGTACTCGACCGCGGTGCCCATGCCGTACAGATTGTTCTCGACCAGGAAGACGACCGGCAGCTTCCAGACGGAGGCCAGATTGGCGGCCTCGTGGAAGGCACCGGCGTTGGTCGCGCCGTCACCGAAAATACAGACGACCACGTACCCTTTATCTTCGTACTGGCTGGCCAACGCCAGCCCGGTAGCCAACGGAATGTGGCCGGCGACGATGGCGTACCCGCCCCAAAAGTTCTTGCTGACGTCGCTGAAGTGCATCGAGCCACCGCGACCGTGAGTGACGCCTGTCGACTTGCCGAAGAGCTCGGCCATTCCCGCATTCGGCTCGATTCCACGCGCCAGCGCGTACCCATGATCTCGGTAATGGGTGATGAGATGATCTCGTTCTTCCATCGCCGAAATCGCGCCCACGCCGGTTGCTTCCTCACCGATATAGAGGTGAAGGAAGCCCGCGATCCGACCCCGCGCGTACTGCTCGGCGGCGTTCTCCTCGAAGACACGAATCTGCACCATCTTGCGGTACAGTCCGAGCAGTTCACCCTTCTCCAGCGCAAGCTCCTTTGTTCCGCTTCGACCAGAGCTTGTCATACACTACGCCTCCCGACTAACGTCCGAACGAACTTGCAGCAATTGGAACGGCGTAGGTGCGGCGCTTGACAGGTACCGTATATTGGCCGCGCAACACATCGTCACCGTTCTATTTACTCTCAACAATCACACTGCGTGAAATCCGCCCAACCCACCGAACGCGGGAGCGAACGGATATGAACACCCCAGTCTGGCATTGTACCCAAGCCTGCGCCCCTGTTCCACCGCACATCGTCACAAAACCGTGACGGCAAAGATCATGTAGTTAACGCAACACGCGACACCACGGCGGGACGGACCTCAGGAGGAGCCCAGCTTATAGCCGAACCGTCGCAACAGCCCCTGCCGCTGGCTGATGTCCTCTTCCGTCTCGACGCCCACCGGCTTGAGCCCATCCACGACGCCAAGCACGGCCCGGCCATCACCGGTGTCTGCCAGGATGACCTCGACTGGGTTCGCGGTTGCGCAGAAGATCGTGCAGACCTCCTGAACAGCCTTGACTGCCGGGAGCACGTTGATCGGAAAGGCATCTCGCAAAAAGATCAAAAAACAGTGACCGGCCCCGATGCCCATGACGTTCTTACTGACCAGATTCACCAGGTCAGAATCGGTGCCGCTGGTTCGAACCAGCCGATCTCCGGAGGCTTCGCTGAAGGCGAGTCCAAACTTGAGTCCCGGAACCGACCCGGCCAACGCCTCATGAAGATCCTCAACCGACTTGATGAAATGGCTCTGCCCGAAGATCAGATTCACCTCGTCCGGTTTCTCGATCTTGTGGCTGGTCAGTTCAATCGCCATGCTCCGCTCCTCGCAGACCAGAAACTTCAACGACTAACGGGGTCGATCGCAATAAGTCCGCCTGCGAATCCTCAACCACGAGGTCGAGCAACGCAGCGTTCGCGGGTATCGTAGAACGACTTTGCTGGTTGCTCAAGTAATTCTGTCCGGCCAACGGTGCAACCGAAGGGATGATCCCGACTCCGTCAGTCAATTGACGTTTATGACAAGACGATCGCATTTCTCACCGGAGTGTGCGTGCCGGGTTGATTGTGCACCTGCGTACTGCCGTCCTCCGGCACACATCGATTTGATTTTGATGTGCCGCCGTGGCCAATGCGCAAGATCTCGTATGCAGCGAAGGCTGTGGTATCGTAAGTCGTCTTTCAGACAGTATATGACGGGGCACGGGAGGAGGCGCAGATCCGTGGCCGAATCCACCGCCAGGCGTAACGCAAAAATCGTCGCCACCATCGGTCCGGCGTCGTGGGAGATCGAGCGACTCAAATCGATGCTCGAAGCGGGTGTCGATGTCATCCGCGTCAACGCCGCCCACAACACGATCGACATTCGTCGTGACATCGTACGCACCATCCGCACAGCGGCGCAGGAGACTGGCCGCTGCGTCGCCATTCTTCAGGATCTCGCCGGACCCAAGCCCCGAACCGGTCCGTTGCCGGATGGCCAGACCATCTCATTGCGACACGATCAACCAGTCGACCTCGTTGCCGGTGATGACCGGCTCGAGCCGAACCGCATCTCGGTGGATGATACGAATCTCATCCAAGAGTTGAGGCCAGGCCAGCGTGTTCTGATCATGGACGGATTGCTCGAGTTGATCGTCACGTCTCGTCAAGGCGATGTGGTGCATGCCAGCGTGGTACGGGGTGGACAGTTGCGCGGGAGACAGGGCGTGACGGTGCCGGGCGCTCCTCTGCCGCCGCGCACGCTAACAGCGCAGGAATCGGCCGACATCGCCTTCGCGGTCGAAGCGGACCTGGAGTATCTCGGCGTCAGCTTCGTCACGTCGCCCCGCGACATCGAGATGGTCCGTGCCGAATTGCGTCGTCACGGTGGTCGTTGCGGCATCGTCGCGAAGATCGAACGACCCGAAGCGCTCGCCACGCTTCACGAAATCGCCCATATCTCGGACGCCATCATGGTCGCGCGCGGCGACCTCGGCGTTCAGTTGCCACCAGAAGAGGTGCCGATCGCCCAAAAGCGCATCATCGCGGTCGCGCGACGTCACGGCGCGCCAGTCATCACCGCTACCCAAATGCTTGAGTCGATGATCTACCAGCCGATTCCGACGCGCGCCGAGACGAGCGACGTGGCCAACGCCATTCTTGACGGCACCGACGCGGTGATGCTGAGCGCGGAGACGGCCACCGGGGAGTTCCCGCTCGAAGCCGTGAAGATGATGAGCCGCATCGTGACAGCTGTCGAGCGTGAGTTCACACCCACGCGCTCCGACAACGCAGCCGGTCCGATCACCACCGCGTCACTGATCGCGCGGGCGGCCGATGACATCGCCCGGCGCGGACCGCTGATCAATCAGATCGCGGTCTTCACCCGAAGCGGGTTTTCGGCTCGCGAGGTCGCGCGCGAGCGGCCGAATGTGCCGATCGTCGCGCTCACCAACAACGATTTCGTCGCGCGACAACTTTCACTCGTGTGGGGCGTTACATCGCTGGTCGCGCCATTTGCCGACAACACCGAAGAGATGATCAACGATATGACCGCGCGGTTGGTGGATTCGAATGTCGTGAAAACCGGTCAAAATGTGCTGTTCGTTGGAAGCCTGACGGTCTATAACGAGCCGGGCCACACCAACCTGCTGCACGTCCGAGCCGTCTAACGAGAGATTGCGACGCGAGCGGAGCGGAACGCCCGCTGGACAGTCGATTGAGGGGGAAGATCATGGCAGTGACACGACGCGAGGTGACGGCGGCTGAATCGACGCGGCCACCGAGTGACGTTACGCTGGGCCGCAACGGTATGGCCTCGTCGGCGCATCCCTTCGCCAGCGAAGCGGCCATCAGCGTGCTTCGACGGGGAGGCAATGCCGTCGACGCCGCCGTCGCGGCGGGCGCGGTGCTGATGACCGTGGAGCCTCGCAACGGTCACCTGGGCGGCGACAGCTTTTTCTTGATCAACCTTGCTGGAAGCGATGAGGTCGTCGCGCTGAACGGCAGCGGCGCGGCGCCGCTGGCGGCCACCGCCGAACGCTATCGGCAGCGTGGCGGCATTCCGGAGAAGGGAATGTGGGCCTCATCGGTGCCGGGCACGATCGCCTGCTGGGGCGCGGCACTCGAACGGTTCGGCAGCATGTCATTTGCCGATCTGCTCGGTACGGCCATCGACTACGCTCGTGACGGCGTCCCGGTCTCCACCCGGCTCCATCGCATGCTGAGTAATGATGCCGAGACGTACCGGGAATTCCCGGACAGCGCCCGCGTATTCCTGCCGGGCGGTCAGGTGCCGCAGGTCGGCGACGCGCTGCGCCAGCCGGGGCTCGCCAATTCCCTGGAGCGCCTCGCCGGTCATGGCTGGCGCGATTTCTACGAGGGTGAGCTTGCGTCGCAGTTGATCGGCTACTCGCGAGATCACGATGGGCTCTTCTCCGCCGAAGATTTCGCGACGCATCGGACGGAAGAAATCGCTCCGCTGTCGATCGACTACCGCGGCTTCACTGTCTTTGAGCAGCCACCCGTGTCGCAGGGGATCATCGTCCTGCTGACGCTCAATATCCTCAAGCAGTTCGATCTGCCCTCGCTCGAGCCCGGATCTACCGAGGTCATTCACCTGCAGATCGAAGCCCTGAAGCTGGCCTTCGAGGACCGCATGCGACATCTCGGCGACCCGCGCTTTGTCGATATGCCGCTCAGTATGCTGCTGTCAGAGGAACACGCGCGCGAGCAGGCGGCCCGAATCGACCGCAATCAAGCCCAGCCATTCGCCTGGCACGGCAACGTGCAACCCGACACCACCTACATGTGCGTGGTCGACCGCGCCGGGAACATGGTCTCGTACATTCACAGCCTCTTCTCCGGGTCGGGCGTGGTCATGGGCGAGACCGGCGCGCTGATGAACAGCCGCTTGCTGGGATTCAATCTTGATGAGGGCCACCCGAACTGCCTGGCTCCCGGCAAACGGCCGATCCACACGCTCAATAACTACATCGTTCAGCGCGATGGTCAACCGGTGCTCGTCGGTGGCACCCCTGGCGCGCACTGGCAGGTACAGACAAATGTTCAGGTTCTCTGCAATTCGCTTGATCACCGGATGGATCCGGCCCGGTCCAGCGAAGCACCGCGGTTCCTGATCGGCGAGCAACTCGAGTTCGGCAACCCCACGGTGCGCGTTGAGTCTCGTGCCGGCGCCGACGTGCTCGACCGCTTACGCGAGATGGGGCATCAGGTTCAGGCGGCCGAACCATGGGCACTCGGCGGTGGCGTTCAGCTCATCGCGCGTGATCCCGCGACCGGTATGTACAGCGGCGCGACCGACATTCGCCGCGCGGGCAATTCGATCATCGGGATCTGAGTCGCACTCGATCTGCCGCGCACGGTCAGACGAGCACGCCCCGCATCACGGTCACAGCCTGGCCGGAGATCTTCACGCGATCTCCGGCGACGCGCACCCGTACCACGCCGCCGCGAGCCGATGCCTGGAAGCCGGTCAGCGCCTGTTTGCCGAGCTTGGTCGCCCAGTACGGCCCGAGGCAGCAGTGAGACGACCCCGTGACCGGGTCCTCATCGATACCGACAGCCGGGCCAAAGAAGCGGGAGACGAAGTCGAATTCGCCCGTTTCCGCGCGGCTGGTCACGATCACCCCACGCGCATCGATGCCGCGCAACAGCGTCATGTCCGGGCTCAACGACGTTATCGTCTCCTCGTCGTCCAGCTCCACCAGGTAATCCATCCGGTTTCGGCCGACGTAGCGTGGGACAGCACCGAGCGCTCGTGCCAGATCGACCGGAGCATCCGCTTCCGCGTCCGGCTCGGCGGGAAAGTCCAACACGATCCAATCGCCGTCTTTGTCCGCCGTGAGGTTGCCGCTCAACGTCTGAAAGCGGGCCTGCTGATCCGTTCGAAGGAAGCCTTGTTCCCAGAGGACGTGTGCGCTGGCGAGCGTGGCGTGTCCGCAGAGATCGACTTCGACCGCCGGAGTGAACCAGCGAAGATGGTAGCCGTCGCCGCGCGGATACAGGAAGGCGGTTTCCGACAGGTTCATCTCACGCGCGATAAGGTGCATCCATTCGGCCGCCGCCGGTTCATCAAGCACGCAAACCGCCGCCGGGTTCCCGCGGTAGGCCTCATTGGTGAACGCGTCCACCTGAATGACGCGTTGGTCCATCGTCTGCTCCCTTCAGCTTGATACTACTGAGACCCAAACAACCGGGCTCTTAATTCGTGAAACGAGGCGTCGCAGTCGTGAGAATCACCAGCCTGGGTGGTGTATGACCCCCGCATCGTCAAGAAACGATCCCGCGCATTTGTCGACCAAACGTCTCAGATGGTTGACGTGCCCGGACTCCAAGATTAACCTAATGCACGGCTGTGCGGGCAGCCAGTGCAACCTTTCGAACGTGTTGAGCCGATTGACGGAGATGTGTCACCTCCGGAGACGAGTGAAGGAGCCTGCATTTTGCAGCCTGATTCCCAGAGCCCACCCGGTCTTGCGGTTGGTGTACCGAGAGAAACGATGCCTGGCGAGCGCCGTGTCTCTCTCACTCCAGACGTCATTCGCCGGCTTGCCAAATCCGGCTATCGGATTATCGTCGAACGGGGCGCGGGTGAGAGCGCGAGCTTCCTTGATTCCGCGTATGAGGAAGCCGGAGCCGAACTCGCTCCCAGTGCCAGATCGGTCTACGACACAGCTCAAATCGTGCTGAAGGTGGCGCGGCCATCTGACGACGAGATCTCACTGCTGCGTCCCGACACGATCTTGATCGCATTCCTGCAACCGCTCGTCTCGCCTGACCTCGTTGTCAAACTCTCGAAGCAGCGGGTCACCGCCATGAGTATGGACGCCATTCCGCGCATCACGCGCGCTCAGTCGATGGACGCGTTGTCATCGATGAGCACCGTCGCCGGTTATAAGGCAGTCCTCCTCGCAGCCAACGAACTGCAAAAATTCTTCCCCTTGCTCATGACCGCCGCCGGAACGATTCGGCCGGCCAAGGCGCTGATTCTCGGAGCCGGCGTCGCCGGCCTGCAGGCCATCGCAACCGCGCGCCGTCTTGGCGCGGTCGTCGAAGCATTCGACACACGGCCGGTCGTCAAGGAGCAGGTTGAGAGTCTGGGCGCGTCATTCGTCGAACTCGACGTCGGCCACGAAGAGGCACAGGATGCCGGTGGGTACGCCAAGGAGTTGGCTGAAGAGCACATTCGGCGCGAGATCGAGCTGATTCGCGATCACGCCGCCAAGGCGGATGTCGTGATCACGACCGCCCTGATCCCGGGGCGCCCAGCTCCGTTGCTCCTGCCGGAGGAGACGGTCAAGGGCATGCAGCCGGGTTCGGTGATCGTGGATCTGGCGGCCGAAATGGGCGGTAACTGCGAGCTCACCGTCCCCGGTGAGATTGTCGTGAAGCACGACGTCACGATCATGGGCCTGCTCAATTTACCCAGCACGATGGCGACGCACGCCAGCCAGATGTACGCGAAGAACATATCCACGTTACTTGAGCATCTCGCCCCCAAGGGCCAGCTAACGATCGATATGGAAGACGCAATTACGCGCGGCGTGGTCGTCACTCGTGGCGGCGAAGTACTCCATGGGCCGACGCTGGCCTGGATGAAGGAGGGGGTGGCTTGAACCAGGATGTGCTGCTGGGGGCCTACGTTTTTATCCTCGCGATCTTGCTCGGATTCGAGGTGATCGGACGCGTTCCGGCAACGTTGCATACGCCGTTGATGTCGGGCACCAATGCCATTCACGGCATCGTTTTTCTCGGCGGGCTGTTGATCGCGGGAACGGCAAATAGCCCGCTCCTCTACGTTCTGGCCTTCGTTGCGCTGTTCCTCGGCGCGGGGAACGTCTTTGGTGGCTTTGTCGTCACTGACCGAATGCTCGAAATGTTCAAGAAGAAGCCGGTGGCGAAAAAGTGATCAATGACGCACGTTCGGCGACGATTGATATTTTCTATCTCATTTCGGCGATCCTTTTCATCTTCGGCTTGAAACGCCTCAGCTCCCCCGCGTCGGCACGGTCAGGTAATCAGATCGCGGCCGTCGCCATGGGGATCGCCCTGATCGTAACCCTGTTCGACCGCTCCTTTCGCTGGCACCCGATCAACATCCTGATTCTCATTGCCGGCACCGCGCTCGGCGCGGCGGTCGGTATCTACTTCGCGCGCACGGTCCAGATGACCGCCATGCCGCAGATGGTCGCGCTCTTCAACGGCATGGGCGGCGGCACGGCGGCGATCGTCGAGATCGCGCACTTCAGCGAGGTGACGAAGGGCGGCGCCAGCATCACCTCCGGTGAGGCGCTGGCTACCGCGCTCGGGATCTTCATCGGCTCGATCTCCTTCAGCGGCAGCATGATCGCGTTCGCCAAGCTGCAAGAGTTGCTCTCCGGACGGCCGATCCGTTACCCGGCGCAATCCGTGGTGAATGCCATCATCTTCCTCGTCTCGCTCGCGTTCATCGTCACGCTCGTCGGATTTGATCAGAGCAATGTCTGGACCTGGTCACTTCTCGCCGTGGCCCTGGTCCTGGGCGTAACGACCGTTCTACCCATTGGCGGCGCCGACATGCCGGTCGTCATCGCCTTGCTCAACTCATGCACCGGCGTCGCGGCAGCCTTGACCGGTTTCGTCGTGCACAACCAGATTCTGGTCGTGGCGGGCGCATTGGTCGGCGCGTCGGGCGCGCTGCTGACACTGCTGATGAGCCGCGCGATGAACCGATCCATCGCGAACGTCCTGTTCAGCGGCTTCGGATCGGTCACGACCGGCGGCGGCGTGGCCGGGACCGGTGAAGAAAAACCGATTCGCGAGACGACCGCAGACGACGCGTCGGTCGCCATGGCATACGCCAACGAGGTCATCATCGTTCCCGGCTACGGGCTGGCGGTCGCACAGGCGCAACACCAGGTGCGCGAACTCTCCGAAGAGCTCGAGAAGCGCGGCGTCATCGTCAAATTTGCGATTCACCCAGTGGCTGGCCGGATGCCGGGCCACATGAACGTGCTGCTGGCAGAGGCCAACGTCCCGTACGACGAGCTGTACGAGATGGAGCAGATCAACGACGAGTTCCAGCAGGCCGATGTGGCGCTGGTCGTCGGTGCGAACGACGTGGTCAATCCCGCCGCTCGTAGCGACCAGAGCAGTCCAATCTACGGCATGCCGATCCTGAACGTCGACAAGGCTCACATGGTGATCGTGCTCAAGCGCAGCATGCGCCCCGGCTTTGCCGGCATCGAAAACGAGCTGTTTCACGAGCCGAACACGGTCATGCTGTTCGGCGATGCCAAGGACTCGCTCACGAAACTCACGGCCGCCATCAAGGAGGCGTGAGTCAACAAGACGCTATCCTGCACGCGGGGAGGGAAGGAGAAAGACGGGCCAATGGCCCGTCTTTCTCTCCCAGCTCGCTGGTTTTCGATCGGTGTCTGGATTCAGACTCGCTCAGGATTCGTCTGACGTGTGATTATCCTCGCTCTTGCCGTTGGCCGACTGCTCCTTTTCGCGAGCGGCACGCTCCCGTTCCAACGTCTTGGCCAGGTCATCGAGCTGCTCGTTGAGCGCCCGCAATCCTCTGGCGGCGGCTACGCGGATCTCGCTCAGCGTTTGATCGCTCGCCTTGCGGGTCGACTTCATCGCCGCGGCGCGCTCTTCTTCAGTCTCGGATGCGACGCGCTTGAAGACGCGCTCCACGCGATCGGCCGACGTGCGCAACTCGTCTTCGAGCTTTTTGGACTCCTCGTCTTGCCCGGTCTGGCGCTCCTCCGACCATGCTTCCCGAAAGACGTCGGCGATGCGGGAGACAAGCTCCTGAATCTGACCGCCGACCTCGCGCCACGAGTCGGTCAATCGTTCCTGCGGTGGCTCTTCGCCAGTATTTTGATGTTCGGTTGCCATCGGCTTCCTCCACATGCTGAGATCAATGGGCCAGGCGTAGTTTGCTGACGGACTGCGCACGTCAACTGCTCGAACCCTTGGGTTCCGGTCAATCAACGCGCCAGTCACTCCGGACACAATGGTATCGCGCCTGGGAACCGGATCGAGTCGGTGCAGCGTTAGCTCGACGTGAGTATTTCCTCGACTCGCGATCGAACGGCCCCGGCGAAGAGACGCATGGTCCGCCGAACGCGTTTCGATTCCACGCCGGTCAGATACGGGTTGGCCAGGAAGACGTCGACGTCGAGTTGCCTGGCGGCATCTGGCGATGGCCGTGGCGCAGGTCTCGGGACCACCACCAATGATCACGTCGGTCTTGACCATCTGCTCGACCGACGCCCTGGCCTGAGCGCGCGACATCTTCTGGGGCGGTGTCCCGGCGATGGTTCGCGGGCTGGAAGCGAACCGCTCGCCGATCTCCATGATGTCCCGCGTCATTTCCTCCATGGCCATTTCGTCCGACTCGGCAACGTACAGGTGACGCATCAGCGCCAGATGCCGGCCGCTTTCAGGGACCGCAGATATTCTCGGTGAAGCTCGGCGCCGCGGAACGAGCTGGACGGCACGACCAGTCGCTCGTTCGGCTGAAACCCGATCGCGGCCGAGAGCCCGTTGCGGGACGCCCAACCGAGGGCTTCCGGGTCGTTTCCGGCAAACCAGAGCGGCGGGAACGGCCGCTGTACCGGTGCTTCGACGTAGAGATTCTGAAACTGGTAGACCTGTCCCGGATGATCGAACGGTTCGCCGCGCCAGGCACGCTGCAGCAGTACGACGCCCTCGAGCAGCAGCGCCTGCCGGTACGCTGGATCAACCCCAATGCTCAGAACTCCTCCGGCCGGTGTCCGAGTCCGACGCCAACCTCCATGCGGCCGCCGCTGAGATGGTCGAGCATCGAGACTTCCTCGGCCAGCCGCACGGGGTTGTGCATTGGCAGCGTGTACGCCAGTGCGCCGATGCGAATGCGCTTCGTTCGCGCCGCGACGGCACCCAGCCAGACACTGGGCGACGGGCTGCGGTAGACCGGCATGAAGTGGCGCTCGGCGACGAAGTAGTAGTCGAGCCCGCTCTCGTCAGCGAGCATGGCGTCGGAGAGATGCTCGGCGTAGGCACGCTGAGACGACTTCTCTTCCAGCACCTGCATGATGTCGAACAAACCAAAGAGCAATTCGTCCTCCGCCATCGTCAATCCACCCAACCGCACGAGGCCCACTATAGCCTACCCTGCGGGACTGCCGACAGGCCCGAGAGTTGCCGGCTCGCTCGATGATTCCGCCGTCGCAGGCGGCTTGAGTTTGCCAGATCGATCGGCTACATTGGGCCGAGCGCCACGCGGCGGCACGTTTGTTGATCGCCGCGAAGATCTGCAGGCAATCTTCGCCATCAATTCAGGGAGGGTCTACGTGGAGTATCGCCAGTTAGGGCGGAGCGGGGTTCCCGTTTCGGTAATCGGCATCGGCGGCAACCAGTTTGGACGAGCCGCCGACGAACAGCAAACCGCCCGCGTCATTCATCAAGCCATTGATAGCGGCATCAATTTCATCGATACCGCCGACATGTACACCGCCACCGTATCGGAGCAGTTCATCGGGAAGGCACTCGCCGGCCGTCGCGACCAGGTCGTGCTTGCGACGAAGACCGGGATGCGCATGAATGACGGCCCCGAAGGGATGGGGCTGTCCCGCAGGCGCATCATGGCCAGCGTCGAGGCCAGTCTCCGGCGCCTCAACACCGACTATATCGACCTGTACTACATGCACGCCCCGGATTCGAAGACCTCGATCGATGAGACGATGCGCGCGCTCGATGACCTGGTGACGGCCGGGAAGATCCGCTACAGCGCCTTCTCGAACTTCGCGGGCTGGCAGACAGCCGAGGTCCTGGGTCGTTGCGATCAGCGCGGCTATCAGGCACCGATTGTCAACCAGGATCTGTACAACCTGATCGAACGTGGCATCGAACAGGAACTGATCCCGGCGTGCGAGCACTTCGGCCTCAGCATCGTCCCGTTTTCCCCACTCGCCAGCGGTTTTCTGACCGGCAAATACCGGCGCGGTGAACCCGTGCCCGAAGGCGTCCGCGGGTCAAACAACGCGGCATGGCAAGAGCGCCGGCTGACCGACAAGAATTTCCGAACGCTCGAGGTGGTCGAGAAATTCGCCGCGGAGCACGAACGCTCGGTCAGTGACCTGGCCATCGCCTGGCTGCTTGGCCACAAAGTCGTGTGCTCGGTGATCGCGGGCGTAACGAAGCCGGAACAGGTCGCGTCGAACGCCGCCGCAGCGGCATGGGCACTCAGTGAAGCCGACCTGGCCGAAATCGACCGGCGCCTGATCGAGGCCGGAGCGCTGTAGTCGCTAGTCGAGAGGTCGTTTCCATGACGAGCCGACTGGACGAGTTTCGTGCCTATCGATCCCGCATGAACGAGCGGATCGGGGAGATCGATCATCTCGGCATCAAGCGCTTCTTCAGCCTCGACTCCGGCGCGTACCGAGATCAGGCGCTCGACGGCAAGACGAAGGAGCTTTTGGGGCTCGTTGCGTCGACCGTCCTGCGCTGCAACGACTGCATCGACTACCATCTCGACCAGTGCGTCAGTATCGGCTGGTCCGATGAAGAGCTCTTCGACGCGCTGAACGTAGCGCTCATCGTGGGCGGGAGTATCGTCATCCCGCATCTTCGCCACGCCGTTGAAACGATCGACCTGCTGCGATCCGTGACGTCAGACTCCGAGGGCTGAACGTCTCCAACCAGGATCGCGGGTCGAGTCATGGCCATGCCGCAACCGGCCTCACCGACTGCGTGGGTGAGGCCGGTTCTCGTTTCGCAGACGCGCGGGTCACGCAGACTTGTGACGCAGGAACCAATCGAGCGAGATCTTGCCCGGGCCCGTCATCCAGATCGTGCCGGCAACGGCCGCAAACAAGCCGGCCAGCTCGTAGCCGCCTTGCCCGAAGAAACCATTCTCCCAATGCGCCTTGCGGATGGCGACCGCCATGTTGATGAGAATTGCAGTCGTGATGAACTTGGTCGCGAGGCCGAATATGAGGGCGATTCCCCCGCCGAATTCGGCCCACCCGGCCAGATACGCGGCCGTTTTTGGGTATGGAATCTTGAGACGTTCCAGGTTCTTGCTGAAGTTATCCGGCCCACCCCGCTCGACCGCAGCCGGAAAGTTCTTGCCGTACAGACGGTTGACGACATTCGGAGCTTTCTTGCCTTCTCCGCCGAACAGTTTGGGATAGCCATGCGCCGCGAGTGCCGCCCCCGCTCCGACTCGCAGCATGAGCAATCCGGCGTTAACGTGTGGTTTTGACATATGTAGCGACACCTTCCTGTAATCACCTCACCAGTAGGCCGCGAACAACGCAAATGTGGCTGTTCGTCACCCGAACCCACCCGGGTACGACAACCCGTTGCGCAGGATCACGACCAGTCGACCACGATCGGTTGAACGTTGGTCCAGAACAATCGTGATGCCGTTGATGCGCCACCCCGAGCACACAGCGGTCCCCACGAAACGACCTCCACGCGATTGCAACGCCACTCGACGAGAACCTGTTCCCGTCTCCGGCCTCGAATGTGTCCCAGCTCGGATGCTCTCGTCGAACGGAATACGATTCCCTGCTCCGAAACGAGTCATCCGTCGATGCCGCTGAGAACGAGCAGTCAATCGCGGGCACCAGGGCTGTGATACAATCGCGCGAGCCGGTGCTCCGGTTGCCGGGCGGCTGAGCACCGGTTTCGTATGTTCTGCGCCTGTTCTGCGCCACCGTTCCACGGAGCACCTGCCATTGGCTAAACAACTGGGAATCGATCTCGGCACCGCGAACGTTCTCGTCTACGTCCGCGGCCGTGGAATTGTGATCAACGAGCCGTCAGTCGTGGCCATTTCCGCGCGTGACGGCAAAGTGAAGGCCGTCGGCATCGAAGCCCGCAATATGCTTGGTCGCGAACCCCGCGAGACGATCGAAGTCGTTCGTCCGATGCGTGACGGGGTCATCGCCGATTACGTCGTCACTCAGGAAATGCTCCGCTATTTCATCAACAAGGCCGTTGGGCGTTTCTCGTTGGTCCGTCCCGAAGTGATGATCTGCGTGCCGGCCGGGGTGACCGGGGTCGAACGACGCGCCGTGCGCGACGCCGCGCTGAACGCCGGGGCACGCCGTGCCTACTTGATCAGCGAACCGCTCGCTGCCGCGATCGGCGCCAAGGTGCCGGTGGCCGATCCAAGCGGCAATATGATCATCGACATCGGTGGCGGCACGACCGAAGTGGCGGTCATCTCGCTCAACGGGATCGTCGTCGCGAAGTCGATTCGCGTCGGCGGAAACCGGTTCGACGACGCGATCGGCAACTACATCAAGCGCAAGTACAACCTCCGCATCGGCGAACGAACCGCGGAGGAGGTCAAGATCGCGATCGGCTCCGCCATGCCGGTCGACGAGGATGTGATCATGGAGGTTCGCGGCCGTGACGAAGTCGCCGGGTTGCCGCGCACGATTCAAATTCACGCCAACGAGGTCGTCGAGGCGATGACCGAGCCGCTGGAGGCGATCATTGGCGCCGTGCGCGCGGTGCTCGAGGAGACACCGCCCGAACTCTCGTCGGACATCATCGACAAGGGCATGGTGCTCAGCGGCGGGCGGCGCATTGCTGCGGAATCTCGATCACCTGCTGACCGAGGTGACCGGCGTTCCGTGTTATCGTCGCCGACGATCCGCTCAGTTGCGTCGCGATCGGCACCGGGTTGGCACTGGAGTACTTCGACATCATTCGCGACAGCCTGGAAGAAGCGTAATCCCCCGCATCTGCATCTCTCCCCGCGTCGCGATCACCACGCGTTCGGCACAAGTTCAAACCGCGTTCACAGGAATGCCGGTGCGCGGACGAAGCACTCAAGTCTGCCCAATCGATCAATTCCGGCGGCATAGATCTCGCTGTCCTCCGCCCTATAATGGGCCGGAACGCAGACTCTGAGAGGGTTCTTTGCATGAATGACACTGGAGCCAGCCCCGACCAGCTCATGGAGAACCTGGGCGTAACTCATCCCGACAAGCCGGAAGCCGCCGCCCAACCAAGTACGCGCACACTCCCCATCACCGTTGATGATCTGGCACGCGATCCGGAAGTCGTCGCCTACATCGAGGCGGCCAACGGAAATCTCGGCGTGCTCGGTTTCACCGAACATGGCTCGCGACACGCGAATTTGGTCGCTCGCATCGCTCGCAATGTGTTGCGCCGCCTCGACTACGACCATCACCAGCAGGAACTCGCGGCGATCGCCGGATACCTGCACGACATCGGCAACGTCGTCAGCCGTTACGACCACGGGACGACTGGTGCGTTACTTGCTCGGGAGATTCTGATTCGTCATCGAAGTCGCTCCGGAGGACGTCGCGCTGATCATGGGCGCGATCGGCAGCCATGGCGACGACTCTCAACGGCTCGGGGAGGCGGTTCATCCGGTTTCGGCGGCCCTCATCTTGGCCGACAAATCGGACGTCCACCGCAGCCGGGTGCGGAATAAAGACATGGCCACATTTGACCAGCACGACCGGGTCAACTACGCTTCAGAATCGTCGTTTCTTCGTGTTGACCGCGACCAACGTCGGATAACGCTGGAGTTGACGATTGACACGACTATTTCGCACGTCATGAACTATTTCGAGATCTTTCTGCCGAGGATGCTGATGTGCCGGCGCGCGGCCGAGTTCCTGGACTGCGCCTTTCATATCGACATCAACAAGCGTGGAGTTGCTGTAGCAATGGGGACACTGATCACCAACCTCGGAATCGGGCGCCGGTCCGTCACCGAAGGATCGATCGATCCCTACATGATCGTCACGACCGCAGTGCTCATTGGGTTTGGCCTGGTGGCAATCTGGAGCGCCGACGGCGGAGGCGGACCGATCACTCCGGGCAGCGTCGTCGTCCGGCAGTTGATCTTCGTGATCGTCGGCATGCCGGTCATCTTCTTGATGACGGCGATCGACTATCGCTACATGAAGAGTCTGGCCTGGGCTCATCTATCTCGGTGACTCTGGGCTCAGCTGGGACTGGTGATGGTCGTTCGGGCAATCGATCGGCGGATCAACTCGCTGGATCGTACTCGGACCGATCCTGATCCAGCCATCGGAGATCGCGAAGCTCGGCGTCATCATCTCGCTGGCAGCCTTCATTTCCGACCGTGGCGACCAGATGAAGCGCCTCGTCAACTTCGTTCTCTCCGGCATCCTGGTACTGGTACCCACGCTCCTCGTCTATCAGCAGCCGGATCTCGGCACGGCCGGCGTCTTCGCGTTCATCTGGCTGTCGATGATCCTCATGAGCCGGACCCGGCTCATCTACATCGGCGCGACACTCCTCTCGACTGCCGGTCGTCGGCGTTGTCGCCTGGCGCTATTTCTTGCATGACTACATGCGACAGCGTTTGTTGATTTCGTTTGAGCCGCAACGAGATCAACTGGGAACGGGCTACAACATCATTCAGGCTCGGTTGACGATCGCCTCGGGCGGCCCGATTGGGCACGGCCTGTCCGGCAGCCTGCAGAGCCAACTCGATCTTCTTGCGAGTGCGAACGACCGACTTCATTTTCGCGCATGCCATGGGAATGTTCGGGTTCGTCGGCGCGATCGCGCTCTTCCTGACGTTCGGCATCCTGTTATGGCGCATTCTCCACGTGGCGACGGCGACCCGCGATAGCTTCGGGCAGATGGTCGCCATTGGCGTGGCCGCCATGATCTTCTTTCAGACCTTTGTCAACGCGGGTATGAACGTGGGGATCATGCCGGTGACCGGCATTCCACTCCCGTTCATCAGCATGGGGGGAAGCTCGCTCTGGACGCTCCTCGCGGCCCTGGGTATCCTCCAGAGCATTCTAATTCACCATCAGCGGCTTGGTTTTCAACCCAAATGACGACGCCGTTTGAGGCGACCTCAACGACGTCTGGCGGCTGAGCCCGGCTGGCGCTAGAGGATACCGGTCAACTTCATCGCGGCGAGAACGAGCGTCAGCACGAGAACCGAAACCATGGCGCCACTGATCAGGAGATTTCGTTGCTCAACCATCTGCAAACTCCACTGGGCTTCATTGCCCTCTACGCAGACCACGCGCAAAAGCGAACCTGATCCGTACTGGCTGACGCATAGTGACAATGGTCAATGCGTCATTGCAAGAGAGTCAACTCGCCGGGAAGCGTCTCGCCGTTCTGCCGCATGAAGGCGACGAGCTCCTCTGGAGCGACTCGCCATTCGTTGGCCATGTCATCCCGGGTGCCACTCAGCTCGCCGGTACGAAGCCAATACCTGACTGTGTCAGGATGGAACTGAAGAAGCGTCGCGACCTCGCTGATCGAATAACCCCTGCGACCGGTAGTCTCCAGCATCGACCTCACTCCTCCGCGTACGTAATACTTGTACGTACTAGTGTAGCAGAGGCTGTGACATTTTGACAGGGGGTTGTCTGGCGAACTCACGGCAGACACCGCACAATCCCTCGTCTTGACACTCTGGCAGTAGCAGAAAGCATGCCGCCGGCAGGCGCAGGCGTTCGCTCCGCTGTGGGAGGCGCTCTATACCTGACCTACCGCGCGAACGCTCTGGCGCGCGAGTTCCGCAAACCAGCCGTGGAGGCGATCGTCCGGCGTCAACTCAGGGTGAAATGACGTCACGATCAGGTTGTCCTGTCGAGCGGCGACGACTCGTCCGTTGGGCAACGACGACAGGATTTCGACCCGAGGGCCCATCGTCGAGATGACCGGCGCCCGGATAAAGACGGCTCGCACCGGATCCGGACCGACCACCGGAATGTCGAGATCGGTCTCGAAGCTGTCGAGCTGCGAGCCGAAGGCGTTGCGACGCACGGTGAGATCCATCAGCCCCAAGAGTGGCTGCGATCGGGCTCGCGTGTCCTGGTCAACCTCTCGGGCCAGCAGGATCATTCCGGCGCAGGTGCCCCAGACGGGCCGGCCCGATTCCGCGAAGGCAACTGATCGGCTCGCGCAGCTCGAAGCGATCGATCAGCTTCCCGATCGTGGTGCTCTCCCCGCCCGGTATGATCAGCGCGTCCAGATCATCGAGCTGCTCCGGCAGGCGAATCTCACGCGCGTCGACGCCCAGCCGCGCGAGCTTCTGGATATGTTCGATGAACGCCCCCTGCAGGGCGAGCACGCCGATGACCGGCATTCGTGGCCTTCTCCCTTGAATACATCATGACTGCGATCCGGCTCCCAGACAGTGTTCCCGCTGGGAGCCGGGCAACGAAACTGCGATTACCAGCCGCGCGTCGCGAGCAGCTGCTCCTGCGGGATCGAGGAAAGCTCGAGCCCACGCATCGGCTCGCCCAGGCCCCGACTGACCTCGGCCAGGATCTTGGCGTCCCGGAAGTGCGTCGTCGCCTCGACGATCGCCTTGCCGCGCTCCAGCGGATTCTCCGACTTGAAGATACCCGAGCCGACGAAATTGCCTTCGGCGCCCAAGCTGCATGACCAGCGCGGCGTCTGCCGGAGTGGCGATGCCACCGGCGCAGAACATGACGACCGGCAGCTTGCCGCTCTCGGCGACCTGCAGAACCAGATCGTACGGCGCACCGAGTTCCTTGGCCTCAGACATCAGCTCCTCGCGCGGGAGGCTCTGCAGTCGCCGGATTCCGTCGTTGATCTCGCGCAGGTGCCGTGACGGCCTCGACGATGTTGCCGGTTCCGGCCTCGCCCTTGCTGCGGATCATCGCCGCGCCCTCGCCGATGCGCCGCAGCGCCTCGCCCAGGTTGCGCGCGCCGCAGACGAAGGGGACGTTGAACTGATACTTGTCGATATGGATAGCGATCGTCGGCCGGGGTCAGCACTTCGCTCTCGTCGATGTAGTCGACGCCGATCGCTTCCAGGATCTGCGCCTCGACGAAGTGGCCGATGCGCGCCTTGGCCATCACCGGAATGGTGACGGCCTCCTTGATCTTGACGATGAGCTCCGGATCGCTCATGCGGGCGACTCCGCCGTCACGCCGGATGTCAGCCGGAACGCGCTCCAGCGCCATTACCGCGCAAGCGCCCGCCTCTTCGGCGATACGCGCCTGCTCGGGTGTGACGACATCCATGATCACGCCACCCTTGAGCATCTGAGCGAGGCCGGCTTTCGTTGTCCAGGTCGATTTCTCCATGGGTTCAGATTCCCTCTCTCGCGATTCGAACGTACCATCAAACGATAGGAGTTACTGAAGCATGCTGACGATCGACACTTCCGACCCGCGACGGCTCGCAGCGCGTCGATCGCGCGCGCCAGGCGGACGATGCCTTCGTCGATCTCGTCGTCGCTCGGCAATGTGAAATTGAGCCGTAAGGTCGATTCCCCCTCTCCATCAGGGTAAAAGATTCGCCCGGAGCGATGGCCACTCCCTGTCGCGCCGCTTCGGCCAGCAGGTCGCGCGATCGCAGGCCATCAGTGAGTCGACACCAGAGATAGAAACCTCCGGCCGGACGGCTCCAAGTCATGGCGTCACCGACGTGTCGCTCCAGTGCCGCGATCATCCGATCCCGCGTTGGCGGATAAATCTGACGGAGTTGCTCCAGATGCGGTCCGATCAGACCACGTTCGAGAAAGGCCCAGACCGCCCACTGGGCCAGCGGGTTGGTGTCAAGATCGACAATCTGCTTCATCAGCGCCAGACGCTCGATCACCGGCCGTGGCGCGGCGATCCAGCCGATGCGGAATCCGGGAAAGAGCATCTTCGATACGGTGCTGAGATAGATGACGCTGCCATGGCGGTCCATGGCGTGCAGCGACGGCACCGCTCGACCCTTCGTAGCGCAACGCACCGTACGGGATCATCTTCGATGATCGGCACCTGGATAGCGCGCGGAGAGCGTCAGCAGCCGTTGTCGCCGGTCGAGACTCATCGTTGCGCCAGTCGGGTTTTGAAAGGTTGGTAAGCGTGTAGATAAGCTTGGGTCGGCGTCGAGTGATCAGGTCTTCGAGCAACTCGACGCGCATGCCGTCGGCGTCGACCGGAATCGCCAGCAGCCGCGCACCGGGCGCCCGGAAGACCTGGAGCGCGCCCAGATATGTCGGTGACTCGATCGCGACCAGGTCGCCCGGTTCGATCATGGTGCTGGCGAGCAGGAACAGGCCCTGCTGCGATCCAGCCGCGACCAGAATCTCGGCAGGGTCGACGGTGCGCTGCTCGTGCGCCGATGCGCGCCGCGAGGGCTTCGCGCAACGGATGATAGCCCTCGATTGGGCAGTATTGCAGCAGCGATTGACCGTCATCGTTCAAGTGCGCTGTTGAGCAACCCGCGGATGGTATCGATCGGGTAGTGCTCCGGAGATGGGATGCCGGTGGCCAACGAGATGACGTCGGTGCGTGCCGAGACAATTCGAGTGTCTCGCAGCAGAGCGGGGTGTTCATTACCTCGGTCGTTGATGTGAAGAGTTGATCCCAGGGCATCTCGACCGCTGAGGTCTGAGAGAGGTCTCGATCCACTGTCCGCCCCCATCACGACGGTACCGCGCCCAACATGGCCGGCAACCAGCCCGTCCGCCGCAAGTTCCCGATAGGCGTTCACGATCGTGGTTCGGTTCACTCCCAGCATGGCCGCCAGACGCCGCTCGGGCGGCAGGCGAACGCCCGAAGACAGTTCCCCGTTACGAATCTGGTCCTTGAGTTGTTGGCTGATCTGCAGATAGAGCGGCATGGACGCCGCGCGATCGAGCTCAATGACCATCCGATCCTCCGATTGGTTCCATCCAATAACGCTACCACTCACATATCTTACGCAAAACGGCCAATACGGGCCTTCTCGCAAGCCGTCCAATTGCGAACCTTGGTGCACATCTAGTCGTAGCGCCGCTGCGACGGCTATCGAAGGCGGTTATACTTGGCTGCTTGGAACGCGTTGTTTGGAGAGAAGTCGAGTAACCCGTTCGATGCCAGAGATCATGCTGCGCGATCTTTGCCGATGGGATCGACGCCTGTCGGTCATTCCGCCGGTCGGTGCCTCGCTCGATGCCGTCCTGGACCGAGGTGTCTCCTGGGCTGTCTCGGTACGGGCAGCGCCACCGCTGCTGCCGCCCCTGCGTGGTGAGGAACTGGTCGTCCTGCCGCTCAGGGTGCTGGAGCAGATCGAGCTCGGTGAAGCCCTCACCCGCGAGAGCCTGCTGTCGACACTTGCCGTGGAAAAGATCGCGGCCATCCTGACTGAGCCGGGATTCACCGAGAGTCCAATCGAGCAGCTTCCGGTCCTGACATTGCCTGCGCCGTTCCCACACGACGCCGAGGGCACCCTGAACCGGATGATTACCGAGCGTCGTGCCGAGCTCTACCGGTTGGGGGCTGAGCTGTCTCGCCGCCTGTCACAGGCTACCGTCGACCCGCGCGGGATCGCGGCCTTGCTCCAGATCGCCACCGAGATGTCCCGACGTCCGCTTCTGCTCGAAGACAACGATGGTAACGTGGTCGCCAGCAGCGCCGCTGAGCCCGTCCAGGGAGGACAACGTCTCGTCAGCCGGGCGAGAACGGTCGACGGATCGTTACTCAGCGTTGAGGACGACGGGATTGAGTACTTGATCGTGACGCTCCCCGCCGCGGGACGTCCCGGCTACCTCTCGATGCACGGCGAAGCCGGATCGTTAACCGAAAGCGACCGCCTGGTCTTGCTTCAAACAGCCGGGCTGTGCGCCGCGCTTCTCGGGCAGCAGCCACGAACTCCGAGCAGCGATCGTGGCGCCAGGGAACGCCAGGTGGCCGATCTGCTGCATGGGCGACTGGCGACGAGCGCCGCGACGCTGGCCCGTGGTCATGCGCTCGGTATCGGCACCAGCGACCCTGTCATCGTCGCGCTGATCCAGAGTGATGACAGCGTCACCGACCTCATGCAAGCACGGAACCTGATCTCCACCGCGCTTCGGACCCGGCGTCGCCGACAACCTGGCAGCGGTCGACGGCGCGATCGGGATCCTCTTCTCCGGCGTCGACATCGAGAGCGCGCAACGTGCACTCAGACGCGCGCTCGAGCGCGAGGGAGCACCAGCGGTCTCGATCGCCATCAGCCACCCGTTGGACAGCGTCATCGACGCGCCGGCCGGTCTGCGGGAAACGCGGTTCGCGCTCGATCTCAAACGCTGCGGCGCGCTTCACCATCGCGTGGTCTCCTGCTCCTCAGTCGATGATCTGGGGATTTATTCGCTCCTCTTTCCGCTGTGGGGAAATCCTGCGCTCGCGGCCTTTCAATCCACCCTCCTGGGACAGCTCGAAGCGTATGACCGGCGCCGCAAGAGCGAGTTGATACCAACGTTGGAAGCCTATTTGACGGTTGGCGGCGCCCTCTCAGAAGCCGCCGATATGCTCGGTATTCACCGCAATACCCTCTCGTATCGACTGCAACGCATCGGCGAGCTAACCCAACGCAATCTCGGCGACCCGCACGAGCGTTTGCTGCTGCAGGTCGCACTGGTCGCTCGCCGCATGCCTCCGTTGCCGGAAAAGTCGTAGAAAGCGTCCCCGCCGCGACGCGGTCCACGGAATGGACCGTTCCGGGCGACGGCGCGAAAACACTCGCGGGCCTGGACATAGCCCCTACGTGACACGCAACCATCGCATGGAATCGCATGCCCAGGAGACAAGATGCGGCGCTCCGGATGCTTCGGATAGAGGACCGGGGACGACCGCCGGGGCAATCAACGCGCGTGCTACAGTTCGAGCTTTGGTCGCAGTAATCGAACGTCGACGACAATCAATGAATTCGAGGTGACCGATGTCAGTCGCGCGCTCAGTAACGTCGATCGTGGGTGACATCACCGAGATGACGACGGACGCCATCGTTAACGCCGCGAACAACGAGCTCTGGATGGGGTCCGGAGTCGCCGGGGCCATCAAGCACGCCGGCGGCGCAGAGATTGAGCGCGAGGCCATCTCGAAAGGTCCGATACTGGTCGGTGAAGCCGTCGCGACCGGCGCCGGGCGCCTGCCAAACAAGGCGGTCATTCACGCCGCCGCCATGGGATTCGAGAACGGTGCAATGGTGCCCGCCTCCGCCGAAACGGTGCGGGCTGCAACCCATGCCGCGCTCGAAGCCTGTGACGACCTCGGGCTGACATCGATCGCCTTTCCAGCCCTCGGTACGGGTGTCGGCGGACTGGATCTGTCCAGGTGCGCCCAGGTGATGGTCGAGGCCACGACATCGTATCTGTCGCGTCCCGATCATCACGTCAATCAGGTCGTCTTCGTGTTACGCAACGAGAACGCACGACAGACATTCGACGAAGCCATCCGGCAGGGCGGATTCGTGCCGTAACATCGGCCCCCGAGGCGGGTTACGGTTGAGCGACCGCCCGCGATGATGCCGGGGACGGCACGCCCAGACGTTCAAACACGCGCGTTGCCGCCTGCTGCCCGCTCTGAATGCAGTCTGGAATCCCGACGCCACGATAGGCCGCGCCAGCGAGCTCAACACCGGGAATCCCGGCCAGCCGCTCATCAATCTCTCGCATGCGCTCCACGTGGCCCAGCACATACTGTGGGAGGGCACGTTTCCAGCGAAAAATACTGCTGTCGATCGGCTCGGCCGTGATGCCGAGGATCTCCCGTAACTCCCTGCGAATCAGCTCGATCAATTCCGGATCAGGAAGATCGACGGCCTCTTCTCGCCCGGAGCGCCCAACGAACGCTCGCACCAGTGCCACGTCCTCCGGGGCGCGCCCAGGGAACTTATTCGTGACCCAGGTGACCGCGGTCAGCTCCCGATTCTCCACCTTGGGGATCACGAAACCGCGCCCAGCACCGGAACCCGTCAGGTCGGATTTGCGGAACGCCAATGTGGCTGTCGCGGTCGAGACGTAGGGAATCCGGCCCAGCAGATCGGTCAATTCGGAATCGAATCGGGACAGAAGTTGGCCGGCGGTATACGCCGGGATCGCCAGCACCAGCGCATCCGCTTCGAGCCGCTGTCCGGTCGAGAGCGTCAGCACGTAGCGTTCATCCCGCGCTCTTTCAACCGACGACACTCCCGTTCGAAGACGAATTTCGACCTCGGTCAATGCATCGGACAGCGCATCGATCAGCGTGCCGAGACCGCCCTGCAACGAGAGAAAGGCGGACCTACGAGGCGAGGCGGGCGGGCCGGCCTTTGCCTGGCGGCGTTGCGCCAGCATACCCCTCGTCAGACTGCCGTGTTTCAGCTCGGTCTCACGCAGACGAGGAAACGTTGCCAGCAAGCTCAATTGCTCCGCGTCTCCCGCGTAGATGCCTGACAGCAGCGGCTGTGCCATATGCTCGAAGGCTTCGCGTCCCAATCGCCGACGCACGAACTGTCCGACCGACTCGTCGGCCGCATCGCGGCGCGGCGGAATGAAGAAGTCGAGTCCCATGCGCAGCTTGCCCCAGGGCGAGAGGAGCCGGCTGGCGAGGAGCGGGCGCACCCTGGTCGGAACGAGCATGGTGATGCCCTCGGGCAGCGGTTCCAACCGGCCGGAACGCAGGATGAAGGTTCCTCCGCCTGTCTCGGTCGTGCCCACAACCAAGTCGCCAAGCCCAAGCTCCTGGCACAAATTGAGCGCCGCCGGTTTCGAGGAAAGAAAGGAATCCGGCCCGGCCTCGATGACGAACCCGTCGTGCCGGTCGGTCAGAATCTTGCCGCCTAAGCGGCCGTCCTCCTCGACCAGCGTGATTCGAAGCGGGTTCTCAGCCTGGCGCGCCAGCGACTGAAGCTCAAACGCGGTCGTCAGGCCGCTGACGCCTCCACCGACGACGACGACATGCCGGCTGTCCATCCGGTTTCCTTCCAACGGATAGCGAACGCTGCGTCCGAAGCGCTAACGACTACGCGCCCCGGCGGCGGCGTGCTCGACTGTTCGCCGTACGGCGTCGGCGACGGCTCGACAGAGGTGCGAATCGTCGTTGAGCGATTCCGTCCGCTCGAGCCTGATCCCCAGGCGCTCCGCCTGGCCCCGGTGCTCGATGTCGATGTCGTAGAGGACCTCGACGTGGTCGCAGACGAAGCCGATCGGAACCAGCAAGACGTTGCCAACACCCTCAGCCGCCAGCCGTTCGAGCGTTTCTTCGACCGACGGTCCCAGCCATGGATCGGCCGTCGCACCCTGGCTCTGAAAGGCGAAATCCCAGCGCTTTGGATGCAGTCGATCGACCACCGCCTGCACTGAGATTTTGAGCTCTTCCGGATAGGGGTCGTTCCACTGCAGGATCCGCTCGGGCAGACTGTGCGCCGTGAACAGGATGAAGACGTCGTCGCGTTCGTTGTGAGGAAATCGTTGCAGCGCGGCGGTAATCCGCTCCGCGACACCCTCAATGAAGGCCGGCTCGTCCTTCCAACTCTCGACCTGCAGTACGGGAATGCTGGTCCCCACCTGCTGCATCGCCTCGTCGACTCGTTGCATGTAGCGCCCGACGCTCATCCGCGAATAGTGCGGAGCCATAACGACGGCGATCAGACGATCCACGCCGTCGGCAACAATCCGCGGCATCACGTCTCGAATGTATGGGTGCCAGTGCCGCATACCGACGTAGACACGATAGCGGACGCCGGTGCCGGCCGGCTCACGATCGTTCAGATCACGCTCGATTCCGCGGGCCTGCGCCTCGGTCAGTTCGAGTATGGGGGATCGACCGCCGATCGCGTCGTACCGATGCGTCATCTCGGTGGTCAACTCGTCCGAAGGAGGTCGCCCCTCGCGGACGTCGGCCAGGTAGTCAGGAATCTGATCGAGCGAGGTCGGACCGCCATACGCCATGAGCAGGACGCCGATGGTCTCGGTCGGTTTGGTCGTTGGACGATCTTCCACGCCAGTCTCTTCCCTTTCGCGGGCCATCAGCCCCGTTCGGTTATGCGATGGACCAGCTCGGCCACGAACTGTACGTTTTCGACCGGAGTCTCGGGCAGGATTCCGTGCCCCAGATTGAAGATGTGACCGTCGCGACCGCCCGCCTCATCCACGATGGAGCGTACCTGCCGCTCGATCTCCACGCGCGGCGCGAACAGCAGCACCGGATCCAAGTTCCCCTGAATCGCTTTGTCGCGGCCAACGCGCTCCCAACCGGTAGCCAGATCGATACGCCAGTCGAGCCCGACGACGTCGGCGCCGGTCTCCGCCAGTTGATCGAGCAGTCCAGACGTTGCCAGTCCCGAAAACGATGATCGGGACGCCGAGTGGCTTGACGTTCGACACGATCCGGCACACATGAGGGAGGACGTGCTCGCGATAGTCGCGCGGGCTCAGCGCACCGGCCCAGCTATCAAAGATCTTCACCGCCCCAGCGCCCGCGTCTATCTGCCCGCGCAGGTAACGACTGGTCATATCGACCAGCCGGTCCATAAGTGCGGACCAGACCTCCGGCGCGCCGTAGATCAGCTGCTTGGTACGCCGGTAGTTACGCGAGCTGCCCCCTTCGATCATGTAGCTCGCCACGGTAAACGGCCCGCCCGCGAAACCAATCAAAGGGGTTGTTTCGGGAAGTTCGCGACAGACCAGGCGGATCGCTTCCAGCGTTGCTGGCACCGACTTCTTCAGGATCGAGCACGCGCAACCGCTCGACGTCCTTGAGATCGCGAATCGGGTTATGAATGACCGGTCCCTCGCCCGCGGCATATTCCAATTCGATGCCCATCGGCACGAGCGGCAGCAAAATGTCGGCGAAGATGATGGCGGCGTCGACGTCGAGCCGTTTGATCGGTTGCAGCGTCACCTCCGCGGCGATCTCGGGGTGAGCACAGATATCGAGCAGGCTGTGCTTCTGGCGAATCGCGCGATATTCGGACATGTAGCCGCCCGGCCTGACGCATGAACCAGACGGGCGTGCGATCGACCGGCAGGCTGCGGCAAGCCCGTAAAAACCGTGACGACGTTTCGATCAATTGGTCCACTCCCATGTTCCGACGCGGGCTCACCAGGCAGCGCTCGAGTCGCTCAACGCCCGATTCTATCACCGAACCTCGAGCAGCCCGACCCTGGATCTATCGCGCGGGAAATTGGGCTATACTGCCCGCGAGCGAAAGGGGATCAACCGTGAGTGAGCAGAAAGCAGCGTTCGAACCTCGCTTCTACAAGCTCGACGATGTGAAACCGTTCTCACCCCTCGAGGGGTTTCAGATGCAATCGGTCACCGGTGGCGACATGATGGCCAACTGGGTGCGCATCGAACCGAACAAGGTGATGCCGCGACATCAGCACCCGCAAGAGCAGCTTGGCATCATGCTCGAAGGTTCGCTTGAACTAACCATTGGCGACGATACCCGCATGCTGCGACCAGGCGACGCCTACACTATACCCGGCGACGTTCCCCACCACGCACGGACAGTCGCCGACGGTTGCCTGGTGCTCGACATCTTCAGTCCGCCGCGCGATGACTATGCGCGCATGGCACGGGAGGCAGCCAATCAGGACTGAGAGCCCATATACGTACGGTCCTCCCACCGCTACGCTTTTGGCGGCAAAACTGTTGACAGCTTCTCGGACACAATGATATGCTCATACGGCGATAGAAGCGGCTCCAATTTTGGAGCGAGAAGGCAGGCCGAAGCGGCATATGGGTGAGCTCATTGTGGGCCGGCCGGCGCTCAAGCTGGAATTCGCGGTTTCGGTCGTCTTGGACCTGACATCCGCGATCTCGCTGGTTTCTCGGGCGACGGATCCGCGACGTTTTGACCCGTGGCTCGTCGACGCACGACAGGCGTTGAGTCCAGAGATCCAGAGCGATCTGGACACGATGCTCGGCTTTTCGGGTCGGCTGCTCTACTTCATTGAAGAGTTGCTGATGTCGTTTGACCCGTTCGCGCCTGATCGGCTGGCGGCGGGATTCGATGAGTATCTGGAGCATCTGGAGAGTCTTGCCACCGCTGGGCCTATCGAAGCATGGTGGCACAGTCCGTGCTTCGTGTGTACCGAGACCGAGGAGTAACAGAGACGCCGCCGGCGAATGACAATCCGGACGAATGGCGTGCGTTTCTCGAACCGGGCATTACCCGAGCCGATCTCGATGAGGTCGTGACCTGGTTCTTGCACCTGAACAATTGAAGACGCGTACGGTTGATCTGATACGACGATTCTGGCAGGATTGCTACGGCGCTGAGTTCGATCGGGCGATACCCGAAATGCGCCGGGCGCTGCGACAAGCACGTTCGACGACCTATCCGGGTGTGGGGGTCGCGTTCTCAGAGTTGAGCGAACACCGGCTGCCGGAAGAGGTGCAGCTCGGCATTGCCACACGTCGAGCGTGTGACATTCTGTCCGTCCTATCATCTCGGGAACTTCGTGCAGTTCATCCTTTATGCGCCCGAGCTCATCCTTTACTTCAACTGCCAGCGTGCCAGTGCCGTCACCCAGCCGGAGCAGGATTCGTCCGCGTCTGCCGATCTTCTACCAGGACTGCGGGCGTTAGCTGACGGAACCCGTCTCCGCATCATCGAGATGCTGCGAGGTGGCGAACTGTACGCGCAAGAGAGTCGTTGGACGCCTGGGCATCAGCCAATCTGCTGTATCGCGCCACCTGGCAATGCTCGAGGCCGCTGACATCGTCAGCGTAAGACCGTCCAACGGCATGAAATACTACGCGATCAATGCTCGCCGTCTTCGGCGACTCGCCGAAGAACTTGAGCGGATCGGATAACGATCAGGTAGTCTAGCTGCCGGTCACCATTAACAAAACAACATCGCCGCGCGTCTTCGGGCGCGTGTTCTGATGGTCAACCGCATCATGGCCGGTTGTAAAGCTGCTGGGCACCGTCGAAGGTATGCCAGGCTCTACACAACCCCCTGATTTCCTCAGTTGAACGATCACAAACGCGTGATCGTTTCCACGGAAACCCTCATAAGAGGCTCGGCCCTTTCGGCCAGGTCCGAGTCAGAAATCCTCTATTGACGGTTGGCCTTGCTGGCGATGAGGGGCGTGTACTCCCGAACGGGATGCACGCCCCTCGTCTCTTTAAGTCGTCTTTTCATCTCCGCGAATGACTTCGCTGCTCGGCTGAGCTAGCCTGTCCGCCGTCGGGCTCTTCACACGGTACGTTGCTGTAGCCGGAGCGAAACGACGCCGAGCGAGCCGCCTCCGGCTCATAGCGATGGCGCACAACGCAGCCCGCGTCGTTCCCCAACAGGTGAATCGAGATCGACGCCTCCGCCGAGGTCGTTGTCACGCGATGGATATCGCCGTCCGGCGGTAGCAGCGCATAGAACTCACCGTGCTGCAGGTCCCGCTCCTCGGTCAGCCGCAGCCCCGCGTCACCAGCGTCCGCGTCTCCGCGCTCCAACGCGTACACCTCTTCATGCTGCTCGCCCCGATACAGTCCCACCAGCCCCCAGGCCAGATGATCATGAACCGGCGTCGACGAACCAGGCGGCACGACCAGCGAGAAGAGGGTCAGCGACTTGTCCGCCGAACGATAGAGCAGGTATTGCCCGATCCCCCCACCCATGCCACTGGCTTCATAGGGAATCGCAAATTCGTCCGGCAGCCAGTCGGAGGCCGCAAGCAGGCGGGCGAACGCGGGCCTGAGCGTCGTCAACCAGTAGGACTCGGATCGCGAGATTGCTGATCTGGCGTGCTGAACTTCAGCGATGAACCGGCGTACTTCATCGTCGCCCGCATAGAACTCATCCCGCGCCTGATGCTGCTCGCTCATCTCATCCTCCACCACGTATTTGCTTGCCTCGCCACCAGATTACGTCAGTGCGTCTCATGCGACAATCATCGGAGGCTGGTGCCCGCGCCATGCTGGTAGACGAAGTGCGGGAACTATCGCACAATGGCGCAAGACAGGCCGAGCATCGAGTCGAAGGGAAACACGCAATGACGATGGCAAAAACCTGGAACACCGCGGACCTCGTGAACAAAGACAAGAAATACATGCTCCACCCGGTTTCGAACCTCCGGCAGTTGCAGGAGTATGGGCCGCTCATCTTCACGCACGGTGAGGGCGTCTATCTCTGGGATTCGGACGGCAAACGCTACATCGATTCGTTCGCCGGGCTGTGGAACGTGAACGTGGGGCACGGTCGCGTCGAGCTGGCTGAGGTCGCTAAAGAGCAGATGCAAGAACTGGCCTTCACGCCGACGTTCTTCGGTCTTGCATCGCCCCCAGCGATCGAGTTGTCGGCGAAGCTGGCCGATATGTTCCCCGGCACACTGAATCACTTCAACTTCACTTCCGGCGGGGCCGAATCGAACGAGACTGCGATCAAGATCGCGCGCTACTACTGGCACCTCAAAGGCAAGCCGGAGAAGATCAAGATCATATCGCGCATGATGGCGTACCACGGCATCGCCATGGGTGCCCTCTCCGCCACCGGAATCCCCGCCTACTGGACCGGTTTCGGGCCACGGCCGGAGGGATTCCTGCATCTCTCGGCACCGTATAAGTATCGCAACGGCGATGGTCTCTCCGACGATGAGTTCGTCGACAAGCTGATCAAGGAGCTGAAGGAGACGATCGCGCGCGAAGGCGCTGAGACCATCGCGGCGTTCATTGGAGAGCCGGTGCAAGGCGCCGGTGGAGTCGTACCCCCGCCGCAGAATTACTGGAGTGAGGTCGCCAAGGTCCTCAAGGAGAACAATATCCTCCTGATTCACGACGAGGTCATCACGGGTTTCGGCCGCACCGGGACCATGTTCGGGATGCAGCAGTACAACGTTGTCCCCGACATCGTCTCCTTTGCCAAGGGCATCACCTCCGGCTACATTCCGCTGGGCGGGGTAGGCGTGAGCGACGATGTCTTCGACGTGATGGTCGAGCCGGATCAGGTCTTCATGCATGGCTTCACCTACTCCGGGCATCCGGTTGCCTGCGCTGTGGCCTTGCGCAACATCCAGATCGTCGAGGATGAGAATCTCCCAGCGAACGCTGGTGACGTCGGCGAGTACATGATCCGGGAACTGGGCAAGCTCCTCGAGCGCCCGTATATCGGCAACGTGCGCGGCAAAGGCCTGATGATGATTGTCGAGTACGTCGCCGACAAGGCGACCAAGGCCAAGTTCGACGCATCGTTGAACGTCGGTGGCCGGCTCCAGGCAGCGACGCGCCAGCGAGGCATCATCGTGCGCGCAAGCAACGACGGCGTGGCGATTTCACCTCCGCTGACGCTCACCCATGCGCAGGCGGATGAGGTCGTGTCTGCCCTCGGCGATGCGCTGACCGAGGTCCTCGGCTAGACTTCGCCCCGCAATCAACGAGCTCGACAACCGCGCCGAGGACGGCCAACCGGCCGTCTTCGGCTTTTTCCGTCGAGTGATGCTCGTCTCTCCGGTAGAATTGGCGGAGTCTGTGCCTGTTCACGTCGCACATTGGGGGAGACCATTCGCAACCGCTCGACACTCCTGATCCATGCCTCATTGCTGCTGGTGGCGGCGATGTGGGGCTCGAACTTCATTTCCATGAAGTACCTGCTCCGAACGATCGACCCGGTCGAGCTGCTTCTGCTACGGTTGATGCTCGGGAGCCTGATCTTCGGTGTAATTCTGCTGGTTTCGTCACACTCATTTCCGCGATTCACGCGCCGGGAATGGGGCTGGCTAGTGATCATTGGGACGCTCGGGATCACGATCAACATCTCGGCCGTGGCCTTCGGCACCCGGCTGATTCCAGCGGGACTGGCCAGCCTGATCGTCACCTCGAACCCGATCTTCACCGCGCTTTTGTCACGCGCGATCCTGAATGAGTCGCTGACGCGCCAGAAAGTCCTTGGTATCCTGATCGCGTTCGCCGGGTTTCTGATCGTCCTCATGTGGGGCGGGCCGGACGCCAAATTCGACTTACACAACAGCGTCGGCGTGCTCATCACGCTGGCCGGCCCGAGCGCCTGGGCACTCTACACGATCCTCAGCAAGCCCTACTTGAAGCGCTGCCCACCGACCCAGTTCGCCGGCATCGTCACGATCGTCGGCGCGCTTCCGGCCATGCCGTTACTCCTCTACGACCATCGAATCTTCGTCGACATGACGCGATTCGGACCGATCGCAGTGGCTCGCGACGCTGGTGACGACGGCACTGGCTCTCGTGTTGTCGTATGCACTCTGGTATCGCGGGCTTCGCGATCTTCAGCCCACCCAGGTCGCCATCTACATCTACATGGTACCGGTCTTCGGCGTACTCGGTTCCTGGCTCGTGCTGGGCGAGCCGATCACGATCTTCTTACTGCTCGGTGGCGCGACGATCCTCTCCGGCGTCGTCCTGACCAATCGTTCGCGCCGCGGAACCGTCGATGAGCAAGTCCAGCGCCAACGCCTGGCACCAGTCGCCGAACCTGGAAGCGGCGGCATCGACGTCATATCCGGCAGCTTCACCGAACAAATCGGCAAGTGATGGAGCAGAGCTGATGAACGAGCTCACGCATTTCGACGAAGAGGGCCATGCTCGTATGGTCGATGTCGGCACCAAAGACGAAACACACCGGATCGCCATCGCCCGCGGCCAAATTCGGATGCAGCCCGAAACGCTGCAATTGATCGTCGAGGGGCGAGCCAAGAAGGGAGACGTCCTCGGCGTGGCGCGAGTCGCGGCGATTATGGCCGCCAAGAAGACGCACGAGATCATTCCGCTCTGTCACCCGCTGATGCTCACCGCGATCGAGGTCGGATTCGAGCCGGACGAGGCAGGCAGCCTGGTTCACATTGAGGCGCGCGTCGAAACTCGGGGTAAGACCGGCGTCGAAATGGAGGCCCTCACGGCGGTCAGCGCCGCGGCACTGACGATCTACGATATGGTCAAAGCGGTCGACCGCGGCATGGTCATCGGGCAGATCCAACTGGAGCACAAGAGCGGCGGCCGCTCCGGCGAGTGGAATCGCGACGAGACAACCGCGTAACTACGCTTAGCTGGTCTCCGCTGCCGCGCTCGACCTCGGCCGCGACACCCCCACCGAGCACGCGAGGACCGTCGTAGAGCACGACGGACTGACCGACCGCCAGCGGTGGACCAGCGTCCAGGAAACGTACCATTTCGCCATTACACTCCACCGGGAAGCGCGGCCCCTGATAGCGGATGCGGGCATCGGAACGCACCGGGAGATCGCCGTGCCAGACTGGGTCACGCAGGCGAACGACGCGGGTCGCGATGCGATCCCGGGTCGCCACGGTAACGGTTCCTGAGCGGGCGTCTATTGAAGAGACGAACCGGCGCTCGGGCGTCGTCTTCGACCACTGAAGTCCGCTGCGCTGACCTACCGTCAGATAGGCGATGCCCCGGTGAGACCCGACGACACGTCCGCCCTCGTCGACGAGCGGACCCTCCAATCCGGTCTCCGGCCGCGCCGCCACGACCATGTTCCCGATGCCGCCCGCCGTCTTGGCAAAGCAGAGATCGACCGACGCGGCCTTTTCGGCAACGAACAGACCGGCCGCGCGGGCGCGTTCGCGAACCGTCTCCTTGTCAAGCTCACCGAGCGGGAATTCCAGCCGCTCGAGATCCTCGTGCGTCAACCGGTAGAGCGCATACGACTGATCTCGCTTCAGGTTGTGCCCCTCGGCCATAAACCAGCGGCCGCCCACGCGCATTTTCCGGACGTAATGACCCGTCGCGACCGCTGAAACGTCCAGGCTCGCGGCCAGGCGCAGCAGCGACGGAATTCGCACGCGATGATTGCAGACGAGACATGGATTGGGCGTTTCGGCATTGGCATAGGACGTGATCGTCGCCTCGGCCACCTCGCGACCGAAAAGAGACCGCAGATCACGAATGTAGAACGGGATGCCCAGATTCGCGGCGACCATGCGCGCGTCCGAGGCTGCCTGATCGCCACAGCAGACACCCTCGGCGAGTGATTCCGGATCGGAATCGAACAGGCGCAGGTGCACGCCGATCGGGTCCCAACCCTGAAGACGCAGCGTGAGCGCGGCTACCGCGCTGTCCACTCCGCCAGACAGGGCGACGATGATGCGACGTCGCTCGGACACACCAACCTCTGTGTTGTCAATTACGTTTCGCGGAGCTATTTCGTTCACCTGGCAACCTTCGGGACATGCTTATCATGCTGAATCGGATCGTCGCTGACAAACCGGCGTTTCGATCGTGCGCACCGGAGCAGGGCGTCATCAAGACACACCGCACGGAGCGACTAATCTAATCAAATCGGACAAATTCCAACCAGAAATGAACCGTGGCGCGCTGACGTGCTGGTCCGGGACGATGCCTCTGCGCTCGCTTGCGCTCAGTTTCCAAACTCCTGCCCGCGGAAGGACAACCAGCTACCGGCAAGGCAGGCCGCTATCCAGAGCAGGTTGAAGCCGAGCGAGAGCCAGAGATGCGGCGGCAACTGACCCAACGCGAGCGCGCGGGCCGGCTCGACCAGGCCGGTCGGCATCGCCTGACCAATACTTGGAACGATGCTGGCGATCGCGGTTAGGAGAAAGACTCCAATGCCGACGCCGGCCGCTGGCAGCGTCGATCCGATGGCGGTGCTCGCCAGGAATGTAACGGCAGCGAAGACCGCGATCGACAAGAGCACCAGCGCGCAGCACGCGGCGAATCCAGCCACTGGCGTCGTCGTGAAGAGGGCCGCGGTATAGGCATAGGCCGCCAATCCGCTCACGAGCACGCCGAGTCCAAGCGTCCCAAGCAGTGCGACGAACTTTGAGGCGAGGAAAGCCGGGCGAGTCACCGGTTTGGTGAGCACCAGGGCCGCGGTACCGCGCTCGCGTTCACGCGCCACCGAACCCATCGCCAGGAGAATCGCCGCGAACTGACCGGTCTGGCTGAGATTCTTGATGAACTGATCAATCGCGTCACCGGTTGTCGGCGTCGGCACGATGACCTGAATATTTCCGCCGAATTGCTTCAGCAATTCCGGCGTGTACTTCGCCAGCACCGGCGAAACCAGTCCTTCGACTAAAAAGATCAACGCGACGATGGGGAGCCGGAACGTGCGCCATTGCTCGCGAAAATCCTTGCGCACAAGCACGGTAAAACGGTTCACCGCCCAACCCCGTTCGCGTCAAACGGGGGCTTCGCGACCAGCGACAAGAAGATGTCTTCCAGGCTCGGACGGGCACGCTCAAACCTGATCATCGGCAGCCCGCTGTCCGCAACGATGCGAAGGAGCTCGGCTCCGGCGATCGACAGATCGTCAGTCGCTACCCGCAACTCCTCCCGATCTAGCGCCACGGTTGTCGCCCAAGGTCTCTCGCGGATCTGCTCCACGAGCGGAGCAATTCCCGGATCATTTCCCCGGTCGAACTGGAGCACGAAGATGGGCAACGCGTAGCGGGCCTGGAGATCGGAAACCGTCGATTCGACCACCAGCCGCCCCTGGTTAATGATCGCGACTCGATCGCACACGCGCTCGATGTCGGCCAGAATGTGCGATGACATGAACACGGTGGCCCGGCCCCGCAGCTGATCGATGATCTGCAGGAGGTCGTGACGTCCAGCAGGATCCAGCGCGCTTACCGGTTCGTCAAGAAACAGAACATCTGGTTCGTTGATCAGTGCCTGGGCCAGCCCGAGTCGCTGGCGCATGCCTCCTGAGTATCCGCCCACCTTGCGCCTGGCTGCGTCCGTGAGACCCGTGAGTTGTAGAACCTCGTCGACTCGCGACTTCAGCCGCGATCCGGATAGTCCAAACAGCTCGCCGACGAACTCGAGGAGTTCTCGCCCACGCATCCAGTCATAGAAATGCGGCTGCTGATCGAGATAGCTGATTCGCTGGCGGAGTGACGTGCCATCGGTACCGACGTCGAAGCCCGCGACCGTAGCGCTCCCCTCGGTGGCGCGGGCGAGTCCCGTCAGCAACCTGATCGCGGTCGTCTTGCCGGCTCCGTTCGGGCCCAGAAATCCGAACACCGAACCTTGGGGACGACCAGACTGAGGTGATCGAGCGCGGTCACGTCACCGTAACGTTTCACCAGTCCTTCGCAGGTGATTGCGGGATCCACTATGTTTCCTCACGCCCGATCAGGAGATAGAGAAGCGGTCCGATGAGGTTGAGCAGCACGATGACGATGACCCAGACGAGTTTATTGTCCCCCTTGACCTTCCGCTCAGGGCGAGATAGGTCGTAGAGGGCAAATATCATCAGACCGATCTCGATCGCGATGATCGGTGACAGTAAGAGGAGTAGCGTTCCGGTGTTCATCCTAGTTCCACTTGCCTATCTCAAAATCGTTCCGGACTGTCCCGGGCGACGTTCCCCTCAACCGGGCAGACCTTTGTCGATGTAGTCTCGTTCACCGGTATCCGGGTTGTAGCGAACCTCGATGAGGTGCCCCGACGTCGGGTCCACGAAGCGTTCACCGGTCGACTCCCAGTGGCCCGAGGCACGGTCGACTCGTGGCCGGTAGCCACGTCGCTCGAACGCCAGAGCGAGCGCCAGCAACCCGGCCACCGCGATCAGCTCGATGGCGGCCGGCACCGCGGCGCCAGCGACGATCATCGACGCTCCCACCAGCACCCCAGCGACACCGACCACGATCAGGCACGCGCGCAGCATGAGGCTAGCGTTCCGGCCTGATCACGATGGCCGTGCCATAGGCAACGATCTCGCTCATCGTCGTGCCGATCTCCGACGAATCGAAGCGCATCATGTTGACCGCGTTCGCGCCCATCTTCTGCGCGTTGCTGACCATGCGATCGAGTGCATGCAGGCGCGCTTCTTCCAGCATCTCCGTGTATTCCACGATCTCGCCGCCCGCGATCGAGCGCAGCCCGGCCATGATATTGCCGCCGAGGCCCCGGCTACGCACCACGACCCCAAACACAGGCCCTTTAACCTCCACCACCTCGTAGCCCGTGATGTGCTCCGATGTCACGACGATCACTGGATTCCTCCGTGTTTCATGTTTCCGCCTGCTCTGAGTCAGTTCACGGAACTGCTGGCCGATTCCCGATCGAGACGCCGGATCTGACAGAGATAGGAGCGATGGGGTACGGAGCCGCTGATCGGATCGATTGCCTTGTTGCTTATGATCAGGTTGAAATTCGCTCCTTCCGGACTGAAGGGGTCGTAACCCGGAGCGCCGATCTGGGTGCACGCCTGCCACCAGCCGTGCTGGCCGCATACGACGCGCGGGTCCAGACTGTCGTTCAGGCGGGCACGGGCGCGGACACTGCTTTCTGGCGTCGCGATCGTCACCCAATCACCTGGCGCGATTCCGCGCTCGGCGGCGGTGTCAGGATGTATTTCGACTTCCGGATCTAGCGCGCGCTTGCGCAGGCTGGGCACGGCGCGATGCTGGCTCTCGCAGAACTGGGTGTTCTTGGTACAGGTGAGAATCAGCGGGAACTGATCGGCGAGATCGGATCGTGAGATAGGGCTTATGAGCGGTTCCTCGTACTCGGGAAGCGGTGGGTAGCCGTGCTCCAGGAAGTTCTCGGAGTAGAGTTCGACTTTGCCCGTCTGCGTGGCAAAGCCGATGGGGACGCCGTCTTTCTCCTCGGCGTATTTGTAATAGCGAGTCTGAAGTGGCACGCGCACGCCCGCCGGGTTCTCGCGGAGCGTGTCGAGTGAGATCCCGGAAGGGCCCAGCTGGTGACGGCGTGCGGCCTCGACGTCGCCGTCCCAGAAGTGAGCGTCGAGTCCAAGGCGGCAGGCAAGGTCGAAAATGATCGCCATATCGGCACGTGATTCGCCGCGAGGTTCGATGACCGGCCGCCGCAACTGGACCAGTGTTTGGGCCTCCGCACTCACGTCGAAGCCGATCTTGAGCGCGTCTCGCTCAAACGGCGTAGCCACTGGCAGGACGACGTCGGCTAGCTCGGCAGTGGGGCTCATGAAGAGGTCGGCGTGGACGTAAAAGTCGAGCGCCGCCAGCGCCTCCCGTCCCCGCAGGGTGTCCGCGTGGGCGAGGAGGAGATTGGCACCGAATCCGACGAGTCCGCGCACTGGGTAAGGCTGCCCGTCCAAAATGGCGCGATAGACTTCGTCCGTGGTGACGAATCCCGCGCTGGCGGGACCGATAGGTCGTTCAGAGAGGCCGAGCGAGGCCGCGCGTCGTCCTGAGTTGGAGAACTCGCCCCGCGTAATCTTCGCGGACGGAACAGCCGCAAAGTCCACGTTGCCGCCCGGCGCGTCGAAACTGCCAGTGAGCGCATAGAGCAGCCCCAGGGCGCGTGTGAACTGGGTGACATTCGTGTGCTGTTCGACTCCGCTCCAGGTGTAATAGGCGACGGGACGCGATTCCCACAACAGCCGGGCGGCCGCCGTGACCTGCTCGGGTTCGACCCAGCAGATGGACGCAACCTTTTCCGGAGAGTAACGCTGGCAGAGCTCAAGGGTAAGCTGAAACGCGGGCCGGCAGATGATATCTCCATCGCGCGTCGCAATGGTGTACTGACCGAAGAGAACCGGTACCGCCCCGTCCCGGTCGAATCGGCGGGTGGCCGGGTCATAGATCAGATGCGATCCCGCTTCGTCCCAGGCGACGAACTTCTTCCGGCTGCCGTCCGGTGACAGGTCGCGCTCGGTAAGCAGTCGCCCGTTGTCCGCACGCACAAGGAGCGGGCCATTGGTCCAGTCACGGATGAAGTCTCGATCATACCAGCCGCGCTCGATCATGACGCCCGCGATCCCAAGGGCGAGGGCACCATCGCTGCCGGGGCGTACGCGCAGCCACAGATCCGCCTTGTTTGCTAACCCAACGCGCCGGGGATCGACGACGATCAGGCGAGCACCCCGTTTGAGCGCCGCGACTGCCGTGGTCGCGTGGGAGAGCCGGGCGAGGCTCGGGTTGTATCCCCAGAAGAGGATGCATCCGGTGTTCTCGATGTCGGGCATGGGCGTGCCGTCGACTCCCATGGCAGTGCCGTAGGTATAGCTGGCAGACATGCGTCCCCACCCGCAGAGCTCCACCGAGTAGCAGAGGTTTGGCGTCCCGAACGCGCCCATCAAACGTCGGATCCAGGGTAGCGACTCCGTGATCGCCGAGGTAGAAGGGGAGACACAACTGAAAACGACGCTCTCCGGGCCATGCTGGGCCGCAAGCCGCTTCAAGTTCATGGCGGTGAGGTCGAGGGCCTCATCCCACCCGATACGCTGCCAACCGGGATCCGGATCACCTTTCGGCCGGGTGCGCTTCATCGGATAGAGCAGACGGTCGGGGTGATAGACCAGTTCCGGCGAGGCACGCCCCTTGGCGCAGAGCGCTCGCCCGGTTGGGTGCGACGGATCCGGCTCGAGGGCAACGAACCGGCCATCCTCTACCGTGGCGATCGATCCGCAGTGTGAGATGCACAGGTCACAGTAACCGGGGATTCGCTCGACAGTTGTCTGCGTGGACATCAGCACGCTCCTTTGAATTGCATGGATGGATGAAATGCCGCAGTCTAGCATGGGTTGCCGTGCTCGCGAATAGCCAGCCACACAATCGGTCTGATCGTGAAAACAACGGTGTCCAGCGTGCGATCGACGACGCGGGTTTGGCGCGCGACCTCCTCTTCCATAGAATCGAATCTCGATCTCGGGACAACGCGAAGGGCAAGCCAGTGACCGACATGACGGTTGAAAATCAGTGGAGCGAGGAGAACTCGCGCCAGTTCCTTCAATTCGCCGACGTCGTCTTCCCCCATCGAACCGAGCAGAACACGATCTTGACTTCGCTCATTCCGGCCAATCACGATGAGACGTTTGTGGTGGTCGACCTTGGATGCGGAGCGGGACCCTTGAGCAGAGCCATTCTCGAGCGCTTCCCGGCCAGCAACGTGATCGGCCTCGACGGATCACCGCTGATGCTGCGCCGTGCAGAACGTGAATTGGCCGATTTCAGGGACCGGTTTGAAACCCAGCCATTCGATCTGTTCCAGAGCGACTGGCTCGGACTGCTCCCGGGAGACATTCGCTGCTTCGTCTCGTCGCTCGCCATCCACCATCTTGACGGGTCCGGGAAACAACGTCTTTACCGAGATCTGGCGAAGCATCTCGCGCCGGGCGGGGCGCTCCTCATCCAGGATCTCATCGAGCCGGCGACACAACAGGCATGGCAGCTAAATGCCCGCATGTGGGACGCCTATGTCAAGCAACAGTCGGTGCGCGCGACCGGGTCTCTCGGAATCTACGAGACGTTCGTGGCCGACGGATGGAATCACTTCGCCACGCCCGACGTCGAGGTCGACAAGCCGTCCGGGCTGTTCGAGCAGTTGCGCTGGCTCGAACAAGCGGGGTTGACCGGCGCTGATTGCTTCTGGCTATGGTACGGTCACGCCATCTTCGGCGCCTTCAAACCGTCCTCTTGAGTAGAACCTGAACAAGCATGATGAGGTGCATGCAGATTCCACCCGATGGAGACCTCCATGTGGACGGCCCGCAGCGTCAATGCGAGACTGCGGGAGTCCGGTTGGAGCACCGGCTCGTAAAATCGAACGGTTCAATGGGATGACTGTCGTACTCAGAAAGGCGCGAAAACATTGACATCTTCAGGTACTTCTTCGAATGCTGAGGCGTTATTCGAACAGCTCGGCCGCTTCATTCAATCCGAGATGGAGCGCTTGCACGTCCCAGGCGTGGCCGTCGGAGTTCAATATGAGGGCCGCGAGTACGTCGCTGGGTTCGGTGTCACCAGCGTGACCAACCCGCTGCCGGTCGATGGCGACACCATCTTCCAGATCGGGTCGACCACCAAGACGTTCACCGCGACCGCCGCGATGCGGCTGGTGGAGCAGGGCAAGCTGAATCTCGACACGCCGGTTCGAGCCTATATCCCGTCTCTGGAACTCTCCTCCGAGGACGCAGCGTCGCGCGTGACGACGCGACACCTGTTCAACCACACGGGCGGGTGGGTCGGCGACTACTTCGACGACTGCGGTCCCGGCGACGACGCCCGTGCACGGATCGTCGAGCGTATGGTCGACCTCCCGCAACTCACGCCGTTGGGCGAGGTCTGGTCGTACAACAATTCCGGTTTCTACATCGCGGGTCGAGTCATCGAGGTCGTATCCGGCATGACCTACGAGCAGGCAATTCACCAGCTCATCTTCGAGCCACTCGGAATGACGCGCTCCTTCCTCTTTCCGGAAGACGCGATGGTGTACCGGTTCGCGGTCGGGCACATCGTAGTCGACGGCAAACCCGAGGTCGCGCTACCCTGGGGGCTCACCCGGGCGACTTATCCCGCCGGTGCAATTGCGTCATCGGCACGCGACCAGCTGGCCTACGCTCGCTTCCACATGGGAGATGGCACGTCCCCGAGCGGCGATCGACTGCTGAACCGATCCAGCATGGATCAGATGCAGTCCCCTGCCACGCGGGCAGGCAGCAACTCCGGCTATGTCGGCATTACCTGGATGGTCAAGGACATCGACGGTGTCCGCACAGTCCGCCATGGAGGAGCAACTAACGGACAACTGTCCGCCTTCGAGATGGTGCCGTCGCGCGGGTTCGCGATCACGGTCTTGACCAATGCGAACCGGGGTGTGGAACTGCATGGCAACGCCGTCAATTGGGCCCTCGAACACTACCTCGGGTTAGTTGACCCAGAACCTGCCGAGTTGCCGCGAACTGAGGAACAACTACGGGAATACGTCGGCCACTACGCCGCCGCGCTCAACGATATCGACCTGTACCTTCAGGATGGCAGCCTGATGCTCCAGTCGACTCCCAAAGGCGGTTTCCCGATGCCCGATTCCAAACCTGGTCCAGTGCCGGGGCCAACACGACTCTCGATCCGAGAGGAAGAGCAAGTGCTCGGGCTCGACTCGCCGTTCAAGGGAAGCCGTGGAGAATTTCTGCGGGGTGACGGCGGAGAAATCCAGTGGTTGCGTTTCGGCGGCCGCATCGCCCGGCGCCTCCCGTAGCACACGATTCCGCCGCGGAATCCGGCGAGATGTGACAAGGGCGCGGATCTCTCCGCGCCCTTGCTCTACTTACTCGAGAACTCGACCTCCCGCCGGATCACTGCACGTAGAGATAGACGCCCCAAACCCGATTCTGGGACGGCACGTACGTATCAGGCCCGTGCGAGATATTGGTCACGGTTATCGTGTAGTAGGAGGTATACGGAACAGAGACGCTGAAGGTTGCCGTTCCATTCGCCCCAGTCGTCACCTGGATATTCTGGGTTGAGATACCGGTGAACCAGTTGCCACCAGAGATACGTACGCTCACGACCGCACCAGCAATCGCTCCGGTTCCGCCGGCAACCGAAACCTGCCCCGTGATCTGTTTTGGAGCCGGGCTGGTCGCGGTGAGGTTTTGCTCCCAGATGTTCTGAGGCGTTGACTGCGCGGCGACACTCACCGTCGTTGAGTTGCTGTGCGTCGTATTGGCATTGGAGACGGTCGCCGTCAGGGAGTGATTACCCGCTCCGCTCGGCGTCCAGGCGATGTCGACATCCTGACCCGCGCCCGCTGCGAGTGACAGGGATCCTGCGCTCCCGACCGTGTTGGCGCCATCCGTCAACACGACCGACAGGTTCGATTCAGACTGATTGCCCTGGTTGCTGATGTGTACCCGCACGGTGTTGGCGACTCCATCCACGGCAGCACTCAATGCGGCGATCGAGGTCACCTCGACGTCATGGGTGGGAGTCGTGACCGTCACGGTCGCCGACAAGTTGTGATCGGTGTCGCCATTCCAGACGCGCGCCTGCATGGTGTGACCGCTGGCGCCGCTCGGCGTCCAACTGAAGTCGATATCGGCACCGTCGCCCGGGTGCAACGTCCCGGCGACGGACTGCGTCGACCCGACCGCGTTGTTGTTGTCGGTCAAGCTAACCGACAGACCCGACTCATCCTGGTTACCCTGATTGACGACATGGACACGGATGGTGTTCGCCAGCCCATCAAAGGCAGGGCTCAAGGACGCGATCGAGGTGACTTCCACGTCATGCGTGACCGTGCCGACGTTGATCGTCGCCGACGCGTTGTGATTGGTATTCGTGTTGGAAACGGTCGCCTGCAAGGTATGACTGCCGGCAATCACCGGTGTCCACGGGATATCAACATCCTGCCCCGCACCCACACCGAGCGAAAGGCCACTCTGGCTACCGATCGTGCCGCCACCATCGGTCAGGACCACGCTCAGGTTGGATTCCGCCTGGTTTCCTTGATTGGCGATATGAACCCGAACGGTGGTCTGTGTCCCTTGGGTTGCTGGCGTCAGCGTGGTGATCGACGTCACCTCGACGTCATGCACGGGAGTGACGACGCCACCTCCAAAGGCCGCGTTGTTCACGTTGAGCAGGGGCTGAGTTCCGTACGGCGCGCCCCAGGTTCCCGGTTCGCCATTGGCGACCAGCGCCTGTTTCACCTGACTCGGTGTTGCCCCTGGATGGTTGAGCAGGTAGAGCGCGACCGCACCGGTGACGTGCGGAGTCGCCATGCTGGTGCCGCTGGCGGTGGCATAGCCTCCACCCATCCAGGTCGAGTAGATATTGACGCCCGGTGCATACAGGGTCACGGCTGGGCCGTAATTGCTGAAACTGGCCCGCGTGTCGTCGTTGCCATAGCTCGTGCTCGGACCAAGACCACCCGGCAACCCATCGCTGTCCGCGATGGCTCCGACCGAGATGGTTTCAGGATAGGCTGCAGGTAGAGTTGTAGAGGCATCCTGGCCGCTGTTACCGGCCGCCACCACAAACGGCACTCCGTAGTTGTTGACGAGATTGCAGACCGCCTGGTGAGCCGTGTCGGTAGGTTGCCACCAATATCTCGGGATTCCACAATTCGCGGTGTTCGCTCCGGTCCAGGCGCCACTGAAGTTGACGACTTTGATGGTGCTGGAATGCTGCGCAACCCAGTTGAGCCCGCATATGATCCAGGAAACGTACCCACTGCCGGAAGCATTAAAGACTTTCACACCCCAGAGGCGCGCTCCAGGCGCCACCCCGACAACGCCGAGGTTGTTGTCGCGCGCCGCGATGGTCCCGGCCACGTGCGAGCCGTGCCCGTTGTCGTCAGCCCATGCACTCGTATTCGACGAGGTGCAGTTGTAACCGCCAACGACGTTGAGGTCGGGATGCGTCGGGTCAATGCCCGTGTCGAGGGTGGCGACGTCGATGTTCAGCGGATTGTCGGTCCCATCGATGCTCGCCGTCGCGTTCGACAGGTCGCCGATACGCTGGACACCGGTAGGCACGGTCTGGTCGGTGATCTGTGTCGGAAGATCAGCTTCGACGCTGGTTACCGCGGATGTTCGCTGAAGCAGCGACACCTGCGCCGCGGTCAGCCGCGCCGAGAAGCCACTAATGATTGTGTCGAAGCTGTGGTCGACACGAAACCCATCGCGTTGCGCCAGCGTCGAGGCCAGCATTCCGGCCGCGCCGGCCGACGGCGAGAAGGTAACGATGTACGGCGAAGTGACGTTCCCCTGAGCCGTCGCGGCCAGCGCCGACAGCGGGACACTGAATGCCGACAGGACGATAACAAGGAACACGAGCAGACGGAGTGCGCGTCTCATTCTGTCTCCCAAGCAGGCCCAGCCAGCGACGACACGGTACCATCGTGTCGAAAACGCCAACCCCGGGTCTCAGCCGAATAACGTTGATGGCACTCTACGGAGCGGAACCGGCGTTCGTCAAGGTGGATTCGTCTTATGACGAGCAGGACCGGACCGATTTTGGTGCTTTTCGGTTAATTTCAACGAACGAACGATCCCGTCGATGCGCTTTTGGACAGAACGCGATGAAACCCGCTGCCGCTCGTGCACGAGGATTCCGTTCATGGCGTCGAACGCGGACGAGTGTACCATCCACGAGACCGGCACGACCCGGCTTCGGGCGGTCTTCCCGAAACCGGGTCGTGTCGTGGCCGGTGGCAGCATCACGGTGTGCTGGATGGCCTAGAAACCGTAGCTGACGGTCACGGTGACGTTGATTTGGTTCTGACCGGTCTGAATCGGGACCGCGCCTGACGCGGCCGTGTCGCGCGCGCCGACTGCATATGGCGTCGGTGGTGTGGACGTTCCCTCGGATATCGAGATCGGCATGCCGAGCGTCACACCGCCAAGCTTCGCAAGCTGGAGCGCCTTGTTGTGGGCATCGTCCATCGCCTGCTGTCGTGCCTGCTGAAGAAGCGCGTCGACGTTTTCGATGCTGAATTGGATGCTGCCCACGTTGTTGGCTCCAGCTGCAACAGCCTCGTCGATGATCGACCCGACCTTGTCGATCTGGCTGATTTTGACGTCAACCAGGTTCATGACGGTATAGCCGGTGACCGCTCCGGCGCCCTTCGCCGGATCCTGGTTCACGTAGATCGAGTAATTGACCGTCTTGATGTCCTTGTCGTTGATTCCGTTCTTCTTGAGTGAGTCGATAACCGCGCTCATGTTTGTGGTCGCCTGAGACTGTGCCGTCGCCAGCTCAGCATTCTGAATCTGCACGCCCAGGGTCACGTGCGCCGTGTCTGGGCGGCAAAGCACGCTCCCGTCACCGGTCACGGTGATGGCGTGTTGAGACGACGTTGCGTCGCGCGGCGGCCTGTTTGGTGGTTACCAGATGTCCTCCGTCACCGATGGCCGCCAGTAATCCGGCGGACAGCACCAACCCAAACAAGATACCCGCCGCGACCGCAAACCGTTTCAGAATTGCCATCAAAACTCTCCTTTCGCGTCCGCGGCCATCATGCTTTTCGTCGCAGATGAAGCCTCGGTAACGCGACCGTCAGGAACAAGAGCCACACGACAACGACTCCAACGGCAGACTCGATCAGGCGCCAGTAGGACGGACCCGAACTCGCCGCCGAACCTGGCAACGCGGCCGATTCGGCGTGCGTTTGAGCCACGGCCTGTTGTTGGCTCTCCGGGGGCACCGGAGTGCCGGTCACGGCTGTCTTGGGGGCTGAAAACGCGCTCGCACCCGAGACCGTCGTGGCCGACGAATCACGAGCCGAGCTTCCGGCAGCGGAGATCGCCGGTCCCGCACTGCTGGTCTGCGACGTCGTCGCAACACTCAGCGAGGATGGCTGCGAACCGCCCACGGAGCCCTGATGCGACAGTACGTCGGCAACCACGAGGATCAGCAGCAAGACAGCGGCGATTGCCGTCACCCGCCTCATCGCAGGCTGGAAGCGGATGATCCACGGTTCACCTGGAACCGGGATCGAGCCGACCATACTCGGATCGAGTGTGAACGACCGGCGAGGCGCCGGGGTGTCGATCCGGTTCAGCAAAGAAACCACTGCTTGCAGATCCGCCAGTCGCTCTCGGCACTCGGTACAGTCGTTGAGATGCGCCTGGAGCCGCTCGATCTCAAGCTGCTCGGTGGTGTCTCCGTTGATGAACGCCGACAGCTCATCATCGCTCGGATGAACCGGGCGCCCCATGTCGCCATCGTCATGTGATGGCCGGCTCGTCATTCCGCTTGCTCTGCTTTCCCATGCTGCCGCGATTGCTGATCCCCGGCAGAGTCGTCGTCACCAAGATGACGACGCACGGCGTCAAAAAGTTCCCGCGATTCCTTGTCGGCTTTCAGCAGATCTCTCAGCCGAGATCGTGCGCGGCTGAGACGTGATTTGACAGTGCCGAGGGAGATTTCCGCGATCTGAGCGATCTCGTCATAGTCATAGCCGTGGACGTCGTAAAGGAGCACGACGAGTCGCTGTTCGTCAGGGAGGAGATCCAGGGCCTGTTCCAGTCGTCGGCCAAGCGCAGCCCGCTCCGCCTGGCGCTCCGGATCGACCCGGCTCGGCTCGACGCTCCAACGTGGCTCCTCTTCGATCACCTCGGCATCGAGTGATTGCGATGGGCGACGCTGGAGGCCGCGCAGAAGATCGTAGCAGCGATTCGTCGCGATTCGTGTCAGCCAGGCGCGGAAAGAGCCTCCATTATAGCGGGATAGCGAATCGTACGCCCGCAAGAACGTATCCTGCGTGACGTCTTCGGCATACTGACGATCACGGAGGAGGCGGAAGGCAACCGCGAAGACCAGTCGTTCGTAGTGCGCAACCAGCAGGTTGAACGCCTCGAGGTCTCCACGTTTCGCAGTGGAAATGAGCTGCTGTTCCACCTGAGGATCCACGAGCCTGGTCACCATTCCTCGACCGTTTGTTGTCGCGCTCTGACCTTCATGGTGCGGTGCCGCGAGGTTCACATCCTGGGGCCACGCGCATTATTGCAGATCGACGATCCGCGATACATCACCCCATGACAGGACCGAATCGGGTTAGGGCTTTTGGGCTATCGTTGGCGAATCAGCCCAACCGTACACTCCGATTGGATTTGGGGAGAGCCATCTGTTGGAGGTTCGCGGTGATTTCATTTGAGTCCACAGATCATGGGCACTCCGAGCACGCCTCGGCGGCGATTTCGACCCGGCGTCCCATCGCGGTCATGCTGGCGGACGATCACGTCCTATTCCGTCAGGCGCTGCGACATCTGCTCGAGAGTGAGCCGGATATCGAGATCGTCGGAGAGGCAGGCGACGGCAGCGTCGTGCTCGGTATCGCCGAGGAGAAACGTCCCGACGTCATCCTGATGGATATCAGTATGCCTGGCATAGATGGCGTGTCTGCGACGCGCGACGTCAAGGCCGAAATTCCCGGAATCAAGGTCATCATTTTGACCATGTTCAGTGAGGACGGTCACGTCATTCGCGCCGTGCGAGCGGGTGCGGACGCCTACCTGCTCAAGAACACCGATGCCGCCAAAGTCATTGATGCAATTCGCGCGGCGGCGCGCGGCGCATCGGTGATCGAACCGAAGATGGCCGCTACGTTGCTCTCTGAGTTCCGACGTATGTCACACCTGCAGGAAGAAGACGGGCTCGCGTCGTTGACCGAGCGTGAAATCGATCTCCTCCGCCTCGTAGCCCAGGGACTGAGCAACAAGGAGATCGCCTACGAGCTCAGCCTGGCAGAGAGCACCATCAAGAACCGCCTCTCAATTCTCTTCGAGAAGCTGGACGTCAAAGATCGCACACAGGCGGCAATCTACGCCCTGTCGCACGGTCTGGTACAGCAGCCAAGCAGCGTCGGGTAGACTCGAGCGGAATCTGCACGGCGCCGCTGCGTCCATTCGTGGAGCAGACGCTGGTGCTAAACATGAACGACCCTCGAGTCACATCTTCTCCACACAGTCAGAGCAGGCCGTTACGTGATCGATCGGGCATCGTTGGCGCAGGGCCGAGAGCCCGGAACCGGCCGTCGGTTTTGAGATTGACCTCAGTGAACGCCGAAGAGACTCAGCCACTTGCTCCAGTTGGGCTGATGCTTCGCTTGCGGAGTCGTTGCCGCTGGTGGTGCCGGTGTCGCCGCGGCGACATCCTGCCAGCGCACCAGCAGTACGGTTTCGCCCGGCCGTGACAGGTTCAGATCGCGGCGCGCCGTCCGTTCCACATACGTCAGGTACTGATCGCTCGAATACTCTTTGAGCTGGCTCTGCAACGCCAGCTTCTGCGACTGCATCTGAGCGACTGCGGCCTGGCGCTCGGCCACTTCGGCATCCAGCTGGCGGGCCTTCCAGGTCTGCTCGCCAAACGCGACCACGAAATAGGCTCCGATCAGCAGAACGAAGGCAATGACGAGCCGTCCCCGCATCTGAGCCAGGGACGCTCCTACCACGGAGAAGATGTTCTTCATGACGGCCTACTTCGTTTCCGCGGATCCTGCCGGGACGAGATCAGGGCTTTGCTTGTGCCATTCGGTCGCCTGCTCGTATACGTGCGCCACGCGCAGAACCGTCGATTCGTCAAACGCGCGACCCATGAATTGCAGGCTGACCGGCAAGCCATCCGAGAATCCACAGGGCACGCCGACGCCCGGGATACCCGCCATGTTGGCCGGGATGGTGAAGATATCGGAGAGGTACATCTGAATCGGATCAGTCGTGCGTTCACCGACGGCGAACGCCACCGTGGGAGAGGTGGGCGTCACGATCACGTCGACCTTCTCGAAGGCCTCATCGAAATCGCGTTTGATCAGTGTACGGACTTTCTGTGCCTTGACGTAGTAGGCATCGTAGTAACCGGAGCTCAGGGCATAGGTGCCGAGCATGATCCGGCGCTTGACTTCGGCGCCAAAGCCCTCGCCTCGCGTGCGCATGTAGCTCTCGAGGAGTGAGTCCGCGTCCAGGCTGAGCCCGTATTTCACGCCGTCGAAGCGCGCCAGATTCGCGCTGGCCTCGGCCGGCGCGACAATATAGTAGGTCGCCAGCGCGTACTTGGTATGCGGAAGACTGACGTCGACGATGTCGGCGCCAAGCCGCTTCAGATCTTCCACCGCGGCATCCACGGCCCGCGTCACTCCGGGGTCGACCCCTTCGATCTGATACTCTCGGGCCACGCCGACTTTCACGCCGCGCAAATCGCCGGAGGAGTTGTCGAGCACGCTCGTGTACGAGGGAACCGGGACGGCGACCGACGTCGCATCGTTCGGGTCCGCTCCGCTGATGGCTTCCAGCATCATCGCCGCGTCACGTACCGTGCGGGCGAACGGGCCGATTTGGTCGAGACTGCTGGCAAAAGCGATCAACCCGAAGCGGGACACGCGTCCATAGGTCGGTTTCATACCGATGACGCCGCAGAACCCGCCGGGCTGCCGGATCGATCCGCCGGTGTCGGAACCCAATGACAGCATCGCCTCACCCGCGGCTACCGCGGCCGCCGATCCACCACTGCTGCCGCCCGGCACGCGCTCGAGATTCCACGGGTTGCGCGTGGTGAAGAATGCGGAGTTTTCGGTGGAGGAACCCATCGCGAACTCGTCGGTGTTCGCTTTGCCGACGAAGACCGCGCCCTGCTCACGCAAGCGTTTCACGACCGTTGCGTCGTACACCGACCGGTAGCCTTCGAGCAAACGCGAGGCGGCGGTCGTTGGGGCGTCAATCGTGCAGAGAATATCCTTGAGCGCCACTGGAATGCCCGTCAGCAGCGCGCTCTCGCCGCGGGCGATGCGGCGATCGGCCACGCGTGCCTGCTGTCGCGCCACGGCATCCATCACCGTGATGAAGGCGTGGACGCTCGGCTCGAGCTGATCGATCCGCTCGAGGTGTGCGTCGACCAACTCCTCGGCGCTGAATTCACGTTGATCGAGACGCCGCCGAGCTTCGCTGGCCGTCAACGATGTCAGTTCGACAGACACGCAGACCTCGCTCTCAGGATTCGTCCAGCACCGCGTTGACTTTGAACATGTGATCTTCGGTCCTCGGCGCATTCCGCAGCACGTCGTCAACCGACAGCGACTGGCGCACCTCATCCGCCCGCATTACATTGTGGAGCGTGATCACCTGGGCCGTGGGGGGTATCGCCTCCGTGTCGATCTCCTCCAACAAGCTGATGTGCTCGAGAATCGAGGAGAGTTGGTCGCGCATACGTTCGCGCTCTTCGGGCTTCAGCCCGAGGCGCGCGAGCATCGCGACGTGATCGACTTCTTCGAGGCTCAGCTTCATGGTCTCGATCCCTCTCAAGGCGCGTTAGTGCGTCGAGTGGTGCCGGTGAGGCACACCCGCGAGTGTAGCACATTGCATTGAGCACTCACCATTCGCCCGCGTTCGTACGCTAAAGACGGTGACCAGGGAACTTGGGCGTGTGGCGAGAATTTGCAAGCACCTGGCCACGTTCGCTACTATCGGAGCGCATTCGGCAAGTTCGTGCTCAGCGAGCAAAGGTTGCGCCATGCCGTCGGTCTCCGAGGGAATGGGATATCCGTTACGAGGGCACCGGTTGGCGGCGAACCGTGGCTTGGCCGGTCTGCTCATCGCCACGATGCTGCTGCTTGTGGCGTGTACCGATCCGAGCGAGCAGCGAGCCGTCCAGCCCGGCGGGCTGGCGACGTACAGCATACCGACCCAATATGCCGTTGCGAGCCCGACCAGTGCAGGGACGCCGGTAGCGATATCCAGCACCCCGATTGCCGCGACACCATTCAGCGCGGCAAGCGTTGCCCAAGCCGCCGCAACTCGCATCTACTTCACCCGTGGAGGGGATCTCTGGCAGATCCCCGTCGATAGCGGCAGTCCCGCTCCTGTCCTGGCCGGCCACAGCATTCTGGCCTTCGCCCCGTCGCCCGGTGGCGACCAGGTCGCGGTCATCTACCTGTCCGGCAATTCAGATCAGGAGCATCTCGCGAACTTCTCGGCAGATGGAACGTCGATGATCGACGTCACGTTATCTATTCCGAGCGACGACCAAACCTCGCGTGGCGGCGACATCCAGTCAATCGCCTGGTCACCAGACGGAAATCGGGTGGCTGTGGCGCGACAGGATGGTTCGATCTCGGCCGTCACGCGCAGCGGAACGATGAGCGAGGTTCTCAAACCCGACAAACAGCACTTTCCAGGGGCGCTGAGTGTCTCACCGGATGGCCGGACACTGTTGTATCTCGACCCCTCTCTCCCAGGGCGAGCCACCAGCCTCTACACGATCCCGATCAGCGGCGGAGTCGCGCGCCGAGTTGTTGACGGCTCCCAGGCGAACCATCCCGTGCTGGCGGCAAGCTGGTTGCCGAACAGTAACCGGATCGCTTATATCCAGGCAGTCGCCTCGAGCCCGTCAGGGACAGGAGACGTATTCACGGTCGACTCAGCCTCCGTCAGGAGCGAACTCGCCGTTGCCTCGGCCCAATTCGCGCCCGTAGCAGGCATCGGTGATGTGGCCTTTTCGGACGACGGTCGCTGGGTTGCGTTCACTCTCTACCTGCCGGACGACTCCGGTAGCAGTTTCCAGGGGCTATGGCTGATGAACCTTGAAACTCGCGTGACGCAACAGGTCCCGATCGAAGCGGGGCAAGCGGTCACTGATCTGTGGTGGGGGCAGGGAACCCTTCTCTACCGGACGATCAAGACTGACGACACCTCCAGCCCGGAGAGGTATAGCGGGCTGGGGTCGTTCGCTCTCTACTCGGTGAAGCCGGACGGAAGTCAACCAGTGCTGCGGTACAGGGAACCGTGATGGTTCTCAGGATGCTCAGCAGGAATTCGTCGTCAATCCGCCGAGGCATACCGGCGGAACAACTTCTGGGCGTGGGGTTCAATCAGCCTTCGGGCTCGAGCGCCGTGGCGTTGAAGATGCTCTTGGCAGCACGGACGCGTGGATCATCGAGCGGATCCGGCACCGCAGCCGGACGCTCGGCGCGGCGTTCGCCATTCCCATTCTTGGCAGGGTGTTCGACGATTGAGCCGCCGGAGGACCGCGCCTGGCTGCGCGCATCGTCGGGGTCGACGCAAATCAGGTGAAACGTCGATCCCATGTAGCGTGCGATGACGTCCTCGACGACGCGCCGGGCTCCATCCTCATTCAGCTTGTTCCGGTGAAACTCGTACGGTGAGACCAGAACGATCTGATCGTCGCGGATGGCCGATGGATCGGTCGACGCCAGCAATGCCGCTATGCGCGTATTGGACGTCTTAACGTCGCGCCGGATTTGCGTCCAACTGGCGACCAGCTTTTCCAGCGACGGGCTGCCCGCGTCAACCGATCCGCGCGGCACGACTTCCAGATCGGCCGCAGGCTGTGGCATGGGACCGGTCGTGCTTTGAGGCACGCGTTCCCGTGGCTCCACTGGTCGCATAGGCGTCGGGTCGGGCGGGCGCGCGTAGTCTTCCGGCTCGCGACGAGATGGCCGTGCCGCGCGACCGGCGGCGGGAACCGCCCGCATCGGATCGGCTGACGGGTACGCCTGGCCTCCCGGTTGCGGCGCCATCTCCACCGCAGCTACCGTTGGTTGCGTTTGCTGCTGCGGCAGTACCACCTCAACGAAGGCAATCTCCATCGGAAGTTGGGCGAACGAGCCGCGATTGATCGTCCCTTCGATCGCGCTGAAGGCGTGCGTGAACCGCACCAGATCCTGCAATGAAAACGCCGCTGCCTGCCGACGGGCGCTGTCGTCTGCCTCTTCATCTCGCCCACCGGCACGCAAGTGGAGCAACATCCTCAAATAGCCGACGAACTGGCGGTTGAGCTGGTGGACGTCCTCTCCGCTTTCGGCCGCCTCGGCGATCAGCCGCAGACCGGCACCCGCATCCCGGCGCGCCAGCGCATCGACCAGCTCGATCAGCCGTTCATTCCGGCTCAGACCGAGCACACCGCGCACGGCATCGGCCGTCACGACGCTCGAGCCGCTGGCAGTCGCGATACAGCGCCAGTTGGTCGAGCAACCCCTCGGCATCGCGCAGGCTGCCGGTCGATTGACGCGCGATCAGGTGCAGCGCCTCATCCTCAACCGTGAGCCCTTCCCGGTCACAGATCGTGCGCAAGCGGTGAATCGGCACTGGCCAATGGGATGCGACGGAAGTCGAACCGCTGGCATCTGGATGCGACGGTGTCGGGTAGCTTGTCGGGCTCGGTCGTGGCGAGCACGAATTTGACGTGCGGGGGCGGCTCCTCCAAGCGTCTTGAGGAAGGCGTTGAAGGCATCCCGCGTGAGCTGGTGCGCTTCATCGATGATGTAGAACTTCACGCGCAGCTGGGTCGGGGCGTATTTGACCTTTTCACGCAGATCGCGAATGTCGTCGACGCCACTATTCGAGGCGGCGTCGATTTCGATGATATCGACCGTCGAACCGGGTTGATCGCGTCGCACGCCGCGCAGTGGTTGCACGGCCGCGCGGCGGGATCATCGATTGAGGCAGTTGACCGCTTTGGCCAGCAGCCGCGCGGTGCTTGTCTTGCCGGTGCCGCGCGGACCGCAGAAAAGGTAGGCGTGCGCCACGCGGTCGAGCGCGATCGCGTTCTGAAGCGTTCGGCGATGTGTTCCTGCCCAACCAGCTCGTCCGGATCGAACGAGGTCGGCCGGTACTTCCGATACAATGACTGCGATTGAGCGGGGTACCCGGTTGTCCACTCGGCGGCGGAGCCATGCCTATCCCATTTTCACTGCTGGAACCGTGGCTGGACTCATGGTGTGCGGTGCCTTGTCCGTACGGGAATTATACCGGAGCGCTCCGGCTGGCGAAAGGTGGTCGACGATAGGAACGCTCTATTTGGTTGCCACTCCGATCGGCAATCTCGACGATATTACGCTGCGAGCGCTCAGGTGTCTTCGTGACGTGCCCTTGATCGCCGCCGAGGACACCCGTCATTCTGGCCGTTTGCTCAAGCATTTTGAGATTGAGACCCCCCTGATCAGCTTCCACGAGCACAGCGACCCCGCACGCCAGGCCGCTGTGCTGGACGCGCTCAACGGGGGCGACGTCGCGCTCATCTCCGACGCCGGAACACCAGGAATTTCCGACCCGGGCTATGCGCTCGTGTCGCGGCCGTGATCGAGGTGGCATCGGGTTTCACCGATTCCGGGTCCGATGGCCGCCGTGGCGGCTGTGTCCGCTCGGGCCTCGTGCCGGACGGCTTCCTCTTCCTTGGATTCCTCCCGCGACGACAGAAGGAACGGCGTGAGGTGCTGCGAACAGGTCAGCGATCTGCCATACCCGCTGGTGATCTACGAGGCACCGCACCGGCTATTGAATTGCTTGATCGACCTCGAGCTGGAGCTTGGTGATCGCCCGCTCGCGATCGCGCGGGAGCTGACCAAGCTGCATGAGGAGTTCGTTCGCACCAGCGTGTCGAGCGCGCGGAGCCGCTATGAACGAGACCGGCCACGCGGCGAGTTCGTGCTGGTCGTCGGCACCGCACCGGATTCGGACACGTCGTTTGAGATCAGTAGCGCTGAAGTGCTTGAGCTGCTGGCCCAGAGAATCGCAGCGGGGGATGCGCCGAGCGCGGCAGCCCGCCACGTGGCACGACAGACCGGCCTTCCACGAAGTGAGCTCTATACTCGCACGCGGGAGATCGAACGCACCGTTGACAAGAATTGATCGTGACACGGCGCGTCGCAATGCCAAATTCGGCGCATTAAAAAACGACCCCGACGAGCCTTTACTTCTCGACGCCTGTTCATCATTTCGAGAACCGATTTCCGTACCGGCGGGTGCCAGTACCGCGAAACAACTCTCGACCTGCCGATCGTCCACTCGAATCTCTTCGAGTTTTCGATCAATCTCTCCGGTTGCCCTTCGAGACTGAACTCTGCTCGGTTGGAGTGAACCAACTTTGCAGTGCGTCGATCCGTTGGAACTCCTCGGGATCGCATAATTAAGATACCACTAAGGCGCCTGATTGTCAAGACCCGCGAAGACGATGGCGTGCGCCATTCAGGCCCGCTCCGCGGCCGGCGCCTCGCCCACGCCTGCTATTTCACGACGATCCAGAACGCCATCTCGGCGGTCACCTGTCTGGTCGGCTTTGGCGTCCCAGTAGTGGCCGGTGGCGTAAACGGATTGTCCCAGTTGCCCGACATGAAAATGAAATAGCCACCCGGCGGCACGTTCGCAGTCCACTGATACGGCGTGCTGGTGAAGCTGTGCGTCTGGAGCGGATCGGTCTTCAGCCGAAATTCCTTATACACGCCCGTGGCATCGGGAATGTCGACGTAGTTGCCGTCCTGTGGGTAGATCTTGAGATCGAGATTCTTCGGATACGGACCTTTCGACACGTTGATGGTGAGTTGCTCGTTCTGCTTGACGCTGAGCGGCTTGAAGTTGGCGGTTTCAAACCCGGCGGACTGCACCTGGGCGGCGAGCCCGTTGGCCAGCTGCCAGAAGTAGGCGCCCGGCATGTTGTCTTGCTTGCCCGATTTGGCGACGAGCGTGAAAGTCGGGGGCCGGAGCTGTTGCACCTGTGAGCTGGAGCCCGAGGGTGGCGTCGGAGTCTTCGCGGGAGCCACGGTCGAGGTAGTTCGATACAGCGAATGAGTCTGGCACGCGGCGAGCACCGACAGGGCGAGAACGATCACGAGTAAGTGCGCAATACGACGCACACGACCTTCCTTCCAGAGCAGGGGTTGTTACACCACTCACACTGAGCGCTGTTGCACGTTACAACGACTGAAGATCTTATCGGACTCAGCCACATGATGCGAGGAGGCCCGTTAGGGAGCACTGTACCGGTCGTTCATGCCTTGGCCTTACTCGCCTGCGCGAAGATGCGTTGCAGGATCACGAGCGTCGAGGCGTAGGTGGAGTCCATTCCATAATAGGAGAGCCCCCGTGCTCCAAGAGTCTGGCTGCGTGTATACGGCGTGTCTGACGCGTAATGGATGATGCCGAGGTCCACCGGAATATTGGCGAGATTGACGTTCTCGCCGGTACCGTGGCGGGTCAGGAACGTGTCCTGATAAAGCGCGCTCAAGTAGGGGCCGGCCTCCATCTCCACCACGGTGTAATTTTCCCGGTAGAAGAAGTCGAGGTATTCCCGGTTCTGCAGGTAGGTGCCGAGGACAGTCACGGCGCGCTGGTGGTCCAGCGCGGAACCGTAGACCAGAAACGGCGCCAGATCTTCGGCGGCGAAGCAGTTGTCGAACCAGTAGGTGTTGCCGCTGTGCTCGTCGTAGACCTCGTCCGACAGCATCACATCGCCGATGCGCGCGTTCAAGGTGGCGGCTTTGCCGAGCACGTAGACTCCGCGCAGCTGATAGGTGCTCATCCCGATCTGATTCAGGATGTGATAGGCGGCGGTGCCCAGGGGGTAGTTGATGTTGATCACGACCGCGCCGGAGTTCGCCGGACAACAGTCGCCCACGCTCTTGAGGCGCGGATCGAAGTCATCCTGATTCAGCCGGTCGAGCTCGATGACCTGGGCGGCGACATCGACCGCGACACCCGGATCGATGGTCGTGATACCCCGCTCCTCTTCTTCGAGGTCGCGCGCCTCGCGCTCGTCAGGACGAGTCGCGTAATACAGCCGCGCCGTGTAATAGAGGAAGTTCTCCCAGTTGCTCCGGGTGTGTCCTTGCTGGAGCTGGCGCAGCTCCGGCAGAAGCTCTGCATGCTTCGCTCTGCTCGACGAAGCGCACCAGCGCGTCGCGTCGTCGGCGCGACGCCCCGGAGAGGACGTTCGCGATGCTGTGGGTGTTGGACGAGATGAAGTAGAGCGGACGGTCCGCCAGGCCCCGCTGGATCAGTTCATGCTCGATGGGAGTCCACCAGGTGCGGGTGCTGCGCGAGTACCCAACGTAGGTGCCGCCGAGCATCTGGATCGTCGAGGCGCTTCTTCTCGCCGCCGATGCGGTTCAGCGTCGGCCAGAAATCGTCGCCCCAGGCCGCGCGCAGCCGCAGCCAATCGTGCTCCTCGATCGACAGTCGCTCGCGGATCTCTTTCTCGACATCCGGAACGACGGTGTCGTCGCCCACGACGGCGTCGAGGAGCGTGCGCAGGCGCGAGTCTCGCTCAATGAGATCGCGCAGCTTGTTCCACTCGATCTGCCAGGCCACGATGGTCGGCATGAGATCGTCCAGATCGGATGAGGATGCGACGAAAGCCGCGAGGGTACCGGCCCCATCGTCGTACCAGCGGCGTCGTCGACCAGGCGCGGTGACGGGAATCCATGATTCGAGGTTCGGGTAGCCGTTGCGAGCGAAGGCCCACGAGGATTGACCAAGCAGGATGTGCTGCGACGACACGATGGAAGCGGGCAGGCGCAGCGTGCTGTACATGAAGGCGCCCATATCCGGCACCGGCTCCTCGGCGCCGGAGTGGAGGCTCGATTGGATGTTGAGGTGGGCCGGAACGAGCGTGTCGACCTTGATCGGACCCGAGCTGCGTAGCAGGGTGTTGTAGGTACGGACGTAGAGATCGACCTCGCGCTTACCGGCCAGGTACTGCGGCGCGTCCCCTGCCGCCAGCGAACGAGATGACGTATCGGATCGAACCTCGTGGGTCGCCTCTGGTCTCATCCGCGTCCTCCCTCTCGGCTCGCTCGCGAGAACTCACCGCCGCATCGTATTAAGAAGGAATGTGCTCCGGATCTTGCCGCTCCCGATGATTCGAGATAGTCATCGCCGGCGTCGCCGATGACCTCGCACGGGACTCACTCTCGCCGGTGTAGATCCACCGCACATCAGCGATTCGACCGCGTACCGGCGCGACGCGCGGCCAACTCGATGACGAGCAGCAGCGCTCCCGTGGCCGAGACGAAGATGAACGCCAACCCGCCCCAGGGGAATGCTCGCCCGAGACCGGCCGACAAGGCGACGATGCCGCCGACCAGCAGGATCCAGCCGATCGCCGCGGACCAGTGACGCTGCTGGCCATAGAGCACGCCGACGAAGAGCGAGTAGACAACCATGAAACCGATCAAGATGAGATGAAACGTCGTCAGGGCCGGATTCTTGTCGCTGAAGCGCCCGCGTTATCGTTAACCACTCATTCTACTTCACCTCACCGGGGCGTCCAGCGTTGGCGCAAGCTTCCGCACGTTGTCATAGCTAGCGAAAGCCACGCGGGCTTTCCCCGTTCGGCGCACATCGAATGGCATCACAGCCGGCTGCTCGAACAACTGCCGAGCGCGAAATACTGGCGCCATCAGTCTGGCAATGACGGCGGATTTCGCGCCAGCGGAGAACGTTGCGAGGGTGAGGGATGGGACGCTATACTCACGGCTGCCGCGAGCCGAAGTGGCGGAATGGCAGACGCGACGGTCTCAAAAACCGTTGGGGGCAACCTCGTGCGAGTTCGACTCTCGCCTTCGGCACCGTACCGATTTCCATTCCGCGCCGAGAATGCTCTCATGGGTTTCGGCTTGCGACGCTGACCAGCGCCGCTGCAATCGGCGTCCGGAGCAACTCCCACGGATGAGCGCCGTCCCTGTGTTGGTCGTGGATCCGCGATTCCCGCCAATGCCGCGGACTGTCGACGGATGCTCACCCGCATCGATCGCCGACCTCAACTCCTGTCTGCATTCACCGCATCAGGATTGTCGGCGGTGGCCCCGCTCGCTGAGAGCGGAGCGCTGGAGCCTGCCACCCTCCTCGGGTAGCGCGCTCGCCCGCGGTGGCGCGATAATGCGGCATCGCCACCACGAGACACACTGGATGTGAGGAGCGAGTGAGATGGCCACCTCGGAGCCGAAGCTGGACGAGACCTACATGCGCCGCATCGCGCGGCTGGCCGACACCCACCCGGATCGCGCGGCGATCGTCTTCGCCTCGATCTCCGGCGAAGAGCAGACGATCTCGTGGGCGGCGCTCGAGGGGTGGACGAATCAGATTGCGCGCCTGATGGCCGATCGCGGTGTCCTCCGCGGCGCGATGGTCGCGACCGGCGTCTGGAACTCGCCCGAGCTGATCGCGTTCACCATCGCGGCCTGGAAGCTCGGTGCGCGCGTGCTGCCACTCCGTGCGGTGCTGCCCACGCGGGAGCGGAATGCGATTCTAGAACTGGCGCAGCCGGCTCTGATATTGACCGAGTGGGACGATCCCGCCTGGCCGACAGTCCGGGCTCAGGACCTGAGCGCGGCCGCCGCATACTCCGACAGCCCCCTTCCCGCGGCGCCGCATCCCGGGAAGGCGATCGGGTCGGGCGGCTCGACGGGTCATCCAAAGCTGATCATCGATCCAGCCTGGGATCCGGTCGCCAGTGTCGAGAGCGGGCGCAGGCTCGGTACCCGCCAGGGCCAGACCCAGCTCATGGCCGCCCCGCTCTACCACAACTCCCCCTTTCTGCAGGCCTTCACCGGCCTGGCCGACGATCACACGCTGGTGGTAATGGAGAAATTCGACGCGGTTCGGGCCGCCGAGATGATCGAGCGCCATCGCGTCTCCTACGCCTATCTCCCGCCGATCCTGATGCGCCGGCTGGCGCTGCTGCCCGATTTCTGGGAGCGCGATTTCTCCAGTTTCGAGGCGATGCACTCCTCGGCAGCGGTCTGCCCGGTGTGGCTCAAGCAAGTCTGGGTCGACAAGCTCGGGCCGGAGAAGGTGTACGAGGTCTACGGCTCGGCCGAGGGGATCGGGTCGACGATCATCCGCGGCGACGAGTGGCTCGCGCACAAAGGCAGCGTCGGCCGCTCGGCGACGAGTGAGATCCGCATCCTTGATGAAGCCCGTAATGCGCTACCGCCCGGTGAGGTGGGTGAGATCTTCTTGCGGCGGCACGATGGAACGACCCCTACCTTTCACTACGTCGGGGCCGCTCCCCTGAAATTCACCGAGGACGGCTTCGCCAGTCTCGGCGATCTCGGCTGGCTCGATCAGGATGGGTACCTCTATATCGCCGATCGCCGGGTCGACATGATCGTCTCGGGTGGGGCGAACGTGTATCCCGCCGAGGTGGAGGCGGCCCTGAGCGAGCACTCGGGACTTGCGGACGTTGTGGTGATCGGAGTGCCGGATGAAGAGTGGGGGCGCCGCGTGCACGCGGTCATCGAGCCCCACGATCCGGCGAACCCTCCTACCGTGCAAGAGCTGAACGCGCACGTCCGTGAGCGCATCGCCTCCTGGAAAGCGCCCAAGACCTACGAGATCGTGGCGCAGCTACCACGCAACGAGGCGGGCAAGATTCGGCGGACTGCCCTGGCGGCCGAGCGGGAATCGGGCTGGCACGAGGGGATGATCTGGGTGCACGCCTAATGCCAGGTGACGCGCGAGTTGGACGGCGCGGGTCTTCTGCTCGAGTCCCAGCGCGCTCGACACAGTGTCCTCACATTGATTCTGAAAATCGCGCGCATATCAGCTGGAAATAACTTTGAAACACGCAGTGATCCGATCTGCACCACATCGCCCAGCGTGCCAACGATCTGCGAACGGTTTGCAAACATGCACCCCAAAAATGGGGTTGTGCTTCGGGCTGCATCGGTCACCAAAAACGCATTCGTACGCAAGATTCGCACAGCCGCTGCGGGGCTTCACATATGCGCAAAGGGCTTCCACTTTCGGCACCGTCTCAGGGTCCAGAGTCCGAGATGTGTATTTTGCGCCTAGCTGCGGCAACGTCCCACCTTGATTGTTCACCGTCTGAAGATACAGAATTTCCGTCCTTGGGCGTTCCTTCGAGCTTGAATGGCAATTTGTGCGAAGCGAGGCTACATGAATGACATAGACTCGTCGATCAATACGTTCCCGCACTTTGTTGTTCGAGGAGTGGAGGCCGGCCATGATAGCGTGGAAGCGTGGTCAGTCAAACGTCTTCCGTTCGAGCCCAAAGGCTATCTGTTAGAAATGCGCTCAAACCTTCGCACGGCGTTGCAGGCGCTCAAGGCTGATCCGGGTCAAGTACTCCACGCCACTTATTTGTCCAACGTTGCCGAGCCCTGCGACGCAGAAAACGTACTTCTTTACAACGTTGGAACGGGCAGATTTGCTGGGTCAGCCCATCACGGACTTCGGTTCGAGCGCGCGTTTGCATCTCCGCCGCTTCAATCACTCTCGGAACCGTTTTCTGAACCACCGCAGCACTATCATCAATACCGGATCGCGGACCGATCGGATGGGTATCAACACTGGCAACGGGGCAAAACCATGGCTCAGTGGAATTCAATTGCTCTGTCAAGCGACAAGGTCCTGGGAGAGCTCGCGTCGGCATGGTATGCGATGAAGCACGGAGAAATCTACAATCGACAAACAGTGTCATCTGACGTGCATTTTGGGCTCTCGGTTGAGATCTGTACCCCCTTTAGGCCGGCGCTAAATCTGGCGTCGCTGGTCAAGCCACTCTTCGACGGTATTATTTCGGCGTTTGGCAGCCACGACGGCAGCAATCTTGACCTTGTTTGCAGTCGTTTGGGAAACCGACTCCGGCGAGAACCGAGCGAATTAGCGAACCTTCTCATGGCCGATGAGCACAACGTATTGGGCAGGCGAAAGCTACTCTGGCCTTATGGTGAGTTCGTTCAATGGAATCCGGCTGATGACCGGTGCGTGGTTGGCGAGATACTCGTCAATTACGATGCGTCGGCATCCGGTTCGAGCATCAGCGGGACTTTGTTCACTGTCGCTCAATCGATTAGCTGATTCACCACCGATCGTACACAGTTGGATCAATTCTTCAGCGCCGATGTTTCGAAGGAGAACGGCAGTGCTGCTCTGAGTCAGGAACGGGACAGCAGTGGGCCGATTCGTTCTATTTGCGTTGAACTAAAGACACGTAAACGAGACGCCGGGTTCACCGTTATCCATTCCCAGATCGTCGACCACTCCACCACCACACCCAAATCGCCCGGCTGCCGATCCGCTGTTCGACGCGGTGGCACCCGGGCGATCGATTTTCAACCAGTCAGTACTGCTCGGCTCATGCGTGCCTGGTGAAAGATGAATGCGGGGATTAGAGCGCGCGGCGACCGGAAAGCAGCTGGATCACGAGAACCACGAGCGCGACGATCAGCAGCAGGTGAATGAATCCACCGGCCACGTGAAAGGCCAGGAAGCCCAGCAACCAGAGAACCAGTATCACAACGAATAGCGTCCAAAGCATGTGCGTTCCTTTCGTAAAACGTCTCCGTCGCATGCCCCCTTATCTCCAGACATGCGATAGCCATAGTTCAAGAACCGTGCCACCAGCCCCGTGCGCCGTCGTGCGCGGGTGCTGCAGGCGACGATCCGCCACGAACGCCCGTCACATCGTCACGACCATCAGCACGGCGGCGATCCCCATCAGCGCCGTCGCGACCCAGCCCACGATGTTGACGACCGGGCTGTTCACCCGCTGTCCCATCACGCGGTCGTTGTTCGCCAACAGCATGATGACCACCATGAGGGGCGGCGCGATGAGCCCGTTGATGACCGCCGAATAGAACAGGGCCGAGATGGCGGAGATGCTGGTGAAATTGATCAGCATCCCGATCAGGGTCGCGGTCGCGATCACCGCGTAGAAGGCCTTCGCCCGGTACCAGGGCCGGTCGATCCCGACCTGCCAGCCGAAGGTCTCGCCAATCGCGTACGAAGCGGACCCGGCCAGAATCGGCACCACCAGCACGCCCGCGCCGATGATCCCGATCGCGAACAGGAGCGTGGCAAGGCTTCCGGCCGCCGGGGCCAGGGCCGACGCGGCATCCGTCGCCGAGGTGATGTTGTGATGTCCGGATTTGAACAGCGTCGCGCCGGTCGCGACGATGACCGCATACATCACGAGATTCGAGAGCACGATGCCGGACGTGATGTCCCAGATGCTCCGCTTGATCGCGGCGTCCTTGGCGCGGCTCGGCTGCTCTCCTGCTTGCTGGGTGCTCTTGACCTCCTCCACCTCCTGATTCGCCTGCCAGAACCAGAGGTACGGCGTGATCGTCGTGCCCAGAATCGCGACCAGAATCGTCAGATACTCCTTCGAGAAGGTGAAATGCGGTACGAACGTCCCTTTCGCCAGCTCCGTGAGCGACGGATGCGCGAGGAATGCGGCGGCGACATAAGCAAGCAACGGCAGCGTCAGCCACTTGAAAATCGTCGAGATGATCCGGTAGCTGCCGAAGGTGAGAATCGCCAGAATGGCGAGCGTCACGGGAACGATCAGCCAGCGCGCCGGAACGCCGGTCTCCATCTGAATCGCCGCGGCGATGGCCCCGATGTCCGCTCCAAGGTTGATCGTGTTGGCGATCAGCACCAGGATCGCGGCGGCATACAGGAGCCAACTGCGCCCATACGCCTGCTTGATCACGCCCGCGATCCCGCGACCGCGCACCAGACCGATGCGCGCCGAGATGACCTGCATCACCAGCATCAACGGGACGGTGACCAAGGCCGTCCAGAGAATCGAGAATCCGAGCGTGGCGCCCGCCATCGCGTAGGTGATGATCCCGGCGGGGTCGTCGTCAGACGCGCCGGTAATCAACCCCGGACCGAGCATCCCCAGGAAGCTCACGACCCGGTTCTTATGTCGTTTGTTCGAGATTGGATCGTCGACATTCCCGGCCGGCAGACTCGGCCGGCGACGTAGGGCGGGCTTGACCCGCACGACCGGAATCGACTCTGAACTCTTGGCTATCTTCACCCCGACACCCCTTTTAGTTCGTTCGAAAACTGCTTCATGCACAGGAGATCCACCTTCCCGGACCTCCGCAAAGTCGAATGACGCTAGACAAGATCGATGCCACGACCTGGCATGTCAGCGATAACGCGCGATCAGGCACGGCGGAACGGTTGCCGTGATAGTCTTCGGTCGAACCACGCTCAATGGGAGTCAGTGAGAGGCAGCGACGAATGGGAGAGGCGGCGGGCGACCTGGGCGGCGCGCCGATCATCAATTTCTCCGGCGAGAAGGTCGCGCTCGGCCCGTTACGGCGCGATCTGCTGCCGTATTACCAGCGCTGGATCAACGAGTTCGCGGTTCAGCGCAATATCGCGCGGATTCCGCGGCCCTGGACGCTGGAACAGGAGACGCAGTGGATCGAGACCCAGCTTGCGTCTGAGCGCGACATCCCGTTCACGATCTATGAAGCGTCGACGATGAGGCCGATCGGAACCACCAGCCTGACGGCGATCGACCACCGCAACGGAACCGCGGAGTTCGGCATCCTCATCGGCGAGACGGACTGCTGGGGCAAGGGGTACGGCACCGAAACCGCGACGCTGATGCTCGACTACGGTTTCACCGCGTTGGGTCTCACCAACATCATCCTGTTGGTGCTGGAGTTCAACCTGGCGGGCATCCGCGCCTACCAGAAGGCCGGATTCCGTGAGATCGGCCGGCGGCGCCAGGCTCAGCTCATGAACGGGCGGCGCTGGGACGTTATTCTGATGGATTGTCTTGCGAGCGAGTTCACCAGCCGAACGCTGGCGAACGTCTTCACGCCGGACGAGCCGCGGGTGTAGCCGCGCGTCTGAGGAACGCAACGCTCGGCCGCCGCGATCGTGAATCTCGCGACCTGTGGTGAGCAGGGAGTTCAGGCAGGACGCTCGGGGACTCTTCCCCTGCCTGCTCACTCGAGCCACTCGGTGATGAAGCGGTCGCTCGCGTGGATGTCGATCTGCTTCAGCGGCCCGTCGCCGGAGTTGACGAACGTGTGCGCTTCACCCGGCTGCACCACCACGATCTGACCGGCTACGGCCTCCAGCGTCTTCCCCTCCACGGTGAAGGTCGCTCGCCCTTCCTGCACCACGAAGACCTCGGCATACGGGTGCCGGTGCAGGCGCGGGCCGCTGCCGGGCGCGCTGTCGACCAGGATGAAGCAGAGGTCGACGTCGCCATGCTCGTACCCCTCGAACTCGCGGCTCGTGCCCACGACCTTCAACTGGTCTCGGTCGATGATTTCGGCCATCGTTCCGTCCTTCCTCGATGTCGCCAGCCAGTTGGGGTTCGCTCCGAGACGCGGCACAGGCTCGACGCCATCCGGCCGAGAGGCGCCTTCCTGCTTGCCCTCACGATTGCAGACCGGTTCCAGGCGCCGAAGTCACGACGCTGTGCGCCTGCGCATGTCGCACCGAAGTGGGTGCCAACGTCATTGTAGAACCCTCCCCTCATCTGACCGCCGCCGATCAGCGTGGACTCGGCGGTCGGCGCCGCCCGTTCACGATCGCGGTGAATGATATGTCCGAAAATCGCGAGATCGCTTCTCACCCCGCTGCTATAGTCGAACGTACTCGATGCATCCCCGGCCGTTCGCGCGCTGCCGACGAAGGAGAACGCCGTCATGACGATTACGGATCTGGAACGCATCGCCGCGTTCGACGTCGCCACCCGCAGCGATCCGCGCTACGACGGCCAGTTCTACTCGGCCGTGCTGACGACCGGCATCTTTTGCCGGCCAGGCTGTCCCGGGAAGCCGCGCGCCGAGAACGTGCGCTTCTTCTCCACCGCCGCGGCCGCCGCCGAATCCGGCTTTCGTCCGTGTTTGCGCTGTCATCCGGAATCCGCGCCCGATCCGCCCGAGTGGCAGCGAACCTCGCCGGTCGTGTCGCGCGCGCTGCGCCTGATCGGCGAAGGCATCCTCGATGAGGGAGGCGTGGCCGGGCTGTCGCAGCGGCTGAACGTCAGCGCTCGCCAACTGCAGCGACTTTTCGTCGACGAGCTCGGCGCGCCACCGGTGGCCGTCGCCCAGACGCGTCGACTCCTCTTCGCCAAGAAGCTGATTGACGAAACCGACCTCTCGATGGCGGATATCGCCTTCAGCGCCGGGTATTCCAGCGTGCGCCGCTTCAACGAGGCGCTGAAGCAGACCTACGCTCGCACGCCCACCGAGCTACGCCGTATCCGGCGTCGTGCGACGGTCAACCCCGACGGCGCGTCGCTCGAGCTCAAGCTTTTCTACCGTGATCCGTACAACTGGCCGGCGCTGCTCACCTTCCTGGCCGAGCGGGCCACGCCACTGGTCGAGACGATCGACCGGAACGCTTACCGGCGCACGATCCGCCTGGACGGCGTGACCGGCGTCATCACGGTGCGGCCGCTGGCCAACCAGCGCGCGCTACTGCTGCGGGTTCCGATCGAATCTGTCGCGCTATCTGCTTCCGATCACCGAACGCGTCAAGCAGATGTTCGATCTGAAGGCCGACCCGGTCGCGATCGACGAATGCCTGGCGAGCGATCCGACCCTCGCGCCACTGGTGCAGGCGCAGGCAGGTATTCGCCTTCCAGGCTGCTGGGACGGGTTCGAAATCGCTGATTCGCGCACTGATCGACGCGCAGGCGCCCGGATCGAGGGCCGTGAGTTGGCAGGGCGCTGGTCGAGCAATATGGCGAGGAATGCCCGGACTCCGGCGACGCCGCGCTGACCCGGCTCTTCCCGTCGCCGGAGCGGCTTCGCGGCACATCGTTGGACGCCATGGGCATCTCCGAGCGACTGGCCGGGAATATCCGTTCTCTCGCCAATGCCGTAGTGGATGGGTCGCTCTGCTTCGACGGCGCGGCCAGCCCGGCTATCTTGCGCGAACAACTCGCCACGATTTCCGGAATCGACCGGAGCGTGGTTGACTACGTCACCCTGCGCGTGCTCGGCGAGGCGGATCTCGACCTCCGCCAGAATCCGCACCTCTTCGAAAATACGTCCACCTACCCAAACGGCACGCAACAAGTCGAGGTATCTCACCAAGGCGGCGCCCCGTGGCGCAGCTATGCCGCCATGTATCGCTGGGCCGCGGCTCGCGCGCGACCGCTCGCGTACCGTGTGAGCGAAGCTGAGGTCGAAAATCCAGCAAAACCGTCTTACGACATGTCATGGAGAAGGACGGGCACATGCAGACCAACGCCGCCACCAACGTCGACCTTCGAGACGCTGGAACATCTGAACCACAATTATATCCGTTCGGTACAGGAGTCGGACGTGCGGTGGTTCGAGGAAAACCTGGCCGCCGACTTCCGCTGCAGCAACCCGGATGGCAGCATCGTCGACCGCGCCGGGTTCCTGGCGCAGACGGCTCGCCCGGTCACCATCTCGAATCTCCAGGCCGGGGACGTCGAGATTCGTAAGATGGGCGACTTCGCCATCATCCACGCCACCACCAGCTACAACCTGCCCGACGGCGCCTACGGCCGTGGCCGCTACACCGACGTCTGGATCAAGCAGAATGGTCGCTGGCTGGCAGTCTCGGCCCACGTCACGCGCGCCTGAACGATCTTCGTTACCGGGCATGGCCACTGACGGCGTGAACCCGTGGCCGCCCGGTCTCCTCTCACTCCCGCCTTCGTGAACCAGACACTCACTTCGAACCGCATCGAGCCGGCCTGCACGTGCGCGCAGGTGGCCGGCGTCCCGATTCCGCTCCGAACCAGCCGATACCACGCAGATGTAACGCCGCAAGACTAAATTGCAACGGTCTTGATATGACCTAAGTACTAGGCTACTGGTAGCAAGAAAGTCCTGGGCTGCTGGTAGCAAGAAAGTACCAGCCAGTTCCTGGAACGGATTTCTCACGGGAGGGAGAAGATCATGGCACGCCTCGGACTCGCGAGCCGCCTGAGGTGGCTCGGAGCGGTCGTCGTGCTCCTGTTGCTGCTGACGCCCCCGGTGACAGCGGCCGCGCAAGGCGAAGAGGGTGGCGAGTGTGGCGACACATCGACGCCAAACCTCGTGATCACGGCCGTCAAACGCCGGTAAGGACGTACCCCGTTTGACGCTCACCGTGCAAACCAACAAGGATGCGATTCCCAACTGGAACATCATCTTCCGCGATGGCAGCAACGTGCTCGACAGCTACGAGATCCATCGCGTCTTCCTCAAAGGCCATGAAGGCGAAGAATCCGTGGTCGCGACCGAGGAGGATGGCGGCGACGAGGGTATGATCGGCGCCGGTATTCGCGGGATTGGCTACGTCAACGACGTCAAGATGCGATTCCAGATCGACCTCAAGGACTACGGCAACAACCCTGACAAGCCGGACATGGCTCGCGTCCGCTGGCGCGTGTTCGTGGAGGGCGATTCCGGCCACGACGATTCCGGAAACTGTGAGGGGCAAGGCTGGACCAACAACTTCTGGTTCGCGGTGCAGCAAATCAACATTCATCAACGCTGATCCGTTTCGGGAGACCGGCACAGGAAGGGAGGACCTATGCAGGTTGTCGATCCCCGAGTCCGTGAGTCCATTGTGACGACGTTCATTGCAGCTTACGAAGGAGTTCTCCGGTGAAACACAGCAAGAACCTCTGGCGTCGACTGATCGTCCTCTTGACCCTGGTCGTCCTGATCGTGCCGGCCAGCATCGCCAGCGCGGCGCCACCTCCAGGCAAAGGTCCGGGTGGCGGTGAGACACTCACCAACAATCTGTCGGTGCCCGGCGATCTTCGTGACGAGCCCGGGCACGTTCCCGGTAACTTGCCCCGGTGGCCCGACCGACCCGACCGGCACGCCGCTGACCGGGTACGAGGTTGCATGGCTACTACTACGTTCAGGGCGTGCACACCTGGCAGGCCCAGTGCATTAACGCGGCAGCCGGAACGATCACCGCCGCCGTTGACTGGGGCGACAACCTCGAGGGCACCGCGCTGAAGTCCGGCACGCCGATCCGTGTCGAGGTCGGTCTCACGGATGCGACCGCCATCGATGATCGGCTACCACGTGATCAAGCTGCAGCCGAGCCTGTCCGACAAGCTGTCGGCCTACGGCACGGCAGCCGACGATCGTCGACCGGCGGTGGTCACCCAGATTACCTTCCCGTATACGTATACGACGATCAACGGGGAGACCGGGTCGAGGAAGAGGTTACCGACTACGTCCGGGTCTATGACATCGGCGCCCGGTTCAGCCTCTACAACAAGACGACCGGCACGTACGTGGTCGAGCCAAACACGGTGATGACCGCCGAGATCAACGCGACCGGCAAAGTCGTCTACGGCTACAACTGGGGCACCAGCGGCAAAGGCGTGAAGGTCCTTCCGACGGCGGGAGACTACATCCTCACCTTCTACGCGCCGAACGTCACCCTGGCGGGTGCGGCCGACGGCCACACGCTAACGCTCGACTTCACGGTAGCGGCGAAGAACAACGGCGGCGGCAAGAAGAAGTAGCTATCCTGCTCGCTGCTTCGCCTTACTCGCTCGACAGTACTGCCCGTGGCTCGCGGCCACGGGCAGTTTCGCGTGGGAGTTCGTGCGGGATGTGCGGCCAGCGGTGAAGTCGGCTGGAGTATCAGCGCGGCAGGTGTAAATGGCGAAGACCATCCGCCGTGATAGAACGGCGGAGCTTGCAACGTGATTGACGCGTGTTCATCTCGGAGCGCCTTTCCCGTACGTCCGAGCTGGAGCACGGCGGCCGCCGGCGGTGCGTGAGCGTGCACGTCACGCGGGGCTAGCCGCAAGCACCCGCACTTATAGCAACCTCATTCGCCGAGCATGGGCGGCTGATCGTCGCGCTTTTGTATGCCAGCATCTCCAAACGTCACAACCTTGTCGCGGCGTCATCACCACGATAACGGAAGAGATCCTTGTGTCTCGACTCTTGCCTGACGGACGCGCGCGACGTCCATTCCAGAAGCGGGGCTATGACCATGAGCAATAAGCAACTCGGCCGCTTAAGTGCGATCATGATCCTGTTGGCTGCGGGATTGGCTCTGTCAGGATGCAACGTGAATAACGACACGAATCCCGGGAGCGTTCACACCTCACAGCAGACCGTCGACCTCGGATCCGCGACATCGGTGAAGGCCAACATCTCCGCCAGCACCGATGCGGACCTGACCATTCACGACGGCGCTGATGCCCTTCTGAATGCCCAGATCACCTACAACGAGCTGCTGAAACCCGACGTGTCGTACGCGGTTGAAGGCAATCTCGGGACGCTCCAGATCACTCAGCCTTCTCTGCGGAATCTGGTTCCAAGGAAACTCAACAACGTGTGGGACCTGCAATTCGGCACAGACACTCCGCTCGACCTCACCACGAACGTGGCAAGCGGCAACTCGAAGATTAACCTCTCGACTTTGAGGCTGGCGTCGTTCAATGCCGATACGAGCAGCGGCAATACTGATACAACCATCGCCGGAACCCAGACACTGCTCAAGAGTGTCGTGATGAAGTCGTCCAGCGGTTCCATCGGCTTGAATCTTGACGGGTCGTTCCCGCTGCTCGATTCGGTAGGGCTAACAGAATCCAGCGGCAACGTGCACGTGACGCTGAACGGTGACTTCGCGACGCTGGCCAGTCTGCAGCTCAAGAACAGCAGCGGCAACACGGTCATCGACGTGAGCGGGAACCTGACGCACGACCTCACATCAACCGTGAAGACGTCCTCGGGCAACGTGACGGTCAACCTTCCCAGCAATGTCGGCGTGCGAGTGACGGCGAAAGTCTCATCCGGAAACGTGACCGCCAGCGGGCTACATCTGGAGAACGGCGCCTACGTCAACGACGCCTATGGGTCGTCGGCCGTGACACTCTCGTTCGACATCCAGGTGTCGAGTGGGAATGTCAATTTGTCGGTTGGGAGTTGAGGCAGCCGCGTTCCTGGAGGGAACAGCGGGGACATGGTAGTGAGACATCTCCGCTCGCCCGACGCAACGCGGCGTCCCTGATGCATTCGGACTATTCGAACTGGTGATCCGTTCGCTTTGAAGAGTCACCAGGCTCGGATTGATAGGACGGAGACGTTTCTTCAATGCCGGTGAGCTGCAATCCGAGCTGGGTCTGAGCCGGTACGTGTGATTTCGATGTCCCCGAAACTACTTCGACGAGACCTTTAGAATCCATCGGGTTGGGCCACGAGACTGCACCACGTTTTCGCAATTCCTCAAGCCCTGGGCCGGAAGCTGAGCCGTCAGCCCGGACGTAGACCGGTACATAGTGCAGGTTCTCCAACTGCTCCACCGCGCCTTCCCACGTTCCGCCTTTGTTGTACTCCGCGTTCATCACGAGCGAGGCATCGGCGAGCGCGTAGATGAGCTTATTTCGCTGCATCGCGTGGCCAACGTTGAAGCCAGCCATTGGATCATACGGAGAGATGAGCACGAGCCGACCATCCTGAAGATGATCCCGGTTCACACGACTCAAAGCCCTGCGTTCGAGACTGTCCGACAACACACAGGCAACCCTCCCGCACGCTTCCAGTGCTCCAACTTTCGCCGCATCATCGATTCCTCTGGCGCCCCCAGAGACAACAGTGACCCCGGATTCCGCCGCCATCCGGCCAATTGCTCGAGTGGACTCCAATACCGATTCAAGCGGCTGTCTCGACCCGACGATAGCCAGTCCGCCCGTCTCCAGAATGGACGGATCACCACATCCATAGAGGACGGCCGGTGCGTTTGACTTCAGCCGCTCGTTGAATCGTCGCGGATATCCCGGATCCGTTCGCCCAATCACCCAGATGCCGCGCGACGTCCAGCGATCAACGGCCTGGGCAAGGAGAAACCCTCGGGCGAGCAAACGTCTGATGCGGTCCTCGTCGACAGCCACACGCGCCAGAACAATAAGACTGTTGGCATCCGGACCGAGCAGGTCCGACGGAACTTTTCCATTTTCGTAGAGGAGTTTGGCTACACGCCGGTATTCAGACGGCGTCAGAATCTCTGCTGAGGGATTGTTCGCCCCCGCGATCAGGGGCGCCGTCATCAGCAAGGTGGCCTTTACATTATTCGATAGGTCCATAATCATCCGCTGATTCCTGTTGACGCCAGAACGATCGGCCAGACATCCCCACTACCATTTTCGAGGAGCAACCAGGCGGCCACCGTCATCGTCCACCCTGAATCGAACAAGTCATCCACCAGCAACATTGGTCCCTGACGAACAGCGTGTTTTCTGACTGACATTGACCCGTCCAGGTTCAAAGCTTGCTGACTGCTGTTTTGCATCGTCTTTTGGTCGGGGCGATCGACGGTCTTCACGATCGCTTCCGAGAACGGAAGACCCACCATCGTCGCCAATTGTCGCGCGAACTCCGGTACGAGTGTTGGGTGGCGGAGTGATGGAACACATGTCACCCAGGTAGGGAAGGGGTCTGGCTTCCACTCACGAACCAGTCTTGCACACGCCTCTGCCAGTTCCATCGAATAGCGGCCGTCAACGTATTTTCCCTGCCGGACCAGATCACCCCAACCGGCATCTCCCCACAAGCACAGAGCGCGTCCCGTATGAGCCTGCCGATCAGGAGGGATCCCACCCTTCAGCCCATATTGCGGCAGCCCACCCGTGGGCCATCGTTTACGTATTGGCAGCGCGATACTTCCGTGCTTCAGAAAGGAGACCGCCTCAGCGACAAGGCGCTGGTCCACGACGTCAGACAATGGCGTGAGGTCCGGCCCACAAACGGTCGATGATTCACCGTCGAGAGCACTGATGAGGTACTCCATATGCCCCGAGTTCAAGCTGACATAGGCTTGCATTTCGTACTGCTCGTAACGGCGAAGATTTGTCAGTCGGTTAGCTCGTGACCAGAATTCTTCGCTCAGTTCGGTAATCGTGAGTTGCCACGTCGAACCCACCTTGACCACAGGCGAGGGAGATTCCAAAGACAGCAACTCGATTGTCTTCTGGATTCGGCCATAACTGAGATTCACCCGGCTCATCAGCTCAAACAGTGAAAGTCCGTCAGGTTCGGCTTCGAGAGCGTCCAATACCACTCGGACTTGCTCCCGCGTTGGGAATGCGGTCTCGATGAAGTAATCGGTAATCTCCGTCTCTTCAACGCCGCTCAGGAGCACCCCATAGGCTGCGTCCAACGCTCGTCCGGCTCGTCCAACCTGCTGATAGTAGGCCACCACAGAACCTGGAGCCTGATAGTGGAAAACAAACGCCAGATCGGGCTTGTCAAAGCCCATTCCCAGAGCCGTCGTGGCAACCAACACCTTCAACCGGTTGCTCATCAAGGCATCTTCGAGTTCGGGTCGTCGCTCGCCGCTCCTTCCAGTATACGATTCGGCTTTGATGCCACGTGATCTGAGCCAAGCGGCGACCTGATCGGCATCACGCACGGTGAGCGTATAGACGATGCCAGTTCCCGGTAGCTCCGGAATCGTCTGTGCAAGCCACGCAAGACGTTCGGCCTGACTTGGAAGATGAATCGTCTGGAGCAATAACGATGGACGACTCAGTTCCCCTCTCATCACTTCAATGTCAGGGCCCAGGACCTCTTTTAAGTCACGAGTCACCCGATTGTTCGCGGTGGCAGTCGTCGCGAGTACCCGGAGGTTGGCCGGCAAAGCGCGAATAATCCGTTCAATTCTGCGGTAGCTCGGGCGAAAGTCGTGGCCCCAGTCCGAGATGCAGTGGGCCTCATCAACCACCAGGAGTGAGATCCGATCCGCGATGGATGCAAGAAATCGGTCACGAAACTGGTCGTTAGCCAATCTCTCGGGTGAGATCAAGAGGATGTCAACTTCATCGCGACGGACGGCATTCTCGATGTCATCCCAATCCGTCTGGTTGTCCGAGTTGATCGTCTCCGCCCGAACGCCCATTCGGCGGGCCGAGGCGATTTGGTTTCGCATGAGGGCCAGCAGGGGCGAAATCAAGAGCGACGGGCCATTCCCGGCCTCTCGGAGGAGTTTCGTGGCGATGAAGTAGACGAAACTCTTTCCCCACCCCGTCTTCTGCACGATCATCAGTTTGCCCCGGCCCTCGACGATAAACTGGATGGCATCCTCTTGACCATCGCGAAATAGTGCATCGGAACTCGCGGTTCCGGCGCGCAGCAGTTCCAGAGCTCGAATGCGATCGAACGTCATGCGTCGGTAGTCTCCACAGATTGGTGAGGACGATTCGAGGTTCCGCCCATGTCAGACCACCAAGCCCTTTACCGCCTCCACCATCGTCTCCTTCGTGGGCTGGTAGGCCTGCTCGAGGATGCCGGCGAACGGTGACGGCGCGAAGGGAGCGCCGAGGCGCACGACTGGCGCCTTGAGGTTTGAGAAGCAGCGCTCGGTGATCTGCGCGGCGATCTCGGCTCCGATGCCGCCGAAGCGCACCGCCTGATGGGCCACCACGACGCGACCGGTTTTCGCCGCCGACGTCGCCAGCGTCTCGACGTCGAGCGGCTGCAGCGTGCGCGGATCGACCACCTCCACCGAGATCCCCTCTCCGGCCAGTTCCTCGGCGGCGGCCAGCGCCTCGCGCACCATCGGCCCAATGGCGATGACGGTGACGTCGTTGCCGGGTCGCGCGACCGCTGCTTTTCCGATCGGCAGCCGGTACATCTCCTCCGGAACCGGCCCCGTCATGCGCATCAACTGGCGCGACTCGACGAAGAGAGTCGGGTTCTCGTCCGCCAGCGCCGCCAGCAGCAGACCCTTGGCGTCGTACGGGTTGCTGGGATACAGGACGGTCAGGCCGGGGATATGGGCGAACCAGGCTTCCAACGACTGCGAGTGCTGCGCCGCCGAGCTCGCGCCGCCGCCGGCGTGGGCGCGGATCACGACCGGGCACTTGACCTCGCCACCCAGCATGTAGCGGATCTTGGCCGCCTGATTGACGATCTGGTCCATGGCAACCGCGGCGAAATCCATGAACATGATGTCCGCCACGGCCCGCTCACCGCAGAGGGAGGCGCCAATTGCCAGGCCGGTAAAGCCCTCTTCCGCGATCGGTGTGTCGAGCACGCGTCCGGCTGGCACGTTCCAGCCCTGAGCGTAGCGATGCAGATCCTCGCCGATGTAGCTGACGCGCGGGTCGGCATTGATCGCCTGGGTCATCGCTTCGTTGAGCGCCAGCTGATAGCCGAGCTCGCGGGTGCCGGGCGGCGGCGAGTCGGGGAAGGCCGGTCGCGGCCCATAGACGCCCCGCGCGATCTCGGACGGGTCCGGCTTCGGAGCCGCCTCGGCCGCGGCGACGGCCTGCTCCAACCGGGCCTCGATCTCTTCTTCGATCGCCTTGCGCCGCGCCGTTCCGTCGGGCATCGACTCATCGACGTACGACGCCAGCCGGATGAGTGGATCGCGCGCCATCCAGTATTCCTTCTCTTCGACGGGCCGGTCGTCCGGATAGCCGGAGAGGTGCGGATGATGGCGATAGGTATTGCATACGATCAGGGTTGGGCCGCCCCCCTGACGAGCACGCTCGATCGCCTCGGTCGCGACCCGGTGCACTGCGAGCGCGTCGTTCCCATCCACGGTCACGCCCGGCATGCCGTAACCGGCGGCGCGCTGGACGATATCCCGCTGGTGCTGGTGGTCGACCTGCGCCACGCTGGAGGCGTACAGGTTGTTCTCGCAGACGAAGATGACCGGCAGCTGCCAGAGGGCGGCCATGTTCAGCCCTTCGTGGAAGGCGCCGATATTGACCGCGCCGTCGCCGAAGAAGGCGACCGACACCCGATCGGTCCCTTGCCGCACATGGGCATAGGCGGCGCCGACCGCCAATGGAATCCCGGCCCCGACGATGCCGTTGGCGCCGAGGATGCCGAGCGAGAGGTCAGCGATATGCATCGAGCCGCCACGGCCGCGGCAATAGCCGGTCTCGCGGCCCAGCAGTTCGCCGAACATGCGCTCGAGGTCGCCGCCTTTGGCGATCAGGTGGCCGTGTCCGCGATGGGTGCTGGCAATGGTGTCGTCAGGACGCAGGGCGGCACAGACGGCCGCGGCGACCGCCTCCTGGCCGATCGAAAGGTGCGCGATCCCCTCCATGCGACGCATGCTGACCAGGTCGGCCACCGTCTCCTCGAAGCGGCGAATCGTCGTCGCCGTGCGAAACATCTGCTCGATCAACGCCGCGTCGGTCGTCGTCTCGATCGCCATCCTGGCTCCTCCAGTCGTCTGCCGCCATCGATCCCCTGTTGCGCCAGTATCCCGCCGAGCCCAGCCGTCTGGCAACAGCGCGATGCCCTGCCAGGCCGGTTCATGGCGGCTGGATCGACGGTCGATGTGTGTGCGATGATCGGCCAGAGCATGCAACGAAACAACCGAGGGAGGAACTGTTGGCGAGCGACGATGTACACGTAAACGAGGTCAAGGAACGCATCAGGACCGAGGCGCAGCGACTGCACCCGCGGCTGATCGATATCTCACACACGCTGCACGACAACCCCGAGATCACCTTCCAGGAGCACAAGTCGGTCGAACTGCTGACGAACGAGCTCGAGGAACACGGATTCGAGGTGCAGCGGGGCGTGGCCGGGTTGGAGACCGCCTTCATCGCCAGCTACGGCCAGGGCGAGCCGGTGGTGGCATTGCTGGCCGAGTATGACGCGCTGCCGAAGATCGGCCATGCCTGCGGCCACAACCTGATCGCGACCTGGGCGGTCGGAGCCGGCATCGCCCTGCGCCGGGCCATGCCCGACGTGCAGGGAACGATCAAGGTGATCGGCACGCCGGCCGAAGAGGGTGGCGGCGGCAAGGTCACCATGGCCGAGGCCGGGATCTTCGCGGGGCTCGACGCCGCGATCATGATGCACCCACGCGACACGACCTATCTGGATCGCGGCTCGCTGGCCGTCACGCCCTACGAGATCGAGTTCTTCGGCAAGCCGGCCCACGCCTCAGCCTTTCCGGAGCGCGGCATCAACGCGCTGGATGCGCTGCTGCAGGTCTTCTTCAGCGTCAACCAGCTGCGCCAGGCATTCCGGCCGCACACGCGCATCCACGGCGTCATCCTGCAGGGCGGCGACGCGCCCAACGTCATCCCCGATTACACCGCCGCCTCGTTCCTGGTACGCGCCAACGATCAAGCCTATCTCGAAGAGCTCAAGCAGCGCTTCGTCGACATCGTCAACGCGGCGGCGCTGGCCACCGGAGCCACGGTCAAGATTACCGAGGGGCTGACGTACCAGCAGCGCGTCTGCAACACCGGACTGGTCGATCTCTTTCGCGACAACCTGACCGCGCTCGGCCTCGACTACGAGGTTCCGCCGCCGGACGCGGGCGTCGGCTCCAGCGATATCGGCAACGTCAGCCAGCTGGTGCCGACGATTCATCCCTACTTACAGATCTGCGATAAGGGGATCGGCGGGCATACCCGCGAGTTCGCCGAAGCGGCCAGGAGCGAACGCGCCGACGACCTGACGGCGACCGGCGCCACCGTGCTGGCCTGGACCGCCGCCGACGTCTTGCTCCGCCCCGAAGCGCGCCTGCGCCTGCGCGAGTCGTTTCGCGAGCAACTGGGTCGAGAGCCGCAGCAGGGGTAGGTCTCACCCGATGCCGTTCGAACCCTCTCCCAGAATTGGGAGAGGCTGGCGCCGCCGTAAGGGTAGGTCTCGCCCGATCAAACAAACCCTCTCCCAGAATTGGGAGAGGGTGGCGCCGCAGCGCCGGGTGAGGGCCGCTACACCCCGAATATCCCGGCGGCCGTGTCCCCCAGGATGCCGCTCAATGCGTCAGCGGGCACGCTTTCTTCGATGACTCTGGTCGCGCCGGCCACGTCACCGATGACGTGCGGGTAGTCGGAGCCGAAGACGATGCGGCCGGCACCGACCGTCTCGACGGCGCAGCGCAGCGCGGGCTTGTGGAATGAGACCGTGTCCAGGTACATCCGCTTCAGATACTCGCTCGGCGACGTGCTGATCCCCTTGCAGTCGGGGTAGCTGCGGTAGCCGATGTCGAGCCGTCCGGCCAGATACGGCGCTGCCGCGCCCAGGTGCCCAACGATAACGTTCACGTTCGGGTACTTGTCGAAGAAGCCGGAGAAGATCAGGCGCGCGACCGCCAGTGTCGTGTCCATCATGAAGCCCACCAGTGGCGCAAGCGCGTACTGGTTCATCACCTCGATACCGGCCGGAACCATCGGGTGAATCAGCATGGTCGACTTACGAGCGTTCAGCACGTCGTAGAAGGGGGCGAAGGCCGGATCGTCGATCGGCCGGCCGTCGATGTTGGCGCCGATGATCGCGCCGACCATGTTCAAGTCATCCAGGCAGCGCTCGAACTCCTTCACGGCGGCATCGGAGTCGGCCGTCAGCGGCACGCTGGCCAGCGCGCGAAAACGCGCCGGGTAGCGCCGCACTATCTCCGCCAGGTAGTCATTGCAGACCCGCGCCAGGTCGACCGCAGGCTGACCGTTTAGGAAATAAACCTGCGGCGTCGTGACCGAGATGATCTGCATGTCGATACCGCTGGCATCCATCTCCTCCACCCGCTGTGCCGGATCGTGCATCTGAGGCGTGATCGTCAGGAAGCGCGATCCCTTCTCGCGCACCACCAGATGCCCGTCCGGGTCCCGCACCGTCTCGTAGCGGCCCGACGCCAGCAGCGTGTCGAGGTATTCCTTTGGTTGCGCGTGCGTGTGCACGTCGATTCGCATCGCAATCGCTCCATTCAAGCCGTTGCCAGCCACAACTGCCGCGACGCTGCGTTAAAAGCGCGCTGGCACCAGTCCGTCCTCGTTGACGTTGCTTCCACGCCACGAGTATCCCCGCAGTCGCCGCCGCTGTCGAGTCGACGCAGTGGCGGAATGCGCTCATCCGCGGGCAATCGGACGAAGTCAAATCCTCCGGAACCCTGTATTATAGCCGTCACGCCTTTCGCCGCTCACCCGGCCGAGAGGCGTCGCGACACATGGTGGGATTTCGCGCGTTATGACAACGGACGAAACGTGTCACTGAGATCTGAATCCGTCGGGCTCCTCATGCCCGTCTACGTGCCGACCGCGCTGCTAGGCTTCGGCCAGGGGCTGCTGATCCCCGTCTTGCCGCTCTACGCCAAACAGGCGGGGGGGTCCTTCGGTCTCGCCGGGCTCATCGTGTCGGCGGCCTGGATCGGGACCATGATCTTCGATCTACCGACCGGACTGCTCCTCCCCAAGCTTGGCTTTCGTCGTTCGATGCTCGCCGGATCCACACTTTTCGCATTGGCCACCACGTTACTGGGCCTGGTGCACCTGACGCCAGAGCTCATCGCACTGCAGTTCATCGGCGGCATCGGTACCGCGTTCTGGGGACTCTCACGCCACGCTTACATCGCGACCGCGATCCCGGCACACACGCGCGGACGCGCTATCTCGGTCTTTGGCGGCATCAACCGCCTCGGCACCTTCACCGGGCCGTTTGCCGGCGGGTTCATCGCGCAGTATTACGGCTTGCCCGACGCCATCATCGTGGCCGGTCTGGCTGCATTCGGCGCCGCGATCGTCGCCTTCTTCTTCGTGCACGATCCCAAAACCGCCAGCATCAAGCCGAAGGGGCACTCTTTCCACCTGAGCGTCGTGCGTGAGGCCGTCAACCACAACCGGCGTGACGTCATCGCCGCTGGCACCGCCAACGTCTTTGGCCAGATGATTCGTGCCGGCCGGCAGATCGCGATTCCGCTTTTCGCCGCCTACGCCCTCGGACTCGACAACGCGCAGGTCGGCATCATCGTGAGCTCATCCGCGCTGGTCGACATGTCGCTCTTCATCCCCGCGGGATATGTGATGGACCGGTTCGGCCGCAAAGCGGCCTCGGTGCCGTCATTCGCGATCCTCGGGCTCGGCATGGCGCTGGTTCCCTTCACCCACAGCTACACCCAACTGCTTGGCGCCGGACTGATCATGGGCTTGGGGAACGGCATGGGGGCCGGATCGATGATGACCCTCGGGGCGGACCTCGCCCCACCACATCTGACCGGAGAGTTCCTCGGCGTCTGGCGCCTGATCGGCGACAGTGGGCGGGCGGTCTCGCCCATCATCGTCGGTGCCGTTGCCGATGCGGTGGGCATCGTGGTCACCTCCGGAGCGATAGCTGGGCTCGGCGTGCTCGCGGCCGCCACATTGGCCATCTTTGTTCGCGAGACTCGCTGGGATCACGAAAAGCGGACTACCTCACCTCCCAAGCCGGCCGGGCGCCCCGGCAGCACCTGACCCCTTTGATATGCTCAACTGAAGTCGACGGCTCGACCGCCCGCGGTCGTGCTCGCTGCGGCTTGCCGGCTTAGGCGTTATGTCAGTCTTGAGACAACCATGGGACAGAGCGGAAAACGAGATCGTGGGGGAACGGCGCGACGGCGCGAGCGTGTCGACGTGCAACTCACCCGTTTCAACAGCGATGGAACGATCACGGTTCAGGCCGGCGGGCGATCGATCGTGGTCGAGTCCGGCATCCCGACTGAAGTCGCGCGCCTGTCGCTGAGCGGTAGCGGCAAACGCTGGCGGGGCGACGTCGTGGCGCTGCTCGAGGCGGCTCCAGAGCGGGTGACGCCGCGCTGCCCCGTCGTCGCGGCCTGCGGCGGCTGCGAGTGGCAACACCTCAGCCACGAAGGACAGCTCAAGCACAAGGCAGCTATCGTACGGCGGCTGCTAGCGGCCCAGCGCCTGCCGACCCGTATCGATGAGATCATCCCGATGCCCGATCCCTGGAGCTATCGCGTGCGGGCCCAGATCGCGCTCGGCGCCGAGGCCGGCTTCCGCGAGCTGCGCTCCAAGCGCATTGTGCGGCTGATCGGCTGCCCGGTCGTCCATCCGCGCATCAGCTGGCTGCTCGATCAGCTCAACAGGCTGTTGAAGCTGAACGAGATCGCCGATTTCGGCGGCAGAGTGTTGCTCCACGCGCAGGTCGTCGGAGCGGCCGACGAGAGGCGGCTGCAATTGCTGCTCGAAGGTGTCGATGGCTTTCGTATCGAAGAGTCCAGCGACGTGAGATCGACCGTCGCGGCCCTCGGCGCATTGCGCGGGGTGGACAGCGTTTGCTACAGCGATGGAAATGGACACGTTGAGGCGCTGTTCGGCGAGCGCTTTTCCGACATTGAGATCGGCGAGCGCAGCTTCGTCGTTCCGGCCGGCTCCTTCTTCCAATCCAACGTTCAATTGCTGCCGCGATTCCTCGAACACGTTCGGGGTCTGGCGGCGCTCGATGGCACCCAGCGCGTCGCCGACATCTACGGCGGGATCGGCCTGCTCGGCCTTTCCGTGGCGGACCAGGTCAGGTCGCTAACCGTCATCGAGATCGACGCGCTGGCAACCTTGGCAGGAGAGAGAACGGCCCGCCAGCAAGGGCTCGACAATGTGGAGTTCGTGGCGGCCCCGGCCGAGGAGGCTGTGTTCGCGTTACCGGCGATCGATCGCGTGATCGTCGATCCGCCCCGCACCGGGCTCGATCGACGCGTCGTCGACACACTGATCGAACTGGGTCCCGAGATCATCGTCTACGTCTCCTGCAACCCGGCCACCTTCGCCCGCGACGCCGCCCAGCTCACGCGCGCTGGCTACCGCCTCGACCACCTCAGTCTCTGGGATTTTTACCCGCAGACGGTCCACGTCGAGACAGTCGCCCGGCTGGTGCGGGTGACCCGACGCTCGGCTGTAAATCCGCCGTTACTGGGTTTGAACTCGACCACCATTGCGTCGACTGCGCTTGATCCTTACGCACGCCGGATCATCGTCGTTTGGTGCCGGTGTACATGGCGGGCGGTCAGCCTGGTTTGCGGAACGTGACTCGTGCGACATTCGAGACACGGCACCGTGCCATCAGTGACACAAAACTGTCATAACACCGTCGGATCCTCGGCGATTTTGACGCGATGGAGGGCGCACGGTGAGCGTGTGGGATCGCGCGGGTCGCCGCTCGGCACCCAGCGCCGGAGCCCTAGATCGTGAGCGACCGACCTATTGGCGACAGTTCCGGCGAATTCACCTTCCTGACGACTCGCGTGACCCCCGCCCACGACATCGACCGATTGGAGGCACCTCACATGACGCAGACCACTTGGATCATCGCCGAGATCTTTGCCGGAATCGCCCTCCTGACCCTGCTTACGGCCTTTGTGACGCGCTGGTTTGGACCGACCGCTAAGCGCGGTCCGGCCGAAATTCTCCAGGAACGCTACGCTCGCGGTGAGCTTTCGCGCAACGAATACCGTCAAATGGCCGATGATCTCGGGATCACCATTCCGTTGACCCCCGAACGGCCGGTTCCGCTGGCAGACGGCGAGCGGGAGCACCGCTCCTCATCCGGGCGCGCCCTCGAGCCATGAGGTTGTTCTCTGACTCCAGCGCCACGAACGCGAAAGGCATCGACGATGGCGCACATCGAAGGCGAGATTTTCATCCACCGGTCGGTTGAGGACGTGTTCGACGTCGTCGCCGACGAACGCAACGAGACGCGCTACAACCCGGCGATGGTTGAGGTCGAACAGATCACTTCTGGCCCCATCGGGGCCGGAACCCAGTTCCAGGCAGTGTCTCGATCGATCGGCGGAACAGCCGAGATGACGATCGAGTTCACGGCGCTTGAACGCCCACGTCGCCTTGCGTCAACCACGCGGATGTCCAGCATGGAGATTCGGGGAGTGCTCACGTTCGATCCTGTCGCCGGCGGGACTCGCATGCGCTGGTCGTGGGACTATCACGCCGCACGGGTTCTACCGGCTGATGGGAGCCGTGATCGCCCGGATGGGCCGGCGCCAGGAGGTGGCAGTCTGGGAGGGACTCAAACACTACATGGAGGGCAAAGGCGCGCCTGAACCGACCGCCTGACGGTCATCTCCACGCATCGAGAGGAGCACGAGTGATGTCGATTCTCGTCGCCTTTTCCAGCAAACACGGCGCTACTCAGGAGATTGCGGACCGCATTGTCGCCAGGCTGCGGGCATACGGCCATCAGGCGGAGGCGTGTCCGGTGAAGACCGTCAAGGATCCGAGCGGATACGACGCCTTCGTCATCGGCAGCGCCGTCTATTTTGGGAGCTGGCTCAAGGAGGCCGTCGACTTCGCGCGGCAGCACCAGGAGACGCTCCGCGACCACCCAGTCTGGCTCTTCAGCAGCGGGCCGCTCGGCAGCGAGACGACCGACGCCGAGGGACATGACCTGCGCGAGGCGGCGGATCCGAAGGAGTTACCGGAGATGATCACCTCCCTCAAACCACGGGATCATCGCGTCTTCTTCGGCAAGCTCGATCCCGACAATTTCGGTTTCACAGAGCGCGTGATCCATGCGCTGCCGGCCGGCAAGAAGCTGCTGATCGAGGGCGATTTCCGCGACTGGGACGACATCGACAGCTGGGCGGAAAGCATCGCCCACCGCCTGGCGGAAACGGCGACCGTCCCGCGCTGACGTGGATTCGCGATCACATAGGACCGAACATCTGGGACCGATGATGACACCGGACGACCTGGCCATCTCACTGCGCGACCCGTCGGACATGACTAATTTCCGACGACCACCTCGTAGCTGTGGACTTCGCCACTGGCGGGCGAATCTCCGGTGTTCGCGTGAGCACGGCGGAAGTCGGCGCTCTCCATCCAGTCCTTGAACGCGCGTTCGTCCTGCCAGGTGGTCATGGCGACATAGACCTGCTCGTGTTCGCCTTTCGTCTCTCGCAGGAGCTGAAAGCCGACGCAACCCTCGATCTGCTTCATGTGCTCGCTGGAGCTCGAGAAGGCCTGTTCGATGTGCGCGGCATGCTCGCTCGGAACTCGCAAGGTGTTGGTGACGACAAACATGTCAGGAGCCTTTCAAACGACAACCAATACCCGGATCTGTCGCGACGAAGGTATCATTGACGTGATCGCAGCCAATTAGTCAAGACTGACCAAGCGCGCTGAGCGTACCACAAGGCGCGGCAGCGTCCGGCGGAATCGCTGACCGGCGCTGCATTCCGTGGCTCGATTCCGTCGAAAACGATTCAATTCCGAGAGCATTTCGTGCTCACCCACTCGACGGTTCGTCATCTATCCCGCACAATCACGTGCGGATAACCGCGAGCCTCGCCAGTTATCGTCATCCCGCGTTCATCCCACCAAGATGACTCTGCGGCGCTCCGGTCGGAACCGTCCACCGATCACGTCCGCTTGCTCGTTTCACCACCGGTCGGGAAGCCGCTCGCTACAGTCAAGGAGCCTCCAATGACAACCGCCGCCGAATTGAAGCGCGCCGCTCGTGCAGCAGTCTCGGATCTCGCTCCGGAGCTGATCGCACTTAGCGACTGGATGTATGCGAATCCCGAGCTTGGCCTGCAGGAGGTCAAGGCTTCGGAGCGGCTTACCGCCATGCTGGAACAGCACGGTGCCGTCGTCGAGCGAGGCATCGCCGGTCTGAGCACCGCCTTTCGCGCTCAGGTTACGCCAGCAACTGCGCACCCGACCGTCGCGATAATCGCGGAATACGACGCTTTACCGGAGGTCGGTCATGGCTGCGGCCACAACATCATCGCGACGGCGGCGGTGGGCGCCGGTCTTGCGCTGCGCTCCATCTCCGCTTCATTGCCCGGCTCGGCGGTCGTTTTGGGCTGCCCGGCCGAAGAGTCGGCGGTCCCAAATGCCGGAGGCAAGATCTATCTGATCGAAGCCGGATATTTTGATGACGTGGACGCCGCCATCATGATCCACCCGATGAACGAGAACCGCATCGGATCCGGCTCCTCACTGGTCGCGCGCGGGATCGAGTTCGAGTTCTTCGGCAAACCGGCGCACGCCGCCGCAGCTCCTCACGAAGGGGTCAACGCGCTCGACGCGGTGATCCAAACGTTCAACGGGGTCAGTGCGTTAAGACAGCAGCTACGCCCAAGTGTTCGGGTTCACGGGGTCATCACCAACGGCGGCGGTGCCCCAAACGTCATCCCACCCTACACGTCGGCGCGTTTCCGCGTCCGTGCCACAACGCCCGAGGAAGCCGAACAGGTGCTGCACAAGGTCGTGCGTTGCGCCGAGGCGGGCGCTTTGGCGACTGGCGCTCGACTCGAATGGCGTGAGTACATCCGGCCCTATCTCAACATGATCCCGAACCGTACTATTGGGGACGCGTTTGGCGAGAATCTCGAGGCGCTCGGTCTCGATGTCCAGAAGTCACCGCCGGCGGACGGTGCCGGATCGACCGATTTCGGCAACGTCAGCCACCGTCTTCCCGCGGTGGAAGCCTACTTGCGGATCTGCGGCCCCGAAGCCGGCTGGCACTCGACTGAGGTAGCACGTGCCACTATCAGCGCCGATGGTCACGCCGCCATCGTCAACGGGGCTGCCGGACTCGCCATGACCGCCATCGATCTGCTGACATCCGCGCCGTTATTGGAAAAAGCGCGCGTAGAATTTGCGAATTCCGTCGCGGCCATGCTGTAATCGTCGCCATCAGGAAGTTTGTGCGCAACGTACGAAACGTCCGTACACATGCGAAAGATGGTCAGTGACATTAATTCGGTCAGCGGCACGCTCGTGACGGCATCGCGAACGTTCGCGGCATTGATTGAACATCGGGGACAAGAGAAATTTCGAGAAACATCTTTCAAGTTGCCCCGCTGTCAAGTACACTAGTGGAGCGCTATCCACGTGGGGGACGAGTACGAAGACACGACTCTCGATCAATCCTCCTCTCACCGAACCCGGACCCAGCGGTTCGGTGACCGCGTCGTGCTGGCGCGCCGTGGCAGAGTATTATGTTGAGTACGATTGGGAATCAGATCGGACTCACGCGCGGCAAGATGCATTCATATTCGAGCGCCGACCAGTGAAAAGGATTCCTTCATGATGAGCCGTTACGATATGTACTCGGTTCGTTATCCCTTACTTCCCCTTAAGAATGTGGTCATATTCCCGAGAAACGTCGTAACGCTTCTGGTGGGCCGCACACGATCAATTCAGTCAATCGAAGAAGCAATGAGCCGCGATCGCAAGATCGTGGTCGTGGCACATCGGGACCCCGCCGCCGACGACCCGACGCCGGAAGATCTCTTCGAGATCGCGACGCTGGCGGAGGTCTCATCCATCGAGCATCAGCCGGGCGGCAACATCCAGGTGTCGCTCGAAGGCTTGAGCCGCGTGAAAATCGTGCAGTTCGATCCGGCACGGCCCTTCTATACCGTGCGAGCCGAACAGGCCGTCGAGCGCGTGGCCCTTACTCCTGAAACCCAGGCCCTGGTCAATCACATCCAGGAACTGGCACGTCGCTTCCAGGAAACGAAGAACGCCTTCAGTTCCGAAGTCATGGAAATGATTCTAGCGACGAACGATGCGGCGCATCTGGCCGATCTCCTCACGACTCAGCTTATTCGCGAGTCGGATCAACGCCAGAACTTCCTGGAGAACCTCGATCCGATCAACCGGCTCGAACTCCTGACCGTTCACCTCACCACCGATCTCGATTTGGCGGCGCTCGAGGCGCACATCAAAGAGCGGGTGCGCGAGCAGATCGACAAGAACCAGCGCGAGTATTACCTTCGCGAACAGCTCAAGGTGATTCACGACGAGCTTTCGGGCGAAGGGGGCAGCGAGATCGAGGCGCTGCGACAGCGGATCCTCGAGCGCGGCCTGCCGAAATATGCTGAGGAGAAGCTGCTGAAAGAGCTCTCCCGGCTGGAACGCATGCCGACTGTCTCAGCCGAAAGCACCGTCGTCCGCACCTACATTGACACGGTGCTCGCGCTGCCCTGGTCAGAAGAGACCGAGGACAACCTGGATCTCGATCATGCCGAGAAGGTGCTCAACGACGACCATTACGGACTCGACCCGGTGAAAGAGCGTATTCTCGAGTTTCTTGCAGTCCGCAAGCTGACCCGCGGCAAAGGGGCCGCCGGAGCGTCGATCTTATGTCTCGTCGGGCCTCCCGGCGTCGGCAAGACCAGCCTCGGTCGCTCGGTCGCGCGTGCCATGGGCCGCGAGTTCGTGCGAATCAGTCTCGGCGGTGTACGGGACGAGGCCGAAATCCGCGGTCATCGTCGCACCTACATCGGCGCATTCCCCGGTCGCATCGTTGGCGCGCTGAAGTCCGCCGGAACGACCAACCCGGTCGTCGTGCTCGATGAGCTCGACAAGATGTCGTCCGACTACCGCGGCGATCCGGCGTCGGCCATGCTCGAGGTCCTGGATCCGGAGCAGAACAACAACTTCTCCGACCATTTTCTGGACATGCCGTACGACCTCTCGAAGGTGCTCTTTATCGCGACCGCCAATTACCTGAGCAACATTCCACGGCCATTGCGAGACCGCATGGAGATCATCGAAATCGGCGGGTACATCGAGCAGGAGAAGATGGAGATCGGGCGGCGGCATCTGTTGCCGAAGCAGACCGAGATCCACGGTTTGGACGCCGGGCAGGTCGAGATTCCGGAGAAAATGTGGACGAAGCTGATCCGGCAGTACACGCGCGAGGCGGGTGTGCGCGGGCTCGAGCGACAGATCGCCGGGATATGCCGCAAAGTTGCTCGTGACGTGGTCAAGGGTCGCAACAAGAAGATCCGCCTGACCGCGGCCAAACTGGAAGACTACCTCGGGCCACAGCGGTTCGGCTTCGAACAGGTGATTGGCGAAAATCAGGTAGGCGTTGCGATTGGACTGGGCACGACCGACGTCGGCGGCGAGCTCATTCCGGTGGAGGTCGCCGTGCTGCCCGGTAAGGGGAACTTGACGATCACCGGACAAGCCGGGAACGTGATGCAGGAATCGGCGCGGGCCGCACTGAGCTACGCACGTTCTCGCGCTGGGGCCCTTCGCATCCCAGTTGATTTTCAGGAGAAGCACGACCTGCACATTCATTTGCCGGAAGGGGCGATCCCGAAGGATGGGCCGTCGGCGGGCATCACCATGGCAACCGCGCTCATTTCGGCGCTCAGCCGTCGCCCAGTGCGGTCCGACGTGGCCATGACCGGCGAGATCACGCTGCGTGGTCGGGTCCTGCCGATCGGCGGATTGAAGGATAAAGCGCTCGCGGCCCACCGGGTCGGCATTCGCCGGTTGATCGCGCCCGAGGAGAACCGGCGCGATGTGATGAAGCTGCCGCCGAAAGTCGCGTCGGAAATGGAATTCCTGTGGGTCGAGAACATGGACCAGGTGATCGCCTACGCCCTCGACTTCAGCGAGCAGGTTGAGGACATCGATCCGACGCTGAAAGAGCAGCTCGACAACGGCGTTCCGGTGCAGTCGCCGGACCTGACGCTCGTACCCGTAGATTCGCCCGCGCTGCAGTACTGAGGTGGCCACGAGTGCTGGCCGGCGAACGGTTCACCAGGGCGAACGCAACGCAGCGCCGAACGGCGAGGCGCTTCGCGGGCGGTGAACGAAGCTCCGGTTACGGCATTCGTGTGGGCTTGAACATGCGAAGAACGATAACGCTCGTCGGAGATGCATTGGTCTCCGCCGGGCGTTTTCTGTTTTGACCCATATCGCGGCACCTTAATACCGCTTGAACCAATCTGGCAGTGCGTGTATCGTAGCGAAGTTTCCAGGCGGAGGGGCTCACCGATCGCGACCGTTGCCCGTGCCGCATACAGCCAGTGGGTCATCCTGGCAAAACCCACATCACCCTGAGGAAGGGATTCCGTGGCGCGACTCGCTTCCAGCTCGCCAGAACTCGCGGAAGACGTCAACGCCCCGTCGGTCGGTCCCAAGCAGATCGGCATCTTTGTGGTGGTGTCGCTGGCGCTCCTGATGTCGAGCATTGACTCGACGATCGTGGCGGTTGGCTTGCCGAGCATGATGGCCGGATTGCATACGAATCTGGTCTGGATCGGCTGGGTCCTCACGGGATACAGCCTGATGCAGACCATCATCATGCCGATGGCCGGCAAGCTGAGCGATGATTTTGGACGCAAGAACCTCTTTCTCGGCTGCGTCGTCCTCTTCACTGGCAGCTCGATGCTGTGCGCGCTGGCCCCGAATGTCTATCTGTTAATCTTCTTTCGCGTGCTGCAGGCCATCGGCGGGGGTGCGTTCATGCCCTCGGCCGCCGGTATCGTCAGCGACGTCTTCGGCGCCAAGAACCGCGGCACCGCCATCGGGCTCTTCACCAGTGTGTTCCCAATCGGAGGCATCATTGGCCCGAACCTCGGCGGGTGGGTAATCGACAACTTCAGCTGGCGCGCGATGTTTTCCGTGAACGTGCCGATCGGCATCGTCCTGCTGGCTGTAGGCGTCTTCCTGTTGCCATCCGGGGGGCGCGTCGCGACAAGCCGGAGCATTGACCTCGTCGGAGCGGGCGCCTTCGCGGCGGGCATCGTCGGCATCATGTACGGCATGACCGTGTGGGGCAATGAGGTCAACTTCAGCGCCCAGGTCGTCCTCTGGATCGTCCTCGGCATCGCGGCACTCCTCTATTTCGTCTATCACGAGGGGCACAGCCGGGATCCCATGATCGATCTGCGCTTGCTCAAGGAGCGCGCCTTCTTCGCCGCTAATCTCTATAACCTGCTGTACGGTGCCCTGGTGTTCGGGTTCTTCAGCTTCATCCCCCTCTATGCCGTTGACCAGTACGGCCTGTCAGCGAGCGCTGCCGGGTTCATCCTGACGCCGCGAGCGGTCGTGATGATCGCGGTTTCCGCGATAAGCTCCTTCATGCTCATTCGCTTTGGCTATCGCCTACCGATGATCATCGGCATCGTACTGGTGGCGATCAGCCTCTTCCTGACGAGCCAGGGCTGGCACAACAAGACCTTCTTCGGCCACGGCGTAAGTAACGTCGTCTTGTTGTCCTCGTTGATTATGATCAGTGGCTTCGGGGTCGGAATCGGTGGGCCGGCGGCGAACAACGCGGCGATCGAGTTGATGCCCGACGCGGTAGCGCGCATCACCGGTCTGCGCGGGATGTTCCGCACCACCGGCGGCGTGCTCGGCACTGCATCGATCGTGCTGTTTCTCTCGCACTACAAGAACCAGGGGGTGGGACTGGAGCACGTCTTCTTCGGCCTCTCGATTCTTGTGTTGCTGGTGATTCCTCCGATCTTTCTCATCCCGGACAATGCGCGGCTGCGACGCAAGGCCGCCGGGATCGAAATGCACGCCGGCATGGAGTAGAAACGGGCGGGTCGGAGCCCACACCTCGCCGAAGGTTAGTTGACTGTCCCCTTGGGGAGAATGATCTCGGACGACAGTGCTTCGATGAGGCGTTCAAGTCTCACGTGCGCCAGCAACGGATGGCGAAAATGCGCGTCAGCGTTGATGGTGTAGACGTTACGGCGGCCCATTCGCAGCGGCTCGATCAATCCTGTTACGCTGAGATCCTTGATGATCCGGGCAACCTGCCGCTCGGTCACCCCGACTGAATCCGCAATCTCCCGAATGGTCGACGATGGATTGGCGGCCACGAAGATGAGCACGGCTCCGTGGCTCGAGACGAGGGTCCATTCGCGACGAATGTGCTGCGCGTCCTTCATCTCGTACTCCGCACCGATCGCGCTTCCTGCCGGCTTGCCGCCCGTTGGCGTCACTCCGCGGGTGAATCTTTAGCCGGCCGCTGCCGTTCTTGGCGCTGCTCACCCGGCGAAGCACCCGCGTCCTGATGCCAACTTGGCGGTGAATTTCCCGAGAGTAACTCGCTGGTCGCCTGACTGCCGTCATGCCGGGTCTGCCGGCATAATCTGACGCACCGGATCCGCAGACCAAGAATACCTGACGGACATACCATGACACAAATGTCTGTTATAATGCCCCCGGCATGGCCCTGGTGGTGGAGTTCTTACCCGGAGGATACCGCGGTTGCGACTTCAGAAACGCTCGATCTGCCAGTTCGCGCCCGGGCCGTGAAGGATCTCGAATCGTTGGTCACGTGGACGAAACCTGGCAACATCGTCGTCGCCCGAGGCGCGCGGACGAGACAGCTTTGGACGCAACGCCCGAGATGAGAGAGCACACCGTAATGGTGGCCGGCAGTCATCGACGCGAGTGGTTTTGTTCCTCGCGCTGGCAAGTCCCGCCGGTTGCCTTCCATCAGCCACGATGGTCGTAGTTGGCCGTGAAGATCCTGGTATGCTCGCGTTGAATGAGTCGCGTCGTCGCTCAACCTCGCGCAGGTCAGTCTTTCAGTCGATTGGCCGAGTGGTGCGTGCCGCGCTCCTCGCGGCAGGGCTGACCGTGATCTTCCTCATTCCGACCCTGCTGACACACATCGGTCTCGGCCTGGTAGCTCCCATCAGCAGCGGGTATATGACTGGCCGGCTGCGTAAGCTCAGCGGGGGCGACGCGTTCGCCGTGGCCATCATCCTGGGATTGTGCGTCGGTCTTCCAGTGCCACTCGCCCAACGCGAGTTCGGATTTCTTTCGCAGCTCAGCGCGCTTGCCGTCATCTTTCTCTCCGGTGTCGTCGCCGTCTACTACGGCGCGCTGGTCGGGATCGCTGCCTGGTATGGCGGCCACCTTGCCCGCAGGGAATCCGGTGACTTCGACGATTTCGACGAGTAGCAAGCAGCGACTCGATCGACAGCGCCGGCCAACGATTCGAGCCGTTGGAGTCCTATCACCGCATCCGGCAAACCACCGCTGAAGTCGACTGAGATCCCCGACCTCATCATTTGCCGCTATCATGCGTTCAGCGGATCACCCTGATGGCTGTCGCGTGTTCCGGACCGACTGCCGTCACTGACCGAATTTCAACGAAACCTAATCTGCAGTCGACGCGGTTGACGGTTTCGTCAACCTGAAGATGGGAATAGCCAGGGTCGAATGAACGAGATCACGATACAGTCGGGCCCACTCAGCGTGTTCACCGCGGACGTTTTCCGCAAAGTCGGCGTGCCGACCGATGACGCGGATCTCTGGGCAGACACGCTTGTCCGATCCGATCTTCGCGGGCATTCGTCGCATGGCATCTTCCGTCTCCCCTGGTACGTCCATCGTATCCAGCGCGGGGTCATGCGACCAGTGACCGACATCACAACGCTGCGCGACCACAGGGCAATAGCGCTACTCGACGCCCAGGATGGTGCCGGCCAGGTCGCCGCGTTCCACGCCATGGAACGCGCAATCGAGCGTGCAAAGACGTACGGAATCGCGGCGGTGTCGGTACGGCGCAGCAACCACTTCGGAGCCGCCATGTATTTCACGCTGCAAGCCGCGCGCGCCGGATGCATCGGAATGATCGCGACCAATGCCAGCCCGGCGATGGCGCCCTGGGGCGGGCGAACAGCAGTGCTGGGAAACAACCCCTGGTCGATCGCGGCCCCGGCGGGTCGTTACGATCCCCTCATCCTCGACATCGCCAATACCATGGTGGCCCGCGGCAAGATCTACACCGCCCGACAGGGCAGCAGAGAGATCCCGAGCGGCTGGGCCATCGATAAGCTGGGGAAACCGACCACCGATCCGGCTGAGGCGCTGTCTGGACTGATCCTGCCGATTGGCGGGCACAAGGGCTATGCCATCAGCTTCATGATCGACGTCCTCTCCGGTGTTCTGTCGGGGTCCGAGTTCGCCACCGGAGTCGCGGGACCCTACCAGGCGGAGCGACGCAGCGGGTGCGGTCACTTGATCATCGTGCTCGACATCGACGCCTTCATGAACCTCGATGAGTTCACGTCACGCGTGGAGGAACTCATCGCCGAGGTGAAAGCGGCACCACTGGCAGAGGGAGCGGAAGAGATCCTCTATCCTGGCGAGCCCGAAGCGAGGGCAGAGCGCAACAACCTGCAAACCGGTCTCAATCTTCCGGCGGCCACCGTTGCCGATCTCGTCTCGCTGGCGACTGAGATACAAGTCCAACACCCGTTCTGACCCGGATAGCTGCCCAAACTCGGATGGAGCAGACGAGGGCGCACGCGCGACGCCTACCCGCGAAACGCCTGCACGATCGCCTGGGTCAGGTCTATCGTGCTCGATGTTCCGCCCATATCGGGAGTCCGCGCCGTTCCGGCGGCGAGCACGCGCTCGACGGACGTGGTTAGACGTTCGCTCGCGCGCGACGCTGACGAATCGTTGTCGCGGCTGCCGAGCCAGTCGAGCAGCATCGCCAGCGACAGGATCGATGCGACGGGATTAGCCTGTCCCGTACCGGCGATGTCAGGCGCCGAGCCGTGAACAGCCTGGGCCATGGCGCGGTCGTTGCCTGCGTTGAGCCCGGGCGCCAGACCCAGGCCCCCGATCAGCCCAGCCGCTTCGTCGGACAAAACGTCGCCAAACAGATTCGTGGTCACGATCACGTCGAAATCCCGCGGACGCATGACAAGATGCATGGCGAATGCGTCCACGTGAAAATCATCGACTTCAACATCCGGATAATCGACGGCGACCTGCCGGCACGCCTCCATGAACAGCCCACATCCCATGCGCAGAACATTGGCCTTGTGGACCAGTGTCACATGTTTGCGACGACGACGGGCAAGCTCGAAGCCGACCCGCGCGATCCGCTCGCTGGCACCACGGGTCACCACGCGCATCGACAGGACGGTGTTCGGATCGGGCTGGAACTCGCCCGGCCCACCGACCATGTTGCGGTCGGCGTAGAACCCCTGCGTGTTCTCCCGCACGACCACCACGTCGACATCGGAGCGGAGCGACGCGACGCCGGGGAAGGATCGAGCCGGCCGGATGTTGGCGAAGAGCTCGTAGCGCGTGCGGAGCACGGCACTGGGATTCGGCATGGCCGCGCCATGGTAGAGATGCGTCGTAAGCGGGCCGAGAATCCAGCCATCACACCGCGGTAGCTCGGCCAGCGTCACGTCCGGGAGCGTCGAACCATAGCGGTCGTTGGCCGCGAACCCGACCGGCAAGTCCACGGTAGCCAATTCGAGACTCGGCTCAACGAGCGGGATGGCAGCCAGGAGCGCGCGGACCGACCCAATCACCTCCGGTCCGATGCCGTCACCATCCATGATCGCGATTCTGTATCTACCCACCGCTTCCCCTCGCTTGCGATCAACGACGCCGCGACGGCCGTCCGCCGGGCCGGCTTACGACGATCCCGGCACTCGCTCTCCACGCAGCGGGTGACGGCCGATCCAGGCAGAGATCTGATCCATGCGGCTGAACTCGACCAGTGGCAGGCGGACCGTCACACGAGTTCCCTGCCCCAGGATGCTGGCAAGACTGAGTTCTCCGCCGTGTGCCTCGACCAGCGACCTGGCGATCGCCAGACCTAGCCCGGCCCCCCCTCGCGCTCTCGAGCGAGCCGCGTCGACGCGCACAAAGCGGTTGAAGACCTGATCGATCTGATCCGGCGGTATGCCTTCGCCGGTATCGGCTACCTCGAGCAGTGCCTCGGCGCCCTGGCGTCGCGCTGACACGCGCACGTCACCTCCACGCGGGGTGTGCTTGATGGCGTTGTCAAGCAGAATGAGCAGCACCTGCTGCAGCCGATCCGGATCGGCTTCCACCACCACGGGGGCGTTTGTGTGATCGACCGCGACGGATATTCCGTTCTCTCCGGCAATCGGCTGCACGCGCTGCACTGCTTCCTGCGCTGAATCCAGCAGGTCGAGCGGCGCCACCGCCAACCCGAGCTCACCGAGGTCCGATCGAGCCAGCGTCAGCAGATCACCCGACAAGCGTTCGAGACGCAGGATCTCGTCGCGAATATCGTCGAACAGCTCGCCATTCTCCTGCAACGGCTCAGCCCGGTGCTGGTCGAGCAGATCGGTGGCTGAGTGCAAGATCGTGAGTGGCGTGCGGAGCTCGTGTGAGGCGTCAGCGATGAACTGCTGCTGGCGTTGAAACGCGGCCTCGATCGGGACCAGCGCGCGGCCGGCCAGAAAGGATGCCCCCAGTAAGGACAACCCCAGACCGATCCCGCCACCGATCAGCAGACCCAGCAGCATGCGGTGCAGCGCTCGCTCTTCCGGCGCCAGGCTCTGCCCAACCACCAGATAGGCGGTCGATCCGCCGCGCAGCCGAATCTGGCTGACGTGAACGCGATCGGTGTCATCGCCCACGTCAATGGTGTGAAACGGCTTCTGCAGATTGGTGAACAGGTTAGCCGGAATCTGTGTGAGCGTCACGGATTGGGGGTTCGCGATGATCTGACCGTTGTCTGATGCGATGAGGTAAAACAGGCCACCGTTGTATCCCTCTCGCCCCAGCGCTAGCTCGCGCTCGTCGAGATCGTGGAGGCCCGAGGCGGCGGAATCACTGCGACTCGCCAGATTACGGTCGACCTCCGCCATGAGGCTGTGCGACAACATGATGTAGACGGCGATGCCGGCCGCCACCAGGATCAGCCCGAGGACCAGGAGGTTCCACCCAAGCAGACGGCGGCGTATCCCGATGAACATTGCTAATCCCTGATGCTGTAGCCAACGCCACGGATCGTGCGGATCAATGGTCGTTGATGGCCGCGATCAATCTTGTTGCGCAGGTAGTGAATGTACGTTTCGACGACGTTGGACGTCAAGGTCGCGTCGTACCCCCAGACGTGATCGCTCATCTGCGCTTTGGTGAGCACCTGGCCCCGGTGACGCATCAGATACTCCAGGACCTCGAACTCCTTGGTCGTCAACTCGATAGTTTGATCGCCCCTGCGCGCGACCCGCGCCCCAAGATCGAGTGTCAGGTCCGCGACATGCAGCGACTGGCCGTCAGGCTCCTCCGCCGCCCGCCGCACGAGCGCGCGAATTCGCGCATGCAACTCGTCCATCGAGAACGGCTTCACCAGATAATCATCCGCCCCGGCGTCAAGCCCGCGCACTTTGTCGGGCACGCTGTCGCGGGCGGTCAGCATCAGAATCGGCGTGCGGACACGTTGTTTGCGCAACTGGCGGCATACCGCAAGCCCATCCATCCGCGGCAGCAGGATGTCGAGCACGACGATGTCGAATGCGCCGGATTGCGCCCGCTCCAGCCCGTCGAGTCCATCGTGCGCGACCTCCACGCGGTTTCCGGACTCGGTGAGGCCGCGCGCCACAATCCGGGCGACCCGCTCATCGTCTTCGACTACCAGCACGTACATCGCACTCCAGGTCACATAGGCGCCATTATCCGAGCGAATGGTTCTAAGCTCATTCCAATATTGCCTCACTAGCCTTAGTAATGACGACAAAGAGGGGAGGTCGCCGTTGGACGAACCCGCGCGGGATCCGCAGCTTTTCGAGCAGCACGACAAGATCGCGCCAGGATCGCGCAGGCGGCGTTCATGGCCAATGCTGATTTTTGGCCTGCTCATTGGGGTCATCGTAACAGTTGTCGCGCTGGCTCTGGTGGGCGGTCCGATCGCGTTGGCTCATCGTCGCAATCTCCCCTTGGAACGCGTCTACGGCAATCTCGCCGTATCACTCGCCGCCAGATTCCATTCGCACAGCCAGACGAATCCCGTCTCACAGAACGGCCGAGCCGTGGAGTCGGGCCGAACCGCGTACACCGGGTCTTGCGCCATGTGTCACGGTGTGGACGGCAAGGGCAACGGGGTCTTCGGCAAGGCCACCTACCCGAACGCGACGGATCTGACCTCGGGAAACGCGGCCGAGCAGTCCGATTCCCAGCTGTATTGGATCATCGCGAACGGGCTGAGCTTTACCGGAATGCCGGCCTTCAACAGCCAGTACAAGAGCCAGGACATCTGGTCCATCGTGGCCTACATCCGCACGCTTCAGACTCAGGGCCCGAGCGCGGCCGCGGTGACCGTACCGACCGCGACGACGGCGCAGCTCATCGCCGCCAACCCTGCGGGAACCGCGGCGCAACGAGGAGCCGCCGTCTACTTCGCGCTCGGATGCCAGACCTGCCATGGAGCGGTTGGCAACGCCCCGGGCGAGCTCGCGCTCCGTCGTGGGGGTGAAGAAGCTACCAGAACGATCCGTGACGGACGCAACGGAATGCCTGCCTATGGCGCCAATCTCGTAAGCGACGCGCAGTTGACCGACCTGCAGGCCTATCTGGCGACCTTCAGCGGCGGCCGCGGGGGTGGCGATCGAGGCGGCTCAGATACTCGACCGTCGACCGGAAGCACTCAGTCCAACCCCTAACGTCGCAGCCTTCAGGAGCGCAAACCATGGACCTTCGCACCAGACGGATCCGAATCTTGGCAGTCACGATCGTCGCCTCCGCGGGCATGTTGGTTCTCAGCGCCTGCTCGAATGCAAGCGCCGGGCCGGCGTCAAGCACTGATACGGCGGCCAACGCAGCCGCACAGTCCCCGACCGTGACGCCTACTCCGTCGGTCGTGTCCAACGTTCCCTTTCCCCTCGATCCGGCCCCGACCAGCGCGAGCCAGGGCGGCAGCGGGACGGCGCCGAATCAGGGATCACGTCGACGAGAAGGTGAACGCGAAGGCCGCGAAGGAGACGAAGGCGGCGCATTCGGCGAGCGCGGGTCGATTCAGCGCGTGGCGGTCACCATCACGAACAGCGGCCTGCAATTGAGCACCACATCGGCAAAGGCGGGAGCGGTCGAGTTCGATCTAACCAATCAAACATCGGCCTCACACCACATTCTGATCAGCGGCAACGGAGTGAACGGCGACTCCGGGGCGATTGACCCGGGCGCGACCGTCCATCTTCAAGGCACGCTACCGGCCGGACGTTATCAGCTAACGATCGATTCGCCGTCGAACAGCGGTTCCAGCGTCACGCTTCAACTGCAGTGACGAGCGCTTCAGACACGTTTAACCCCAGGCTCAGAGTGGGTTCAGACGTCAAATGCATCATGTTACCGGCAGTAGAGGATTAGCAGTGATCGAATCCGAAATCGCGCGACCAGACGTCATCTCCACGTCCAGCCAACAACGTCTGCTTCGTCCCAATCAGACGTCCCGTGAGACGCTGGCCGAGTACCGCCAGAGTGGTGGGTATGACCGGCAGGCGTGGGAGCGCACGCCCTCCGAGCTTATCGATCTCGTCGGTCACAGCGGCCTGCTTGGCCGTGGCGGCTCAGCCTTCCCAGCCGGCCGAAAATGGAAAGCTGTGGCCGAGCAGGGTGGGCAGCATGTCGTGCTGGTCAACGCGGCCGAGTCGGAACCAGCCAGCAACAAAGATCAGGCACTGCTTCTCCTGCGCCCGCATCTCGTCATCGAAGGGGCGATGCTTGCCGCGCGTGCCGTCGGGGCTCACGAACTCGTCTTCTACCTTCACTCCGACGCTCGTACGATCCAAAAGTCGATATCCGAATCGATCGACGAGCTTGCACACGCTGGATCGAATTTGCCACGCATCCGCATGGTCACGGCCGAACCGGGATATGTAGCAGGTGAAGAGACCGCCGCGATTCAGCGGTCGAATGGAAAGCCGGCGAAACCATCCTTCAAACCTCCGCGTCCTTTTGAAAAGGGCGTCAAGGGCAAGCCGACATTGGTGCAGAACGTCGAGACGCTGGCGAACGTACCGCTCATCGCGCGCTACGGCCACGATTGGTTTCGGTCGATCGGGACCTCCGAGATTCCAGGCACGTTGCTCGTGACGCTCTCGGGGGCGGTAGCGAGCCCTGGCGTCTACGAGGTTCCGGGCGGTTCGGAGATTCGCTGGATTCTGGAGGAATCGGGTGGTCTAACACGCGGCGAAAAGCTCTACGCCCTCCTCCCCGGCGGTTATTTTTCAGGATGGCTGGATGAGCAGAGCGTTCGTCGCGGCGCGACCCTCGAGCCCGCCAGCTTGAAACAGTACGGCGCCATGCTCGGAACCGCGGCCGTCACGGTCGTGCCCGACTCGGTTTGCGGGCTTGAACAGGCGGTCGCGCTTTTGCGCTTCTTCGCCAACGAATCCGCTCGGCAATGCGGCCCCTGCACCTTCGGGACAGCTGCCATGGCGGACATCCTTGAGCGCATAGCTCGCGGTCGGGCAGAACAGGACGACCTCGTCCGGCTGCAACACTACGCCGAAGAGATGCTGCCGAAGCGTGGGGCATGTGGACATCTTGATGGAGCGACCATCGCGGCGCGAACCACCCTCGCCGTCTTTCGCAACGAAATAGCCCAGCATATGCGTACGGGAACGTGTGGGCGCGCGCGCCGGGTAGTTCTTCCCGGACTCGAGAGGTACGGGGACTATGCCTAGCGACAACACCAAAACGAAGACACGGCAGTATCTGCGCGTCCGGGTCAATCCGATCAAATGCACCGCGTTCGGGTTCTGCGGCGAATTTCTGCCGGAGGTGTTCCACCTCGACGATTGGGGCTATGCCTGGCTACAGCGGCCCGACGTGCCGATGTCGCTCGCCGGAGCAGCCTACGAAACCGCGAAGTTGTGCCCCACCGGCGCGATTTCGGTCGAAGTCGTTGAAGAGGCTGATCTGCGTGCCACATCTATTGAGCAGCAGGCCACGGCAGCAAACAGGCGAACACGGCAGCAGACATGAGCATTGACAGACGTATCCACGTCATCAGAGAAAAGAAGTGACCATGGCAAGGGAGATTCAAGCGGCCCAATCTCGCGGCACCGTTCACCTTCCCAAGAGCGTTACCAGGCATGGATCGACCCAACGAGACTGGATGGTGTCACGCCTGCGCATGGTCCGGCGCGTCACGATCGCGTTGAGCTTCGGTGTGGGCGCGGTCTTCACCGGCCTGGCTTTGCGGCATTCCGCTCCAACAATCAAACCGGCACCGGCTCAAGCAGTTCAGACCTCGAGCCAGACCCAGGCGACCCAAAGCCAGGCGCCGAACGCGCCGAGCCAATCGCTCTTTGACAGCCAGAACTCGAGCAATTTCTCTGTGGCGCCGGCACCGAGAGTATCGGCGCCCCGCGTCCGCACTGTTTCGTCCTGACAAGCGTTCTCGGAGATGGTCATGAGTCCCACCGTTGCCGCATCCGATATTGCGACCGCCCGCTTTGACGCTCTTGGAACGGAGATCGTCATCGCCGTCACGGACGTCATGCAGCTCGGAAATGTCGTCGAGCAGGCGCACCAGCGCATCGACGACATCGATCGAACCTTCAGTCGCTTCCGGACGGACAGTGAACTTGAGCGTCTACAACGGCTGGGGCCAGGCTCACACGCCGCTTCACCGCTCTTTATCGAGTTGCTGGAACTCGCATTGCTGGCGGCCCGCTCAACCGAGGGGCTGTTCGATCCGACCGTGCGTGACGCCCTCGAGGCGGCCGGCTACGACCGCAGCATCGACGAAATCGAAGTGTCCGGGCCGGGACCGGTTCGAGCGGCGCTTCCCGCGGGACGGTGGCCGGAAATCGTCGCGGATGCACGCAAAGGCACCGCAACCCTTCCGGCGGGTGTCCGGCTCGACTTCGGCGGCATCGGCAAAGGATTCGCGGTTGACTTCACGCTGCGCGGCCTGATAGCGGTCGATTGCGGCGTCATGATGAGCGCCGGGGGTGATCTCGCGGTCGCGGGACCTCCGCCTCGCGGAGGCTGGCCCTGCGGCATCTCCACGACGCTCCAGGCTCCGCTCGAAGAGACGATCTTGCTGGAGCGGGGAGCGATCGCCACCTCCGGCCTGGGGCGGCGCCAATGGACGCGAGACGGTCAGCGACTGCACCATCTCATTGATCCGCACACCGGCAGCCCCGCGGATAGCCCGTGGTCAGTCGTGACGGTGGTCGCGGCAACCTGTGTGGAGGCCGACGTCGCTGCCAAGACAGCCTGGCTCAAGGGGAGCTTCGGGCCAGGCTGGGTGGAATCCCTGGGTCTTGCCGGCCGGTTTCGCGATCACCAGGGCAAGATCACCTACACCACGCGCTGGCCATTCGACACTGAGGAGCAATAACGATTGTCTACTTCGACATCTAACCTGTTGTGGTACATCGGACGCGGCAGCGGCATAACCGCGTACCTGCTGCTGACTTTCTCCGTCGTCCTCGGAATCGCGCTGAGCCGTCGCTGGTTCTCTCCCCACTGGCCGCGGATGGTCGTGGACGGGCTCCATCGCTGGCTGACGACCACGTTTTACATTTTCGTCGCGATTCACGTTGTGACCATGCTCCTCGATCCCTTCACGCACTTTCGCGTGATCGACGTCCTGATACCCTTCGTCAGCACCTACCGCCCGGTCTGGCTCAGCCTCGGCATCATCGGCACCGAGCTCAGCATCGCGGCAGGCGCGAGCGTTTGGGTCCGCAAGTGGATCGGCTACCGAACCTGGCACGTGCTGCACCTGATGGCCTACCCGATCTTTTTTATGTCACTCCTGCACGCGATCGGCACCGGGTCCGATACCAAGACGACCTGGGCCACGCTGCTATATGTAGGTAGCTTCATTCTGGTCGCGGGCGCCACACTCTGGCGACTCGTCGAGGTTCCGGCCTGGCGCACCGGAGTCATCGTCACGACGGTGGTGACGGCGCTCGCACTGGTTACCTGGGGGATCGGTGGGCCATACGCCACCGGCTGGGCCAAAGCGGCCGGAACCCCGAATAAGTTGCTCCAGGCTGCCGCCGTGCAGCGCGGGTTGACGACGGCCGACCCGGCCGGGGCGACGCCGACTCCGTCAACTCCCAAACTGCCCGCCAGCATTCAGGACAGCATCACTGGTCAGACACTGCTGAACCGGGAGCAGACTCAGGTGCTGCTGCGCGGCACTGGTACAGGCAACACGCCAATCGACATCGCGATTCAGCTTCAGGTCATCAGCGAGCAGTTCACCGGCCAGATTCAGCTGCGTTCAGCCGACCACACGCCGTTATGCTCGGGCGACATCTCCGGACAGCAACTCAGTAGTCTGACCGCGACTTGCAAGGGTTACGGCCAGGAACTCCACCTTCAAGTGTCGTTCGATTCACTTCAGCGGCTGGGATTCTCCGGATCGATCACCGGGACCCTGGGAAGCGCAACTTGATACGCCGCACGATTCAGCTCTGATCCTGTGGATCCTGCCCCCGCCGGCCGTGGAATCCGCGGCCGCGCGGGTGTGCGTGCCCATATGTTCCGTGGTTGTGCCAGACCGGCCGGTTCTCGGTCGGATCAGCTTTGAACAGGAACTTCGGCGACGTGAAAACCCGCGCCGCCGGTTTGCCGCAGAAAGGGCACGGCTGCGGGCATCCCGCTTCACTCAACGGCAACTCCACGTCGAATCGCGTTTCGCACACATCGCAGCCAAACTCATACCGTCGCAACGATTTGCTCCTGAGAGATAACGGCGCTCCAAGGAATGGGCAACGATCGCACCCGCTCGCTTGCCAATTCCTGTATTATGCCCGCTGTTCCAACCGCAGGTTGGCGTTCACCTCAAGCCTCTGTCGCTGGCCGTCGCACCTATCGAGAAGGAATCACGATGATCGAGATCGATCGCAACGCGCTGACGGATACCCTGGCAGGCCTGGTACGAATCAACTCCGTCAATCCCGATCTGGTTCCCGGAGCCAACGGCGAGGCAGAGATCGCGCGATCAATCGCCGCACGCCTGCGGCAGACTCCGGGCATACACGTTGAACTGCAAGAAGCGGGAGCGAACCGGCCCAATGTCATCGCCACCGTCGGACACGGTTCAGGGCGAACGCTCATGCTGAATGGCCACATCGACACGGTGACGCTGGAGGGGATGACCGAACCGTTGTCGGGCCGGGTCGATGGTAACCGCCTGTACGGCCGGGGTTCGAACGACATGAAATCCTCGATCGCCGCGCTGATTGTGCTGCTTGAGACGATCGCGCGCGCCGGCGACTTTCCCGGTCGCCTGGTCGCCACGTTTGTCGTCGACGAAGAGTACGCCAGCATCGGAACACAGGCGATATGTCGCGAGATCGGCCGCTGGCGGCCAGATGCGGCGTTGGTGCTGGAGCCGACCGGGTTGAACCTGAACGTCGCTCACAAAGGGTTTGTCTGGGCCGAGATCGAAACACACGGCTACGCGGCGCACGGAAGCTCGTGGCGGGAAGGGGTGGATGCCATCAGCCATATGGGGCGCGTCCTCACCGAGCTCGAAACGCTGAGTCGGGACCTCGTCGCGCACCCAGGACATCAGCTGTTGGGACCGCCGTCAATGCACGCGTCGCTCATCCGAGGCGGCCAGGAGCTTTCCTCGTATCCGGCAAGCTGCCATCTGGAGATCGAACGACGCACGGTACCGGGGGAATCAGCGGAACAGGTACGCTCGGAGCTGGAGTCCATCATCACCCGGTTGAGTGAGGCAGATCCCGCATTTTCGGCCACATTGACGATGGGCCTGGTGCGCAACCCGTTCGAAGTCGGCCGTGACGCGCCGATCGTGCAGACGGTAGTCCGCGCGTGCGAGCAGGTGCTCGGGCATGCTCCACAGTTCGAGGGCGGCTCCGGCTGGATGGACTCGGCGCTCCTGTCGGAAGCCGGGGTTTCGACCGCCATCTTTGGGCCGGGAGGGCACGGAAGCCACGGCTTCGAGGAGTGGGCGGACCTCGATATGCTCGTCGACTTCGCCAACGTCCTGGCGCGCGCTACCTACGAGTTTTGCGCCGGAACCTGAGAGTGACGGGTGCGGCACCCGACTCCGGAATCGAGCGGAGAACGTCACGAGATCGTAATTAATCCTCAACCGGACTCACATACCGCGAAGATCTGCCGCTACGCTCGCGCGATCGCATGTTTTAGCGTATGCTTTCGCCGCCTTAGGGTCCGCTGGGGCGGGGATTGCTATATGCCCAGCGAACTCCGTTTAACCCATCGTCGTGGTTTGACAATTTGTTCACCGTCATCGGGTCGCTCGGCGGCTCGATCCATGGGCCGTGTTCGGCGGGGAAGGGCTGTCCTGCACGATGAAGCGAGTCTGGCTTGTGTTGCTGGTCTCGAGTCTGCTCCTCCTGATCGCGTGCAGCGGGCCGAACCCCGATCCCGCGGTCTCGCCTGCACCGACTTTACCCGAGCCAACTCCCACTGCCAGCGGGAGACTGGCGGCTGTGCCGGGGCCGGTCGTTATCGCGGTTGCGGCGGCTGGATCAGCGGTTAATACTCCCACACAGGTAGTCGATCCGACCGCGACGCCCTCGCCGGTTCCACCAACTCCAATCCCGACACCAATACCGACGCCAATACCGTCCACACCGACTCCCACCCCACCTCCCACTCCCGCCAACGCGGCTGTCGCCACGCTCAGCAGCGGTAGCGCGGGACAGACTCAGCCGGTGCCGATTCTGATGTACCACTACGTGCGCCCAGATCCAGGTCCGAATGATCCAGCGGGACGGGATCTCTCCGTTACGCCACAGGATTTCGCCAATGAGATGCGGTACCTGGACGATCACGGCTACACGACCATGACGCTCAGCGAGCTGAACGACGTGCGAGCCGGCAAGCTAGACCTGCCGGCCAAACCGGTCGTTCTTTCCTTCGACGATGGCTATCTGGATTTCTACACGACCGCGTGGCCCATTTTGCAGCAGCACAGGTTCAAAGCCACGATCTTCGTGGTCAGCGGCTTCGTCGATCAGCCTCGCTATATGACCTGGGACATGATTCGAGAATTGGACCGCTCCGGCTACATCGAAGTCGGGGCGCACACGGTTCATCATGTCGACCTCTCAGCGCTTTCGACCGCCAACGCCTGGGCCGAAATCGACGGCAGCAAGACCACGATCGAACAGCAGATCGGCCATGTCGTGGATGCGTTCTGCTATCCGTCGGGTCGATACTCGGGCAGCGTCGCCGCTCAGGTCAAGCAGGCCGGATTCACGATCGCGACCACCACTAACTGGGGATTCGCCAAAGCTGGCGATAATCCCCTGCTCTTGCCGCGCGTTCGCATCCACGGCACGGTCGGCTTGATCAATCTACAAGCCAGCCTGCCGTAGCTGCCGACCCGGACACATGCTCGATCGCCAGACCTACGCGAAGCGGTTGACACCGTTTCGGATCTGCTCTACTATGGGGCGGTCAAAAAAACTTGACCATCTGAATATTCTCGGAGCTAAGCGGCGGATCCAAAGCCAAAGTAGGGTGTGTGGCAACGGCCGAAGAATTGCCCGGGCTTGCATTCAGGCCCGCTGAACGGTATGTCATCCAGACTCTCGAGGAATTGCGAATCATATCGAATCCTCTGCGACTGCAGATTCTGGATGCGCTGATTGCTGCCCCGCTCACCGCGACTCAAGTTGGCGAGCAGCTCGGTATCAGCTCGAAGAAGCTCTACTACCACGTTGGTGAGCTGGAACGGGTTGGACTCGTGCGTTTGGTTCACACTGAAGTTCAATCGGGCATTCAGCTCAAGTACTATCGAGCGATCGCCGGTTATTACTACCTGACCGCGTCGATGCTGCACTCGGATCAGAGCGTCAAGAACGCCGACGCCAGCGAGGAGTTTCTCGGCTTCTTGCTCGAGAGCAGTTCTCTCGCGTTGCGCAGATCGGTCGCGGATGGGACCATCGATCGATATCCCGAATCCTTCATCGTCAGCCGCCGCCGGATACGGATGACTCCGGAGAAGGCGACCGAGCTTCGCGATCGGATGCGCGAGGTCGAAACCGAAATTTTGAGCGCGGACGACCCCGCCGGTGAGCTGACGTTTTCCTTTGTATACGCGCTGTTTCCACGCAGCCCAGCAGAAGAAAGGCGGTGATGGACTCACGGTATCCACCGCGCGCCTCCGCAACAGGCGCCGGAGGGAACAACACGCAGGTGGCTCCTCAACGAAGCGCTGAAAATCTAGTTAGTGAGGAGGGACTCATGGATAGCATGGGCACCGTCATTACCGGACTATATCGTCGATCTTATTCTCGTCGAACCATGATGAAACTCGTCGGCGGAACGATCAGCATTCCAGTTGTGTCGACATTGATTGCCGCGTGTGGTGGGTCCAAAACTGGTTCGACAGCCACCACGTCCAGCGGCCAGGTGGCCGCGACCAGCGTAGCCGGCCAGCCGACACCACTCGACACGTTCAAGAATGCCGGCACGCCGACGGCCGCCAGCCAGTAGCGCCTCGGCATCCACCGCCCGCATCCACCGCTGCGGCCAGCGGAACGCCGAAGACCGGCGGCACCATTCACATGTCGCAGATCAACGACCCCGACACGCTCGACCCGGCATTGTCGGCGTCGATCGGCGCGAGCACGATCTTCCAATACATTTACGAAGGTCTGGTCTTCATTGGTGACGACCACCTGCCACATCCCTGGCTCGCCGAGAAGTGGGATATCAGCACCGACGGCAAGCAGATCACGTTCTCCATCCGGACCGGAATCAAGTTCCACGATGGCACGGCGCTTGACGGCGCCGCCGCCAAGGCCAGCTTCGACCGGATCCTCGATCCGAAGATCGCGTCCATCCGCAAGACCGGCATGGGACCAGTGACGAGCATCGATCTGGTCGACGCCCAGACAATCCGCTTCAACTTCAGTGCGCCCTTCGCGCCCCTCTTCACGAACCTGGAAGGCAACGGCATCGTCTCCACGGCCGCGGTGCAGAAGTACGGCGACAGCTATGGGCACAATCCGGTCGGCACCGGTGCCTTCATGTTCAGCAACTGGACCACCGGCCAGAGTGTCACACTGGTCAAGAACCCGAACTTCACGCAATACCGTGATGATTACCAGAACAAGGGACCGGCATACGTTGATCAGCTTGTCTGGAAAAACATCGCCGAGGCGGCAACCAACAATGCCGCGCTGCTCAACGGTGAGCTCGATATCGCGGGTGTCGATCTGACGCAGGCAAGCACGGTGCAGAACAATTCTCAGTTCAAGGTGTACGTGTGGAAGGACCGCGACGGCTTCATCTTCGTCGAATACAACATGAACAAACCGCCGTTCAACGACCTGGCCCTGCGTAAAGCGATGGCTTATGCCATGGACCGCGACGGGATGGTCAAGAGCGCCTACAACGGGTATGCGACCGCGAACCTCCTGCCGATTCCAAACGGTGTCGCGGGCTGGGACAAGAGCCTCGAACAGTATGCCTATCCCTTCGACCTCACCAAGGCGAAGAAGGCCCTCACTGACGGCGGTTACACCCAGGCGTCCGACGGGACCATGCAGAAGGACGGGAAGCAAGTCTCGTTCACCATGCTCGTCTACTCCGGCAACGATCCGCTGAAGACCGACGCACAAATCATTCAACAATCACTGCAGCAAATCGGGATCAAATGTGATCTCAAGGTGCTCGATTTCAGCGCCGAACTGCCACTGCTCAACGGCGGAAACTTCGACTGCGACATCATGCGCTGGACGAGCCCGGATCCGAACATCCTCAGCCTGATGTTCAAGACGCCAGGCTGGACGAAGCAAATGCATGACTCGGCTCTCGACGCGCTCTGCACGACAGCCGACACGACGCTCGACCCGACTAAGCGACTCGACGCCGTTCACGCGGTTGTCAAGTACCTGCTCGACCAGGCGATCATCGCCCCGATCGTGACCGACTGGTCGCTGTGGGCGGTTCACCAGTACGTGAAGAACTACTCGCTGACGGTGTTCGGTAACGGTCGTCTGGCCGATGTCTGGCTCGACAAATAGCCGAACGGTCACGGTCAATTACGACGGCCATTAGTTGAAACGGCGGAGACCAGGTGACAGCCTACATTGCCCGGCGATTACTGATGCTGGTTCCGATCTGGTTCGGGATTCTGGTGCTCGTGTTCTTGATGCGCGTGCTGGTTCCAGGTGATCCGATCCAGTTGATGTTCGCCGGTCAATACAGTGACCCGCAAGTCGAGGCTGCCATGCGTCACAAGTTCGGCCTCGACAAGCCGCTAACGACCCAGTTCGTCGACTATGTGGACGGGGTCGTTCACGGTAACCTGGGCTATTCGATCACCGCGCAGACGTCGGTCACATCGTTGATCAAGGCACATTATCCCTACACGGTCGTGCTCACGCTTACGAGCCTCTCGATCGCCGTCACGATCGGATTGGTGACGGGCGTGATATCGGCGGTGCGAAAAGACTCGGTCATCGATCTTGTATCAATGGTGCTGGCGCTTGCCGGGCTGTCGATGCCGGCGTTCTGGCTCGGGCTGCTTCTCATCTACGTTTTCTCCGTTGACCTTCACTGGTTTCCGGTGTTGGGATCGATGTCACCCAAGGGGCTCGTGCTCCCTTCGGTCACGCTGGGGGTGATCGCTTCGGCGGTCACCGCCCGGCTGGTTCGATCGACAATGCTCGACGTGCTGAATGAGGACTACATACGAACCGCGCGTGCCAAGGGCATCATCGAGTTTCGCGTCGTGCTCCAGCACGCCTTGCGTAACGCCTTGATCCCCATCGTCACGATCATCGGGCTTCAGTTCGGAGGGTTGCTGTCGGGCGCCTTCATCGTCGAGGTAGTGTTTGCATGGCACGGCATCGGTGAGCTTGCCGTGACCGCCTTACAGCATCGGGATTTCCCGCTGATTCAAGGGATCGTCCTGGTTGTCGCGACAACCTATGTGCTCGTGAATCTCGTCGTCGATCTGTTGTATGCGGTGCTCGACCGGCGCATTGTCTACCAATAAGGAATCAGGCGAAACCACTATGATCGAAATGAAAGCGGCTCGATCTGCCAGGTCGTCTGGCTTATCGTCAACCTGGCGCAGGCATCGGTGGGCTGTGTTCCTGCGGACGTTGTTTCGTCCGATACCCGGTAGAGTCGGCGCCGTACTCATACTTTTGATGATCGGAATGGCATTGGTAGCCCCGATCATCGCGCCATACAACCCGCTGAGTCTCTCGTTTGCCGAACGATTGTCGGGGCCGTCCGCCCAGCATTTGTTTGGAACGGACGAGACAGGTCGGGATGTCTTCAGTCGAGTGGTCTACGGATCGCGCATCAGTCTTCGCGTCGGAATAGTCGCGGTCTCGATCGCGCTGGCACTGGGCGTCACGGCGGGACTGGTTGCGGGCTACTATCGTGGGCTCGTCGACACCCTGATCATGCGCGTCGTCGACATCATGCTGGCATTCCCTGGTTTTCTCCTGGCACTCGCAATTATTGCGATGCTTGGACCAAGCCTGCGAAACGCGATGATCGCGGTGGGAATTGGTTCATCAACCGGGTTTGCACGGCTGGTTCGCGGGTCGGTGCTCTCAATTCGAGAAGCAGACTACGTACTCGCGGCACGTGTGCTCGGTGCACCGGGAGGCAGGATCATGCGTCGGCACATCCTGCCCAACGCGTTATCGCCGATCATCGTGCTCGCCACGCTGGAACTCCCCGCTGCTATCCTTGTCGCCGCCAGCCTCTCGTTCCTGGGCCTGGGTGCCCAGCCACCGTCACCGGAGTGGGGCGCGATGCTGGTCGATGGCCGGGAGTATATTCAGACCGCCTGGTGGCTGATCACGTTCCCGGGCATCGCGATTTTCATCACGGTGCTGGGATTCAACCTCTTCGGCAACTCTTTGCAGGACGCGTTGAACCCTCGTCTCCGGCAACGATAATGCTCAGGTCACAACCCGAATCGAGTTGCGGGGCGCGGCTTACTAATGAACTAATGGACATTCGCTCGTCGCATGAGGTACAGCAAACATGATTGAGGTGGATCAATCGCAGGTGGACGCGATCTTCGCGGAATGGGATCGCACGGATTCGCCCGGGTGCGCCCTCGGAGTCATTCACGGTGGCGAGATTGTCTACGCCAAAGGATATGGCAGCGCCAATCTCGACCTCGGTGTGGCACTCTCACCCACGTCGGTCCTGCACGTGGCGTCGGTCTCGAAGCAGTTCACCGCCATTTCAACCGCGCTGCTGGCTCATGACGGCAAACTCTCGCTCGAGGACGACATTCGCACCCACGTCCCTGAAATGCCGGATCTCGGCTATCCCATCAGGCTGCGCCACCTGATCCACCATACGAGCGGGCTACGCGATCAATACGGTCTTTTCCGTCTGGCGGGCTGGCGCGACGACGACGTCCAGACGTTCGGCGACGTTCTCGACTTCGCGTATCACCACCGTCGCCTGAATTTCGAGCCCGGCTCCGAGTACTGTTACTGCAATACCAGCTACACCTTGCTGGCGCTGACGATCGAGCGCGTCAGCGGGAAAAAGTATCGCGAGTTCGTGCGTGAGCGGATCTTCGAACCGCTCGGCATGCACCAGAGCCACTTCCATGATGACATCACCGAGATCGTGCCCAACCGTGCCAGCGCCTACGCCCCGAAAGATGGCGGTGGTTTCAAGGTCGCCGATTCGAACGTCGAGGCGGTCGGCGCCATTTGTCTCTACACGTCAGTCGAGGACCTGGCGCGCTGGGTCCGCAATTTCGCCGCTCGAGAGGTCGCCTCTGACGTCCTCGACGCCGCCACCACCGCCGGGACACTCAACGACGGCACATCCCAGAACTACGGCTACGGCTTGACCACCGGCGACTATCGAGGATTGAGAACGGTCAGCCACGGCGGCGTCGATTCCGGCTATCGCGCCGAGATGCTCTGGTTTCCAGAAGTCGATTTCGGCGTCGTCATCCTGGCCAACCTGAGCACGATCAAGCCGGGCTGGCTGGCGCGCAAAGTCGCTGATGTCTATCTTGGCGAGCGCCTTGGATCGGCCGAACTCCTCGATGCACCAGCCGTTGAAGTACCCAGGGGTGATCTCGACGCGATCACCGGCCTCTATCGTGACGAACGCCGATCGCTGACACGACACGTGCGCGTCAAAGAGGGCAAGCTCACCGTCAACGGCCCATTCGGGGATCCGATGGCGCTCGAACCGATTGGCAACGGCCGCTTCCGGCTGGGGTCTCCTCCGCAGGAGATCCAGATCCAGTCGACGCCGAGCGGCACACTCGAGTATCGCGAGGTCTTTCCGGACGGCAAGAAGAACGTCTTCGCCGCGGTCGAGGCCGCGTCACCGACGGCGGCAGACCTTTCTGCCTACGCCGGAACTTATTACTGCCCGGACATCAACGCACGCTACACCTTCTTCGTCCGAGAGGGAAAGGTGATCGCTCGTCTTCCCAAAGCGACTGATCGCGAGCTCGAGCCAACGGTGAAGGACGCTTTCAGCACCCAGGCGATCGACATCGTGTTCAGCCGGGACGGCCGGGGCGACGTCAATGGGTGCGACGTCTTCTCCGAGCGAATTCGCTACCTGCGATTCGATCGTGAGCGGTGAGCGCCGATCAGCTCGGACGGCTGCGGCAGATCTGCCTGGACCTGCCGGAGACGACCGAGCGCCTGAGCCACGGTGAGCCGACCTGGTTTATCCGCGCCAAGAAGACGTTCGTGATGTTTGCCGCGCACCACCATGACGACCGGCTCGCCTTCTGGTGCGCGGCACCGCCGGGAGCGGCGACGGCGCTGGTCGACGCCTATCCGCGACGATTCTTCGTGCCACCGTACGTCGGCCATCGCGGCTGGCTCGGAGTGTGACTCGACGTCCCGGTTGATTGGGACGAGATCGCGGATCTCGTTCTCGACGCCGACCGAACGATCGCACCGTGCGGGTTGGTGGCGCGGTTGGACGAGTTGGAGTGCCTAAGGCAAGGAACGTCACGCGCTATCGACTGAACGCTCAATGCTCTCCCGGCTGGTACGTCCCCGGGACGGTACGGAAGCTGACGGCGAGCCGGTTCCAGCCGTTGATGACAACGACCGCCATGGTCAGGTTGACGAGCTCCTCGTCGGAGAAATGACGGCGCGCCTCTTGGTAGACCTCATCCGACACGTCCTCTTGCGAAATTCGCGTGAGAATTTCCGCCCATTGAAGTGCCGCTCGCTCACGATCCGTGTAGAAGGGTGTCTCCCGCCAGGCGCTCAACGAGTAGAGGCGCTGCTCGGTCTCGCCCGCCGCACGCGCGTCCTTCCAGTGCATGTCGAGACAGTAGACGCAGCCGTTGATCTGCGAAGCTCGCACCTTCACAAGCTCGAGCAGGCTCCGCTCCAGCCCGCTTTCGCGCACGTAGCGCTCGATTCCACTCATCGCGTGCATTGCACCGGGAGCGACCGCGCCGTAGTTGAGCCGGGGTTGCATCTGTGTAGTCGCCAAAGTTTCCGATCCCTCATCTCTTTCCGCGACAGCTCCGGCGTCGGAGCTTTTCGCTTTACCGGGCTTTGAGCACTTCCTTCAACACGACCGCCTGATTGCGTGTTTCGTCACGCGCGCCGTAGACGAGCGTCAGCACACCATCGCGAGCAAGTTGGCTAAGCGTGTCGAGATCGGCCTGGCGATCGGCACCGGCAAGTTCCTGAAGGTAGCGCTCGCGAAATTCGTCCCATTGTCCCGAGTCATGGTGATACCAACGGCGTAGCTCATTACTGGGCGCGACCCCCGGCAGGCGAAGATCAATGCGGATCGCATCCTTCGAGACCCCACGCGGCCACAGCCGGTCGATGAGCACTCTGGTTCCGTCGTCAGGGGATGGAGGCTCATACGCGCGTTTGATCTTGATCACTCGTACCTCCGCTTCTCCAGGAGATTCGACCACCGTTCTGTCGAAAGCGCGAACCCCTCTGATTACCCGCCAGTCGGGCCGAACCGCTCTGTGCGGATTCGCTCCGGCTCGTGACCAAGTTCCAGCAGCAACGCCGACGCGACCTCGACGAATGGCGTCGGACCGCAGATGTAGACGAGCGGGCGCTCGGTGGCACCCCAGGCAACATCAGTGAGCATATCGCGGTCAATGCGCCGATCATAGCGTGTCCAGCCCACGGGTTGGCGACGCGTCAGTGCGTAGAACACGTCGAACATAGCGTCCGTTGAATCGAGTTGGTCGAGTTCAGCCCGATAGATCAGGTCCTCTGCCGTGCGGGCCGAGTAGAGCAACCGCGCCGGAACGTTGCTCGACCGTGTGGCGCGATGCCGCGCCATCGACATCAACGGGGCGATACCCGATCCCCCGGCGATGAGCAGAAGTGGACCGCCCATCGATTCGGACCAGACGAAGAAGCCACCGATAGGACCCAGGAACTCGAGCGGGTCGCCCGGAAGAACTTCGTCAACGAGGTAGGGCGAGACCTCGCCATCGTCCAGCCGCTCGATCGTCAGCATAAGATGGTCCGCTTCCGGCGCCGACGCGATCGAATAGCTGCGTACCGCCTGATAGCCGTCCTCTGCCGTCAGCCGCACGTCGACATGCTGCCCGGCCCGGTGACCGAGCCAACCCGGTACGTTGATGACCAGGCTGGATGCCGTCGGCGTCTCACGACTGGTTGCGACGACATGTCCGGTCCACCACTTCAGTCGCCGCGATAACGCTGCTCTTTCCATGGATCTCCATACATGTGATAGCCGTAGTTCTCCCAGAACCCGGGCTCATCACGCGTCATCAGCCGCAATCCGCGCACCCATTTGGCGCTCTTCCAGAAGTAAAGATGCGGCACAAGCAGCCGGGCGGGGCCGCCATGCTCCGGCTCGAGCGGCTCGTGGTCGAACGTGTCGGCGATCCAGGCTTTGCCACCGGTCACGTCCTCTATCGGCAGATTCGTGGTGTAGCCACCATCACAGAAGGCGAGCACGTAGTGCCCGGCATCTTCAAAGCCTTCCAGGAGCGTGTCGAGCGAGACCCCCTCCCAGACGGTGTCGAACTTCGACCAGCGCGTGACACAGTGAATATCGGTCGTGATCGTCTCCCGCGGCAGCGCGCGGAACTCTTCCCAGTTCCAGCGTTTCGACTGGCCGTCCGGCCCGACGACCGAGAAATCCCAGGTAGTGAGCCGTGTGCGCGGAGTCGGCCCGGCCGAGAGTACGGGGAAGCGCTCCGTCAGGTATTGTCCGGGCGGCAAGCGACGTGAGACGTCGGGTGATTGCCGTTTGCCACGAAATCCGCGCGTGAATATTCCGACCATAGGTTTTCCTCTCCGGGTGGTGTGATGCTCGACACGATATCAGTCGAAATCGACTTGGATCAAGTGAGCCGAATGAGTGAGTTGATGCCGGACGTGCCGCTATCCCACCAATTCAGATACGGATTGACTGGCGCGAATTACTCGTCGTCCAACGAGTCGAGCGGCCATGTCCTCCTGCTCAACATTAACCTCGCCAGTCGCGCAGAGATTCCAGTACGACCCGTGGAGCGAACCGAATCCACTCCACGATCAATACGCAAGGTTAACGCCGATTGATTACCGAAGTATTGCGACGATGACCGTGGAATCACGGAACGAGGTTTCGAGTCGCGGCCGGCCTACTGTGACGCCACCGTGTTGGGCGCGGTGATCTGGATCGGGACGTTAACATCATGGAAATAGCTGTCCATATAGTGATACCTGGCAGCCATCGCTTCTCGCCAAACCATGCCCGTCTCAGTGTTGACCCACCACGCATACCATGACTCGTCTCGCCGTGGCTCGGCTGGGACGTGAAAGGTGAGGAGTTGATAGGTGACATCATCGATCGTCAGTTGACGACCGAGCCTGATCTGGTCGGCCCCCGAGTAGTACTCCTCGAAGGCCAGGGGGAAATTAACCGGCGAAACCCGTTGACGCGATTCCCAGGGACCACTTCCCTCGCGAAAGAACTGCGTGCTTCCTATAGCTACCGAGGCATTGCCGCTTGACGTCACGTACGCCAGGCGGTCAGGCGCTGACCATTCATAATCGGTCGATACGCTATTGCCGATGCCATCGGCAAGGACCTCGGAAGTGCGAGTCGACTTCAGCGCGAGCAGATTGGCGAATGCCCGGTCAAAGAATTGTTGGGCATCCGCTTGACCGGCATCGACCGGATGGTATCCAACCAGAGACGGATCAGGTAGCAGGAGATCGAATTGCGCCAGGGAGACGCCCCCGGACCGAGTACGAAAGGTAAGGCTCGCCTGCCACCATCCCTTGATCGTGATGGGCACGTCATGGACCAGCCAGCGTCCGTCAGAGGACGGTGTCGCACTGATCGGCGCCACATCGACGGGACTCTCCAGCATCGAGAAGCTCGCCTGCACCCCGGAAATGTCAACGATAGGCACGTTACTCGCGTCAGTCAGCCAGATCGTGTATTCGCGCCGTCCGACATCCGCCCGCTCGACCGAGAGGTGAGCGAATTGCCCGTCGCTCGCATTGGATCGGAGATGTAGCCCAGCCGATCGTGCCGGGCCGGGGGTGGCCGAGAGGGCCAGGACCGCCGCGATTAAGACGACGCTCGCTCCCAGGGCCAGCTCAAGTCGCATGGTCCGGAGACGTATGAGAATGCTGAAGGCACCGTGTCCGATCGCTCGCCGGTTGAACCAGGCCACCATGAGCACCAGCAGGACGACCGCCGTCTTGAGAAGCAAGGTCTGGCCGTAGGCGCTGCGCCAGAGATCAGCCGGGGTCGGAAGGATGACGCCCGCGCTCGCGACGCCCGAAGCAATCGCGATAAGGAAGAGTGGGACCGCCAGGCGTGAGAACCTCCGAAGAATGTTGGGCCGCCGTCGATAGACGAACGCCAACTGAGCGAGTCCACCGAGCCAGAACGTCACCGACTCCAGATGGATCGTGTTGAGCGTGATGGCCACGACTCGGTCAGCGCTGGTCGCGGCGGCGTGGCTGGAGAAGGTCAGGCTCAGCACCGCCAGCGCGCCGAGCGCCATCCCTGGCGTGATGGCAAGTCGCGAGCGGAATCGCACGGCAACAACGACGACCAGCACCAGCAGTAGTTCGAGCACGACCCTCAGGTACCACCAGGTCGACATGAGGGCGAGCGCGGCGCCAATGTTTGGCGCGCGGGCGCCGGAATCCCCCCACCAGAGCAAGCTTGGTAATGCAAACAGATCCGAGAAGAGCGCGAGCGCCGCTCCAGCCAGAGCGATGCGTGCTCCTGACGGCGCAAGCTCCGCGCCGGCCAGACCGAGCAAGAACCAGCCTACGACCAGAGACAACCCGAAGATCGTTCCCCAGCGAAATACCGTCGCGCTGATTGCCGGATGCTGGCCCTCGACGGTGACCGCGCCGGTCGGAAGACGGCCCTGCCCAATTTGGAAGGTGAAGGTCCCGCGAATGACGTGACCATCCTCGGTCGATGCCGAGCGCCAGGCAACGGTGTAGACACCATCAGGCAAGTCACGAACCGCAACCGAGAGATGGGTGCCGTCGGTGGAGTCGACCGCCGTGTCTCCCGCGTCGACGCGCTGCTGGTCGGAGGTGAAGATCTCGATGGACGATTGCCTGCTGTCGAGTGCTTCAGAGAACCAAAGGCCGATGCGTGGCGGCGACGCGGCCAGAATCGAGCCTGCCGCGGGATCGCTGCGCTCCAGGAGGCCGTGCGCCTGGGCTACATCGGGAAACCCGGCAACGAGGAGAATCGCAAACGTGATGAACAACGTGAGCTGGAGGAGACTCATGCGACACGACGGTAGTGTGATCGACAACTGATGTTCGAGCTTTCAGATGAAACAACGAATCGAACGGGTCGCGCACCGCGCGAAATCTTATCATCCGCGCCGGACCAATTCAGCGGGCGCGGCATGCGGTGCGGCGCTATGCGCCGTGCGGCCAAGAGTCTGGCGGGCGATCCGCGGTGAAACGGCTGCCGTCACCCAGTCGGACGGTCCGTTGGCCGAGGGTATGGGGATTGCAATAGCCCGTCCAGAACCGGGGTCAGTTCACCAAAACGAGAGGTCAGTAGCGTGGTGATGGAATCCGAAGAGGTGCAGCACGGATTGAGTGACGGTGTGCGAGAGGCGCACTTGCTTAGCGTACCGCTGGGAGGATGGTGGCGCTTGACGCTGGTCGCAGCCACGGCGCTCGCGGTGACGTTCGGCATCACCTTTCTGCTCGTGCGTCTGTTCTTCCCATTGTCGATGCTCCTGTTTGCGATCGTCCTGGCCGAAGCTCTCACCCCTATCATCGCTGGGCTGGAGCGCTGGATGCCCCGCGGAGCGGCGATTGTTCTGGTCTACGTCATTCTTATTCTGATCACCGTCGGGCTCGCCTTTCTGATTCTGCCCCCCGTCATCCACCAGATCGCACAGGGGGTGAGCCAGGTTCCCGGTGAGGTCAACCACCTCGAGGACTACCTCACGCTGAGAACCGGTCTCACATCGTCACAACTCTCATCGGGGCTTACCGGCGTCCTCAAATCGTTGGCCAGCCGGTTTAGCTCCTACCCGCTGCGCATCATGTCGGATCTGTTCGACGTTCTTCTCGTCTACTTCCTATCGATCTACTGGCTCTTCGTGACTCCATCGCTGAAGCGCTTCGTGATCTCCTTGTTCCCCGAGCCGAAACAGCAGAAGGTTTCCGACGTCCTCGGCGAAATGGGCCATGACATGGGCGGCTACCTGCGCGGCTCGGTTATCAGCGGCGCGATCACCGGAATGCTGGCATTCGCGGGGCTGTACTTCATTCACGTCAAATACGCCATGGCGCTCGGCGTGCTGACATTCTTCGGCGAGTTGATCCCGGTCGTCGGCGTGATCGCCGTCGGCGCGCTCGTAGTCGTGGTCGCTCTCTTTCAGTCGTTCACCCTGGCACTGCTGGCGCTGGCGGTCTATGCCGTCATCCTGTTCCTCGAGTCGCATCTCCTGGCACCAAACATCATGCGAAGCCAGACGACCGTCAGTCAGGTGGTCGTCCTGTTTGCCCTGGTGGCGGGGTTTGAGATCGGCGGAATCCTCGGTGCCCTCGTGTCGATCCCCCATGCGCATCAAGTTAAGGTTCCAACGTGGGGTCAAGCAAGTACTGGTAGGTGTTGGGATGGGTGCGCCGTTTGTTGAGGCGGGTGGAGGCCCGCAGGCAGCGTTGGAGTTGTGTCAGGGCGCTCCGAAACTGGCGGGGAGCATCAAAGACGGCCGCCAGGACCATGGCTTGATCGCGGATGGCGCTGGCGGCCTTGACCAGGCTCCGATCCGGGAATGTCCAGCCACTCGTGAGCATCAGCCGATGCTGGATCACGAGCCCGATGAGCTTGGCCCAGACCTCCGCCATGATGCGCTCGGGGTTGGCACTGCGCCAGGTATCCAGCTGCCCATGCTGCTTCCACAGCTTGAAGAGGAGTTCGATCTGCCAGCGTGCGCGGTAGAGGCTGCGGGCTTCGTCGAAATTCAAGCGGTTGGCCGGGATGTTGGTCACCAGCAGCGTCCAGCCCGCCAGGTCCAGCCGCGCTTGACTGACGGGTTGGCCCTGTTTGCGCGCCTGCTGCCGCAGGCGCCGTCGCCGGGCTGCGCTCACCGATCCCGGCACCTTGAGCGCCAGCAGGCGGGCCGGAAGGTGCTCCGTCACGCCGAGCCGGACCGGGACGTCGACTTGGCCGCGTCCATCGTCGAGCCCCCGCAGCCAGCGTCCGACGTTCGTCACCCGCTCCCCGGTCACCGTCTGGATGACCACGTTGACTTGCAGCCGACTCAGCCAGAAGCTCCCCCTGCGCGGCGATCGTGCGAAAGGCCGCCAGGCTGAAGTAGCCCAGATCACTCAGCCGCAGGCTTCCGGTCGGGAGTGCCGCCACATGCAGCGCGCTACGGCGATCGTGGGTGCGTCCGGCGCTCAGATCTGGCCCCTCGAGGTGCCCCTGCCGGAGATCGAGGCGCAGGTGGAGCTTGAGGGCGGCCAAGCCTTCCCCGGCCGTCCGCCACAGCCGGGCCAGCGCGGTGCCCACCGCTCCGGCAGGCTCAGGGTGGTACTGTCCAGGATCCAGACGCCGGTGAAGCGCTGCAGCACCGGGATGGCGACCGGCTCGGCCACCGCGACCACCGTGGCCAGCGTGGCACCCAAGAGGCGCTCCAGGCACTCGACCAGGGCCGGGGTAAAGCGTTGATCGAGGGCCTGGGGGCTGAGCACGACGCCGCGGCGGGCCGCCATCTGCGTCAGTTGGGTCAAACTGGCCGCCGGATGGGCCAGCCAACCCAAGATCAAGGTCTGGAGCAAGACGGCGCCACTCAGTTTGCGCTGTCGGCGGATGACGCCCGTCTGGCGGGCCAGCGACTCCGCCGTGGCGGTCAACACGGTCTGGAGAGTGCCACTGAGGCTGGGTATACTCGCCATGAACGACTCCTGTCGCGATCGTGACTGGATGACACACCGTCACTTTCGCGCTGGAGTCGTCGCTTGTCAGCCCCTATCTTGATGCGCATGGGTGCCCTCGTGTCGATCCCCCTGTCCGCTGGCGTACGCGTGCTGGTAATTCGCGTGTTCGCCCCTGGTGTGCGGAAATGGACCGGTGCCGTGCCGTATGACGAGCAGGAGGAGTCCGAGGAACCAACAGATGACGACCGGGACGCGGTCATCGAGAACGCGTTCAGGCGCCAGAACGCCGCGGCATTCATCACCCGCGCCGTGACACCGGAGGTCTCAGCGGAAGATCGGTTACGGCCTGAGGAAGCCGGATAATCAGGCGAAACCGGCTAGGCGCTTCCGAGCACCTGCCGCAGCGCCGCCAGCACCAGCTTCTCTTCACCTGGCGCCAGCGTCTGCGGATTGAGGGCGATCGCGTCTCGCCCGTCCGCCGCCACGGCAATCCGCGGATCACGATCCCACAAGCGCGCGACACCTCATCCCTGGTCAAGCGGCGACTTGGCTCCGAAGTGCACGATGGCGCGCGCGTGCGGCTGCCCCGCCTCGCTGGGAAACCCACGCTCAGCCGTGACGCCAGGGAGACCGGCGAGGCCGGCGATCCAGTACTTCACCGCGTGTTCATAGCCCTCGATGGTGCCCGGCTCGTCCTGCGCGAGCGACCACTCCAGCGCGGCAAGCAAGCCAGCAGTCTCTTCTTTACCGATCTTCATCGGCCGCCCGATCGAATGGTTGGGGCTACCGTTGGCCCGGCATGCCTTCGATCAGGTCTCGCCGCCCGAGAATCAGGCCGCTCGGCTGTGGTCCCCGAAGCCCTTTGCCACCGCTGAAGATGGCGATGTCGACGCCGATCTCTTGTGTGAAATGCCAGAGATTAGAGATCGGCGGAATCTGCGCGGCCGCATCGACGATCACCGGGATGTTTCGTTCGTGGGCGATGACGGACGACCTCTTCGATCGGGAGTCGCCTCCCGGGCGTAATGCGCGCCCGCGAAGAAGAGGACGCAGGCGGTATGCTCATTGATCGCCTCTTCGAGCTCGCCATCTTCCGGCCCAAGCTCGACGAGCCGCGCTCCCGTCTGCCGTGCCGCGTAGTCGTAGCCGTTGCGCTGGCTGCGGTAGACGATCACTTCCGTGCGCTGGACTCCGTCAAGATAAGGGAAAGAGTCGATGAGCCTCTGGTCCGTGCCGGCAATGCACGACGAGACCGCCAGCGCGATACCCGCCGCGGCTCCAGACGAGACGAACGCCGCGTCGTTGTGCGTCAGCTTGGCGATACGCTCGCCGACCTTTCGCTGGAACTCCGGCAGGTCAATGAAGGAGCCGGCCGCATCGTTCATCGCACTGATCACGGGAGGCGGCATCAGCGAGCCGCCGAAGACGCGTCAATGTGGCCGAGGCATTGATCACGCGGCGAACTCCCAGTGCATCATAAATCGTCATTGGCCACCCTCTCGAATCGACCCGCCGTCACCATTCGCCGGCCGAGCCGGCGAACCGCGGTGCGGCACTGTTCGCGACCAGATCCTCGCGAGTTGAGTGTCGCACAGGGATTCCGACCGGCCAAGCAGCACGGCGCTTGACAACGGCCCGCTTGTTTGGCGACGCTAGCGTCGCACGTCCTTTTTACTCGCGGACAAGGAAGCAGGTGACCGGTGACCTGGAAAATCGGAGTTCTTGGGCTCATCCACGATCACGTCTGGCAGCACGTCGCGGAGATGGCGGCCCGCGACGATATTGTCCTCAGCATGGCGGATCCAAACCGGCCACTTCTCGATAAAGCCCATGGCGAGTTCGGCGTGACTGGCCTCTATGACGACTATGCCGCGTTACTCGAGAAGGAGCGGCCGGACGCCGTCCTCATCTTCGTCGACAACGCCGGAACCGCCGATCTGGTTGAACTCGTCGCTTCATTCAGCAAACCGATAATGATCGAGAAGCCGATGGCCGACAACCTGGCGAACGCTGAACGCGTACGCGTGGCGGCCGTGAATGCCGGGGTCCCGTTGATGGTGAACTGGCCGACCGCCTGGCAGCCGGCCGTTCGTCACGCGCTGCGGCTCGCTCAGGATGGCAAGGTTGGGTCGATCTATCGCTTTAGCTTCCGCGGCGGGCATCGCGGCCCGAAAGAGTACGGCTGTTCGACGTATTTCTACGGCTGGCTCTACGATCGTGAGCGGAACGGCGCGGGTGCCTACATCGACTACTGTGGCTACGGTGCCAGCATGGCGCGACTCCTGTTTGGGATGCCCAGCCGCGTGAGCGCGACCATCGGCCACCTGGTGAAGCCGGATATCGCCGTCGACGATAACGCCGTGCTGACGTTGCGCTACCAGCACGCGATGGCGGTCATCGAGGCGACCTGGTCCGCCTCGGGGCCGGTGCCGGATGGAGGTCCGGCGATCTGGGGACGTGGCGGCACGCTGGTCGTACAGCGGGATTCCGGACGACGCGAAGGAGACGTGCGGCGCAGCGGCGTGGTGCGGCTCAGTTCCGACGACGATCCGGACGGCCAGATCCTCGAGCCACCGGCGCTTCCGCACGAAGAGCGATCCGCGGTCGAATACTTCCTGACCTGCCTGGCGAACGACCGCCCCATCGAGGGATTGGTGAGCATGGAAGTCGGACGTGATACGCAGGAAATCCTCGAAGCCGGATTACGCTCGGAGCGGGACGGCCGCTCCGTCTCCCTCCCGTTATGACGATCGAACGACCGACGTCTCCAGGAAAGGACCGGGTAAATGGCTGATCCGATCCGCATCGGGATCATCGGTTGTGGCCGGATTCTACCGGCCCATCTGCGCGGTTACCGGTTGTTGCGGGAGGCTGGATACGACGATTTCCGCATCACCGCGCTGGTTGCGCGCAAGCGTGATGACGCGCTGATGTTTCGTCGCCGGGGCGAGGGTCCACCACCCCGGCCCCCGGTCAGCCGCAACCCGAACGACTCGCTGGCGGCGCCCCACCTCTACGTCAGCGACTTCCAGCCCGAGGTCGACGCCGAGGTTTTCACCAGCGTCGACGAGATGCTCGCGTCAGGTACTCGTTGACGCCGTCGACATCACGGCGTCGCTGCCGGTGCATCACGCCGCGGGGCTGGCCAGCTTGCAAGCTGGAAAGCACGTGATGGTGGAGAAGCCAATCGCGGTAACGGTCAAAGCGGCGGCTCAACTGGTCGAAGCGGCCGAGGGAGCCGGCTTATCGCTGGGCGTCATGGAGAACGTGCGCTTCGAGACTACGGTGCGGCTGGCCCATTGGGCCATCGGGCGGGGTGAGCTTGGCGCCATGCAAATGCTCGCCGCGATTTCGCTGGGAACGGCTGAGTGGTCGCCGGATCGCGTGGTGGCCGACACACCCTGGCGTCACGTGAAGGCCGAGGCCGGCGGTGGCGCATCGATCGACATCGGCGTTCACATGGCCCACCGGCTGCGCTATCTGGCGGGCGAGATACGCACCATGACCGCCATCGCTCGCGTCTTCGAATCCGAGCGAGAGTTGCGGGATCCGGAGGGCAACGTCTTCGGACGCTATCCCGCCGACGCCGATGACGCCTTCTTCGCGCTGCCGGAGTTCGAGAACGGCGCGGTCGGCACGCTCTCGTTCACCTGGGCCGGGACACGGCGAGCCGAGTGGCCTGCCAGATGGCACAACCATTTACGGCACGTCAGGCTGTCTCAAAGGGGTCGACGATCATTCGAGACGGTGGCGCGCGCATCGATCTCGCGGATCTCTTCGCGCGTGACGCATTGGCCGCTGAGCGCGAACGGTTCTTCCCGCGCGGCATCACCAACCCGTTCGCACTCGCCTACCGCGATTGGCTCGACGCGATTGCCGCAGGACGCCAGCCGGAAATGAATGGACGAGAGGCGCTACGCGACCTGGCGACTGCCTTCGCCATCATGGAATCGGCCACGGCCAAGGGTCCCGTCCGTGTCGACTGACGTTCTCAGCGGCAAGGTCGATGCCTACCAGCGACCGATCAACGCCCACTACGGCTTGTAGATCGACAGGATCGAGGCGGTCATGCGTTCATCCGAAGTGGATCGCTACATCTCGAATGCCCCGCCAGAGCTGCAGGAGAAGTTGCGGCAACTCCGACGGGCAATTCTGGATGCCATCCCAGAGGCGACTGAACGGATTAGCTACGGGATGCCGTATTACGACTACCACGGGCGCCTGGCGTATTTCGGCCTGTTCAAGCGCCACATCGGCCTCTATATTCCGTCGCCGGTCATCGACGAGCACAAGCACGAACTGGCGGGCTATCATGCTGTCCAGGCCACAGTCCACCTGCCGCTCGATCAGGATCTGCCCATTGCGCTCATCCAGAAGCTCGTGAGCGCACGGGCGAGGATGAACGAGACCGCGGCCGCGGCCAAAGCGGTCCACGGTCCGTCTTCTTGATCTACGGGCTGCCGCTGAACGTGTCGCACGAGCCCGGATTGCCCGACTGATAACCGGTCGTAAACCACTGCGTGCGCTGCGCCGAGGAACCGTGGGTCCAGGATTCTGGGTTCACCGTCCCCTGGAACTCCTGCTGGATGCGGTCATCGCCCACTGCCGCGGCGGCGTTCAATCCGTCGGCGATATCGGCCTGGCTCAGACTGGTCAGGTAGCCGGTCTGCGTGGCATTGCTCGCCCAGACTCCGGCATAACAGTCCGCTTGCAGTTCAGCGCGCACCGAGGCGCTCTCTGGACCCTGGCGATCATTACCGATCTGATCGAGGACACCGGTCAGATCCTGAACATGATGACCGTACTCGTGCGCCAGCACGTAGGCTTCGGCGAACGGGCCTCCTTGCGCTCCAAACTGCGTTCGAAGCTGGTCGAAGAACCCAAGATCCAGATAAACGATCTTGTCCGAAGGACAGTAGAACGGCCCGACCTGGCTGTTGGCCATGCCGCATCCGGTCGAAGTCGAGCCGGTGAAGAGGACCGTCTTGGACATCGTGTACTGCGATCCACTCTGCGCGAACTCGGTGCCCCAGTATTTCTGAATGCTATCGACGTAGGCGACGATGCGGCAATCCTGCTGCTGGGCGGCGTCGGCGCCGGTCTGGCAGTTCTCCGATATGCTACCGCCCGGCACCACTCCGCCCTGACTCTGGTCCTGACTCGCCGGTTGCGACCCCAAATCGGCAGGGTTGATCGGAACACCGAAGATCATCGATAGAATTACCGCTACGATTACTGCTGCGCCGCCGAGCCCACCAACCGCGGCACCCTTACCGACGCCTCGCCGGTCCTCTACCTGCGAGGTATCCAGCTTCATGTCTTTGTTGAATTCCGGCATCTTCTCCCCTTCTCACTGGTTTCCCCAAAACCCGCGCTCGCCATGTCGCGCCATGACCCATCCCCCACTGAGTCAGTTTGCGACATACGCACGGAGCCGATACACCAGAACCACACGTCGCCCCTGATGGGGAGACGGCTGATGGCGTCGGCTCCGCAATTCACCGTAGCAGCACTCTGCGTGCCGCGGTTTTCAGCCTCGGGAGAACTACCTGGAGCGGCAATGGTGTCGGCACGGTCGGCTCTGGCACAGGGATACCGGGGATGGTGCCACGACTCAACTCTGATGCAGGAATCACACAACGATCGGCCCGTGCACAAACGCCATCCACGCTAGATAGCTGGCTGCAACGGACCTGAACGACTCTGGCGCCGACGTCGACCTCACGTCCGAAATGGGCTCTCGCCCTGAGGCAGCAGAGCGGGGATGGCCTAGACTCTGACGGTAAGCTCCTGATCGCGGATTGATTCGATGATGGCGCCGACCTCATCCGGCCGCACCTCTTGGCCCGCATCGAAACGCTGTTCCAGCCGGGCAAACAAACGCTGCCGGAGAAAATCGCGCATCGTCGTCTGGTAGCTGATGGTCGCCGCCAGGATCGCATCCTGCAGCTCGGGAGTCCAGCGCCGCTCGAAGGCCATCCGCTCCGGCCCGAAATCGAATACCGGCAGCTCATCGCCTCGTTGCGCACGTAGCGCTGTTCTCAGCGTCTGGGTGGCCTGCCCATCGACACGTCCGTTTTCGACGACCACGCCGTAGTCGTCGCGCGCGCCGTCGACGCTCACCAGCTCATCGACGCACGTCGTCCAGAACCCACTCGGCCGGTCGAGCGAGCGGGTCGCCGTAGCCACCGCCCCCTTGTGTTCCAATCAGGACCCGGTCGCCCGGCTCCAGGTAGAGGACGTCGATCTTGCCGACGTTCCGCTCCCCTTCGGTGCCGGAGTTGAGGGTGGTGAACCCCGTGGTTCCCGCTTTTCCACCCAGCCGTCCCCAGGGACGGAAGGTGTAGCGCTCCATACCGCGAGCGGTGATGACGCTGTTCGGCGGGAAGACTTTCAGCTCGAGCTCTACGCCGACGCCGCCCCGGTAGTAGCCGGGCCCGCCACTGTTTTCACGCAGGCGGTAGCGGTTCACCAGCACCGGCACCTCCTGCTCGATGCTTTCGGTCGGCACGTTCTTCAGGAAACCCATGGCGACGTCGACGCCGTCGAGCCCGTCTTTCATGGGACGCCCACCGGCGCCACCGACGAGTGGCTGCACCACGCTCACCTTCGTGCCGCCTGTCTCAGAGTCCGGCACCGAGACGAGCAAGATCGCGCCCTGGTTCGAGCCCGCTGCGTTGATCTTGTCCGGCAGCGCCTGCCCGAGCGCGCCGAGGATGGTGTCGAACAAGCGGAACATCAGCGCGGCGCGCACGCCATATGAAGCGCGCGGCTCCGGATTGAGAATGCTCCCCCTGGGTAGGATGAACTGCATCGGGCGTACCGCGCCGCTGTTGAGGATCATGTCGGGCGCCATCGTGCGCAGGAAGCTCACCAGGCTGAAGGCGATCATCCAGTGGCCGTTCTTGCCGCCGGTCGCCATGTTGAAGGCCGCCTGCACCTGCGGATCGGTCCCGGTGAAGTCGAGGATCAGATCGCTTCCTCTGATCGTCAGCGCCAGCTTGATCCGCTGCAACCGGCCCTTGATGACGTGATCGGTCTCGAGGTAATCGGTGAAGCGATAGGTACCGTCCGGCATGTCGTCGATGACCCGGCGCGCCTGCGCCTCGGCGTAGTCGAGGACGTCGTCGATGCCGTGCCGCACGGTGGTCGACCCGTAGCGCTCGACCAGATCGTGAACGCGGCGCTCGGCGGTATTGAGCCCGGCAAGCTGCGCCTTGATATCGCCCCAGTTCAACTCCGGAATGCGGCAGTTGGCCAGCAGGATGGAAAGAACCTCCTGGTTGATCTCGCCGCGCGACACCAGGTGAACCGGCGGGAAGACCACACCCTCCTGGAAGGTATCGGTGTTAGACGGCGCGATGCTACCCGGCACCCGGCCGCCGACGTCCGAGAAATGGATGAAGCTCCAGGCGAAGCAGAGAAGCTCGCCGTGATCAAAGATCGGCTTCCAGATGTAGATGTCCGGCAGGTGTGTCGCCATGCCGCCGGTCGTCACCGGGTCATTGGAGAGGAAAACGTCTCCCTCGTGCCAGCCGCCGAGGCGTTCCTCGACGTAGCGCACCGCGTCCTGCAGCGGATTACCGACCATCAGATGCACGCCGACGCGATATGGCGTCGCGAATACCTCACCGTGGGTGCTGGCAAGCGCGACTCCGAAATCTCCGGTCTCTTTGACGAAAACGGTGTGGCCGGTGCGCAACACCACGTAGCCCATCTCATCGACGATGGCTTGAAAACGGTTCCGCAGGACTTCCAGCAATACCTTGTCGATCCCGGCGATCTGAGCCCGGTCTGTCACCTCGTGCCGCCTCTCGTGACGCGCGTCCATGTTCGCTCTGGGTTGATTTCGGAATACTGGTCGCCCTATGCGGTTCGCGTGCCGATGACGTTTCGCTGGCTGTCGATCTCGAGCCTGAACCCCGGCGTGACCATGATCGTGCTGTCGTACTGCTCAATGATGCAGGGCCCGTTGAACGCCATGCCGGGGACGAGCGCATCGCGCTCATAGAC